>NZ_LXYE02000018.1 GCF_001659685.2 Labilibacter marinus
TAGAATTGGTATTAAAGGGTGTTTGAGAGTTGTACAGATTCTGTTAACAAGGTGAAATACCAATTAAATAGTTTATTTGAGCTGCAGGGTAAGTATATAGTTATCATCCCACACGCAAGGATAGCAAATGCAGCGCCAACTTAATAGCTAAGTTTTATACTTGTTTATCCTGTCTGCAACACTTGAGACATGATTTACAAGATGAACATGATTAAAACGAATTACATTTGCACTAACAGAGTAAGCATTGATCTAATCCACTATCAACCTATTGACCTAACCACCCTACTTACCTTCTACAAATAATAATTAAAACAACCTTAACAAGCAGATACAAGCATGGTTAATGTGGCACCTTAGCGTGCAGTTCTCCCTCTCCTGACTAATACAATACCATATTCTCTTTCGATAAATAGGAAGTAATAATACAGTTGATAATTTAAGTCTATGCCATAATCTATTTGCGCGCTATAATCAATTTGGGTTTCATAAAAATCACCGTACCGTATTGGATTACTATGTCTAATATTCCACTCTGTTACATATCGCATGTTCCAATTTTGGTAATATTCGTTACTATAGAATTCTTTGGCTGGTTGGGTGGCCAAAAAACTATTATATCTAACATCAAAAATAATCAGTTCATACTCTGTTGAATCCTTAGCCGCTTCGTTTATTTGCGCCGTTTCTGTATCTCCTTTTGCAACAGGTTTTGTAGTATTACATGCCAAAGCAATAAACAGAATAATAATGATCACAGGAAGATTTCTCATGGTAAATAGTTTTGGTGATTAGTTAAAGGTACAAAAAAAGCCCCAAGATAAAATCAAGGGGCTTTGTAGATTCCGAAAGCGGAATATTTATTTTTTATATTCTTCAATCAAGCTAATAAAATCATCGAATAAAAACTCGGTATCCGTTGGACCAGAAGAAGCTTCTGGGTGAAACTGAGTAGAGAAGAATGGTTTAGACTTGTGCTTGATACCTTCGTTACTTTTGTCGTTGATATGTACAAATAAAGGTTCCCAATCGTCTGTTAACGAATCATTATCTAATGCATAACCGTGGTTTTGCGAAGTAATAAAACAGTTATCAGTACCTACTTTAATTACTGGGTGATTATGGGCACGATGTCCATACTTTAATTTGTATGTGCTACCTCCAGAGGCGATACCTAACAATTGATTTCCTAAACAGATACCAAAAATAGGCTTACCAATTTCTATTGCTTTTTTGATATGCTCCACCGTAATTGCACACATTTCTGGGTTACCTGGTCCATTAGAAAGCATGATACCATCATAATCCTCTTGTGTAAAATCGTAATCCCAAGGCACTACTGTTACTGTAGTATCTCTATTTAAAAGACAACGTAAAATATTGTATTTTGCTCCTGTATCTACTAAAACAACTTTATTTTTTCCGTTTCCGTAAACCTTGCGCTCTTTAGTACTCACTTGAGCTACCAAATTATCGAAGTTAGGATCGTACTGCTCGATATCTTTATCTTCATCAACAATTATCTTACCTAACATAGATCCTTTTTCTCTCAGGATTTTAGTTAAGGCACGCGTATCGATATCGAAAATACCTGGAATTTCATTTTGAATTAACCACTCACGTAATGAGTTCTCAGCATTCCAATGGCTATATTCAAATGAGTAATCAGAAATTATTAGTCCAGAAATATGAATCTGATCTGATTCATAAAACAAAGGAATTCCATGTTCGTCTTTACCATTTTTAGGCACTCCATAATTACCAATTAAAGGGTAAGTAGAGACTAAAATCTGACCTTTATACGATGGATCTGTTAAACTTTCAGGATAACCTGTCATTGCGGTGTTGAAAACAACCTCACCAGCAATTGATTTATGATATCCAAACGACTTTCCTTCAAAGACAGTTCCATCTTCGAGCACCAACTTAATTCCTTTTACTTCAGGCATAACATCAAGATAATCCATTATTTTATGTTGGAGATTTATTTTGCAGTATCTGCTAAGTCAAACTCCAATTTTTATATCGGGCGCAAAGGTAGTAAATAAATATATTTCCCACTAATAAAAGATTTAAAAATGCATATATATTAACTATATTCTAACATTATGAATAAATATACACTACGGAAATACGTAAGAGGAAATAGTAATTTACAAATGCATCGTAGAAGTTATAATGATGCACATAATATAGGTAGGGAGTTTGCATATAACAATCTACACAAAGCAAAAATTTAAACGTAAAAAAGGCTGTCTGATCTTTTCCCCCACAGACAGCCTTTTCATTACCCAATCAACAAAAACACTTATCTCGATTCCAAAGGAAGATAAGTAGATCGATCAATTACACACTTGTATGCCGGACGAATAATACGACGGCTCGAGAATGTAACCTCCTCTATACGATGTGCTGCCCATCCTGCGATTCTGGCAACAGCAAATATTGGAGTATATATTTCTTTAGGGATTTTGATACATTCGTATACAAATCCTGAATAAAAGTCAACGTTAGCGCAAATTACTTTGGCATTTTCACCTTTAAACTGATAGAATACTTCTGGTGCTAATTCCTCGATAAGTTCGTACAATTTAAACTCATCCATTCTACCTTTTTCATCCGCTAATTCTCTTGCTTTCTCTTTTAATAGAACGGCACGAGGATCAGATAAAGTATAAATAGCATGACCAATTCCGTAAATTTTACCTGTTTGATCAAATGCTTGCTTGTTTAATAATTTCAATAGGTATTCAGAAACTTCTTTTTTATCGCTCCAATCCTTAACGTTTTCTTTGATATTATTCATCATATCAATCACCTTAAGGTTTGCACCTCCATGTAGTCCACCTTTAAGAGAACCTAATGCAGCAGCAATGGCAGAATAAGTATCTGTTTGAGCAGAACTTACCACTCTGGTAGTAAATGAAGAGTTATTACCACCACCATGCTCAGCGTGAATAACCAACGATAAATCAAGCAAATCAGCTTCAAGCTTCGTATAATCTTTTCCTTTTAACATATAAAGGAAATTCTCCGCTAAACTTAAATGCTTTTGTGGGTGACGAATAATCAAAGATTTACGCTGGAATGAATGACGCATTCCGTAGTAAGCATAAGCTACAATAACTGGAAACTTAGCAATTAAGCTAATGGCTTGTTTCATTAAATTCACTTCGCTAAAATCTTCAGCATCTTCGTCGGCAGCATACAGACCTAATACAGATCTAGCTAGCATATTCATTACATCACGTCCACGTAATGAAAGAATCATATTTTTAGAGAAGAATGGAGGTAACTCACTTTGTTCTGCCAAATACTCAGTAAAATCAGTTAATTCTGTTGAGTTTGGAAGCTGACCTGTTAATAACAAATAAGCTGTTTCTTCAAAACCATGACGACCAGTTGAAAGGAATCCTTTAGATAGGTCTTTAAGTTCAATACCACGATAGTAAAGCTCACCCTCTCTTGGGATTAACTTACCATCTTTGTTATCGTATCCAACTACATTACCTATATGAGTTAAGCCAACCAGTACACCAGAGAAATCCGAATTACGCAAGCCCCTCTTAACACCCATTTGGTCAAAAAGTCCTTTTTCGATTTCACATGATTGTACGGCCATCTTAGCCAAGTTTTCCAATAATACCATACTTCTATTTTATTTCTTACTTAAAGTGTTAATTGCCTCATTAACTTTTTTAAAGTTAAACTCGTTAATGATGCCTTCCATTTTTAGTTTCACCTGAGGGTTACACAGATTACCTATGGTTCCTTCGTGTGAATGTTCAACGGTTAATTCTGGTTCAAATTTTCCTTCCTCAATCATCCCTCCAATTTGCTTGTATGCATCTCTAAAAGGTACACCTTGCAAAACCAGTTTATTCACCTCTTCAACACTAAATGCATATTTGTACATTTCGTTGTTGAGAACATCTTTTGTAATCGAGATATTATTTACCGCAAAAGTAGCTAAGTCTAAACAACTTATTAGCTCATCAAAGGCAGGTAAAAAAGTCTCTTTTATCAGTTGAAGATCTCTGAAATATCCTGTAGGAAGATTTCCGGTAATCATTCCAATGGAATCAGGAAGAGCCTGCAATTGATTGCACTTTGCTCTAATCAACTCAAAAACGTCAGGATTTTTCTTGTGTGGCATAATACTCGACCCAGTTGTCAACTCATTAGGCAAGCTTAAAAATCCAAAATTCTGACTCATATATAAACAAGCATCTGTAGCAAATTTTCCCACCGTATAGGCAACAGAACTTAACGCCATAGATACATTTTTCTCTGTTTTCCCTCTTCCCATTTGGGCATAAACTACATTGTAGTTCATATTGTCAAAACCTAAGAGGTCGGTTGTCATCTGTCTGTTTAAAGGAAAACTACTTCCGTAACCAGCCGCTGCTCCTAATGGATTTTGGTTGGTTATTTTCCAAGCAGCCTTTAACATTTGCATGTCATCCGTCAAGCTTTCTGCATATGCACCAAACCATAATCCAAATGACGATGGCATAGCTACCTGTAAATGCGTATACCCCGGAATTAAACAGTCTTTATAATTTTCACTTTGAGTTTGTAGTGCCTCAAAAAACTCTTTTACAGCTTCTACAACCTCTTCAATTTTACTTCGGATAAACAATTTAAGATCCAATAGAACTTGATCATTTCTAGATCTTCCGCTATGCACCTTTTTTCCCACATCACCCAAACGCTCTGTTAACATCATCTCTACCTGCGAGTGCACATCTTCAACACCATCTTCAATTTTAAAATTGCCAGCTATTGCATCGGCGTATATATTTTGAAGTTCTACTAAAAGCTCTTCAAGCTCACTTTTTTCAAGTAAACCTACGCTTTCTAGCATCGTAATGTGAGCCATGGTGCCAATAACATCAAAAGGAGCAAGGTAAAGATCCATTTCTCGGTCTTTGCCAACTGTAAAGCTTTCTACTTTATCGTTTACTTTTATTCCTTTATCCCAAAGTTTCATTCAATATAATTTTCGCACAAAAATACTTCAAACACATTCGTAAATGATTGTATTTTATAGATGTTAAGCCCCAATATTTAATGGTGGTAATTACGGATTGTTAATTGCGTTATCCTTGTTTCTTATAATTGAGGCAAATATAATTTAATAAACTTACAAATTCAAATTAACTTTTCATTTTTATGACATTTGTCACATTTTTTAACTTTTACTATAATCTCTTATCTCTAAGCCATTTAGAAGCTCATAATAGATCTTAACACCTTCTTTAATTTCACTTAATTTAATATACTCATCAGCCGTATGCGATCGAGCAGAATCTCCAGGTCCCATTTTTAAAGTAGTAAAACTCATAAGAGCCTGATCTGAAGTGGTTGGCGAACCATAATAAGTCCTTCCTATTTCTAATCCTCTATTTACTACAGGATGATCTAGCGGTATATACGAGCTATTTAAACGAGTACTTCTTGGCGTAGCTGTACACTTTACTTTGCTCTGAATAATATCCGCAGCTTGTTGGTTGCTATACTTCTCATTAAGTCTCACATCAACTACAAATTTACACGAATCAGGAACCACATTATGCTGCGTTCCTGCATTAATCTGAGAAACCGTCATTTTCACAGGGCCAAAAAGATCAGAAACCTCTGGGAATTGATAGTTTTTAAACCATTCAATATCTTGCAGTGCTTCGTATATCGCATTTAAACCTTCGTCTCTGGCAGCATGACCTGCCTTACCCTTGGCTTCGCAATCCAACACAAGCAATCCTTTTTCGGCCACCGCCATTTGCATTTGCGTAGGCTCTCCTATAATTCCCAAATCGATAGTGCCAATTTCTTCAAAAAGCTGAGCCACACCATTACGTCCCGAAATCTCCTCTTCCGCTGTAGCGGCATAAACCAAATTAAAAGGCTGCTCAGTTTCTGAAAGCAGTAAGAACGTAGCTAGTAAGGAAACCAGTGGCCCCCCAGCATCATTACTTCCCAAACCATACAACACATCTCCCTCCAAAGTTGGCTCAAACGGAGCGTAAGTCCACTTCGAAGACGGCTTAACGGTATCGATATGCGAATTCAGTAAAATAGTTGGTTTACTATCCACTTTATCAGCAGACCAAACCCAAATATTATTCATTTTGCGATTGGTCTTTAATCCTTTGTTTTTAAGAAAAGATTCCATTAAATCAGCAGCAGCATCTTCTTGCTTGCTCAACGACTCAATGGATATTAATTGTTTCAGAAGTTCAATAACTTCGTTTGCTATGGTCTGAAATTTATCCATTATCCGTTTGTTAATAGTGTACCTGAATTCAAACCACCTTTTAAACCTTGCGTATTGGTTATATTCACTTTTTTAACTCCGCTGTTTAAGGCGTTAAACCCGTTATCCAATTTTGGAATCATACCTTCAGCAATAACCCCTGTTGTTTGATGTTCTTTAAAAAGCGAGTGTGTTAAATTTTCAATAACCGCATCGTCATCATCAGGATTGCTTAGCACACCTTTCTTTTCGAAACAATACACTAAGTTTACACTAAAATGCTCCGCCAATGCACATGCTAAAGACGAAGCCATGGTATCAGCATTGGTGTTTAGCATAATTCCGTTTCCATCATGCGTAAGTGGAGCTACCACAGGAACCACATTTTTATTAATCAACTCTTTCAACTCCTCCACTTGCACAGAAACCACATCGCCAACATATCCATAATCGATATCTTTAACAGGACGTTTTACGGCTTTGATTAAATTCAAATCCGCTCCTGTTAAACCAATGGCATTGGCCCCTTTGGCCTGAAGTGAAGCAACGATATTTTTATTTACCAAGCCAGCGTACACCATAGTAACCACTTTTAGTGTTTCGATATCAGTAATTCGTCTACCTTCCACCATTTGTGTTTTTATACCTAACTGTTCAGCCACTTTAGTAGCTGAGCGCCCACCTCCGTGAACCAATATTTTCAAACCTGGCAGAGCAACAAAATCAGTTAAAAGTTCTTGTAACGATTCTGGTGTTTCAACAACTTTTCCTCCAACTTTAACTATGGTAATATCTTGCATGTTTTTTATATCAAACATCAAGCATCAAGACTAACTAATAGCTTTGATGCTTGATTAAATAATTTATCATTTAAACGAAATCTGCAGACTTTTACTTCTGCAAAGATTCCAACATTCTTTTAATCACCGTTTGTGCAGAAACAACTCTATTAGCCGCCTCTTGAACCACTAAAGAATTTTCACTTTCTATCACACCATCGGTAACAATCATATTTCTTCGAACTGGTAAACAGTGCATAAACTTGGCGTTATTTGTAAGCGCCATTTTTTCTTCATTCACCGTCCAGTCTTTATCTTCACAAACCACCTGTCCGTAATCTTTGTACGACGACCAGTTTTTAGCATAAATAAAATCAGCACCTTCAAAAGCTTTTCTTTGGTTGTGTTCTACCGTAACACCTTCCGTAAACTCATCTGCCAATTCATACCCTTCAGGATGTGTAATTACAAACTCAACATCTGATTCTTTCATCCATTCCGTAAAAGAATTGGCTACAGCTTGAGGCAAAGCACGTGGATGTGGAGCCCAAGTCAACACCACTTTAGGGCGAGCCTTAGTTTTATGCTCTTCGATAGTAATTAAATCGGCAAAAGCTTGCAGTGGATGACGGGTTGAAGATTCTAGACTTATTACAGGAACACCAGAATATTGTATAAACTGATTGATTACTCTTTCGCTATAATCATCCTCTTTATTTTCGAAAGTTGCGAACGAACGAACTCCAATTAAATCACAATACTGACCGATTACTGGAACAGCTTCTTTGATATGCTCTGGCTTATCACTATCCATCACAACACCCATTTCGGTTTCTAACTTCCAGCCATCTTTATTAATATCTAGCACCATCACATTCATTCCCATGTTCATGGCAGCTTTCTGTGTACTTAGGCGAGTTCTTAAACTAGAATTAAAAAATACCAAAATAATGGTTTTGTTTTTTCCTAAATCCTGGAATGCGTAGGGATTATTTTTTACTTCAAACGCATCTTTAAGCGCTTGTTTTAAATCCCCTATATCGTCAACTTTTAAATATCTTTTCATTTTTATAAGTATAAAGATTAAAGTATAAAGACAAAGACCAAATAAGCTTCATCTTCTTGCCAAGCTTACCTTACGGTCTGGCGTTTCCGTTTCCTTTGATTAACCACTTATAGCTAGTTAGTTCGCGCAAAGCCATTGGTCCGCGAGCATGCAACTTTTGCGTACTGATACCAATTTCGGCACCTAAACCAAATTGAGCCCCATCGGTATAAGCCGTTGATGCATTTGAATATACTGCTGCTGCATCCACTTCGTTAAAAAAACGTTGAATAACTTCTGCATCTTCCGCAACAATGGCTTCGCTATGCTTAGAGCTAAACTTATAAATATGATCCAATGCAGTATCTAAACTATCTACCGTTTTGATAGACATTTTATGTGATAAAAACTCTGTACCAAAAGATTCTTCAGTTGCTTTTTGTAATAATGAAGCAGGATACTTCCCTTCTAATGCTGCATACGCATCTTCATCAGCAAATATCTCCACATCAAAAGCTTTCATACCATCCACCATTTCTACTAAGTTGGATAATTGATCCTTATGCAGTACCAAACAGTCCAATGCATTACATACACTAACTCTTCTGGTTTTAGCATTTACCACAACACTGGTTGCCTTCTTCAAGTCTGCCGTAGCATCCACATAGGTATGAACAATACCAGCACCAGTTTCAATTACTGGAATATTAGCATTTTCACGTACCGAATTTATTAAGTTCTGCGAACCTCTTGGAATCAAGATATCCACATAACCTACAGCATTCATCAACTCTGTTGCTGCAGACCTATCTGGAGGTAACAATTGTAAAACCTCAGGATTGAAACCTTCCTCTTTTAACACCTTATGTATTAAGGTTGCAATAGCTTTATTTGAGAATGCAGCATCACTACCTCCTTTAAGTACACAGGCGTTTCCTGATTGCATACAAAGTGAAAATACATCGAAAGTAACATTAGGACGAGCTTCGTAAATAACGCCAATTACACCCAATGGCACACGAACTTTTTGCAAATCCATGCCATTATCCAACTTCTTTTCTTCCAACACTTCTCCTACAGGAAAAGGAAGTTGAGCTACATTTCTAATATCCGATGCAATACCTTCAATTCGATCTTTGTTTAGCATTAAGCGGTCGAATTTGGGATCGTTAATATCCATACGATCCAAATCCTTTTGGTTAGCTTCCAAAAGTTCTGGAATGTTTTTCTCGGCTTCTTCTGCTAGTTTATTTAACAGCTGAATAATATCTGCCTGACTCACGCGGGATAATCCACGGGCGGCATCTTTAACTTTTTCGAATTGAGGTAAACACTGCATTGTATATTAGATTTTGGATTTTACTTAATTTTTTTCTGAAAATAAATACAAATAATCGTAATGAATGAGCGGTTGATACTTCACGTCATCCATATGATCATTTGCTTTTTTTCTATCGTATTTAGCTCTGCCTATTCCCACGGCATTACCGTCTTCGGTGATGATTTTAAGCAAATCTCCTTTTTTAAAATCACCATTTAATTTTGTAACACCTGCCAGCAACAAACTTGTTGCTTTATCAGAATTGAGAGCTTCGTAAGCCCCTTCATTAATATGCACTTCTGCATTTGCAAAGGCCTCGGAGTATGCGATCCATTTTTTTACTGCAGGATATTTTTCTCCTGGAATAAAACGAGTATGCTCAATACTTTCTGCATTTTTATTTAAGTCCACTAGAATATTCTCACGAGTACCATTGGCAATGTGTACCGAGATACCCGAAGCAGCTGTCTTTTGCGCTATATGACATTTGGTTAACATACCTCCACGTCCAAAGTTTGATTTGGTGGTAGAAATATATTCCGAAAGATCTGCATTAGCACTATTAATGGTTCTAATCACCTCAGTACCTTCGGCCTTCGGATCGCCATTATAAATACCATTTATATTACTTAAAATAAACAAAGCCTCGCTGCTCATCATAGTAGCTAACAGACCTGCCAGTTCATCGTTATCCGTAAACATTAAAGCTGTTACAGATACTGCATCATTTTCGTTAATGATAGGAACAATTCCATTATCCCACAAGGTGGTAAGGCAATTTTTCATATTCAGATAATGCTCCCTCGACCTAAAATCTTGCTTGGTTACTAAAACCTGCGCACACTGAATCTGATGATTCTCAAATAATCCTGAATAGGTATTTAAAAGCTTCACCTGACCAACAGAAGAAAGCAATTGACGCGAAGATACCGTATCGGTTTTACGGTTTACCTGCACCATCGATCTTCCTGCAGCTACAGCACCCGACGAAACCAAAATAATCTTCTTGTTCTTTTGATGCAACTCTGCAATTTGATCAACCAAATGAGACATTCTATCGAAATGAAGCGTGCCATCATCCTTGGTTAATACATTAGAGCCTATTTTTATAATAATTGACTTAAACACTGAATTTATTTAGCTTATTGATATTGTTGCAATAATAATACTTAGTTTTTAGTAAGTCAATTACTATTTACCGTTTTCAATTTTATTGAAAGAGGTCAGTAGACCTTTAATTAACGACGAACTAAAACCTTGGTGTTCCATCTCATTTAATCCTGAAATAGTTATACCACGAGGCGTAGTTACTTTATCAATTTCATGCTCTGGATGCGAGCCTTCTTTTATTAATAAATCAGCGGCCCCCTTCACTGTTTGCGCTGCAATCTGTAAAGCTAAATCTGCCCCAAAACCTATTTCAATACCCCCTTGCGTAGCTGCACGCACAAACCTTAAAGCAAAAGCAATACCACAAGCTGCCAGTACTGTTGCCGATGCCATTAACTCTTCTGGAATAATTAAAGCCTGCCCTACTTGTTCAAATAAAGTAAGCACTACTTTTTCTTGCTCCTCGCTTGCTTTATGCGACGAAATACAAGTCATTGACTCGCCAATAGCAATAGCCGTATTAGGCATGGCTCTAAAAATGGCCAATTCCTTACCAAAATATTTTTCGATAGATGCAGCATCAACCCCAGTAGCTAAAGAAATAACCATGGCAGAATCTTTCACCACGGGACTTATCTCTTCTGTAATTTGTTGGATTTGATAGGGCTTAACACCTAAGAATATTATATCAGCATCTGCTGCAGCTTCCTTATTATCGGAAATAGTATTGATGCCTAATTCTTTAAGATTTTGAATCAGTTGTACTCGGCGACGAGTAACAGTAAGATTAGATGCAGGTACAATATTGGAATTTACAATTCCGTTTGCAATTGCTTGTCCTAAGTTTCCACCACCAATGATGGCAATTTTTTTATTATTCATAGTGAGCCTTTATTTGCTATTCGAGATTATTTGCAGAACAACAAAATAAAGGTCATCCTACAGCTAATACTCTACGCCGTCAATTTCAATTTTTACATGCCCCCAGTTTTCACCCGATTTAATTCGGTATAATTGCATTTCGCTAATACCAAATTGCTTGGCAATGATTTTCAAACGCGATTTGCGATTGGGATCAAATATTTTTCGTTTTAAACGCATTACCTCAGTTGAAGTAAGTTTGTGCCCTTGCACTGTTTTGCGTCCTTTTTGTTTTTCTCTTGCCTCAAGCACCAAAGGGTTGTGTTGCTGATGTGCAAATACTTCATCTTTAGTACTCCACCTTAAGTTATCTACAAAATTATTATTCTTATTGTAATCAATATGTATAACAAACTTAGCATCCACCTTAATGTGGGCAATAAAATATTGAGCTACTAACTTATGAATGTAATAGGTTTTTGACTTGCCGAAAGGTCGTACTGGTAGGGTAGCGTACCCTCTTAGTCTCCCGCCTTTTATCAGGCTGCCCTCTTTAAGCTCGTCTGCATAACTAATTACTCTTCCATAATTAGAAATGGCATACTTTTTTCTCAGTGCGCCTTCCTCAAATTGAATGTCCTTCCATTCTTCGTTCCAGAAAAATTTAACCATGACCTTGTCTTTTAAAATGTTAATAGAAAAAGAACATCAGGCCAATTGCACTCTTATAAAGAATCCGCTAGTTTATCCATAAATAAATCAGCTTCTTCAAGGCTTAAGTTTAATGGAGGTAATATTCGAATTGTATTTTTGCCTGATACTCCAGTAAAGATTTTGTCTTCAAAAAGAAGCTTTCGTCTTAACTCGACTATCTCATAATCAAATTCTAAGCCAATCATTAGGCCCTCACCTCGAATTTCACATCCTTTTAAGGTTTCTTTAGCTTTATTAATAATATGGTTACCAACTTCTCTGGCATTCTCCACCAAATTTTCCTTCTCAATCACCTCTAACACAGCTAATGCAGCAGCACAAGCCAAGTAATTTCCTCCAAAGGTAGTTCCTAGCATGCCAAACCATGGTTCAAACTTATTGGAGATAAGTACACCTCCAATTGGAAATCCATTGCCCATTCCTTTAGCCATGGTAACCAAATCAGGCTTTACATTACTATGCTGATAAGCAAAGAATTTACCTGAACGTCCGCACCCTGATTGTATTTCGTCTAAAATTAATATGGCCTCGTATTTTTTACACAACACCTCTAATTGCTCAAGGAAAGTAGCATCTGGAACGATAATCCCACCAATCCCTTGAATTCCTTCAATAATTACAGCACATACATCTTCATTTTGCAATTCTTTTTCAACGGCAGTTAAATCGTTTAACGGCAAAATAACCGACTCGTGATTGCTATTGATAGGAGCAATTATTTTAGGATTATCAGTAATAGCTACTGCGGCAGATGTTCTTCCATGAAACCCTTTTTCAAAGGAGATGACCTTTTTCTTACCTGTTACAAACGAAGCTAACTTCAAAGCATTTTCATTAGCCTCAGCACCTGAATTACAAAGGAATAAATCGTAATCATTTAAGCCAGAAACTTCGCCTAGCTTTTGGGCTAAATCTTTTTGCAACTGGTTTTGAACTGAATTGGAATAGAACCCAATTTTATTTAATTGCGTTGAAATTCGTTCAATATAATGAGGATGAGAATGACCAATACTGATAACAGCATGACCTCCATATAAATCTAAATACTTATTGTCGTCTTTATCCCAAATATAAGAACCTTGTGCTTTCACTGGCTCAATACTAAACAATGGGTATACATCAAATAATTTCATCTCATTAATATTTTTCAATGTTACTGATTTAAGAATAAGAATAGTCCTGTAGGGCTCTTGGCTTCCCTACAGGACTATTAACAAGTCTTCCTTTTAATAAATACACATTATTTAAATCTTTTTTTAGAATCGATATTCCTTAAATATTTAAATGATGTTTTAATTCCGAAGGTTAATGTATTGGTTAATACTCGGTTTTAAAATGCCACTGATTTAAGGCGAAGACCTGTTTTTTCTTCCAGTCCAAACATTAAGTTCATATTATGAACAGCTTGTCCTGATGCTCCTTTTACAAGATTGTCAATCATACTAATAACTAACAGCTTGTTGTCATGTTTTTCAACAAATAAAATTCCTTTGTTGGTATTTACCACTTGCTTCAGATGCGGGTTTATATCCGACACCGTTACAAATGGATGATTTTTATAATATTCTTTATATAGTGCTACTGCTTCTTCTTGCGTCATGTCACAATCAACATATGCTGTAGCCATAATTCCTCGAGCAAAATTTCCACGTACCGGAATAAAGTTTACCGGCTCGTTGAAACCATTTTGCAATTGCTTTAACGATTGTTTAATCTCGCCTAAATGCTGATGAGAAAAAGCTTTATATACAGATACATTATTGTTTCTCCAGCTAAAATGAGAAGTTGATGTTGGCTTTTGTCCCGCTCCAGTAGAGCCTGTTACCGCATTAACATGTACTTCGCTTAGTTTTTTAGCAGCCGCCAAAGGCAATAAGGCCAATTGAATAGCTGTAGCAAAACACCCTGGGTTGGCTATTTTATTAGCCGACTTAATAGCTTCCATATTTAACTCTGGCAAACCATAAACAAAGTCATTCCCTTCGCGCTCCAATCTGTAATCGTGACTTAAGTCGATGATTTTGATGTGGCTTGGAATCTCATTTTCTGTTAGAAACTCTACTGATTTTCCATGTCCCATGCACAAGAAAATAACATCTACTATGCTTGTGTCTAAATCCGGAACGAAAGTTAAATCTGTGTCGCCCAACAAATCAGTATGCACTGCTGAAATTGGATTGCCAGCATTACTTGTACTCTGAATACAGGTGATTTCTGCATTAGGGTGCGTTAGCAAAATCCTTAATAACTCACCTGCAGTATATCCTGCACCTCCTACTATTCCAACTTTAATCATCTGCTGCTTATTTAATATCAAGTTGACCTTCGTTAACTTTGTTGAATATCTTTAATTGGTTTCCAAGTATCGATGTAAATCCTTTTACATCATCTCCACTCCAACCTTTGTTTATTTCACCGTAATCACCAAAACCAGAGTTCATCAAGTCGTTATCCGACTCAATACCTACCAATTCGAAACGATATGGATGTAAACGAAGCGTTACTTTACCATTTACATTCTCCTGAGAGTTATCTAAAAACTTCTCGATATCACGCATTACCGGCTCTGTATATTGCGCTTCGTGCAACAACATTCCGTACCAGTTACTCAATTGCTCTTTCCAGTACATTTGCCACTTAGTAAGCGTATGCTTCTCTAATAAATGGTGTGCTTTAATTATTAACATCGGTGCTGCAGCCTCAAATCCTACACGACCTTTAATGCCAATAATAGTATCTCCTACATGTGTATCACGACCTATAGCATATGCACTACCAATTTCTTCAATTTTTCTTATGGCATCAATTCCTGTATCGAAAGTTTCGCCATTCACCGAAGCAATTTCACCTTTAGTAAACTCAATTACTAAATCTTCCGTTCCTTCCTTTTGCACTTGCGATGGATAAGCTTCCTCAGGCAATGTTTCGTTGGTAGTTAAAGTTTCTTTACCTCCAATACTTGTACCCCAAAGACCCTTATTAATGGAGTAATCCATCTTTTTCCAGTCCCTCTCTACACCATGCTTCTTTAAATAATCAATCTCTGCTTCACGCGAAAGCGTTAAATCACGAATTGGGGTGATAATTTCGATTTCTGGAGCAATGATTTGGAACGTTAAATCAAAACGAATTTGATCATTTCCTGCACCAGTACTTCCGTGAGCAATATATTTTGCGCCTATTTTTCTGGCATAATCAACAATGGCATAAGCCTGAAAAATTCTTTCGGAGCTTACAGATAATGGATAAGTATTGTTTTTAAGGATATTCCCGTATATCATATAACGGATACAATTACGATAATATATATCTGTTACATCCAAGGCTTCGTGTTGGGTAACCCCTAACTTGTATGCACCTTCCTCAATAGTTTGTAACTCGTCATTTGAGAAACCTCCTGTGTTCGCAATGGCCGAGTAAATATCAAGTCCTTTTTCGTGCTTTAAATATTTTACACAAAAAGAAGTATCTAAACCACCACTAAAAGCTAAAACTACTTTTTCCATTTCTTTATAATATTAATATGCGATGCCAACTAACCGCCTCGCATGCTTGTTTACGATATTAATTTAAGTTGTAATCTTTTTAAATAAGACAACTTACTACTTTCTTTCTTTTTATTTCCCTTAAGAAAAACGGACTGCTTAAACCTTAGCCAGCGCCCATATACGCCAATATTTTTGTCCTTTTCTTCATCTTTTATCTTTTCAGGATCATAAAGCATACCCGTACAAAGGCAATGACGACGATTTGTACGAACTAAAATGTCGTAATTGACACAGCTCTTACAGCCCTTCCAAAACATTTCATCATCGGTTAGCTCTGAAAATGTTACAGGCCTATAGCCTAGGTCTGAGTTAATTTTCATTACAGCCAAACCCGTTGTTAAACCAAACAATTTAGCTGCTGGAAACTTTTTACGCGATAACTCAAAGGCTTTTGATTTAATGGCTTTCGCTAAACCTTTGCCTCTAAAAGCATCTACCACAATAAGCCCTGAATTGGCCACAAACCTATCGTGCCCCCATGACTCTATATAGCAGAATCCAGCAAAAACACCTTTTTGTAAAGCAATGATGGCTTTGCCTTCGTTTATCTTTTGAATGATATAGCCAGGGCTACGCTTAGCAATACCAGTACCTCTTACCTTAGCGGCATCGGAAATGGTATTCAGAATTTCATCTACATACGTTAAATGAGATTCTCCTGCTACATCTATATTAAATTCTTCGATCATTGTTTATTCAACTCCTTCCAATCAACTATATAGCTTTATCCTTTAATCCAGGAATAAACATGGACAATATTTCAAGAATGTGACCTTTAGAAACACCTTCTCTGATAATCAATAAAATAGTATCATCACCTGCAATGGTACCTAAAATCTCATACGGATCGTGACTATCTATAATAGATGCAATTCCTCCTGCAAATCCAGGTCTGGTTTTTACAACCGCTAAACTCCCTGTAAAATCAATTGATTCAACTCCTCCAATAGGAAAATCGTCCTGAATCTCCTCATGCGCTTTCGATCCACCCGAAGGTAATTCGTATACATACCCTTTATCAGGATGAGGAATTTTGGCCACTTTTAAAAATTTAAGATCGCGCGACAAAGTAGCTTGGGTAGTCATAAATCCATCCTTCTCTAGAATAAGAAGAAGCTCTTCTTGACTACTCACTTTTTGCGAGCTAATGATATTTTGAATAGCTGCTAATCTTTGTGCTTTTATCTTCATTGTATAAATATTCAATTGCATTGCAAAAATATTCACTTTTTTAAAATATTCAAAGGGAATTTGCAAAATATTTGTATTTTTGCAGCCAATATAATTTGCGTAATTATGCGTTGTTGTTTAATTCACAGCATTTAAGCATAGTTTTAAAGGTAGGATTATACGTAGGATTAGGAAGAATAACTTAGAGAAACAGTGAACAATGTAAATTCTTAAAAGTTATTTTGTTAGAATAAAAAATGCATAAGAATACGATTACATCAATTTATAATAGCCATTAAGATAATGAACAAAGACATTAAAAAAGTAGTAATACTTGGTTCGGGTGCGCTAAAAATCGGCGAAGCAGGAGAGTTTGATTATTCAGGTTCACAAGCCCTTAAAGCATTAAAAGAGGAAGGTATTGAAACGGTTTTGGTTAATCCAAACATTGCCACTGTTCAAACATCGGAAAACATTGCCGATAAAGTTTACTTTTTACCTGTTACCCCTTATTTTGTAGAGGAGGTAATTAAAAGAGAAAAACCACAGGGTATATTATTGGCTTTTGGTGGACAAACAGCACTAAACTGTGGTACTAAACTTTATCAAGCTGGTACGCTAGAAAAGTACAACCTAGAAGTTTTAGGTACACCTGTTCAATCTATCATCAACACTGAGGATAGAGAGATTTTTGCAAACATACTTAGAGAAATTGATGTTAAAACTCCTGTGAGTTTGGCTGTAACATCGGTTGAAGAAGCAGTTAAAGCATCTAAAGAAATTGGATTCCCAATCATTGTTCGTGCAGCCTACACATTAGGAGGTATGGGTTCTGGGTTCTGTTATAACGAACAAGAGCTGATTGAAAGAGCTGAAAACGCTTTTTCTTACTCTAACCAGATTTTAGTTGAAGAATCACTTAAAGGTTGGAAAGAAGTTGAGTACGAAGTAGTACGTGACCGCCATAATAACTGTATTACAGTTTGTAACATGGAGAACTTCGATCCACTTGGAATACACACAGGGGAGAGTATTGTAATCGCTCCATCGCAAACATTATCAAATTCAGAATATCATAAATTACGTGAGTTAGCTATTAAAATTATCCGTCGTATCGGAGTAGTTGGTGAGTGTAACGTACAATATGCATTAGATCCTCACTCTGAAGATTACAGAGTAATTGAAGTAAACGCACGTTTATCTCGTTCTAGTGCCTTGGCATCTAAAGCAACAGGTTATCCTTTAGCATTTGTAGCTGCTAAATTAGGGTTAGGTTATGGATTACATGAGTTAAAGAACTCGGTAACCAAAACTACATCTACTTTCTTTGAGCCTGCTCTTGACTACGTTGTTTGTAAAATTCCTCGTTGGGATTTAAATAAATTCAACGGTGTAAGTAAGCAGATTGGTAGTAGTATGAAATCAGTTGGTGAAATCATGTCCATTGGTCGTACTTTTGAAGAGGCTATTCAAAAAGGTCTTCGTATGATTGGTCAGGGTATGCACGGGTTCGTGGCCAACCAACCATTAAAAGGTATTGATGTCAAGACTGAATTAGCAGAACCTACTGATCAACGTATCTATGCTATTGCAGAGGCCTTCCAAATGGGTATGACCATTCAGGAAATCCACGATCTGAGTAGAATTGACCACTGGTTCCTTGAGAAATTAAAGAACATCAGTAACATTGAAACGGAATTAAAGAAATTCGGTAAACTTGAAGAATTACCTTCAGACTTATTAAGAAATGCTAAACGCTCTGGATTCTCTGATTTCCAAGTTGCACGCTCTGTATTTAAAAGCACTAGCGAAGTAATTGGCGATGACTTATTAAAAGTAAGAGCTGAGCGTAAAAAACGTAATATATTACCTGTAGTTAAGCAAATTGACACCATGGCTGGTGAATTCCCTGCACAAATTAACTACTTGTACTTAACTTATAGCGGTAGCGAAAACGACATTGAATACGAAGCGGATAATAAATCGGTTGTTGTATTAGGTAGTGGTGCGTACCGCATTGGTTCTTCTGTTGAGTTTGACTGGTGTAGTGTAAATGCGCTAAACACTATTCGCGATCAGAAGTACCGATCAGTAATGATCAACTACAACCCAGAGACAGTAAGTACCGATTACGATATGTGTGATCGATTATACTTCGACGAACTTTCTTTAGAGCGTGTACTAGATATTATTGATCTTGAAACACCTAAAGGAGTTATTGTTTCAGTAGGAGGCCAGATCCCTAACAACTTAGCCATGAAATTAGACAAGCAAAATGTACCTATTTTAGGAACATCTGCTGCTAATATCGATGGTGCAGAAAACCGTCAGAAGTTCTCTGCTATGTTAGATAGCTTAGACATTGACCAACCACGTTGGAGTGAGTTAACTTCAGTTGATGACATCTTCAAGTTTGTTGATCAAGTAGGCTTCCCGGTGTTAGTTCGTCCTAGCTACGTACTTTCTGGTGCTGCCATGAATGTGGTAAGTAACAAGGACGAGTTAGAGCACTTTTTAACACTAGCAGCTAACGTATCTAAAGAATATCCAGTAGTAGTTTCTGAATTTATTGAAGAAGCCAAAGAAATTGAGGTAGATGCAGTAGCGAAAGATGGTGAGTTAGTAGCTTATGCGATTTCGGAGCACGTAGAGTTTGCCGGAGTTCACTCGGGTGATGCTACCATCGTATTCCCTCCTCAAAAACTATACATTGAGACCATGCGTCGCGTGAAGAAAATTGCTCGTGAGATTGCGAAAGCTTTAAATATCTCAGGACCTTTCAACATGCAGATTCTTGGTAAAAATAACGAGCTTAAAGTTATTGAGTGTAACCTAAGAGCTTCTCGTAGTTTCCCATTTGTTTCTAAAATTCTTAAGGTAAATCTTATCGATTTAGCCACGCAGGTAATGTTAGGAATGGATGTTGAGAAACCAAATAAAAACCTATTCGACCTAGATTGTGTAGGTATTAAAGCTTCACAATTCTCTTTTGCTCGTTTGGCTAAAGCCGATCCAGTATTAGGTGTTGATATGTCATCGACAGGTGAAGTTGGTTGTATTGGCGATAACTTCGACGAGGCTATTCTTACATCAATGCTTTCTGTAGGATACGAAATTCCTGAGAAAAACATATTGATTTCAGCAGGTCCACTTCGTTCTAAAATGGAACTATTAAGTGCAGCTAAAATACTTCAAGATAAAGATTACAAGTTATATGCCACCAGTGGAACTCAGAAATTCTTTGCTGAAAATGGCGTTGAAAGTGAGTTGGTTTACTGGCCAAGCGACGAAGGTAAAAAGCCTAATGCACTTGATTTAGTTAGAGATAAAAAATTAGACTTAGTAATTAACATTCCTAAGAACTTATCTAAAAGCGAGCTAAACAACGGTTACAAAATACGTCGTGGTGCTATCGATTTTAATATTCCTTTGGTTACAAACGCTCGTTTAGCAGGAGCTTTTATCAGAGCATTTGCAAAAATGGGTAAAGAGGATATTCCAATTAAAACTTGGCAAGAATACAAATAGAACACTTACCTATTATAGGTAATAGATATGAACAACAAAGCCACTGGGGATTTCCTCAGTGGCTTTGTTATTTTATAGAAACGCAGGAACAACCTTTTATTGTAAAAAAATAGCGATGTATAGTTTTAGTTAGAGGTAAAATAGATGTAGTAAAGTTCATGTTAAGTTACGTTTATTAAATATAGATGCACTGAATACTAGCTTAGTATCATAATTTAAATGCAGCCTCTCCATCAAAGGAAGGAGAGAATTTACAATCCCTTAAACATTATAATTAACATGAAAAAATCTACATTTTTTGTTGCTTTTTTGTTTTTAGCAACACAAATTTATTCGCAAGCTTTAGGCTGGAACAACAACCGTATTGCCGTAAGTGCAGACGGCAACAACCAACCCGACAACCTACACAAATGGCCTAAGGGCGACCCAGATGATTATGGAGGCACACCTGCAGCATTTGCTATGCTTGCAAAAGCAGAGCTACAAGAATATCTAGTACATTATTCCTACAACAACTTTATGGAAGCGCCAGCACACACAACGGCAACTAACCAAATGAAGATTGCGGCGGATTATGCCATCGCAAATTGGGGATTCGATGCTAGCACTAATGGTATTATGGATGCGTCGACAAATAACGCAGCTGCAGTAACGCATTTAGCCATCGAAATAGGTAAATCTACCGCTTCCGATCCTTTATATTATTTTAATATGGGACCATCGGAGATGTTTTATCGCGCAGTACAAAAAGCTATTGATAACGGCAAAATAGATAACCTTACGTATGTTCATATCATTTCGCATAGCGGATATAACGATAACCACTTACGCAGAGGGGATCCAAACTTTGACCTTCAGCCTGTAGCTGACGAAGATAAACACCACACCATGGACGAAGCGGTGGCATTAAGTGGCGACAGACTTAATTATCATAAAATAAAAGATCAAAATAGCTTAAGCGATAACGATGCTGGATTTGCTGCTAAAGAAGGTGGCGTATACGATTATTCCGTTTTTCACTGGATGCGTGATCACCAAGATCCGGGTGTAAAGTTTATTTACGACCGCATGGTAGTTTCTACAAAAGCCGATTGTTCAGATGCTGGAATGATTTTTTATCTTATTCAAAACGATGAAAATGGCAATTCGGTAAAATTTAAAAACTTCATTGGCAATGGAATTATGGAAGATATTCCTGTTCCTTCAGATTGTGAAGATGTCAGTTATAATGGAGTAGATGACTTTGACTTTACACAGGTGAGTGGTTTGGTGCCTTGCTATAAAGATGATAAATGGCCTTCTCAAAGATATTGTGTAGGCATCAATGCTGCTGCATATAAAGATCAATATGGAGCGGTCACTAAAGTTTTTGATGGAGAAACAGGAATGTATGATGTAACTATAACCTCGCTTTTAGAAACAGATGGCGAGTGCTCGTACCGATTAAGAGTAGGTGGAGAGTTGATAGGTGAATTCCAAAACATAGAGAGTACAACAGATTACACCAAATACACGCATACTTTTAAAGATGTTACCGTTAAAAATGGTGATGTTATCCAGGTTGAATCAAATACTCATTCAAATGGCAAGGTTTTAGAGAATGAGGATGAACCTGGTATATATGCATATGCTCGTGGCCGTTGGGAAACAATTGTTTTCACTTGTTTAGGAACAACAATCGATCCTGAAGATTGTAATGTCGAGGAAGAGGATGGACTTCTTGTTTTTGAAGCAGAACGCATTGAATTAAAAGGTTCATGGAAATTAGGTACTGATGAAACATTTGCTTCAGGTGGTAAATACATCTATTTCGATGGTGCAAATAAGTATCAAGGTGGTCCTGCCCCCGCAGAAGTATTAACATATTCGTTTAAAATTAATACTGCCGGAACTTACGCCTTTAGATGGTTTGTTCGTCAAAGCGAAGAGGAGCGAGGAAAAGTAACGGGACAACAAGGTACTGATTTAGCTAACGATGCATGGGTTTATTTTCAAGGAGACATTGGATTGTTAAAAGGAAATACACTTACATCTCCTGTTAAGTGCTTAGGCCGTAGTGATCCAGGATTTTGGTTAATGGGTAACGCCGAGCAAGACCATGAACAAGGAGAAATTAATGTCGCTTTTCCTGAAGCTGGAACTTACACAGTGGAAATTGGTGGTAGATCGCATGGATTTCAGATTGACAAAATTGTAATAGCCAAGAAAAGTGAATATAACTTATGGGATTACGTAAAAATGACAGAGGCAACAGCTGGTAAATACTGGTCTGAGACTTCTGATTGTGCCTCTACTCCAGATCCAAATCCAGATCCGGAACCTGAACCAGATGTTGAAAGTGTAAGTTTTGTAAACCCTCCTGCAGAAGTATCTACTGATGCAACAACCATTTCGCTAGATTACAACTACAGCGTAAATGAGGAAAGAAGGGTGTTTTTTGCTATTTACGATACCGGAGATAATTTTGTAAAAAACATTAGTGCTAGAATATCTGAGGGAAGTGGAACAGGTACACTAACAGTCACTTTGGATGCCCCATTAGCTATAGCTGAAAACTATATATTTAGAATGTTTTTACGTCCTTTAGTAGGTAACTACAGCACCAACTATGCCGCCATAGAACAAAATTTTAATGTTGTATCCGTAGTTACCGACATAAACGATGAAAGCACCAATTCTGGCAGCTTTAAGGCTTATCCAAACCCAGTAAAAAACACTCTTTTCGTTAATTTATCAGATTTTTCTGATGCAACTATCAGTGTAATTGACTTATCTGGACAAACGATTAAGTACACTACAGTTACATCAGAACTCACGCAAATAAACGTGTCAGATATAACTCCAGGAGTATACATACTCTCCGTAGAAAACCAATCTAAAAAGGAGCAAAAAAGAATATTAATTCATTAACATCATACCAAGTTTAAAATATAGCCACTGGGGATTTCCTCAGTGGCTTTTGTTTTTATATATGCATTGTTTCTCTGCCTGTTCACTAAAAAAGTTAACCTTAAATTAGGCTCTCCTCAAAAAAAATCCTTTACTTTGCATCATCATGAAGACGCTCTATTACATATCGCCCTCAGTCTATTGTACCACTTGGTAAATAGACTTCCTCTTCTTATGAGGCGGTTGTAGTTATTCCATTCATTTTATTTATTCAAAACATACATCCTAAAACAAGGGCTGTATACATTTCAATTATTTATTAATCACTAAAAATTAATTTTATGAAGTCTTATCAAAACATTTCAGTTTCCGTGTGTGTGCACACTCCAAATTACCTTTTCATTATTGCTAAACAAGCAAGTTTATCCCAACGTTTTATATTACAACGACATCAAAATGACTGAAATAAAAACAACTCAACAACAGCATAACTTATCGCAAAGATTCCTTTCTCTTTGCAAAAATATTTGGGAAGCCTTAATGGGCACCTCCCACGATTACACGCAAATTAAACTCAGCAAAGCCATCTTTTTACTGGCCATCCCCATGGTGTTAGAAATGGTGATGGAATCGATCTTTGCCATTGTAGACATCTACTTTGTTTCTAAATTAGGTGCCGATGCGGTTGCCTCCGTTGGAATTACAGAATCGATCATCACCATCGTTTATTCCATCGCTTTTGGTTTAAGTATGGCAACAACCGCCCTAGTAGCACGCCGAATTGGAGAAAAGAGACCTGTAAGAGCGGCTCATATCGCTTGGCAAGCCATTACAGCAGGTATTATCATATCATTGCTAATTGCGGTTCCTGGCGCTATTTTCTCCAGACAGATATTGCAACTCATGGGAGCATCCAATACCTTAATTGAAGACTTTGGAGGATATGCTACTATTATGCTGGCTGGCAATGTGGTAATCATGCTCATTTTTACTAACAATGCTATTTTTAGAGGAGCAGGAGACGCTGCTATTTCGCTTAAAATATTGGTGATTGCCAATGGCTTAAATATCATCTTAGACCCTGTTTTAATTCTAGGATTAGGACCATTCCCAGAACTAGGTATCGAAGGTGCAGCTTGGGCTACTAATATTGGTCGCGGTGTAGCCGTATTGGTTCAGTTTTATATTCTATTTAAAGGTTCTGCCCGAGTTAAACTTCTTAAAAACAAACTTAGGTTTGAATGGAAAAGAATATGGAAGGTACTGAACATCGCTTCTGGCGGAATATTTCAATCGTTGATTGCTACAGCCAGCTGGATAGGTTTGGTTCGCATAGTTTCAAGCTTTGGTAGCGAGGCCGTGGCTGGATATACCATTGCCATTAGAATTATCATTTTCGTTCTGCTTCCCTCATGGGGATTAAGCAATGCTGCATCTACTCTGGTAGGGCAAAATCTGGGTGCTAAACATCCTGAAAGAGCCGAAAAATCGGTATGGTTTACAGCCAAAGTAAATATGATATTCTTAGGATTAATCAGTACTATATTTATTGCTTGGCCTACTTTTTTTATTGAGCTTTTTACGCAAGAGCCAAACATTATTAAAATAGGGAGTCAGTGTTTAAGAATAGTAAGTTTTGGTTTTATATCATATGGTTTAGGAATGGTGTTGGTACAGTCTTTTAACGGAGCTGGCGACACTAAAACACCTACCAAAATAAACTTGGTGGCCTTTTGGATGATTGAAATTCCCACTGCTTACGTACTCGCAACCTACACATCGCTTGGTTATCAAGGTGCATTTTTAGCAATCATTATTGCCGAAGTAACCATGACCAGCATTGCCTTTATCTTATTTAAAAGAGGCAAATGGAAAAACACTCAAGTATAAAAAGTAATTAGTTATTTGCTGTTAGCTATTGGTATAACATCCAGTAGCTAATGGCTACTATTTGCCAGTATGTATATACTAACCTGAGTTCGACATAAAATTATTGGCTCAGATCACTTATAAATATAAAGTTTCAAGGAATGTTAGTGAAGACGCAGCGGGCTAAGACAAACTAATATGACGATGAAAATTGATGTTTTTTTAGTGAAACAACATTGTTTTTTCTTACATAATCAATTTACTACTTTAAATTTTCTCACCATAGCTCGCTATGCTTATCAAATTTGCATTGTAAATCAATCATCTAAGAAAATCTGAGCTCTTTAATTTTAATTTAACTCAGGTTATTAATACTGGCAACAATAAAAACACCCTTTAGAAAATGAAAATTGCAACAAGCATACACAAAACAAAACAAGAAAATCAGATTACAATTAGAGAAGCTGAACCTGAAGATGCAACTCAACTAATAGAATGTGCAAAATCCTACCTAAAAAATGGTTTTATTCCATTAACAGAAAGCGAATTTAAACCTACAATCAAGGAGCGCGAGGAATGGATTAAAGATTTCATAAACAACGAAAATAGTCTTTTACTTGTAGCAGAAAGTCATGGAACTATTATCGGAAACATTGACCTCACCGCTCAAAAACGAAAGATGTTGAATCATACTGTACATGTTGGAATGGGAATTCACCAAGATTGGCAAAATCAAGGCATTGGAGCGCTCATGATAAACACCATTAAAGAATGGAGCACTAAAAATCCTGCGATAGAAGTTTTATGGCTTCAAACATTTAGTAACAACATAGGTGCAATCCATCTTTACAAAAAGTTTGGTTTCATAGAAAATGGAAGGCAAAACAAATTTATCAAAACAGAAAATGGCGAATATATTGACAATGTTATAATGACACTAAACCTATAAAAGAGGCCAAACCTTTAACTTTATCCGTTTCTTAACATCTAGGTTAAATTCAATTAAAGTAGCTACTATACTTTAGCATCAGAAACAAAAGGTTTTTACCCAATAAAAGTAGGTTACCCCAAAGGAAGGGTAACAGTTTATTATGGTAAGAACTTTTTTTATGCCCTTAAGTTTGGTAAAGCTTTTTTTGATTTTTGAAAATCGTTTCATATTAAGTCTCATTTATCGAATATTAAAATCATCCTAAACACATAAATGGTCATGATTTAAAAATTACTTAACGCGACTTTAACCTTGAGTTAATGCAATAGCTATACATTTGTAATGTAAACGAAAGGTTTTTACCAGATAAAAGTAGGTCACTCCGATGGAAGGGTGACAGTTTATTAAGGTAAGGACTTTTTTTATGCCCTTAAGTCTGGGCTAATACTCCACTCCTACCAAGGCTTAAAAAACTTAAACCTGATAGACTTTGTAGATATCACACCCACACAAGCAAGCACCACAAGAGCTGCTCCACTTAATTCTCTTACACTTAGCACCTCATCAAAAAATAAGTAACCCAATATAATATTCAGCACAGGCACCATCATATGCATTGACGACCCTCGTGAAACAGGTACATATTTATAACCTTCAGTCATTACCAACTGTCCAATGGCAGAAACAACACCTAACGCTATTAAAATTACTGCTATTGACATATCACTTTGCTGCGACGCAGCCGTAGAAGGAAACAAAAACAGCCAAAAGCCAATAATACTTTGTGCAAAAAAAATGGCATACGAAGAATCAGTATTGTGCAACTTTTTAACCAACACAACAGAGACGGCAGATAGTAAAGAACTGGCCAATGCTATTAATTCATATTTGGATACTTCACTAAACTTCATCCCTGATTTTACCGAGAGAAGAAAAATACCACCAAATGCCATCAACACAAATACCCATTGCACAAGTCGGACCTTCTCTTTAAAGAACAACACACTAAAAAGTGTAGCAAAAACTGGATACGAATAAACTATAACAGTGGCCTTACCTACGCCTAAATGTACAATAGAATAGTACAACATAAATACCGCTAATCCTCCCGTAAAACCTCGCAACAGCAACAAAGGACTATTCACAAAATTGAGTTTAATACGCCCTGTCATGGCCAAAATACCTAGTATGCCCACTCCCACGGCAAAACGCGTAAACGTAGTTACTGTAGAGTCTACTTGCGGTATCATTTTTACCAAAGCAGACATAAGTGCAAACGAAATAACCGAAGCTAAAATCAGTAAATACCCTTTAATTTGTTGCATTACTTTTCCTGATTAAAAAATTCTGAACGAAGATAAACAAAACAAGAACCAACTCCCTTAATTATATTTTGTAGATTTAACATCGTAAACAACATTATTAAATATTTGAACTATGAACAACAAAGTATCACCCATCATTTTAGGACTATTTATAGGTGCCATTGTACTTCTTGTCATTTTTAGCAGCCGTATGTTTCACATTTTACAACCAGGCGAAAGAGGTGTTGTATTTAAACCTTATACTATGGGTTTAGATGTTGATAACATTAAAGCTGCTGGATTAACAGTGATTGCTCCTTGGAACCAAATGATCGTATACATAGTTAAGGAACAAACCCGTGAAGAAACCATGGACGTGTTGGATAAAAACAGTATGTCAATTAATATGGATATCACCGTTCGTTTTAATCCTATCTACAACAAAATTGGACCTCTACATCAGAAATTTGGGAAAGATTATATCAATGTACTGGTTATCCCAGAAATTCGTTCTGTGGTGCGCAGTGTAACTGGTAGGTATACTGCCGAGGAGCTTTTCTCGACCAAGCGTGCTGAAGTGGAAGATTTAATTGCTTCTGAAGCGTCACAAGTTCTTAAAGACAATAACATTGAACTTAGAGCTTTATTAATTCGCTCTATTCAATTACCTGCCCAAATCAAGGCGGCTATTGAAAATAAATTGCAGCAAGAGCAGGAAGCTTTAGCTTATCAATTTAAATTGGATAAGGAACGCAGTGAGGCGGAAAGAAGATCAATTGAGGCAGAAGGTATTGCTAATTATAACCGAATTATTAGTGCTAGTTTATCAGCTAACATCCTTAAGCAAAAAGGTATTGATGCTACTTTAAAATTAGCTGAATCACAAAATTCGAAAGTAGTGGTTATTGGCTCTGGAAAAGATGGATTGCCAATGATATTAGGGAACAACTAAAAAGTTAAAAACAAGACAAACGAAAGGGCTCACATTTTTTTACGATGTGAGCCCTTTTCTTCTCTAGTTACCATACATAGAGTTATACTTTAATAGTAAGCCTGACTTCCAGAAGTACTGGTGCCTGTAATTACTATACTTCCTTTTCCTACTTTAAGCGATTTCTTTTTCGATTTACCCATAGCTCTTAAATATGAGTTGTTCGACTTTAATACAAAGGCCAAATCCTTCTTAGTGTTCATCTGCATTTTAATATTTCCTTCGGTAGAAGTAAAAGAAGAAGATGCTGTAAACTGAACACGCGTTCCTGTTATATTACCCGTAGATGATTGCACCTTATAGCTTCCATTGGTATTAAAAAGCTTGATGTCGCCATTAAAGCTTCGACAAATAATGTTGCCTGTAGCAATCGATAATTTGGTATCTCCGTTGGTTGATTTCAAAGAAATTTCACCTTCTACATTCTCCACTTCCATATTGCCTTCACCTCCATCTAGTACAAGATTTCCTTTTACATGATTAACTACCAAGGTTCCTTTAGCACATCCAACATCCGCATTACCTGCCAGATTATTAATTATAACTGCACCTGATTTTGTTCTGGATTTTAAGTCTCCTTGAAATTCATTAACCGTTAAGTCTCCTGCTGGTGAAGTGGAAGATACACTCCCTTCAATATTTTTTAATACCACATGCCCCGATCTGGATACCACTTTAATGCTCACACCTGATAAATTTTCAGCAACCGTTTTACCCGACTGACTAGTAACTTCTATAGCCACACCAGTAGGTACAGTTAACTTAATCTCACCCCAGTGCGATTTCCATTGCTCTGGCTTTATCACATTTATTTTTAAGGTTCCTTCTTCCTCTAAAAATTCAAACTTGTAGGCTTCCCTATTTTCTGCCGATTTAATTACACCATTAAAACCAGTATCTGCACTTTCTGACTTATTAATTGTCAGGGCACAAAAATCTGAGTTAATTATGATATTATTAAAACCACTAAATGTTTTTTCGCTTTCCGTAGCAATTTCTTGCGCTACTCCATACACACAAAATACAATGCTTATTAAACTAAGTATAAGTCTTCTCATATATCACTTTATTTAAGTTTATTTGTTACAACACAAAATAGTTACGATAGGAGTTTTTTTTAGTTTCAAGTTTTGTTTTATTTGTATGATATGCATCAATAGTTCAAAAAGCATTATTCATTTTATGATAATTGACTTTTATGGATTTATAAGCTTCAATTACCTAATAATCCCTTATTTTGTGAGTAAATTAGTTACTTTTACAATTATCTAATTGTCGCGCGGTGGATTTCAGCAAATTAAAAATTCTTTTTGTATATAGTAGCCAAGGACTTATGGCTAGGACTCATCTTGTTAAAACACAAGGTAAATCGCTTCAAAAAACAGGAGCGGAGATTGAGTATTACGACATCACTGGAGAAGGATTTTTTTGTTATATATCACACATTAAGAAACTCAAAAAGTTTATTGAGGAAAGAGACTTTGATTTAGTACATGCTCAATTCGGCTATTCGGGTTTCACCGCTGCCTTTGCGGGTAAAAGACCGTTAATAGTATCTATCATGGGTTCCGATTTTAGGTTGGAAAAAACTGCCGCTAGAATCACTCGATATTTTGCTAAAATATTCTGGGACTTTACTATTGTAAAGTCGCCAAAAATGCACGCTACACTGCGAATACCTAAGTCCAACATCATACCCAACGGCATTAATTTCAGACGCTTTCGACCTATCGATAGGGAAATTGCACGTCGTCAAGCGAGTTTTAATTCTTCAGCCCATGTGCTATGGGTATCTGACCCAGAAAGAAAAGAGAAAAACTTTGCGCTAGCCAGAGAAGCTTTTACACATATAGAAACGGAAGACATAGAGCTAACCATTGTCAATAATATTGAGATTGATAAAGTTCCTTCTTATTATTATGCAGCGGATGTATTGTTGCTTACCTCAAAATGGGAAGGTTCTCCAAGTGTGGTTAAAGAGGCTATGGCCTGTTCACTGCCCATCGTTTCAACCGATGTTGGTGATGTAGCTGAAATAACCAAAGATGTGGATGGCTGCTTTATTGTTGAAAGCGACCCCGAAGAAATAGCCAATGCTTTAGAAACAGCCTTGCACTTTGGCAAAAGAACGAATGGTCGCGAAAAAGTAAAGTATATGGATGTTGAATTTATCTCAGAAAGATTACTTGACACTTACAGAAAAGTACTTAAAAACAAAGCTTAATTTTAGATTCTCCTAAACCTCATATAATGATTCAATTAAAATTGAAAGTTTTAATTCTTTTATTAATTAACCTCATTCTTTCAACTCACCTTGTTCATGCGCAACACGTACCTTATCATTTAGATAATGAAGTTGTTTATGACTTTATTGACGAACTGGCCAACAAGGGTATTATTGACGTGAATACTTGCGTAAAGCCATACTCAAGAATGCAGATTGCAGAATTCTTAGCACAAGCTAAAGTCAACAATTCCCTTACTCAAAGGCAAAAAGAGGAGGTTGATTTTTACCTAAAAGATTTCAACAAAGAACTTAAGGTTGGCAAGGATTTTAAAAAGCGATTTGATATTTTTTACCATAGTGACTCAACTTTTAAATTTTCGGTAAATGCCATTGCTGGTGGAAGAGGATATTACAACTCGAATGGCTTTGTGCAACATCGATGGAACGGAGCTGAGTTTTTCGGTTATATTGGTAAAAACTTATCCTTTTATGGTAGCCTACGCGACAATTACGAAAGCGAAGCTCTAGGTGGTCCGCAATACATAACCCAACACACTGGAGCCGTTTATAAATTAGGTGCAGATAGCAAAGATTATAGCGAAGCCAGAGGTGGAATTATTTACAACTGGAAAAGTGGTAGCGTTGGTATTGTTAAGGATCATTATACGTGGGGAAACAATTACAATGGCTCTAATATTATGTCGGGTCGTACACCTAGTTTTGCCCAGTTTAAATTTAACCTTAAACCTATTGATTGGTTCGAACTCAACTATACGCATGGCTGGTTAGCTTCCGAGGTGGAGGACAGTAGCAGATCATACAATTTATATGAAGATACCCGCAGAGTATTCACCAACAAGTTTATTGCTGCCAACCTCTTTACTTTCAAGCCTTGGAAAAAACTAAATTTCTCCATCGGAAACAGTATTATTTATAGTGATGGTAATGTTAATGCGGCATTCTTTATCCCAGTACTTTTTTACAAATCGGTAGACCACTCTTATAATGGCTCACGAAATAGTGCAGGCCACAATACTCAAATGTATTTTGATATCAGTAGTCGTCAAATTAAAAACGTTCACCTGTACACCAGCTTATTTATCGATGAAATATCTATTTCAAAGATGTTTGACGAAGACGAGCATTCTAATCATATCAGTTTTAAAGTTGGCGGACGGGTTACCGATATACTGCCCAACTTAAGTACTACTTTTGAATACACCAGAACCAATCCTTTTACCTATACCCATTTTATTCCTTCATTAACCTACGAAAGCAATAAGTATATGATGGGAAATTACCTCAAGGATAATGCAGAAGAATATTTTCTATCTGCCAGATACAAACCCATTAAAGGTTTAGATATTAAATTATCTTACACCTACTTTAGAAAAGGGAAAGACAACCAGAAAGAACTAGAAGAAAGTGGAGAGATTACCAACCTATGGGGTGACGACAGAAAAGGGTATCCGTTTTTAGTTGAAGAAAGATATAGAAAGAGCGCACTTAAGCTTAGGTTGTTGTACCAAATCATCAATGACGCATACATATTTACCGAGATAGAATCCTACCAATTCTCTGGAGAGGATACAGAAATATATACTCCTGAACCTTATTTAAATGACGATAAGATGTTTGTTTTTGGATTAAACTTTGGGTTTTAACCGAGAACCGTAAATTCTTAACATCGCAAAAAGAACAAAAGTCTAGCATATCAGTAGGCTTTTTCTTCTATATACTACTACATCTATCCAGTTCTCACTCATTACTTGTAGGGATAGCATAATGGCTACTACCAAACGAATACCGCACACCATAAACACCTATCCTACTGCAACTTAAACACTAACATCAAAGCCTCTTTTAGAACATTTCGTAAATTAATTCTACTATTAAGCAATTATATACCTAATAATAGGTATTTCCCGCCCGCGCTATTAGGCATACGTTTGTATTGATTTTATACAAGAACACGCTAGCCGAAAAAATATAATTTAATAAATATAAAATGAAAACACTTTACCTTTTTATTGCTCTTTTAGCATGCAGTCTTATCTCTAATGCACAGACACAATCTAGTAATCAAGACAACCAATACTTTAACACTGCCGAAAGATTATTAAGGACGGATGGAAATTTAACCATTGGAGGATATGGCGAAGTTCACTACAATCAAGCATTAGATTCTGATGTAAAAAGCAATGGTTTACTTGATGTTCATCGAATTGTTCTGCTATTTGGATACCAATTTAACGAGCGCACACAGTTTATTACAGAAGTAGAATTTGAGCATGTAAGCGAGGTTTATATAGAGCAGGCTTTTTTACAATACAAAATAAACAACTCATTGAATCTTAGAGGAGGTTTGCTTTTAGCTCCTATGGGAATCATCAACGAATATCATGAACCAAACACATTTAACGGAGTAGAACGTCCACATATTGATAAATTAATTGCTCCTACAACTTGGAGAGAAATTGGGGTTGGTTTTACTGGAAACATAGCTCCAGCTAGCCTTAGGTATCAAGCCTATATCATGAACGGTTTTAATGGTTATGATGAAGGTGGTAAATTTCGAGGTAAAGATGGTTTAAGAAAAGGGCGACAAAAAGGTGCAGAATCATACATCAGTTCGCCTAACCTTGCTGCCAAAGTAGAATATTTTGGAATCAGAGGATTAAACATCGGTTTATCAGGGTATTTCGGAAAATCACAAAGTACGATGTATGATGGTTTGGATAAAAACGACGCTGCTGCTATTGCTGCTGCTGATTCATCTGTAGTAAGTATCAATATGATTGGTGCCGATTTCAGATATTCAAACAGCGGATTTCAACTTAAAGGACAGCTTTATTACAATAGTTTAGGTAATACTAAAGCTTACAACGAATTTACGGGTAAAGATGGTGTTAATAATGATTTAGGTAAATCAATGATTGGCTATTATGCAGAGGTAGGTTATAATGTATTCCGAAGCATGAGTCAGGTAAAAACACAATTAATACCTTTTGTTAGACTAGAAAGTTATGATACTCAGAAAACTTTAGAAGAAGGAATTGAGCGCAACAAATCATATGCTGCCAACGTAATCACAACAGGTTTAACATGGAAAGTGGCGCCCAATGCAGCTTTTAAAACAGATTTACAGTTTGTAAAAACAGATGCAGATGATAAAGCAAAAACTACCTTCAATGCAGGATTTGGCTTAATGTTTTAACATCTAAAATATAATTTACACAATACTTGCTCAAGGGATATTAACTTGAGCAAGTTCTTTTCGTTTGAAAAGTAAAATTTAAACGCATGAATAAAAAAATACTTTTAGTACTGTTACTAGCATTTAATTTTACATCATCTTATATTACAGCTGGCGATTTAGAAATTAACTATAGCCATAGGTCACTCATCAAAGAGCTAGAAAAACAACTTAGTTCTGACACCAGTGCATTAACTGAAATTAAACTAACGGAAGCGTATTACAAAGGTAAGTTCTATGAGCTTAATGGTTCAAATGAGAGTTTTGTATACATAGGAAGAGTTAATAGTTGCCGAGCAGGCGGATGTGCTATCTCTAGCGAAAATAAAGGTCCTTCGGAATACTTTGATTACTTTATATTTTTTGATAAAACGGGCCAGGTTACTTTTGTAAAAATTTTTAACTACGCTGCCACACACGGTCATGAGGTAATGGCTAAAGGGTGGCTAAAACAATATAGGGGCTACAGTAGCAAAAAAAATTTAGAAGTAGGTAAAGAGGTCGACACTATTTCTGGTGCAACCATATCAGTAAATGCAATTACTGAAGACATTAAAATAAAAACTACTTTGCTATCTAATTACCTAGAAAAATAATTGTTTCAACTCAATTTTCAGTTTAAATAACTCGTTTATCATCGATTCTAATTATTTACTCAAAGCTTTAAAAATTTCATCCTAATTATTGAAACATTATTCGTTTAATCATAGTTAAATTAAAATATGGACCATTTTATATAAATGTTTAAAAAATGGTTTCAAAAAATGATTTTTGGCTTCATAATTGATATAAGTATTGAAGTATATTTTATTAACCTTTAAACTAGAAATGTTATGATGGAGAAAGAGACCTCAACGTTAGAAACGGAAATTATTTCTTTTGTATCTAAAAAGCAACAAGTTCACATTGGTGAGATTTTTAAGAATTTAAAAATTTCTCAGAAGAAAGGAATGAATTATGTTATTTCAATGATTAACCAAGGAAAGTTATCGTATGCATCAAACAATCAAGTTACCGCATCATAAAAAAACCGACCAGGTTGAATGCGAGAAACAAGACTCACACATTTAAAACTTCCTTTTATTGATTAATTGGAAGTTTTTTTATGCCCTTTTTTGATGGAATAAAAAAACCTCCTTCCTATAAACTTAGAAAAGAGGTTATATATTATATTATCCTACATAATTAATCACCACTGCCTACATATCGCAATATGTAATATAGCAATGTTACTAATGCAGATAAAGCTGCAACTACATAGGTATAAGCTGCCCACTTAAGTGCATCTTTAGCTTGATCATGAACCTCACCCCTTGCAACTCCACTATCATCCAACCAAACTAAAGCACGCTGTGTTGCATTAATTTCTACAGGAAGTGTAATAAAAGCAAACAAAGTAAAAACAGCATAACAGCCTATTATAATTTGCATGGCTAAGTCGTAAGGCAAAATACCTGGAAGCATCATACCTCCAAAAATCATTACCATAAACATGATATTCAATACTCTTGAACTTACATTTTGAATAGGTACAAGTGCCGACCTCATCTCCAAAGGTGCGTACCCTTCGGCATGCTGAACCGCATGACCACATTCATGTGCCGCCACTGCTGCAGCAGAAACACCTTGCCCTGCATAAACCTCAGGACTCAGATTAACCGTTTTATTGGTCGGATTATAGTGATCTGTCAACTGTCCTCGAACCGAAACTACACGCACATCATGTATATTGTTGTCTCGAAGCATTTTTTCAGCAACATCTCTACCTGTCATTCCATGTCCTAAAGGAATGCGCGAATACTTTTTAAATTTTGATTTTAACCGTGAGCTTACAATCCAACTCAACAGCATAAATCCTACAAATATGATTATTAAACCCATCATTTATCTTTTTAAAAATTTACTTACTGAAGTCATTCTCAAAAACTCTGCCAATTATAAAAACTTAGGCTTTGGGAAACTCCATTATAAACGAAGCACCAAATCCACTGACACTTTCGCAGCGAATACTGCCATTCATTACATCGACATACTTTTTAACGATATACAATCCTAATCCGGAACTTGGCACCTCATGCTCTTCAAAAGCCTCCAATGTACTATACTTTTCAAAGATACGTTCCTTTTGTTCCTCGGTAAATCCAGGCCCTTTATCATGCACTTCAATCCTTACTTTATCTCCTATCTCTAGCACAATAAGTTGTATTACTGATTCCTTAGGAGAGTATCGAATTGCGTTAGATACCAAGTTCTCCATAATCTTCACCAAAAGATTCATATCTAACTCAACCGCAATATCTTTCGCACTTAGATTTATGTTGATGCTTTTCTCATCAGCTCTGGGTCTTAAATTATCCAAAACCCCATTTATCACGGGAAGAATTTCGAAACGATGTGCCTCATAATCAAAATCCTCATTGTCAATATTTTTAACCTCTAAAACCTTACTCACCACTTCATTTTGCTGTTGCAGTATCGCTAGCATATTACTTAAAAATTGCTTTTGATCACCAGAACACTGATTTACAGGATCCTGCATAAAACCTTGCATCTTTCCAATAGCTGCATTCAAAGGCTCCTGCATTCCTTTTACAAACAGCGCGAACAATTGATTTTTTTCAATATTTAACTCCTCTAATTCCTTCTTCTGCTTATCTAACATATCCTTCTCTCCCAAAATATCTTCATGTTTATCCTGCAGATCTCTTTGCTCTTGAACTAAGGTTTGATATTTAGATGCATTTTCAAATGCGATAGAAGCATAATTAGCAATGTTCTTAATAAAGTTAAGATGATAATGCGTATAAGCGTTCTTTTTTAAACTCTGAACCGAGATAACTCCAATAATTTCGTTGGCCGTTTTTAATGGAACATAAATAACCGATTCAGACTCTGCTCCTGTTGGCACTGGGCGAATTTGAGTGATATAATGTTTGTATTCGTTATAAAAATCATTGATAAAAATATCTCTATCATGTGTAAATGAATAAACAGCCAAACGCTCCTTATCTTCTATCAGATATCGTACAAAAGGTTGACGTTCATTTATGATATAAGCGTATGTAAAATCGATGGATTTTTCGTTGGCATTAAACATCCCAACCGAAAAAATATCGGTACTCATCACCTTAGAAACAGAATGATATAACAACTCCGAAATTCGTTCCTCAGAAAGATTGGAGGTAACTAATTGACCAATACTTGTTAAACGCTCTAAATCGTTATTGGCTGCTTGCAAAGACATGGCTTGTTCCTCCAGCTGTAACTTCTGTTCGAGCAGAACATTGGTTTGCGCACTTATCTCTGTCTGATGCTTCTCAATCTCTAACTCCTTTTGACTGAGTTTGGTTTCTAGCTCAAACTTTAAAGACTTTTCTTTCCCAATGCGTATTCTGATTAATAAATAAGCACCGCCAATAAGTAAAATTAACACAATAATCCTTAACACCACATACTGATACCAAGCAGGCCTAATCTCAAACGAGTAAGAAACTCCTTCCTCATTCCAAACACCATCATTATTACAAGCAATTGCTTTAAAAGTATAACTTCCAGGACTCAAGGCAGGATAAAAAGCCATGTTAAAATCATTCTCAGGTGACCAGTTATTTTCGATGGGTTCTAACTTCCATTTGTATTTTGTTTTTTCAGGAACCATATAACTTAAGGCATCAAACACAAAGGCCAAATGGTTTTTATCGTGCGGTAAGCTAAGATTTTCGGGCAATGAGAACCATGGACTTATAGAATCATATTCCGCCTTAAGGGAATCTGATTCCCAATTTGGTTTATCAAAATTCAATAAAACCTTTCGCAGATAAACGGGCGGTTCCAGATAATTGGTGCGCTCAGCTGCAGGATTATACATCATGGCTCCATTAATAGTACCAAACCATAATCTTCCATCTTTATCCAATAAGTTACAGCCCCCATTATTTTCAATTCCAATAAAACCATCATCTTTATCAAAGTTTTGAATAGAAATCACTTTCCCACTCTGATCGATAGTTAGTTTGTCAACTCCATTCTGTGTTCCTGCCCAAATATTTCCTTCATTATCGGCAATGACGGAATAAATATTATCTGACCTTACACCATTCGATGAATCGTAAAAAGTAAAACGCTCTCCATCGTATCTATTTAAACCGCCTGTAAATGTGGCAAACCACAGGTTACCCATTTTATCCTCAGCTGTTTGCAACACCCATGCGGAATTTAATTGATCATTATCCGTAAAATGTACAAAAGATTCATGATCATACTTATAAACACCTTTGGTTGTAGATATCCATAAATTCTTTTTAGAATCGGTGAATAAATTGGTGATAAACGAGGACTTCAAGCCTGAGTTACTTGGTTTAAACCATTCCTTTTTACCGCCAATAGTATACTTGAGTAAACCTGCTCCATAAACAGCAAAATATATAGCATCACCCTGTTTCAGCATATCTATTACAGGAACTTTATTAGCAAAACCATACTTATCACCAACTCGGGTAAACTTTTTATAGTCATATTCATAAAGGCCAGAAAGTGTTGCCAACAAGATGTTTCCGTTTGGAAGGCTCAACATTTTTCTTGTTTGCCCAATATTTTTGTCTTTCGAGGCTTCTAGTTGCTTAACTCTATTTCCATCATATACCGACAAAGTATTACTATCATCTCCTAAGTATATATGTCCATTACGAGCTTGAAAAATACTTCGTATAATATTACCCCCTAATCCGCTATCTTCATTAAAAGAAACAAATTTATCACCGCCATATTTAAACAGACCAGAACCACTTGTTCCAAACCACATATTCCCTTCTCTATCCTCACCAAACGAAGTTACTAATGACGTTTTTAATCCATTGGCTTTGTTAAAAATGGTTGGTTCGTTATCTTTAAAATACACAATTCCTCCTGATGCAACAGCCACCCACACGCCGCCATCTCTATCTTCATAAACTCTAAAAACCTTATCCAAAGGCATATTATTTGGCCAATTGACTTTCTTTGTTTCTCCATCTAAACTTAATTGTAAAAGTTCCTGCGAAAGTCCTTTTTTATCAAAAGATAACACCCATTGATTTCTGTATTTATCTTGCAATAAAGGCACGATAATATGATCTTTCAGTCCGTATTCATCCTTAATTTTAGACTCGTTTATTTTACCATTTTCTATTTCGCAAACACCAGCACTTGTAGATATCATAACTTTTCGAGGCCCAGCCTGCGACATAAAAAATATCTTTTGATCTTTAAATATCTCGGGGTTTTGATCGGTAAAGTTGACGACCTCACCATTAAGAAACTGATAAATCACACGCTTGCCTGTAACTGCTCTAGCCAATGCCCAAACCGATCCATCTACTGTTTCTAAAAATTGTATTCTATCCTGAAATAGGGCCGTATCTGATTTTAAATATGGATGATAATTTTCCCCATCATATTTCACAATGCCCTTAGGCGACCCAATCCATAAGTCGTAATTATTATCACTATAAAGCCCCATGACCAAATCTTCGAGTAAGCCATGTTTTTTGGTGAATATTTCAAACTCTACACCATTAAATCTACACAAACCACCTCCATTGGTCCCCAACCATAGGTATCCAAACTGATCCTCAGCAATATCGTTCACCTCAGATTGTGGCAATCCTTCTTCTAATGAATACTGTCGAAAGAAATGATGCTGCGCCGTTAAAACCAACGGAAACACAAGCATGCAAAAAGCAAAATATATAAATCGTGATCTCATAATATTAAAATAATTAGTATCGAGATAAATAAATCCAGACACAAGACAATGGATTTTGAAAGCTATATCACAGTTTCAAAAACACGGTACCAAATGCACTATTTCAAGCATTTGAAATTTACATTAAACTAAAGGAATCCTTTTTTCGTATCTAAGTTGACAAAGAAAAAAGGTTTTAAAGAAAAGACAATGAAAATGAACTAAAACCTAAAATAAATAAATGGTTTTATATCCATTAGGCTAAATTGATAAATAATTACACCAAAAGCAATAACTAATATCATCTTTATAACAATATTAGCCTTAATTAGTTTGATTTTAATTAACCTTTCTAATTCAGAAGGAAGCCAATGCAACATAAACCCTATAAACAAGACTATTAACACATTAGAATACGAATCGAACAAAAGCTTTAAATCGTATAACGAGAATGCGGTTTTTAAACGAATAAAGAACAATTGTAAAGTTTCTAAATCTGGCGATCGGAATACAATCCAGGTAAGTACAATAAAATGAAATGTTATAAGAAACCCAATAAACTTAGGCACTCTTAATCCTGCTTTTTTAAACATTCCGAACAACACCTTTTCAATAAGTAAAGCTAATCCATGAAGCACTCCCCAAATAATAAACAACCATCCTGCTCCGTGCCATAATCCGCCAAGCAACATGGTTATCATTAAATTAACTCCTCTCCGAACTGTTCCTTTTCGACTACCCCCTAACGGGATATATAAATAATCTCTTAACCACGAGGATAATGAGATATGCCAGCGCCTCCAAAAGTCAGTTACAGATGTAGCTACGTATGGCAAATTAAAATTATTTGGTAATTTAAAACCGAGTATTAAAGCCACACCAATGGCAATGTCGGTATAACCAGAAAAGTCGCAATAAATTTGCAAAGCGTAGGCATAAGCCCCCATCAATAACTCCACACCGCTATACATCATGGGTGCATCAAATACTCTATCTACTAAATTGACCGATAGATAATCGGAGATGACCATCTTTTTAAACAAGCCGCCCATGATAAGCCATACAGCCCACCAAAATCGCTTTTCCGACAAGGCATATTTTTGATGCAATTGAGGAATAAATTCCCACGCCCTGACAATTGGCCCAGCCACTAACTGGGGAAAGAATGATACATAAAAGCCAAAATCTAATATATTCTTAACAGGCTCTATCCTACCTCGATAAACATCTACTGAATAGCTAATGGTTTGAAAGGTAAAAAATGATATTCCTACGGGTAAGATAATTCGAGCAGCATCAATTTCTGTATTAAATAAAGCATTAGTAAATACCGTAAAATAGTTAACTACTTCTATGTTTACATCTAAAGTCTGATGGATAATATCCGCAATAAAATAACTGTATTTGAAATAAGCTAGCACCCCTAAATTAACCATGAGGCTTAATATCAATAGCACCTTCCGTGTCGTTTTTTTATGGGCATGACCAATTCCTAAGCCAATACTATAATCAACCAATGTTGAAAACAACAACAAGAAAAAATAATAACCTCCTGCTTTATAATAAAAAAAGATACTCGCTAAAAACAAAAAAGCATTTCGTAACACACTCTTTTTATACAAAATAGCATTCCCTAACAAAACCACTCCATAGAAAAGCCAAAACAGATAATGTGTAAAAACAAAACCAGCATCCGGGTCATACTTTAATATAGAAATGAGCTGTTCCAAGCGAGATTATTAGCTTTAAAATGATGTAAAGATAGGTATTATACTGGTTGAACGTATAAATGTTACTTTTGAGATTTAACAATAATAGAATCCTTCTCTGCTTCCTGATAATTATTAAATTCACTCATGATGGCATCGAAAATCCATTGTGCTACTTTCTTTCCTCCGGGTTTATTAAAATGGGTATAATCAGACATGGCCAACTTAGGGTCCCCATTCACCCAAGTAATCATCGAGCCTTCACCTCCCATTACCTCAAACAAATCGAAAAATGCAAAACCAGCCTTAAAAGCTGCTTGCTTCTGAGCTTCTTTAATTTTTACGATATGATGATAAGATTCTACTTTACCTGCCGACAGCTTGGCTACATCTCCAACACCAACAACTACCACAGGAACTCCAGGCATCGTTCTTTTTAATATCTCCAGTTGGCGATAGAAGGTAATACGATAGAAATCATACTCCTCCGTAACCGTTGGCACCATATTGGTTCCGTATTGCAAAACAACCATGCCAATATTCATATATTCGGCCATCGATTGATACAATTCCTGATTAGTTTTATCCAGTCGTGGCGACGATTGTCCTCGCATCGATATATTATCCAAGGCCACACCGCTCACACTATCCAAGCTTAGTCCTAAAAACAGAGGACTCTCTTTAGATTCAAAACTTAATGAAAATTTCTTAGGAGCTTCCTCAAAAGTCCAATTCACCTCAGTTATATTTTCATCTACCGCCAAAGAGTCCGTACTAATTAAATCGCGCCCCCAATAAGCATTGATAGTTAATGGCTCCTGAATGCTTTTTAAGAATAAGCGTGTTTTGTAAAACCTAGTAGCTTTAGGCATAGCTAAACCCGACCTCTCAATAAAAACAGTAGACTCTCCTACTGAATCTATTTTAGAAACCTTGCCCATAATACCGTACTGATTATCCTGAATTAATCTAGGATAATTATAGACCACATGCTCACTCCATGCTCCTTCATTTTTTATCCATACGGACGGAAACTGTTTCTGTGGGTCGTACAAAGGAACCAACCCGGGCCCCGAACCATGAAATTTTTGCTGAAAACGCTCTCTTAAATATTTAGAAATCCTATCTCCTTCTATTTGAGAATCTCCCATATGAAGAATACGAATGATTTTATTAGAATCCTTAGCTGTAGAAACCTTCTGATAAAATCCATAAAGCATTTCTCTAAACTCTTCAGGATATTTCAATTGAGGTATACTTGATATGCTATCAACGACTAATGTATCCTGAGCTAAACTATCCACAAGGGGTAAACCCTCTATTGTTATTGAATCTATTCGAACAGAATCTATACTCGCCACCAACAACGAATCCGCTGCCTGCTGCTCTCTTTTTAAAATCTGCTCCAAAGAAATCCATCGGAATGTTAATCCTGTATCGCCCAGTTTCCATCCTACAGCAGGAATAAAATAACTAAGCGTACCTAACGCAAAGAAAATAATCAGAAAATATAAAAATATTTTGGGAGGTTTAATCATATAAGCATTTCCGCATAAAACATATTGTAAAAGTAAAGATTTGAAGTTATCACACCAAACAACTTCTCCATAAGTATTCTCATATAACCTGAGTAGCCTAATCAAACCATGTGAGTAGCTTAATCAGATGATCTGAGTAGACTAGTCAAGCCACATGAGCAAGCCACTCAGCTTTAGCTATAAAAAAACTATTGCCTTACCTTATATTTTAAACATTTTTAGCTGTGCTTAACCCCTAAGAAACCAGTATTTTTTGCTATTTTTGCACCTCATTTTTCACCAGTATGTGACGAATGTCATATTTTAATAAAGACAGAGCGAACATTAACACCACTGATAAGTTAATGTTGGAAGTAAATATGCATATGGATAGAACACAAAAATTATACAAAGCGATTCAAGAGCGCATCCTTATTTTAGATGGCGCTATGGGAAGTTTAATTCAAACTTATAAGTTAGAGGAAGAAGATTATAGAGGAGAACGCTTTAAGGACTACCATATGTCTATTAAAGGAAATAACGACCTACTTTCGGTAACGCAACCACATATCATCAAAGAAATTCATGCTAAATATTTAGAAGCAGGTTCCGATATTATTGAAACCAATACTTTTAATGCTACCACTATTTCTCAGGCAGATTACGATATGGAAGCTGCTGTGTGGGATATCAACTACGAATCGGCAAAACTTGCTCGTGAAATTGCAGATGAGTACACTCTAAAGACTCCTGAAAAACCAAGATTTGTTTGTGGTTCTATTGGTCCATTAAATAAAGCCTTGTCTTTATCTCCTGATGTAAATAACCCAGGCTTTAGAGCTGCTACTTTCGATGAGGTGAAAGATGCTTATAAGCAACAAGTAGAAGCTTTGATTAAAGGAGGTTCTGACCTATTGATGATTGAAACGGTATTCGATACCTTAAATGCCAAAGCGGCTCTATTGGCTATTGATGAAGTTTTTGTGGCTTTAGGCACAAAATTACCTATCATGATTTCGGGTACTATTACCGATGCCAGTGGTAGAACATTATCCGGTCAAACTCTTCAAGCTTTTATCGACTCTGTTTCTCACATGGATATTTTAAGTATTGGCTTAAACTGTTCATTAGGCGCCGAAGAATTAGAACCTTACGTGACTGAGTTAGCACAGAAAGCTCCATTTTATGTGAGTACACACCCCAATGCAGGTTTACCAAACCAGTTTGGAGAATACGACCAATCGCCCGATGAAATGGCCGAGCTAATTAGTAAATGGCTGGAAGATGGTAAAGTTAATATACTAGGGGGATGTTGTGGAACAACACCAGAACATATTGCAGCCTTAGCAAAAGTTTCTGAAAAATATGATGTGCATCAAAAAGTTGATGCTCCTAAAATAACTAACTTAAGTGGATTAGAATCATTACAACTGCGCGAAGACACCAACTTTGTAAATATTGGAGAACGCTGTAACGTAGCAGGTTCAAGAAAATTCTTGCGCCTTATCAAAGAAAAGAAATATGAAGAGGCAGTTGACATTGCACGTCATCAGGTAGAAAACGGTGCTCAAATTGTTGATGTTAATATGGATGATGCCATGTTAGAGGCCAAAGAGGAAATGGTTACCTTCCTTAACATGCTCATGTCCGACCCCGACGTTTCTCGCGTACCAGTGATGGTGGATTCTTCTAAATTTGAAGTAATAGAGGCAGGATTAAAATGTCTTCAAGGAAAATCTGTTGTTAATAGTATCAGCCTTAAAGAAGGAGAAGAGCAGTTTATTGAACAAGCTCAAACCATTAAAAAATATGGTGCAGCCGTTGTGGTAATGGCCTTTGATGAAAAAGGACAAGCCGACAATTTAGAACGCAGAAAAGAAATATGTGGAAGAGCCTACAAACTCTTAACCGAGGTCGTTAACTTTCCACCACAAGACATCATCTTCGACCCTAACGTGTTAGCCATAGCCACAGGTATCGAAGAGCATAATAACTATGCTGTAGATTTCATAGAATCATGTAAATGGATTAAAGCAAATTTACCGCACGTACACATTAGTGGTGGCATTAGCAACCTATCATTTTCGTTCAGAGGAAATAATGTAGTACGCGAAGCCATTCATTCAGTATTTTTATATCATGCCATTCAAGAAGGTTTAGATATGGGAATTGTAAACCCTGCTATGCTTCAGGTTTATGATGACATTCCAAAAGAATTACTGGAGTATGTGAATGATATCGTGTTTAATAAACGACCAGACGCTACCGATAGATTGGTGGATTATGCCGAAACGATAAAGAATGTAAAGCAAGAAGAGGGCGAAGTTAAACTAGCCGCTTGGCGCGAAGGCACACTAGAAGAAAGGTTAACACATTGCTTAGTTAAAGGAATCAGCGACTATTTAGATGTTGATGTACAAGAAGCTTTAGATAAATATCCAACAGCACTTGAAATTATTGAGCAACCATTAATGGATGGTATGAATGTGGTTGGAGACCTCTTTGGAAGTGGAAAAATGTTTTTACCGCAAGTGGTGAAAACTGCTCGTGTTATGAAAAAAGCTGTGGCCATTCTTCAGCCAATTATCGAAGAAGAAAAAGCAACTACAGGAGCCTCTTCAAGCAATGGAAAAATTTTAATGGCAACCGTTAAAGGCGATGTTCATGATATTGGGAAAAATATTGTGGGTGTTATTTTAGGTTGCAATAACTACGAGGTTATCGATCTTGGCGTAATGGTTCCTACAGAGAAAATACTAAAAGAGGCTATTGCTCAAGAAGTAGATATAATTGGTCTGAGTGGCTTAATTACGCCTTCGTTAGAAGAAATGGTGAACGTAGCCAAGGAAATGAAAAATCAAAACTTTCAAATTCCACTATTGGTTGGAGGAGCAACAACCTCAAAAGTTCATACTGCAGTTAAAATTGAACCTGCATACGACCAACCTATTGTTCATGTAAAGGATGCATCTAAAAGTGCACAAGTTGTAAGCGCTTTGCTTTCTAAAAATGGGAAAGAAAAGTTTACCCAAGATATTAAAAAAGAATACGCTGACTTGCGTGAGCGAAACGCCAATAAAAAACAAACCGTCATTGCTCCTATCGATAAAGCCAGAGCTAAAAACTTTAAAATCAACTGGAGTCAGGATGAAGTGCATACACCGAACATGCTCGGGGTAAAAGTATTTGATGATTATGCTATTTCCGAAATTCGTAAGTTCATCGACTGGACATTCTTTTATCAGGCCTGGAACTTAACAGGAAACTACGATGGCATCGAAGGAGTACAAACTGCAGAACAAGAAAGCGAATGGCTGAATAAATTTAAATCTGAGAGTGCACAAGCAAAAGCAAAAGAAGCCTTAAAGCTTTGGAGAGATTCTCAAACCATGCTCGATAAAATTGAGGGGGACAAAATGGTAACTGCCAAAGCTATTTTCGGACTATTCCCTGCCAATGCAGAAGGTGACGATATTATTGTTTATACAGACGAAACGCGTAAGGAAGAAAAGTTACGCTTTCATCAGATACGCGAACAACAAGATAAACCTGGAAAAGAAGCTTTTCATTCCTTGGCTGACTTTATCGCTCCTGCATCTACTGGTGTTAAAGATTACATTGGAGGATTTGCAGTTACTGCAGGTTTAGGCATCGAAAAGTGGGAGAAAATGTACGAGGATGACCATGATGATTTCAGTGCTATTCTTTTAAAATCATTAGCAGACAGATTAGCGGAAGCTTTTGCTGAATTATTACACTTCAGGGTTCGTAAAGAATTTTGGGGTTATACACCCGATGAAGAATTTAATACCGAGAACTTTATTCGGGAACGCTATAGAGGAATTCGTCCTGCACTAGGTTACCCTGCATGTCCTGACCACAGCGAAAAGCGCTTATTGTTTGACCTGATGGATGTAGAAAAAAACGTAGGCATTACTTTAACAGAACATTTTAGTATGTTCCCAAATGCTTCTGTCAGCGGCGTATACTTTGGCCATCCAAAATCGATGTATTTTGGTATTGGAAAAGTAGGCAAAGACCAAGTGAAAGATTTAGCAGAACGTAAAGGAATTTCGATAGAAGAAATGGAAAAATGGATTCCAATTAATCTTAGCTATAAATAGCAAAAGAGTAAATTGGCATTCATTACGATTAAAGATTCAATTAGATAAAATATAGAACCAAAATATTATGACAGCTGCAGAGTTAGTTTTAAAAGATAAAGAAACCAAGTTTTCGTTTGAGCTACTACCACCGCTTAAAGGAAACAACATTGATAAAGTATTTAAAACCATTGATTCACTGAAGGAGTTCAACCCGCAGTTTATCAATATCACTTCGCATCGCGAGGAATATAAATTTGAAACCAACGACAAAGGTTTTGTTGAGAAAAAGGTTGTTCGTAAACGTCCTGGAACCGTTGCTGTTGCAGCATCAATCCAAAACAAATACGGCATCAAGGTAATTCCTCATATTATTTCCAGAGGTTTTACTAAAGCCGAAACAGAATATGCTTTAATAGACCTAAACTTTTTAGGTATTCATGATGTTTTGGTGCTTAGAGGTGACGACACGCACAAAGATAAATATCCAGCTAGAGACGAATCGTGCAATAACTATGCTATCGAATTAGCGGAGCAGGTAAACAACTTAAACAAAGGTGTTTATTTAGACGGAACAAGTCTTGATCCGTTTGACACTCCGTTTGCATATGGTGTAGCTGGTTATCCTGAAAAACATGAAGAAGCCCCTAATCTGGATTCTGATTTATCATTTTTAAAAGCAAAAGTAGACGCTGGTGCAGAATACGTTATGACTCAAATGTTTTTCGACAATCAAAAATACTATGATTTCGTAAAGAAATGTAGAGCTAACGGAATTAACGTACCTATTATACCAGGCATTAAACCTATTACCACAGCCAACCAGCTAACAGTTCTTCCTAAAATTTTTAGTTGCGAAATTCCTGAGGATTTTGCCAAGGAATTGCGTAAGTGCAAGGACAACGACCAGGTAAAACAAGTTGGAGTGGAATGGTGTACTCAACAAGCTTTAGACCTAAAAAAGAATGGCGTACCAATTATTCACTTTTACACTATGATGGCAACAGCCAGCACTCGAAAAGTAGCCGAAGCTGTTTATTAATAGGCTTCATAAAACAACATCACATAGTCCGATTCATGATTTGAGTCGGACTTTTTTACGTCTAATTTTCAAAACTTACGAGCATCTTCATACAAAGGGCTTTTAACTTCCCAAATTTCACATTAACTTTAATCAGAATTAGGCAATAGTTTTCATCTTTACGGCAATTAATAAGAATAGCTATGTTATTAAAATCCATCAACCCAGCAAATGGAGAGCTTATACGAGAGTACCCCGAGTCGCAATGGGAAGAAATTGACAATGTTATTCGCGATGTAAATCTGGCGTATAAGTCTTGGAAAAAAACAGCTCTACATAAACGCATAGATTATGTACGCCAGCTAGCCAGATTACTTGAGCTTAAAAAAGAAGCATTAACATTCCTCATCACTATAGAAATGGGAAAGCCCATTTTAGAAGCACGTGCGGAAATTGACAAATGTATCTGGTTGTGTAATTACTACTGCGACAACATAGATGAGTTTCTAAAACCCAAAACAATTGACACCGAAGCTTCTGAGTCGTACACCTCTATCCAACCCATTGGTGTTATTTTGGCCATTATGCCATGGAACTTTCCTTTTTGGCAAGTATTTCGATGTGCCATACCTACTATTTTGGCAGGCAATACAATGGTGTTGAAGCATGCCTCAAATGTTCCAGGCTGCTCCATTGCTTTAGAAGATTTATTTAACGAAGCTGACTTTCCTGCAGACATATTTCGCGCTGTATTAAGCTCAAATCGTAGGGTTGAAAGGATGATAGCAAATAAAAAAATTGCAGCTATTACACTTACCGGAAGTACAAAAGCAGGTCAGGCTGTAGCTCAAACCGCCGGAAAATACATAAAAAAATGCGTTCTGGAACTTGGAGGAAGTGATCCTTACTTAGTTTTAGATGATGCTAATATTAACGAGGCAGTGGCTGCTTGCATTAAAGGCAGATTACTAAACACTGGGCAAAGCTGTATTGGAGCTAAACGCTTTATTATTAGTGAAGGTATTTACGATGAATTTGAAGCAAAGTTTGTTGCTGAAATGAGATCAGCTACCATGGGCGACCCTTTTAATGAGTTTAATCAACTAGGACCGTTAGCGCGCCATAATATTAGAGAAGACCTACTTAGCCAAGTCAATAAATCAGCCTCGCAAGGAGCTAAAATTTTATGCGGTGGCGATATTGATTACGATATAGATGGTTTTTATTTTCCTGCCACTGTTTTATCAGAAGTTAAAAGCGGAATGCCCGCATACAACCAGGAGCTTTTTGGGCCTGTAGCCTCCCTAATAAAAGTCAAAAACGAACAAGAAGCAATACAAATAGCCAACGACACAAGTTTTGGTTTAGGAGCGGCCGTTTTTACTTCGGATATAGAAAAAGGTAAATACATTGCCGAACACGAACTAGAAGCTGGCTGTTGTTTTGTAAACGATTTCGTAAAATCAGACCCTCGTCTGCCTTTTGGAGGAATAAAAGAAAGTGGGTACGGACGAGAATTATCAGTGTACGGAATCCACGAATTTGTAAATATTAAATCGGTATATATCAAGTAATGACATTTGAAGAAGCATTAGTAAAAACCTCAAATATTTGCGCCAGACAAGAAAAGTGCATTTTCGATATCGAGAAAAAACTAAGAGATTGGAATGTTGAACCTCGTATTAGTCATCAAGTGATTGACCAGCTCATTAAAGAAAAATTTATTGATGAAGAGAGGTACATAAAATTTTATGTAAAGGATAAATTTATTTTTAATCGTTGGGGTAAAATTAAAATAAAATGGCAACTTAAGGCCAAGCAAATATATGGTCAGCCAGTAGAGGATGCGTTAAGTCAAATTAACCAAGATGAATATGCAGATGCTTTGGCGCAATTATTGATAAACAAAAGAAGGAGTTTAAAAGGTGATGATAAATACAAGATTAAGGCTTCATTAATTCGATACGCCTCGTCAAGAGGTTTTGAGCCCGATTTAATTTATCGCCTCCTCGATTCTGAAAAAATTGAAATATAATTTAAAACAATAACCTATGAATACCTATACACTAAAAAAGCTCAATAGCTCATTGCTATTTTTTTTGCTGATATTGCCTGCTTTGATTTCGTTCTCTTCCGCAGAAGCTAAAAGAAAACCTGATTGGGTAAAGCAACGACCTGCAGATCCTGCATTTTATATAGGCAGATCTATGTCCTTAAAACAAGGAGGCGAAGTTACCTACCGTACCGAAGCCAGAAACAAAGCGCTAAAACAATTAAGCTCAGAGATTAAGGTAAATATTTCGGCCAACTCCATTTTACGTCAGTTTGAAGATAACTATGAAGTAAAAGAGGAGTTTGAAGCCAGCACCTACGAATCTGTAGAAGCAACACTAGAAGGCTATGAAGTATTAACTTGGGAAGATAAAAAAGAATATTGGGTGATGGTACGCTTAAGTAAAGAGAAGTATGCCATGCGTAAAAAGATGAAACTTGATTACGCTAAAAAAATGTGCGCCACCTATTATTACGATGGTAAAAAAGCGGTTGAAAACGGAAGTATATACGAAGGATTATTATTGTATGTGCAAGCCATAAAAACCATTAAACCACATGTAGGTGAAGATTTAACATATATGGATATCAATGGTAATTTAAATTTAGGTAGCGATATTTTCAGCGCCATACAAGCGGCATTCAGAAAGGTAAAACTGGAGGCCGATCAACCTAACTATACCATTCAGTTTAGCAAAGAGCTTAAGGTTCCATTAACTTTACATGCTACATATACCGATGCACTTGGAGATAGCAGAGCACTAGCCAACATTCCTTTACATTATTACTTTACTAAAGGAGATGGTGAATTATCAAACATTGCCAGTACAGATAGAGATGGTAAAGCCACATGTGATATCACTCGATTAATATCTAAACGTAAAAGTCAGCAAATTAAAGCTGAGTTTAACCTGAATGTATTTTTAGAAAAGGAAACTGAAGAGGATAAAGTATTGCTAAAAGCTTTCTTTCATAAAGAATATCTTCCTCATACCAGCTTTAATGTTGAAGTACAAAAATCAACTGCTCACGTTATTATTAACGAGGTGATATTTGGTGACAAAGCGCAAAATGCTGCATTTGGTAATATCGTTCGCTCAGAACTTGCTCAAAGCTATTTTAACATTACGCAAGATGAAGAAAATGCCGAATTTACAGTTAAAATAGATTCGGAATTTATTTCAGGGGATGAGCGTAAAGGGCAAGGATATTCAGTATTTATTGTATTTACTGATTTTAATATATCTGTTATTGATAATAAAACCCAAATGGAAATATTCTCAGATGGCTTTAATGGATTAAGAGGAATGCAACCAGGTAGTTTTGAATACGCGTTGAAAGACGCTCGCAAAAAAGCAAAGCAAAAGTTAATCGACGAAATCTTTCCTAAGATGGAAAAAGTAAATTTATAACGATATCAAATGGCTATTGGAATTTTTCTGATAGCCATTTTTCTTATTCTACCTCAGGTACTCCTTTAAAAATAGCTTTTGGATTGTATGCGTAGTAACCTCCAAATATAGATACAAACAACGATATCAAGTAAAACAGAAGACTCAAAGCTACTGCATGGTCTGGATTTAATCCCAAATATTGCGAGCCAAACATAAAGGTCATTTCCCTTAAACCAAGTCCTCCCAACGATATTGGAATAGCCGACATAATACTCGACAATAAGAATAAAAACAAATAATCGTCTTGTCGCCCTGCTAACTCAGTGCCCATTGAAGTTAGAATGATAATGGCTGATATCATTTGCAAGCCTTGAATAAGTATAGAGTACGAAAACACCTTCCAGGTAGCCCCTACCAAATGACGACTAAATATGCGCAGGTACATATAATATCCAGCCGCAACCAAAGGAATCAAGAAAATAAAGTAATTCAGGTAAGGATTAATCCATACTAAAATATCATGCACCAACTTATATCCACCCTGAGGCATGGTTACCTCATCAAAATTATAATCGATAAAATATACCAATCCACATAAATACACTAAAATAACCGCTAATCCACTCAGCCTATCGGCAAATACAGTCCCTATCAGTCGCTTAACCGGTGCATTTTTATATTTATTAATTAAAAACACTTTATACCCGTCTCCGCCAACTCCTCCTGGCAAAAATAAATTATAAAACATCCCCAACCAATACAATTTAATATTGGTAATGGAGCTTATTTTTACCGGCACATATTTATAAAAAGTATTTAGTCGGAAAGCAGAAACCACCTGTGATATTGCATAAACCAACACAGAGAGCATCAAATAATAGATATTAATACCTTTAATAGCACCAATGGTTTGCTTAAAATCTATTTTTGAAAATACATAATACAAGGCCAATGCCGATAATACAATTTTAACCACCAACTTAATGGCTTTTGAATGCTTCTTTAAAAATGACAAACTGTAGATTCTTTATATCGTAAATAATGGGAGATAAAATTAATGCTTATTTGCAATAATACTAAGACATTAACTAGCCTTTAACCTTTTAGCTTTTATTGTTGAAATAAGATTACCATTAAATTTTGGATTTGTGTCCCAACCCAGATGATGACCTAACCAATAATGAAGCCCCAAAGTGTAAGCAGTACCAATCAAAGCTCCAGCATATATGTCCATAAAAAAGTGTTGACATAAATATACTCGAGAAATACCCACTAAAAACGCGATGCCAAAGGCGATAAAACCTGCTCTTTTACTCTTTAATACTATGGTTACAGCAAAAGCTCCAGCAAAAGCCGTCATCGTATGACCTGATGGAAAAGAGCCAGAACCGTGATACTTAAATCCTTCGATAATATGATGAAGACTATCCACACCTAAAAATTTGGTTGGACGCGGCATTCCTTGAAAAATAACCTGCTTTAACAAGTAAGTAAAGATACCTGCACTCAATAAAGACGCAGCAAATAAAATGGAGTAATAGTAACGGATGAATAAGAAAATACCTGCTAAGATACCCAGAACTCCACCAAGACCAAGGTGTGTAAACAGCCTAAAGAACTCATCTAACGGTTTAGTAGCTACACTATTTAAAGCTAATAGTAATTCACCTTTACTATAAATGGCCAATAAAGCAGCACCAACTACAGCAAAAACAAACGTACATATAATAAAAACTCTTGATGATGAAGGAATATACTTTTTCATTTCCACTTAGTTATTTGCCATTTTAGCTCTTTTATTACGCACAAAGATAAAATATTAAGTGAAAATGAAAATCTTATGAAACGAATACCATATTAAGCTATGGTTATTTCAATAACATCTCGGCCAATTCCTCTTCGTAAAAGAAGTTATCACCGCCAAAGGCAGGTTTAAGGTCATCTACCCATTGTGCTTTACAGTCGTATTTTGCAAAAAACGGACGAGCTGCCCAATCGCTATTTCTACCCTGAATAAATTCGAGCGCAATAATTTTTTCACCTCTAATTTCAGTTACCCCAACAACTCTAATTTTACCTGGAGTACATGACATACTTGGCCCTCTAACAGTACGTGCAACACCACTTACTTGAGTATATGCTTTTTGAAATATTTGCCAAGCTCTTACCACCGGTATTCCAAAATAATCCTGAGCACCAGTATCACGAGCAATAAACATATAATAAGGAATCATGCCTAACTCCACTTGCTTACGCCACATTTCTGCCCAAATAGAACTATGTGCATTAATGTGATTTAAAACAGGAGATTGCGTTCTGATGATAGCTCCAGTATTTCTAATTTTTTGAACAGCCTGCTTAACCGCTTCCGTACTAAGCTCTTGCGGATGATTAAAGTGAGCCATAAAAGAAACTGACTTACCTGCTTCCGTTATTTTTTTGAAGATAGCCAACATATCATCAGCATCTGGCTCTGTTAAAAAACGGTACGGCCAAAAACTCAATGACTTAGAGCCAATACGTATGGTCTTTAAGTGTTCTATATTCGCATCTAATATTTTTGAAATATAAACATCAAAAGATTTAGCTTTCATTACCATTGGGTCACCACCCGTTATTAGTAAATCCGTAATCTCAGTATGCTCTCTAATGTAATCTACAATTAAATCGGCCTCTTTCATGGAGAACTTAATATCTCCATCCATATTAGTAAACTGAGGCCATCTAAAACAAAATGTACAATAAGCATGACATGTTTGCCCTTGAGAAGGGAAAAACAACATGGTTTCTCTATACTTATGCTGAACACCATTTAATCGCTCTCCATTGAGTTCAGGTACATTATACTCCAACTGACCAGCTGGGTGAGGATTTAGTTTCTCTCTGATGATATTAGCCTCTTCACGAATAGTTGCTTTATCTGCATTAGACAATAATAATTCAGCCATTCTATTAAAGTCATCCTCAGGAAGCATACTTTTTTGAGGAAAATTTAAGATAAACATAGGGTCTTCCCTAAAATTATCCCAATCTATTAATTCATCAACTACATAGTTGTTTGTTTTAAATGGAAGAACACTTCCAACAACCTCAATATTTAATAAATCCTCTTCCGATAATCTTTCAATTTGCGGAATACTTTTAAAATTATGCAACGCGTAAGTCTGATACCTCATTCCAAACAGTCTATTAATATTTCTAATCAATCAACACAACCTCATCACCTGTAAAAAAACAAGACAATCTGTCCATTCAATTTCAATTAGAAAGCAATTCTAATATTTTATTAAAAAACAGTAGGTGTCCCCACACCCAAACAGACAGATTCCTATAAAATTACAAAAATATTGCCATAGTGACAAACGTTTAACTTTGATTCAAAACACACTTAACACACAGATTAAGAATGCATTACAATACATTCAGCTAAAACGGACACAAAAATAAGTAAAATATGTAAGAAATTACCTGATAAGTTCACTTCTATTTGTATCTAACTTTAAGAATATAAACAACAAGGTAGTAAATCCCCATAGCGAAGATCCTCCATAACTAAAGAATGGCAAAGGAATCCCAATCACTGGAGCCAAACCTATCGTCATTCCAATATTAATAGTAAAATGATAGAAAAAAATAGAAGCTACGCAATATCCATAAATCCTACTAAAAGAAGAATGCTGCTTTTCTGCTAAAAAAATGAGCCTAATCATCAGAAAAACAAACAGAATTACCACAGTTAGCGTTCCTAGATACCCCCACTCTTCACCGACTGTGCAGAAGATAAAATCGGTACTTTGTTCTGGGACAAAATCAAATTTAGTCTGCGTTCCTTGCAAATAACCTTTACCACTAAAACCGCCAGAACCAATGGCTATTTTAGACTGATTTACATTATAACCTGCACCCAAAGGATCATCCTTAAATCCCAGTAATACATAAACTCTGTTTCGCTGATACTCAGAAAGTACATCGTTAACAAAATAACTTGATGAGAAAGTGAAGACTACCGCTCCCCACATAAAAATAGCAATAGGAACAACGGCCTTTATCTTTTTAGAAAAACCTTTTATTAAAACAACAATGGAGAAGGCCAATATGCCCACTAGCATAAACAACTCCCATCTTAAATTTAATCCTACTATATAAAACAAGCCAAGTACTATGGCAAATGCACCAACACCATACATCAATGCAATACCCGTAATCTTTTTATCAGTTTTTACAAAAAGCGCAACTAAGGCTCCTACAATAATTAAAGCCAACACTGAATAAGGCGGATAAACCAAAGTGAGCACAGAAACAATAGCTCCCATTAAGCCAAACACCAAGATACTACCTGGTAATCCTTCTCGATAGAATGGAAGAATAAAAACAAAAAACACTAGAGCAGAACCTGTATCGTTTTGTAAAAAAATGCAGAGTACTGGTAATGCCCAAATAGCAATAATACTGGCTAAATTTTTAAACTTCTTAAATGTAAAATCATGACGACTCATCATACGCGCCAACGTAAGTGCTGTAGCAATCTTGGCTAATTCAGCTGGCTGAAACCGAATAGGCCCTAGCTCGAACCAAGACTTGGCACCATTAATTTCTTTTCCGAGAAAAATAACACTAAACAAGAGAAATACTGCCACTCCATAAAGTATATTTGAAAAGGCTACATAGAACTTACTATCGGTCATGAATATTACCCAAATAAGAACCATAGACGCCGAAATCCATATTAACTGCTTGGCATATTCCATACCCATATCAAAAAACACTGGATTTTCAGGGTTATAGTTGGCTGCATATATATTAATCCATCCAAACAATACAAGTATTGCATAAATAACAATTGTAACCCAATCTACCTTTTTGTTATAATTATTCTGAACCATGAACCAAGTCTCCTTCTAACATTCGCTTTTCAATCCATTTGCGTGATGAATGCACTTCTTTATTCAAATATTTTTCAACCATTAAACTTGCTATTGGCGCAGCCCAAGTAGAACCATATCCTCCATTTTCAACATACACTGCAATAGCAATTTGAGGATTTTCCTTAGGTGCAAAAGCCATAAATACCGAATGATCTTCTCCATGCGGGTTTTGAGCCGTTCCTGTTTTCCCACAAATGGTTAAATCTGGAATCCTTGCAAGACCAGCCGTACCCATATCACCCCAAACAGCCATTTCCATCCCATCTTTAATAGGTTCAAAATTTTCCTTATCAATTCCTGTTGCTCTTTTCGCCTTATATTTCGAAGGAATGGTATCACTTTCAATTTCTTTAATAATATGTGGTGTATAGTAATAACCCTCGTTACCAATAGCTGCACACATATTTGCCATTTGAATTGGCGTAGTTCCTAATTCACCCTGACCAATTGCCAGAGATACAACGGTTAAAGAAGACCAGCTTTTATTATACCACTTGTCGTAATAATCACTATTAGGAATAAACCCACGGTCTTCATTACTAAAATCAACACCTAACTTATATCCCAGACCAAAATTCACCAAATAGTTTTTCCACAACTCAAAACCATCCTGAACTGTGGATGTTTTAGGCTGATCTATAACACTCCTAAATATTTGACTGAAATAAGCATTACAAGAATTAGCAATAGCCTTTCTTAAATCCCACGGGCTATAATGTGCATGACAACCTTGATGAAAACGACCTACCCAGTAACCTCCATTACATTCATACTTGGTTTCTGGCGTCAACACTCCCTCTTGAAGACCAATAGCTCCCATTAATGGTTTAAAAGTAGAACCTGGAGGATATCGTCCCATAATCGCTCTATTAAAAAGAGGTTTTAAAGTATCTGCATTTAACGCAGCAAAATTTCCCGCACGTTTCTTACCTACCAAAAGAGAAGGGTCGAAATGTGGGGCAGAAACTAAACTAAGGATTTCTCCAGTACTTGGTTCTAAAGCAACTATAGCCCCAATTTTATTTTGCATTAACTGCTCACCATACTGCTGCAAATCAACATCGATGGTTAATTTAATATCCTTACCTGCCTTTGCTGGAATATCAGATTGTCCATCTCTAAAAGCCCCCTTTTCTCTACCATGTACATCAACTAAAACATACTTATACCCCTTCTCCCCTCGCAGAAAGTTCTCATAAGTAGATTCTATTCCATTTTTTCCATGATAATCACCACTGATATAATAATCATCTTTTTTTATATCCGAAGCTCCAACTTCACTAATATAACCAAGAATGTGGGCTGCATTAGGATATTCATATTTTCTCAATGTCCTCCGCTGAACAAAAAAACCATCATACTTATATAACTTTTCTTGCAGATAGCCATATTGCTTGGCAGATAACTGTCTATAAAATACAGAGGGCTTAATACGTGATATTTTCCTGTTTCGAAGTCTACTTCGCATACCTGCAAAGAGCTGTCTTAAATCTTCAATGGATATTTCAAGAGCGTTACAAAAATCAAGTGAATCCATAGACTTTAATTCACGAGGTACTACCATCAAGTCATAATCAGCCTGATTGGAAACAATTAGTTTTCCATTCCTATCATACACCAACCCTCTGGCAGGAAAATTAATGATTTCTTTTTGCGTATTATTTGCTGCTGAGAATTTATACGAAGGATCGTACACCTGAAGTATAAAAAGCTTAATAGCAAAAGTAATACCTATAAAAATAAATATTAGAGCAATCACTATGGTTCGTCTACTTATATTTTCCACGCTCTACACAATTTAAATTCTTCGCTTTTTACGATATGTAAATAGCATGGTAACGCCCATCATAATTAAAGTAAATATCGTACTTCCCAAGGTCTTAACAAGAATTCGCATAAAATTCTCTACTGAAAAAGATTCTATCACAAAATAAAACATGTGATGAATCAACACTAAAACGACAGCATATTTTAAAAACCATCCAAAACCATAATACGATGGCAAGGGCAACGTTCCTGGTTCATAACCGTCACGTGGTGCAAATCGCTCAAGTATAAAAGGTCGGATATACGCTAAAATTAGAGTAGCCGCCATATGCATCCCTGGCGTGTTGGAGAATAAATCAACACTTAATCCAAGAATTGCTGCTAGCGTCAGCAATAACCAACCTGGCGTTTCAAAAGGTAAAGTAAGAATAAATACTACATATAAATAGGGATTCAGATAACCCGAAAACTCCATCTTATTCAGGATAAGTACCTGAAGTAGTACAAAAAAGAAAAAATTGAATATATATCTAGGTATTAAACTAATCATTGCTTGCTTTCCTCCTCCAGTTGTAATTGCTGTTCTTGAAAAATATTTTCTACTACTTCTACGTAACTTAATTGTGAAAAGTCAGGACTCAATTTTACCTTAATCTTATAAAAGCTCTCACCTTCAGGGTGATTAATTTCATCCACCATACCAATTAAAATTCCTTCAGGGAAAGTTGAAGAGTATCCACTTGTGATTACCTGATCGCCTAGGTTTACAAAGGCATGTTCTGGAATTTCATCCAAAATAACATATTGAGTAGATCTTGCATCCCAGCTTACTGAGCCGAAAAAATCTGACCCTTTAAGTTTTGCAGAAATCTTTAAACGCGGATTCAACATTGACAATGCGGTACTAAAATTATCAGTACACTTAATCACAATACCCACCACACCGCGATTACATAAAACACCCATATCTGGCTTTATACCATCTTTAGATCCTTTGTTTAATGTGATGTAGTTAAAATGTTTTCGAACCGAGTTATTAACCACCTTGGCAGCCCTATATTTATATTGATGAACAGAAGCACTATCGCCTACCAAAGAAAAATAATCTTTCGACTGTTTAAAAGATGTAGGCATTTGACTTCTTAAATAGGCATTTTCATTGGATAGTTCTCTATTCACCTCTTTTAAGGCAAAATATAACTCTACATTATTAACACTCTCAAACAATCCTCCAGCCATACGCGAAGAAGAACTCAGGTAAATAGCCCGCTGGTTTTGATTATATGATACGATAAGTATAAATGCTACAAATTCAAATAATATAAAAAGAAATGTAAAATGATGTTTAAGTATAAACCTTAAAAAATTTCTCATTAAGCTGTTGTGTTTTCAGAATTTTAAGGAAAAAGTCTCAATTGTTGATCAACCAAACGTAAAGTTAATTTTTTCAATGGAAAGAATAATTTTTTACTGTCCTAAAATCGTAAGATTTTAATAAAAAAAAGAAAACCCGAATTTGAAGCTTTGTCCAAATTCGGGTTATATATCTTAAAACACCTATTCTTATCTTTTCAGGAAAGAGAATTTATGTCTGTTTTTCAATGCAATTCCTGTTCCTCTAGCTACGGCATGCAATGGATTTTCTGCAATATGGAAAGGAATATTAATCTTATCAGTTAATCTTTTATCCAAACCTCTTAATAAGGCTCCACCACCAGCTAAATAAATACCATTATTTACAATATCGGCATATAACTCAGGAGGTGTCTGCTCCAAAGCACTTAAAATAGCCGTCTCAATTTTAGAGATTGACTTTTCTAAACAATGAGAAATCTCTTGGTATGAAACAGGTACTTCAATAGGTAAAGCTGTCATTTGGTTAGGCCCCTGAACGATATAATCAACTGGAGGCTCTTCCAACTCAGGCAAAGCAGAACCTACCTGAATTTTAATTTCCTCAGCCGTACGCTCACCAACTTTGATATTGTGTTGACGACGCATATACTCCATGATATCAGCCGTTAAATCATCACCCGCAATACGGATAGATTTATTGGTTACAATACCACCCAACGAAATCACAGCAATTTCAGTTGTACCACCACCTATATCAACTACCATACTACCCTTAGGCGCTTCTACATCTAAACCAATACCCAACGCTGCTGCCATCGGTTCGTATATCATATATACCTCACGTCCTCCAGCATGTTCAGCCGAGTCACGTACCGCCCTAATCTCAACCTCAGTACTTCCCGAAGGAATACAAATTACCATGGTTAACGAAGGAGTAAACAACCTTGAATTGGTGTTTATCATTTTAATCATCCCTCTAATCATCTGCTCAGCAGCGTTAAAGTCGGCTATTACACCATCTCTTAGTGGTCTGATTGTATAGATATTGTCATGTGTTTTACCATGCATCTGACGTGCCTTTTCACCGATAGCCATCAGCTTATCAGTTCTGCGGTCAAGCGCCACAATAGAAGGCTCGTCCACTACAATTTTATCATTATGAATGATAATTGTATTGGCCGTTCCAAGGTCAATGGCAATATCTTGAGATAAGAATGAAAAGAATCCCATAGGGTCTGGATTTTAGTGTTTAAAATGACGTTTTCCTGTAAATAGCATAGCTATTCCAAATTCGTTACAAGCCTCAATAACCTCTTCATCACGTATACTTCCTCCTGGCTCAACAATGTATTTTACATTGTATTCGTTGGCCGCTTCAATACTGTCGCGGAATGGGAAGAATGCATCAGAGATAACTACTGAGTTTTTAATATCAACACCTTCTTTCAAATCGAAACGAGGCATTGTTAAATGACGTAAACTATCTAAACGGTTTGGTTGTCCCATACCTGCTCCTGTTAACCAGAAAGAACCATCTTCGTCCTCGGTAACAATAGCGATAGCATTACTTTTTAAATGCTTACAAGCCGTAATACCAAACTTAGCTAATTCCATTTTAGTGGCCTCAAACTCTAGTTTAGTTACGTTTTTAAAATCAGTATCTACACCTTCATCTTCATCTTGAACTAAGATACCACCACTTACTGAGCGAATTAACTTCTCCCCAGTAATTTCATTTTTGATAGGTGTTTCTAATAAACGAAGATTCTTTTTCTTAGCGAAAACCTCTAAGGCCTCAGGCGTAAATTCTGGAGCAATAATGATTTCAACAAATCGTTTTGCAAACCAATTAGCAATTTCGCCAGTTACAGTACCCGTAAAACAGATAATACCACCAAATGCACTAATAGGGTCACCTGCCCAAGCTAACTCCAAAGATTTAGTAATATCGTTAGTAACAGCTAAACCACATGGATTTAGATGTTTTACCACCGCTACCGCTTGCTTACCTTCGATATGTGTTACTGAATGATATGCGTCACTAGCTGCTTTCCAAGAAGCATCAGCATCAAGCATATTGTTATAAGACAAAGCTTTTCCTTGCAATACTTTTGCATTGGCTAAAGAAGCGCCCTCTTTAATATTGTTGTATTTATAAACAGTTGCTTTTTGGTGTGGATTTTCGCCATAACGTAAAACTTCACCATCGTTTAAGCTAATACGCTCCATATCATCCTTATCTTTATTAAAGAAGTTGGAGATAGCAGAATCGTAATGAGAAGAAACGCCAAAAGCGGCAGCAGCAAACTTAAATCGATCTTCTAAAGAAGACTCACCATTTTGTTCTTTTAAGATGCTTAATAAGTCTGCGTATTGATCTTTTGAAGGAACAATAATAACATCTTTATAATTTTTAGCAGCTCCACGAATTAATGAAATACCACCGATGTCAATTTTTTCGATAATATCTTGCAAAGGAGCACCTGAAGCTACAGTCGCTTCAAACGGATATAAATCAACAATAATCAGGTCTATTTCAGGAATTTCATATTCCTCTAACTGCTTTAAATCATCCTCATTATCTCTACGAGCTAAGATTCCTCCAAAAACTTTAGGGTGAAGTGTTTTTACTCTTCCGCCTAAAATAGATGGATAACTTGTCAAGTCCTCCACGCGTTCGCACGGTACATCTAAGCCTTCAATAAAAGCTTGAGTTCCCCCGGTTGAATAAATGGTTACGCCTTGTTGGTGTAACGTGGTAATAATTTCATCCAATCCATCCTTATGGAACACGGAAATAAGAGCTGATTTAATTTTTCTTGAGCTACTCATCTTTTATTTATTATTGCAATTTTGAAAATTTCAAGGTTGTAAGGGCGAATTTTTCCAGCGATAAATTAGTCATTTTTTCTCTTTATGCGGTTTGTAAGCCAAATAAATATGAAAAAACACGCCACTTCGGGCAAAATTAAGAAAATAAGCACATTTAACAAGGTAGTAATTAATTTTCTTGATAGTTTTATAGTGGATAAAAAAAGGGTACTCCCACTAAACATTTGAGTGAACCAAAATGATTATTGTATATAAATTTTTACGAGAGAGTTTATTGTTTGCTGTAAACGCATTAAAATCGAATAAACTCAGAACTATTTTAACGCTCAGTGGAGTAACTATTGGTATTTTTTCTATCATATCTGTATTTACTTTAATCGATTATTTAGAAAGCCGAATTAAGGACAGCATACAAACCTTGGGCGAAAGTGCGGTATATGTACAAAAGTGGCCTTGGGGAGTTCCCGAAGGAGAAACCGAATACCCTTGGTGGCGATATTTAAACCGACCGCTACCTTCTATAGATGAGCAAAAAGCTATTGAGCGAAAATCACAACTAAATGAAGCTTCAACTTTTTTTATCAATACACAAAGAAAAGTCATCTTTGAAGACAACTCCTATGATGAGGTTCTTATCCGTGGTGTTTCTGAAAACTTTGATAAAAATTGGAATTTTGAAATTAGAGAAGGCCGATATTTCTCCCCCTTTGAATTTAGTAATGGGGCAAATGTAATTCTTCTGGGGGCCGATATTGCGGATAAACTCTTCGGAGATTCAGACCCCATTGGAAAAAGAGTAAAAGTAGCGGGCAGAAAACTTACCGTTATTGGCGTGGTTCTTCGTCAAGGAGAAGATATGTTTGGCAGCACATTAGACACCAACGGTATAATGCCCATCAACTTTGCCAAAGGGATATTCAATATTAGAAACGAAAGCGTACAACCCACCATTATAACCAAAGCCAAAGAAGGTATTGCCGTTGAGGATTTAATGAATGAACTAGAAGGCATACTAAGGGCAGAAAGAAAGATCAAACCTAAACAAGGCAACACCTTTGCACTAAACAGAGTCAGCATTATTCAAAAGCAGTTTGATGGACTGTTTGCCATTCTAGACATTACAGGCTGGCTTATTGGCGGTTTCTCCATATTAGTAGGCGGTTTTGGCATTGCCAACATTATGTTTGTATCGGTAAAGGAGCGCACTAAAATTATTGGCATACAGAAGGCCTTAGGTGCCAAACGGAGATTTATACTATGGCAATTTCTTTTCGAGAGTATCTTTCTAAGTTTACTGGGAGGAGCTACAGGTCTACTACTTATATTTATAATAATTACAGTAGCTAACTCAGTTATGGACTTAGCTATACCGCTAACCTTCTGGAATATTTTCAGAGGTTTATCGATTTCTATTTTCCTGGGTGTGATATCTGGATATATCCCATCAAATGGAGCAAGTAAAATGGATCCGGTTGTAGCGATAAATAATTAATCTCAAAAAGAGAAGTGTGAAAAAACAAAAGCCGCTCATTACTGAACGGCTTTGCTATTATCTTAAACTAACTCCTTTATTATATAGAAAGAACTTCGGTAAGTTCTACTAATGCAGGATTAAGCTTTTTCTTATTTTTTAATGCTTGATTAAAAGGAACGTGCGTAATTTCCTTATTCACTAAACCAATCATAATACTCTTTTGATCGTCGATTAATGCTTCAATAGCAGAAACTCCCATACGACTTGCTGTTACTCTATCAAAAGCTGATGGAGAACCTCCACGCTGAATATGACCTAAAATAGTCACTCGCGTATCATAGTCAGGATATTCCTTTTGCACTTTCTCAGCTACCTGAATAGCACCTCCACTAATTTTCTCTCCTTCAGCCACTAAAACAATACTACTATTCTTATCCTTATTAAATCCTTTTTCAAGGAAAGTATATAATTGCTTAAAGTCTGTATCAATTTCCGGTACTAAAATAGCCTCAGCTCCAGATGCAATTCCGCTTCGCAATGCCAAGAAACCAGCATCACGTCCCATTACTTCAATAAAGAACAAGCGACTATGCGCACTGGCTGTATCTCTAATTTTATCCACCGCCTCAACAACTGTATTTAAAGCCGTATCATAACCAATGGTATAATCTGTTCCAAATAAATCATTATCTATTGTTCCCGGAACACCTACAATAGGAATATTATATTCTTGCGCAAAAATACGAGCTCCTGTAAATGTTCCATCGCCACCAATTACCACCAAGCAATCAATGCCTCTTTTTTTCAGATTTTCGTAAGCTTTTTTACGCCCCTCCTTAGTTCTAAAACCTTCGCTTCGCGCCGATTTTAATATGGTACCACCTTGATGAATAATGTTACTTACCGAACGCGAAGTGTAGTCTTCCATTCTATCCAGTATCATACCATGATACCCTTGAGAAATACCGACTACTTTTAACTTGTTATAAATAGCTGCCCTAACAACTGCACGCAATGCGGCATTCATTCCTGGAGCATCACCCCCCGAAGTAAGTACTCCAACTTTTTTTAGTTGTCCCATAATGTTTATTTGTCTTTTGTTATTATTTCAATTTGTTCGGCTACCTTTTCCATTAACCAAGGCGGTGTGGAAGTAGCCCCACTAATGCCAACAGACTTAATAGGTTTGTCAAACCATTCTTTTTTAAGCTCGTTTACATTACTTACAAAATACGCTTGCTTGTTAGATTCCAGACACTTATTAAAAAGTATTTTAGCATTACTACTCTTCTTTCCTCCAACAAACACCACTACATCATGCTTTTGGGCAAAAAGCACAATCTTTGGTAATCGTCCTGCTACCTGTCGACAAATGGTATCAAACGATTTAAACACACAATTGGCATTGATATTTTCTTTAAGATAGGTGGCAATTCGCTTAAATTCATCAATACTCTTGGTGGTTTGCGCATATAAATGCGTGTTTTTGTTTACATCAATTGTCGAAACATCTTCCATCGATTCAACAATGACAGCTTCATTATTAGTTTGTCCAATCAAGCCAATTACCTCAGCATGTCCAACTTTACCATAAATCACTACCTGTCCGTTTTGCTGCTTTAATTCCTCCCACGACTTTTTAATGCGTGATTGCAATTTTAATACAACAGGACAAGTGGCATCAATCAACTGATGTCCGTTTTCTTTAGCCTTTTGATAGGTGATAGGTGGTTCACCATGGGCACGTATAAGAATTTTTTTTTCTTTTAATGTTGATAAATCATCGTTTGAAATAGGTTGCAAACCCATCTCTTTTAATCTATCCACTTCCATATTGTTATGAACAATATCTCCTAACGAATGGAATTGTGTTCCATCCTTCAGCTCATCCTCCGCTGCCTCCACTGCTTTAACAACACCAAAGCAAAATCCCGAAGCAGGGTCTATTTCTATATGTAACGATGACATATTATTCAATTATAATCTATATTTCTGAAGCATACAAACACTTCTTAAAGGTATAATTGCAGTATAAATTGAGTTTAATAAAACAATACTATTTTATTAAGCCTTTGTTCTTCAACTCTCCAACAATAAACTCCAACTGCTCCTCTTTTCCTATATTTCCATTATCCAACACCACGGCATCATCTGCTTTCTTCAATGGACTTTCATCACGTGTTTCGTCAATATGGTCACGCTTTTTTACATTCTCCAGCACCTCTTCAAAAGATATATCTTCATTTTTATCCTGATACTCTTTAAATCGTCTTCCGGCTCTAATTTCTGGCGATGCTGTCATAAACAACTTCAAATCAGCATCAGGAAAAACAACCGTACCAATATCACGACCATCCATTACAATGCTATCTGTTTCTCCCATCTTCTGCTGCAACTCCACCATTTTTTCTCTCACAAATCCAAGAGCACTGATCATACTCACGTGATTACTCACTTCCAAGCCTCTAATCTTTTTCTCCACCGAAACTCCATTCAAATAAGTCTCGTTTGTTTTTGCTTGGGCATCAAATTTAAAAGTGATAGAAATATGATTTAAAGCTTCCTTTAGCTTATCAACATTGATAGCTCCTCCTTTTATAATTTCATTTTCTAAGGCAAATAGCGTGACGCATCGGTACATAGCCCCCGAATCAATGAAAATAATATTTAAAAGTTTTGCTAAATCTTTGGCTACTGTGCTCTTTCCACAGGAAGAATAACCATCAATAGCTATCACTAGCTTGGAGGTATTATCAATCATGGTAAAATATTTGAGCCAGCAAAAATACGATGATTGTTTGAGAATCTATCTTCTGTCGTAAGGAATTTCGAAAAAATTGATGTTTTATCTGTATTTTAACTTACGTTTTGGCAGCTACTTTATAAAAACACCAGAATACAACTATCCGTTCAAGCTACTTAAAATTAGACAAGTTAGTTGAAATGGAGAAATGATTAGAAGATCCTCCTAAGTGATAACGTGCCGAACCATAGGAAAACAAGAATTTATATACTCTAAAGCCAAATCCCCAGGAAAAACCTGCCGTTGACATGCGCTCTTCATAGCCTAATTCTTTTCTGCGACGATGATTATAACCAAAGTCTACATGAAAATTCTTTGAAGGTAAAAACTCTACTCCAAAAACCATATGCCTCATTAGCTGGTCACCAAAATTAGCATCACTGGTTTGCGTACCTAAACTTGACCCATTTTCATTCTCGGTATCAGTTGGCGTATAGGTTAAGTCCCAGTTTAACAGATGCTGCGCAGTTATTGAAAATCGAAAGGGAGCATGTGCTAATTTTTTAGATAATCCAATCTGCAAATCAGATGGCATCGTTTCTTGCGTTTCGTGATATGAAGTAATTTGCGACCCTACATTTTTAAGCACAATAGCCATCGAAAAGTTATTTTCAGGCTTGCGATAATGAACGCCAAAATCTGCCGCTAATCCAAAAGAAGTATAGGCATCTAATTTTGAGTAAATAGGTTTTGCCGTTAACCCCATCGATAGAGTGGGCGATAATTGACGTGCATAAGTCAAGTTAAAAGAATACTCAGCAGCAGTAGCAATTCCCATTTCTTCACCAATATCATTGGTGCGTTGAAAATCGCCATAATTAATATTGTGAATCCCAAAGCTAAAAGTTCCTACGTTTTCATAATGCTTGGCATACCCTACATATCCGTATTTTACACCCGTCATATACGGCACAAAGTTAAGCACCATCGCATTATTCATTTCCTGTTGCAACAAAGCTGGGTTGTGGTAAGCCATATTTATATCATTATCCATGATCGAAATATTCGTACCTCCAAGGGCTGCAACTCTGGCCGAATTAGTCAAATTCAGAAAATCATACGTACTCTCGCCCCCACGCTGAGCCATCATCTTTTGCCCAACCATCATCAACAATATTATCAAAAAATACTTCTGCATATAGTTACTTTATTCTCTTAGCCTTTTCAATAAACGGTAAATATTATTTTTTAGTGTTTTACACACCAGCAATCCTTAATATTCTTTTTTCAACGATTCCAGCACCTCATAAACGGCTGGACACACAAAAGAGTTTCGGTGAGTAAGGTTTAATATTTGATAAAAACGTTTTCGGTCCGTATGCGGATATTCTCGGCAAGCCCTAGGACGTGCTTCGTATATTATGCAATAATTATCAGGCATCAAAAAAGGACAAGGTGTTTCTTTAAAAACATAATCCTGATCCTCATCTATTTCAAAATACTGATCAATTACATCTGGACGTTTCATCTTTAAATGCTTTGCAATTCTATCAATATCCCTATCAATAACAATAGGACTAATAGATTTGCAGCAATTAGCACACTCCAGGCAATCAATTTTCTCGAAAGCCTCAACATGTGCATTATAGGCAGAGTTATCTAAAGTTTTAGGTTTCTTTTTTCTAAGACGAGTTACAAAAGCTTTGTTTTCTTTGGCTTTATTATCAGCCAGTTCTTTATATCGCTCTAAATCTAACTTCATTGTTTTTTCTTTTTAATCTGCGATACAAACAGACCACTTACAACAATAACTATACCAATTGCTTTTTGCCCATCAATTACATCGCCACGCAACCACCAAGCAAATATTGCGGTAAATACTGGTATCAGATTAATAAACATATTTGACTTTGTTACGCCTAGGTTCTTAAGCGCTTTGGTAAATAATATAAATGCCAACGACGAAGCAAAAACAGCTAACTGAATGATAGCCCACCAAGAATTACTGGTCAGCGTAGCTTCTTGTACCTCTTTATATTCCCACATCATAAAAAATGGTAGAAACATAAAAATGCCCACAAAATTCTGATAAGCTATAATATTAACTGGCGAATATTTCTCAGCCACTTTTTTAAGCGTTAAAGAATAACCAATGGTTGATAGCACTGCCACAAACATCAATAATATACCCAGCAGCGAAGCTTTTAACTCAAAGCCATTTTCAAAAATCATGGTACCTACACCAAAAAACGAAATGGCCATTCCGATAATAGCCAATGGCGTAATTCGCTCTTTTAAAAACAAAAAGGCAAACAGCGTAGCAAATAAAGGAATGGTTGAAATAATGACTGCAGCCAGCGTACTCGACACCAATTGCATACCAAAACTTTCTCCCATAAAATACATAAAGGGTTCAAAAAAGGACAGCAATAAAATAAGCTTATAATCTTCCTTTTTTATCTTGGTTAACCTTCGGCTAATGATCAAAAAAACAAACAATAACACCGCACTAATTATCAATCGCAAAAACACGGTTGTAATAGGCCCAAACGATTCGTAGGCCACCTTTACCCATACGAAGGAAAAGGCCCAGCAAATCATGGAAGCGATGATAAATATGATGGATGACTTATTTATTTTTGACATACCTGAAATAAATGAAGCGCAAAAGTAGGTATTTTGTATGGATAAATAAGTTGAGTAGAATCAGTACTCCCGGAAATTACTTTTAAAATAACAAGGACACCTTTTATAAGAAATAATGCTACTTTTTGCCTAAATCGCAGACTCCTATTTATTTATTCAGGCAAAAAGTAGGCAAAAGTCTGTCGACTGGATTGCTCGCTTACCCATTTAGTCTTCCTTAATAATGTCGGTTGTTAAACTTGAAACGTCCCTTCAACTTATAACAGCACCACTCTATAGACATACTATATCTCTACCACACAAAATTTCTATACATTTGCATGAATTTTCAATTGTATGAGCAACACTTTTTACACTGACATAATATTACCTATTCCTTTACCTCGTTTATTCACTTACCAAGTGCCTGAAGCATGGATGAATGAGATAGAGCCTGGCATGCGTGTGGTTGTTCCCTTTGGCAATAAAAAATTCTATTCGGGTATTGTGTTTAATTTACACGACCAGAAACCAGAGGCATACGAAACCAAGGAAATTCTGTCTATACTAGATACACATCCTGTTGTAAACACAACCCAACTTAATTTTTGGCAATGGATTGCTGATTATTATATGTGTACGCTGGGCGAAGTGTATAAAGCGGCTTTACCATCTGGCTTAAAGCTTGAGAGTGAAACGAAAGTGCACTACAACCCAGATTGGGCTCCTGAAGAAAAGCTTTCTAAAAAGGAAACATTAATACTCGATTTTCTATCGGATAAGAAAACAGGAACTGTTCAGGATTTAAATAACATCACAGAACTTAAAAACTCTTTGCCTGTACTTAAATCACTGCTTGATAAAGGTGCTTTATTCGTGAGTGAGCGTTTAAAAGATGGTTATAAACCTAAGACTAAAAAACTGGTTCAGCTGGCACCCGAATATTGTCAGGAACAAAAGCTACAAAATGCTTTTACTGAATTAAGCAGAGCTAAAAAGCAGTTGGAAGTGCTGATGTTGTTTTTTACTATGATTGGCGGTGCGCATGCCAACAACTTTAGCAAGGCAATTGATAAAAACGAGCTTAAAATAAAAAGCGGTGCTTCTCCTTCCGTGATTAACGAATTAATTAAAAAAGGTATTTTATTGGAAGTGGAAGCGGCCATTTCTCGTTTACAGACAGACCAACTCTCTATTTCGGGTCTGCACCAGTTAAACGAACCACAGACAACTGCCAAGCAACAAATAGAAGAGCAGTTTAAACAGAAGGATGCTGTTTTACTTCATGGAGTAACTTCCAGTGGTAAGACGGAGATTTATATCCATATGATTCAGGAGCAAATAGACCTAGGCAAGCAAGTACTTTATCTATTACCTGAAATTGCTTTAACCACCCAAATCACCTCCCGATTAAGAAAGGTATTTGGCAATACGCTTGGCATCTATCACTCTAAATACAGCGATGCCGAACGCGTGGAAGTATGGAATGATATTTTATACAAAGAGAACTACAAAGTGATTATTGGCGTGCGCTCATCGATATTTTTGCCTTTCGATAATTTAGGTTTAATTATTATAGATGAAGAACACGAAAACACCTATAAACAATTTGACCCTGCACCCCGATATCATGCACGTGATGCGGCTTTGGTATTGGCTCATATGCACAAAGCCAAAGTGCTGATGGGTACGGCAACGCCATCCATCGAGACCTATAAAAATACACAACTGGGTAAATATGGCTTGGTAGAACTTTTCCAACGTTTCGAAGGCATTCAGATGCCCAACATCCTCACCGTAAATGTGCGAGAGGAGAAACGTAAAAAAAGGATGCAGTCTTATTTTTCTGCTACCTTAATGGAACAGGTTAATAAGGCCATTGCCAATGGAGAGCAGGCCATCTTATTCCAAAATAGAAGGGGCTTTTCTCCTTACTTGGAATGTAACGAATGCTCTTGGGTGCCTAAGTGCGATTATTGCGATGTAAGTTTGACCTACCACAAACACATCAATCAGCTGGTATGCCATTACTGTGGTCATTCTAGCTACTTACCAAAAACATGTAAGGCTTGTGATTCTCCAGCTTTACAGACCAAAGGTTTTGGTACGGAGAAAATTGAAGAGGATATTAAACTGATGTTCCCCGACATTAAGGTGGCCAGAATGGATTTAGATACTTCCAGAACGCGGAAATCGCACGAGACCATTATTGGTAATTTTGAGCGTGGCGAGGTGGATATTTTAATTGGAACCCAAATGATTTCGAAAGGGCTTGACTTTGATAATGTAAGCGTGGTGGGCATTTTAAATGCCGACAGCATGCTCAACTATCCTGACTTTAGAGCCTTTGAGCGTAGCTTTCAGATGATGGCGCAAGTGGGAGGACGTGCCGGAAGAAAATACAAACAAGGAACGGTGGTTTTACAAACCTCCAATCCAGATAACCCGGTTATACGGGATGTGATTAACAACAATTATAAAAACCACTTTAACAATGAACTTTTAGAAAGGGAAGCTTTTAAATACCCTCCTTTCTATCGCCTGATTCACTTAACGATAAAGCACAGAAACCCAAATACAGTTCAGTCTGCCTCTGATTATTTTGGTCAGTATTTACGTGGCATATTTAATGAACGCGTAGTAGGACCACAAGCCCCCACCATTAGTAAAATTCAGAATTGGCACATTCGTAAAGTCATGCTAAAATTGGAAGCAGGTGTTTCCTTACCTAAAACAAAGCAGCTCTTGCGCGATGCCATTAACACCGTTATTACTCACCCAGGTTTTAAAGCTGTGGTTATTCAGGCAGATGTCGATCCGATGTAGAGGGTAAGCGCTCTTCCGCTTGCTTGCATTTAACCTCCAAAGTCTAATAAAAAATACAACATCTATATTTTACACTGCTAGCGCGCAACTTTCCGAACTTTATGTTCAAATTTTGGAATATCACCTCACACAATAAGAAACTAAGTTCAATTAAGTAGTCAGCCACCTTTTTTCTTAACTTTAATACACATAATTATACGCTTACTATTCTACTTTAACTAACCCCATCCTTAAACTTTATCATGTAATCCTTTTGCGATTACAGCTCTAGTCAATTATTAAAAATCTACAATATGAATTACATTACCCGTTGTAAAAAGAAACTGCAGACCGTATTCGCTTTAATGTTACTATTATGGTGCATTCCTGCACAATCCCAGATTAACCAAACAGATACAGTCGACTTATTTAACCTATCCTTGGATCAGTTGATGAATATGGAAATATCAGTGGCATCAAAAACAGCCATGACTCAGCAAGAGTCGCCAGCCATTGTATCCGTTGTAACAAAGCAAGAAATACAAAAATCTGGAGCGAGAGACTTAGTAGACATCCTTAGGTTAGTTCCTGGAATTGAATTTGGTGTTGACGTGCAGGGTGCAGTTGGAATAACCATGCGTGGTAATTGGGGTCACGAAGGCAAAGTTTTATTGATGATTGACAATCAGGAGATGAATGAACTATCGTACTCCACGGTATTATATGGCAACCATTATTCCGTCAATAACATTAATCATATTGAAATTATTCGAGGACCTGGATCATCTATTTATGGAGGTTTTGCAGAATTAGGTGTTATCAATATCATCACCGAAAGTGGGAATGATCTAAAAGGGCTACAAGCCACGGCACAAGTTGGAAGCACTAAAAACTCCACAAGTCCACAAATGAGTATATCTCTGGGAAATAAAACAGATGACTTTGAATTTAGCGTTTCAAGCTCATATATGAAAGGCAACCGAAGCGACAGAGATTACGTTGATGTTTACGGAGATAGTTACAACATGACGGATCAATCAAATCTGGAATCCTTTCAAGTAAATACGGGCTTAAAATACAAAGATCTTAGCCTTCGCTTTATTTATGATAATTACAAAACACGTATGCGCGATTTATATGACGCTATTCTTTCGAAAGATTATGGCTTAGATTACGCAAGCATCCTAGGTGAAGTTAAATACGACTGGAAAATTTCGGATAAAGTAACACTAACGCCAAAAATTAATTACATCAGTAATCAACCTTGGAAAACAACAGAGCAACCCGTAGGAGACGATTTAAGTCTGGTTTACAACAGAACTGTGACCAAGATAAGGCCACACCTATCAACCAGTATTGATTTCTCAGAAAAACTTAACCTATTAGCAGGCTTAGAATATTTTACTGAAAAAGGTAAAATCAGCTCTCCCGACGAGGGGGTATATTACGATAATTCCACTGAAATAAGTTTTAACAACTTCTCAGCCTTTGCTCAGGCTATTTACGAAACGGATTTTGTAAATACAATCGTAGGAGTTAGAGGCGATTTCCACAGTGAATTTGGTTCTGCTTTTGCTCCACGTATTGGCTTTACAAAGGTGAGCAATAAGTTTCATGCAAAGCTACTTTACTCCATGGCTTTTAGATCGCCTGGCATTGAAAACATCAACTTTAATGCCTACTTAAATGGTACCCAAGAGCCCAACATAAAACCAGAGAACACCCAGGTTATCGAACTGGAAGCAGGATATAAAATAACGCCCGACATGATTATTACGGCCAACATATATAACGTTAATCTCGATAAAACCATTGTTTACACCTACGATTACGACTTAGCCACAGAAGGTTATCGAAATGCGGGTAAGAGTGGCTCTCAAGGCTTTGAGTTGGAATTTAAAATAAATAAAGCTTGGGGTTATACTAATATGAACTACTCTTATTACAGTTCTAAAAACATTAACGAAGTAGAAAACTACATGGTACCTTCCAAAGAGTCTGCCATGTTAGGAACACCTCAACATAAAATTAGCTTAAACTCTAGTTTTAATATCACCAATAATTTCAGCATCAACCCAACACTTACCTACCTTGGTGAAAGGTATGCAATGACTATGTACGACGAAGACCTAGAAGACGTATTGATTAATAAGGTGGATCCTATTACACTATTGAATCTATACTTTAACTACAAAAATATTTTTACAAAAGGTTTAGATGTTGGATTTGGAGCATATAACATACTGGATCAGGATTACGACTTTATTCAACCTTATTACGACTGGCATGCTCCTTACCCTGGTAAAACAAGAGAGTTTGTGGCCAAGATTAGCTACAAGTTAGATTTTGAATAGTAGGATATAAAAAAACTATTTCCTATCCGCTATAAGCACATGTTGCTGTAGCGGATTTTTTTTAAACAATACCTTCTTTTTCTAGTTATACACCCACAATAAAAAGAAAAAAATTGAAGGATTATTTAATTGTAGGACAAGGCTTGGCTGGTATAACTATCGCCAACGAGCTCATGGCAAATGGGAAGTCATTTTTAGCTGTAGCAAACAAAAACCTCACATCAGCTACTTCAGTGGCTGCTGGCATGTACAATCCTTTAATTTTTAGACGCATTACACAAAGCTGGATGGTAGATGATGTATTACCCGTTATGTTTGAAACCTTCAAAAAACTAGAACAAACTATTCATCAACCATTAATTCATCGTAAAGCTATTATAAAGCTGGTTAACGAGGATGAGTACCAACGTTGGCAAATAAAACAAAACGATCCGCTCATTAGCAAATACATTCAAGAGCTCCAGAAAGGAACAAAAATAAATGGTATCCACGAATATTATGGAACAGCTACGGTTGCGCATTCTGGCTACATTGATTTAAATGCACTAAGCCAAGGCTTTCATCAATTATTGCAACAGGAGAACTCTCTTATTTATGAATCATTTGATTTTAACGACCTAGAAATATTCGACACACATATAAGCTGGAAAGGAACCCATTTTAAAAATATCATTTTTTGCGAAGGAGCCTTTGCCATCAACAACCCTTTATTTCCTGAAGTCAAATACAAATTAACCAAAGGAGATGTACTCACCCTTTCTATTGACAATTTTAAACTGGAATATATCATCAATAAGATGAGTTTTATTCTGGAAAAATCAGAAGGTGAGTTCCTATGCGGCTCAACTTATAATTGGAGTGATATCGATTTTAATACTTACCCGAAAGATCTGGATTACCTGAAAGAAAGATTATCCTATATACTGAACAAACCCTTTGAGCTTATACAACACAAAACTGCGATCCGCCCCACCGTAAACGATAGGCGACCTGTACTGGGTTCTCACGCTAAGTATAAAAACGTGCATTACTTTAACGGACTAGGTACCAAAGGTGTTATGCTGGCTCCATATTTCTCTAAACAAATGGTCAATTATCTCATAGAGGGCAAACCCTTTCATCCCGAAGTTGATATAAATCGATTTAGGAAACAGCCCTAAACTACGTACTCGACAACGATCACTTTTGCACTTGGTCATTTTTTATATATTTGTGCAAAATCAAAAGCATGCCGCACGATTATTTTAAAGAATTATTTGAGTCTTTTAACGACAAAAACATCCTAATACTAGGCGATGTAATGATTGACTCGTACCTATGGGGCGACGTAAATCGCATATCACCAGAAGCACCTGTTCCTATTTTATCGGGAATTGGTCGCGAGAATAGATTGGGAGGAGCGGCTAATGTAGCTTTAAACATTCAGGCCTTGGGTGCCAATCCTATATTGTGCTCTGTAATAGGAGACGATATTCGTAGCCACGATTTCTTTCAATTATTAGAAGATCAAAAGCTGAGTAAAGATGGTATTGTTACATGCCATCATCGCATGACTACGGTAAAAACCCGTGTAATTAGTCAGCACCAACACCTGTTACGCGTAGACGAAGAAATTTGCACGCCCATTAATCAAGATTCGGAGACCAAACTTTTGTCCAGTTTAAAAAATGTAGTTAAAACACATCGTATTGATGCTATTATTTTTGAAGATTACGACAAAGGCGTCATCACTCCTTCGGTAATAAAAAATGTGATTGAAGTGGCCGAGAGCAAAGGCATCCCAACTTTAGTTGATCCTAAAAAGAGGAACTTTAACGATTACAAGGGAGTTACTTTTTTCAAGCCTAATTTTAAAGAGTTTACCGAAGGTTGTAAGCTGGAGCTTAAAAAAGGAGAAAATGAATCTATAGCTCAAGCAGGGAAAACATTTCAAAAAGATCAGAATATCGATATTTTAATGATCACTTTATCGGAACACGGGGTATTTATCAACCGTAAAGATGGGGAATCAGCTATTATTCCAGCCGAAATTAGAAGCATCTCAGATGTTTCTGGAGCAGGCGACACTGTAATCAGCGTAAGCGCTCTTTGCCTAATACAAGGTTTAGAACCCCGATTAATTGCTCGAATTGCCAATATGGCTGGCGGTTTAGTTTGTGAAGAATCTGGCGTAGTGCCCATTAACAAAAGCTTGTTAATGGAGGAGTGCGTACAAAAAATAGATTTGTAAGATTTTATTTTACAAGTCATTATAGCTTTTAAATGAAAGGATCACTTTTATACCTTTTTTCGTATATGATTTTTTAATTAAAAGTTTAACTTTGACTGGCTTTTATTAGAAAGTAAATTTCGGATAGTTTAACACCTAGTGAGCACACTATATAACTAAACTACAAAGAAATGCGAAGACGGTTAGCTAAGTAATTATAAAAATTAAATCATCATTTTAATTTCCGTAATATGGGGAAAATCATTGCACTGGCAAATCAAAAAGGAGGCGTAGGAAAAACAACTACAGCCATTAATCTGGCTGCTAGCTTGGCGGTTTTAGAGTACAAAATTTTGGTTGTTGATGCCGATCCACAGGCAAATGCCACTTCTGGTTATGGATTCGATTTAAGAGAAATTGATGCTAGCATTTACGAATGTATCGTAGATGGTATCGATCCTAAAGATGCTTTACTAAAAACAGAGATTGAAGGTTTAGATATCCTTCCGTCGCACATTGATTTAGTAGGTGCCGAAATTGAGATGCTAAATCGCCCGAACAGAGAAAACGTACTTAAAGATGTGCTTTACCAAATCAGAGATCAATACGATTTTATTTTAATCGACTGTTCTCCATCGCTTGGTTTAATCACGGTTAACTCGCTTACTGCAGCCGATTCAGTTATCATTCCTGTTCAGTGTGAGTATTTTGCACTTGAGGGGCTAGGTAAATTATTAAACACCATAAAAATCATTCAAAGCCGCTTAAATACAACTTTAGAGATTGAAGGGTTTTTATTGACAATGTACGATTCTCGTTTAAGATTATCGAACCAAGTGGTTGAAGAAGTGCAGCGTCACTTCCAAGATATGGTATTTGAAACACTTATTTCGCGAAACATTAAGTTAAGTGAGGCACCAAGTTACGGTAAAGCCGTGGTTGAATACGATGCTTCGAGTAAAGGCGCCGTGAGCTATTTAAACTTAGCGCGCGAGCTATTACAAAAAAATAACATGACAAAAATCGACAACAAAGACAAAATCGTTAAGTAGTCGATTACTCAAATACAACAAACCGTTCTCTTCTTGCTATTTGCAAACAGAACGGTTTCGTTATTACAAAGAACAAACAGGCGACAATCGGAAAGTCCCGACTGTTAATTATAGAATTAGAATGGCTAAAAAAAGTGCTTTAGGAAGAGGGCTAGGAGCTCTTATAGATAATGCTGATGAAATAACTAGAGGGAAACCTTTAGAGGGAATGGATGAAATTGATGTGAGTAAGATTGTTGCCAATCCTTGGCAGCCTCGTTCTCGCTTTGATGAAGAGAAGCTGGAGGAATTAGCAAATTCGATAAGAGAAATTGGCGTTATTCAACCACTGACTGTTCGTAAGAGTGGTAATAAGTATCAGCTTATTGCTGGTGAGCGACGCTTTAGAGCTTCTAAAATAGTTGGACTAGATAAGGTGCCTGCTTATGTTCGTACGGCGGATGACGAAACCATGCTAGAAATGGCCTTGGTAGAAAACATCCAACGTGAAGACCTTGACCCGATTGAGATTGCCATTAGTTACCAACGTTTAATTGACGAGTGTAGCCTGACGCAAGAAAGCATGTCGGGGCGTGTAGGTAAAAAACGAGCTACCGTAACCAATTACCTTCGCTTATTAAAACTTCCAGGCGAGATTCAATTAGGATTACGCGATAAGAAATTAGGAATGGGGCATGCGCGTGCCATCATTGGTATTGAAGATGCACAAGCCCAAATAAAAATTTACGAAGAAATCGTAGCTAACGATTATTCTGTTCGCAAAGTAGAGGAAGTTGTTAGAGCATTAAATGCACCTAAAAACGAAGAAAGTGCACCTCAAGAAAAGGCACCTTTACCAGAAGAATATAAACAATTAAGCGATCAAATGTCTTCTGTTTTTAACACCAAAGTACAATTTAGTAGAGGTGATAAAGGCAATGGAAAGATTGTTATTCCGTTTAAATCGGACGAAGATTTGGAAAGAATTATAGCTATTTTAGATCAAGCTAATACTAAGGAATAGTTTTTGCTGTAGCAGCACCAGTTATAAAAAAATATTTATTTGAATTTTTTATCGGTGAAGAAAGAAAAGATCATTTTCCTCGTTGCTTTTGTAGTAACGATGCTTGGCTATTCCCATAATATCAAGGCACAAAACAGCAGGGTAGATTCTGTTTTAACTGATACTACCTTTGTTGAACCTGTTGCTATTCAAGTGCACTCCCCGCACAAAGCCACTTTTTACTCGGCCATTATGCCAGGATTAGGGCAAGTATACAATGAAAAATACTGGAAAGTACCTATTGTATTTGCAGCCTTTGGTGGTGTGATATATGGAATTGCTTTCAATACTAAATATTACAATAGGTATCGTAGGGCACACAGGGATTATTTACTACAGGACCCAGGCAATACTTATTATTTGGACGAAGACATGTGGCCTGGAAATATTGATAGTGAAGAAAAAATGATTGCCTTCTTATCTAGCCCCTCTAACGCCCAATGGTACGAAACAGCACTAAAAAATAAAAAACAGTACTACAAAAAATACAGAGACCTTAGTTATATTGGACTTGGATTGGTTTATGTATTAAATTTGGTGGATGCTAGTGTGGATGCTCACTTTAAAACATTTGATGTGAGTAACGATTTAAGCATGCATTTTGAACCCACAGTGAAACCTTTATACGGTGGTTACAGTAGTGTAGGATTACAAGTGCGATTTACATTTTAAACAACACAACAACTTAAAATAATTAACATGTTAAGGTATTTGATGATTGGAGCTGTCATAGCCACAGCCTTCCATTCAATAGAGGCGCAAGAGATTGAGTTAACCGACTCATTAACCATTACCCCTGACACTTTAGTGCAAGACTCCGTTAAACTAGACGGAAAAGTTGAGTCAGGTTTCTTTACAGAAAATTTAGATAGTGTAGCAGTTACCAACGAAACCATCGTTACTTCAACTCCGCTTAGCTACCCTAAAAACATTCCGGATTCAGTATATATTCAGCGATTACAGAACATCACTTCACCGCTTGAATTCCCTTATAACTCAAAAGTTAAAGCATATATTGAGCTATATACACAAAAGAAAAGGGAGCAAGTGGAGATAATGCTAGGGCTTTCTGAATACTATTTTCCAATGTTTGAAGAAGCCCTGGATGCAGCAAACTTACCTATCGAATTAAAGTATTTGCCAATCATAGAATCTGCTTTAAACCCTAAAGCATTTTCCAGGGCAGGAGCTTCGGGACTTTGGCAATTTATGTACAGCACAGGTAAAATGTATGGACTTCAGGTTGATTCGTATGTGGATGACAGAAGAGACCCAATGAAAGCTACACAAGCTGCGGTTGATTTTTTACAAGATTTATATAAGATGTATGGCGATTGGTACTTGGTTATTGCAGCATACAACTGCGGCCCTGGTAACGTGAACAAAGCTATTTATCGCTCAGGAGGGAAAAGAGATTTTTGGCAAATATATTATCGTTTACCTAGAGAAACCAGAGGTTACGTACCTGCTTTTATTGCAGCAGCCTACACCATGACCTATCACAACGAACATATGATTCAGCCTAAACCAGCTGATATTGTTCAGGCAACCGATACTTTAATGATTTCGGATTTATTACATTTCAAACAAGTATCAGCCGTTACAGGACTTCCTATTGAAACATTACGAGCTTTAAATCCTCAATACAGAAGAGATGTTGTACCTGCTCAGAAAAAAGCCTATAGCTTAAAGCTTCCGTTTGAAGCTACTGAAAAATTCATCACGTTAGAAGATTCTATATTCAAACACGATAGAGAAAAATATTTTGCTTCAAACAGACTAGTCGTAAGTCCATCGAATGGATACAATGCTCCATCTGTTCCTAAAAACAAAGCTAAAGTATATTATACAGTACGTTCAGGAGATGCTGTTGGCTTAATTGCTGATTGGTATGATGTACGGACCAATGACTTACGTTATTGGAATAACATTAGAAGAAACGTTATTAAAGTAGGACAGAAACTTGTGATATATGTACCTAAAAATAAGGTAGATTATTACAAAAAGGTAAACACCATGAGCTATGCTCAAAAGCAAGCAGCTAATGGAAAAACAGTTCCTACCAACAAAGTAGCAGTTAGCAAAACACCTCAAAAGTTAGATGCAAACTACGAATATTATACGGTAAGAAGTGGCGATAATCTATGGTCTATTGCCAAGAGATATCCAGGTATTTCGAGCAACGATATTATGGAGTTAAACGGATTTAGCAGCTCTTCAAAAATTAATCCTGGTCAGAAGTTAAAGATTAGACCAAAGAGCTAGAGATAAAAGAAAAATATTATGCAAGGGCAGTTACTTACTAAGTAGTTGCCCTTTTATTTTAAAACCAACCTTCTTCCAATTCCAAAGCTGGTATTTCTTCCATATTTTCTACCACAGGGACTTCTCCCCATAAAGCATTGGGATAATACTTTTTCAAATGTGATTTTATCACTTTGGCAGAGTCTGCAGTAATTTCCGGAGCGGTTATAGGGTAATGATTATAGATCACTCCATATACAGGTATATTACGTTTCTTCATTACCTCCAAAGAAAGCAAGGTATGATTGATAGAACCTAAACGCCCTGAAGTTACCAAGATGACAGGCAACTGGTTTTGCTCTACAAAATCAACCACCATTACCTCATCGTTTATAGGCACCATCAAACCTCCAACACCTTCAACCAGCACTTCTTTATATTGCATCTCTATACCTTTAATGGCTTGCAGTATCACATCTTCATCAATACGAACACACTCCATCTCTGCCGCCAAATGCGGAGAAGCAGGAAACTTAAACAGATATGGACAAGTTTCACCTTTTAAGTCAATACCCAACATCGGCATGCCCATTATCTTACGATGATTCTCAATATCTTCGGAATACTCTGGGCATCCAGTTTGCGACATTTTCATGGTAATTACATCCTTACCAATACTTTTAAGATAACGACCAAGTAATCCTGTAATTACCGTTTTACCCGCATCTGTATCTATGGCAGAAATAAAATATGTTGACATTGAATAATTTTTATTGATTAGCTTTTAGTCATTAGCGCAATGGACCGACTATTGGCTTAAAGCTTATTATTTTTGTAATATAATTATAAATGGATGATAAGTTAAAGGATAGCCCTGCTCGCCTCTAAACATTTCGTACTCATTATTAAAATGAGCTAAATCCGCTTTACCCCATTGTGCTTTAGCAACAGAATTGACTCCAGTAAAACGCATATGCTTTAACACCTCTCGTGGCGTATCAAACCACAACTGCTGATGCCATGATTTATAATTCAATACTTTAAAATAATGCTGGGCATAGTGCATCACCTCTTCCATCGTTTTATAATCAATACCTTTACCCGTAATGGTTTTCACTTCCATAAAGTTATCAATATCAAAAGAGGAGAGAGCCACATATCCATGCTCACTTAAAGCATCGTATAAGCGACTAAAGAACCTATCTAAGTCTTGAATCCATTGAATAGTTGCACCCGACCATATCACATTTTGCTGCTGACCTAAATCTACATTTTCCACATCTCCTTGCACAAACTTAAGGTCAGCGGTGCTTTCTGTTTTAACGATAAAGTTGATATCCTCTGCGACATCGGGCACTAAGTCGTTGGCCAAATATTGGTCGCATACAAACTTTTGCATAACCTCATGGGTAAGCAAGCCTGTACCGCAGCCAAACTCAGCCATGTTAGTATGGTATTTCGGAATACATTGGCTGGCCATTGCTACCAACTCATGAGCCATACTTTGCTGAACAACGGCATGCTTGTTATACGTTTTAACCGCACAACGAAAACGCTTTCGCAATAGCTCCTTATCGACCTCTTGTCTCTCTATTGTTTCTATCATAATTATGACAATAAACTATCCCAATTCTCTATATCAAAAAAGCAATAATGTGCCGCTTCTATTTCCTTTACCTCTGCCTTATCATTCCAAAATTGCTTTTGGTTATCCGCTGAAAAAATAAGGTCGCCAGAGGCAACTATTGCTTTATCGTAAAAACTCTCTTCTCCTAAGGCTGTTTTAAAATGCTGAATAAGTGCCGCCAATTCTTCTTTCTGCTCAGTTATATCTCGTTGAGGTTTGATAGTCTCAAAAGCCTTCCAACCTTCACTACCTCCAACCATTCTTCGCTGAAACTTCATCATATTCCTTTCCGAAAGATTATCCAAAGTTCCTTGCATAATGATTTCTGGAATACCGTAAGCTTTACTAACCGGCATGGTGGTTCCATTAATGGCTACAGCTTTATGTTTGGATAAATTTAACTCTCCCCACATATATTGTGCTACCCAAACGCCATACGACCAAGCTGCAATATTGATTTCCCTATACGTATTAATCGCATCAACAACACTATTATCTAGTGTCAAATTTCGATAATCATTTAGCATTAATACATCATAATCATTTGCATTTAGATGGGTAAATTGATGCTCATCACATCCCCATCCATTAAAAAATACGATAAGCTTCGTATTGTCGTTTTTAATCCAGGTATGTTTCATATTCTTATAGTATCAAGTAGCAAGACACAAGTATCAAGATTTATGTATAAAGGATTCTATTTCTTCCATGGCCATGTCTACATCCTCTATTTTTAAATTGGCTGTTAAAGACATTCTTAAACGAGCCGTTCCTTTAGGAACGGTTGGCGGACGAATGGGGAAAATTAAAAAACCTTTGCGTTGTAAATGCTCAGCCAACTGAACTGCCACGTCATTTTCTCCCACCACAAAGGGTAGAATAAATCCTCCAGAAGGTTCAAACCCCAATTCCTTTGCCTTTCCATTACAATAAGAAACCAACTTTTGCAAAGACTCTCTTTCATTATTAAAAGAGGGCATCTTATCTATAATATATTTAGACCAAGCCATATTCACTGAAGGTAAAGCTGTGGTAAAAATGAGCGTTCGTGCTTTATTCACCAACACTTGCTTTAAGGTATCATTCAATATAGCATAAGCTCCAACTGAAGCCATCGCCTTCCCCATGGTTCCAATTAGAATGTCAATTTTAGAAGTTACTCCTTGCTGCTCGCATAAACCAAGTCCGGTTTGTCCCATTGCCCCTACAGCGTGTGCCTCATCCACATACAAAATAGCATTGTACTTTTCTTTTATAGCCACCAAACGCTTCAAATCAGCAGCATCTCCATCCATACTAAAAATGGATTCACTTACAATAAAAACATGCTGGTGCAGATGCCTTCGCTTCTCCAAAATAGATTCCAGATGATCGTAATCCGCATGGCGATATCTAACATGCTCAGCATTACTAAGACGAATACCATCTATAATACTGGCATGACAATACTTATCCGACAATATTAAATCTTTTTTCTCGCTTAAAGCGGGAAGGAGACCTGTATTGGCATGATAACCACTATTAAAATACAAAGCTGCCTCACTTTTATACCAATTCTTTAGAGCGGTTTCCATTTCATCGTATAAGGAAGTATTCCCCGTCAACAATCTAGAAGAACCACTTCCGAAGAAAAGCCATGATGGATTTTCAGCAAGCTGATGCATAAAATCCTGCTTCAGCTGGGCATTGGTAGCTAAGCCTAAATAATCGTTTGATGATAAATTTAACATACGTTGACCACGAAAGGCACAGTAACCATCTTTGTCGTTTTCGATAGCCTTTAAGGTTCTGGATAAACCTTGCTTTTCAACTTGTGCTATTACATCTTCAAAATGGTTCATCTCTACACCTCCATATTTTCAGAAACAACCTCATATAAAGCAGTACACAAGGTTTCCAATTCCGCATCTGAAATAATAAACGGTGGCATTAGGTATACCAGCTTTCCAAATGGGCGCACCCAAACTCCTTTCTCAACAAAGGCCTTTTGAATAACCGCCATATCCACAGATTCTTTCAGTTCAACTACTCCAATAGCACCCAGACATCGAACATCGTTTACCATATTTAATGCTTTGCACTTGGCTAAGCCTTGAATTAATTGCGCTTCGATATGTTTAACTTTCACTTGCCAATCGCTTTGTAGCAACAATTCAATACTGGCATTAGCCACAGCACATGCCAATGGATTTCCCATAAACGTTGGTCCGTGCATAAAAACACCCGGCGAACCATTGCTAATTGTATCGGCCACATCATTGGTAGCCAACGTTGCAGCAAAGCTCATATAACCACCCGTAATGGCCTTACCCAAACACATAATATTTGGTGAAATATTGGCATAATTACAAGCGAATAACTCGCCTGTTCGTCCAAAACCAGTGGCAATTTCGTCTGCGATAAGCAATACATTATACTGATTACACAAATCGCGAACTTGTTTTAAGTATGCTGGCGAATAAAACCACATACCTCCCGCTCCTTGAACAATAGGCTCTAGAATGACTGCAGCTAAATCGTGATGATGATTTTCAATGATGCTTGCTAACGACTCAATATCTACTGAATTAAATTCATCCTCGAACCTGCACTTTGGCTGTTCCGCAAAATAATGGATGGGTAAACTACCGTTAAAAATATGATGCATGCCTGTTTCTGGATCACACACCGACATGGCATGCCAAGTATCTCCATGATAGCCGTTACGAATGGTAGCGAACTTTTGCTTTTCCGGCATTTCCTTGCTCGACCAGTATTGCATAGCCATTTTCATAGCGACCTCAACAGCTACCGAACCTGAATCGGAATAAAATACTTTTTGCAAAGAATTTGGTGTGATGTCGATTAGCCTTTTTGCTAAATCAACAGCCGGCTGATGGGTAAAACCACCAAACATCACATGCGACATCTTTTGCAACTGATCCTCAGCAGCCTTGTTTAAAACCGGATGATTATATCCGTGCACGGCAGCCCACCACGACGACATGCCATCTATTAATCGCTCACCTGTTGTAAGATGAATGGTACATCGTTCCGCTTTTTCCACCTGATACACGGGTAATGGATTTGTAGTGGAAGTATACGGATGCCAGATATGTTCTCTGTCGTATTCTAAAGTTTGTTTGTTCATATTCTATGAGTATCAAGTATCAAGACACAAGTAGTATAGACTTAATAGTGCATTTACATTATTAAACTTTTAAATCTTGTGTCTTGATACTTGAGTCTTGATACTATTTAAGCATGTTCACACTTGTTCTGGGCTAACGAAAAGCCAGCATTTTTAAATATCTCTTTGTCTTGCTCAATGTTTGTACCAATAGTAGTTAGGTAATCCCCTACCAAAGCCGCACTCACACCAGAAGCCAATGCTTTATCCTGAATATGAGAAATTAAGCTTCTCCCTCCTGCTAAACGAATATTTGCCTTTGGGTTAATAAATCGGAACATGGCAAAAGCAGTTAAAATTTCTTCATCAGATATTTCATTATCTACTTTCAGCTCAGCACCTTCAACTTGCATTAAAATATTAATCGGAATGGAATCTATTCCCAGGTCTTTTAATGTAAATGCCATTTCTACACGTTGCTCAGCCGTTTCGCCCATGCCAATAATACCGCCTGAACAAACATGCATACCTAAACTCTGCGCATATTTGATGGTTCTTATCTTTTCATCCATTGTGTGTGAGGTAACCACTTTAGGAAAAAACGAAGGTGCCGTTTCAATATTACAATGATAATTTTCTACACCAGCTTCTTTTAATTTCTCCAATTGAGAAAGATTTAATAATCCCATGGAAGCACACAGATGAATAGGAGTAGTCTGCTGAATATTTTTATACACGCCACAAAGCTCGTCCAAATTTTTATTTGAGATAGCCCTACCACTCGTTACCAAAGAGAATTTATTCACTCCTTTTTCGGCATTTTCCTTGGCTTGTTTCTCAGCCAATTTAAGATCAACCAGCTCGTATTCCTCCACATCCGTTTTATGAAACATAGATTGAGAACACCATTTACAATCCTGTGTACACTTACCCGATTTTGCATTTAAGATGCTACACATTTCCATTTCGTTACCTTTAAAACGAATACGAATTTCGTTAGCTGCAGCACAAAGCTCTTCTCTATCAGCCTCGTTCAATAACCATTGGGCTTCTTTTTCGGTAATTGCCCCTCCATCTAATACTCTTTGTTTTAATTCGTTTACCATAGCGCAAAAAAAAAGCCGCTAATCGGAGTATATCCAATTAACGGCAGTTAGTATTATTATTTCTTATTATTTTATTTACACACTCAACATCTGCTGAAACAACAACAGGTAATACCTGAAGCATATCTTGCTCCAGTAATTCTTCAGCTGCTTCATCCACTTCTTGAGACAGGCGACATTGAACAGTTTCTTCAACCAATTCAATTAAATTACCAATCCATTGTGTTAATGAAATAGCCAAATTATCGATATGAACCACCTTGCCCATGGAGCAAAATGCCGCATAGCCTTTATTGCTCCATTGTTTAAAATGAAGTTTTATGGATTCGCTACGATATAAATGACTGTGATTCATTACGCCACAAAACTAATGCATTTATTTAAGAATTAACCATTGCAGATAATACAAAAACATTGTTCCTCAACACATTTTTAAAAATGGAAAAGTAATAAACAAAAAAGTACGATTCACACCTCCCAGGTTTTTAAAACCTAGGAGGTCTATTACAAAATAAGATCTTATTCTGAAAGAATTGATTTTTATGCCTATAACTTTTAATCCTATAAGCATAAAAATTTAAACTTATAGGCAAAGGATTTTGCGGCTTCAACTATGGTGCATATTTGACTTCTAAGGAGTCGTCTTGGATAATAAAAACCAAGCTATAAACATGTCACTCCTATGGAGATATTCACCTTATAACTTAAAAATCTAAACTACAACAACCCCCTGGATTTAATCTCTAAATATTTATTTACTGTATTTACAGAAAGATCACCCGGTGCGCTTAATACAGCATGGATGCCATGTTGTTTCAATTCGCGAACGATCAGTTTTTTATCGTAGCTAAACTTTTCGGCTATGGTTTTAATATAAATATCTTCAATGCTGTCTGTTTTCTTTTCCGTGATTTTAGATACTTCAGTATTTTCGAAGAAGACCACCACCAATAGATGATTTTTAGCTAAACTCTTTAAAAATGGAATTTGTCTACGAGCCGAACTCAAACTCTCAAAATTGGTATATAACATCATTAAACTACGATGATGAATTTTACTTTTAATTTGAGCGTAGAGTAATTCAAGATTCTGCTCTAAATAGCCCGTTTCCTGATTATATAACACCTCCATAATATTTTGCAGGTGCCTACCATTTCGGGCTGCCGGAACCATTGAATGAATGGTGTTGCTATAGGTAAACAAACCGGCTTTATCATGCTTGAGCATGGCAATATTTGAGATAACAAGCGAAGTATTGATGGCATAATCCAGTAAAGTCATCCCATTAAACGGCATTTTCATGGTACGCCCCATATCTATTAGACTAAAAACCTGCTGCGATTTTTCATCCTGATATTGGTTAACCATTAAATGACCTTTACGCGCGGTAGCTTTCCAGTTAACCGTTCGGTAATCATCGCCCGTAATATAATCTCTAATTTGGTCGAACTCCATTTGATGACCAACCTTACGTATTTTCTTCACCCCAATTTCGGTTAAACGGTCGGAAATAGCCATTAACTCAAACTTACGCATTTCGATAAAGCTAGGGTATACTTTCACCATCTCATCCTGATTAAAAATATACCTACGCGAGATAAATGAAATAGGTGTACGGGCAAATAGATTTAAGGCTCCAAAGTGATACTCACCTCTTTTAACAGGTTTTACTTGATAACTAAACTTACGTTCCTGACCAGGCGAGAGCTTAAATAATTCTTTAAAATCCCTCTTCTGAAATTGTTTGGGTAATTCATCAACTAGCGTTAAGGATGCTTTAAAAGGGAAACTGCTGGTAAAGGTAAGGCTAACCTCATTTTCATCTCCATTGGAGAACCTCTCAGGAAGTATTCTGGCAGCCTTTATTCTGTTTGAACTTTTACCCGTAAACAGAAGCATCATATCTATAACAAAAAGTAAGATTAATAGCCCAAATGCTAATTGCCCGGCCAATAAAAACATTTTATAATATTGGCCAAACACCATTAACACCATCACTATGGCTAGGGATAGAAAAAATCGATTTGTTAAGAATAGTGACTTCCAGAATTTACGCATGAAATGAGATAATAGTCATTAGTGTTTAGTCAATAGCTCTAGTTATTTATACTATCTAGGAATTTCAACTGAATCAACAATTTGTTGAATTACCGTATTGGTCTTTACGCCTTCCATCTCTTTTTCGGGTGTAAGTATAACACGATGGGTAAGCACTGGAATCATCACAAATTTAATATCCTCAGGCGTAACAAAATCGCGTCCTTCGATAGCAGCAAAAGCTTTAGCGGCATTTAATATGGCCAGCGAAGCCCTCGGGCTACCTCCTAAAAACAAGGCATTTGACTTACGAGTTTTCTCCACCACTTGTGCGATGTATCTGATTAGGTTAGGCTCTACCAATACTTTTTTTACTAAGGCCTGTAAAGCAATAATTTGCTCGGCTGATATAACTGGATTAACCAAAGAAATTTCCTTTACGCTTTCTCTATTCTGCGCATTACTTAAAATCTGCACTTCATCCTCTAACGAAGGATAATCTAATTCAATCTTAAATAAAAAACGGTCCAATTGCGCTTCGGGCAAACGATATGTTCCTTCATGTTCTACTGGATTTTGAGTAGCAAACACAATAAATGGAGCATCCATCTGTTTGCAATCACCATCAATAGTCACTTGACGCTCTTCCATCACCTCAAACAAAGCAGCTTGTGTTTTGGCAGGAGCACGGTTTATCTCATCTATTAAAACCAAGTTAGAAAAAATTGGTCCTTTTTTAAATTCAAACTCCGACTTTCCCATATTAAAAATGGAGGTTCCCAACACATCCGAAGGCATTAAATCGGGTGTAAACTGAATACGCGTAAACTCGGTGGATATACTTTTGGCCATGAGCTTTGACAGCATCGTTTTTGCCACTCCTGGCACACCTTCTAACAAAATATGCCCGTTAGCCAATAAGGCGGTAAGCATCAAGTCCACAATTTTCTCTTGCCCAACAATAACCTTGGCTATCTCGCTTTTTATTTGGTATGCAGCCCTATTTAACTCTTCTAAATTAAGTCTATTTTCAAACGGGGTTTGATTCTCCATATCGTGAGTTTTATTTTTTGTTTGCTTTACATTTATCGTAAAAGAATTCTATTTTTTTATTGAACTGATCTAAATCCTCCTCAGAAATTGATTTAACCAGTTCTAATTTTTGTGCTATTTCAAAAAGCTGTTTCACTGTGCGATGTGGCACATCACATTTTTCTGCAATCTCATTGTACAGCTCCGTGCTAATTTCAGATGTTTGTATAAAATACTTTGAGCGTAGAAACTCTAAAAAGTAAGTATACTTCTTTTTAGCAATGTCTAAATGGTTTTGTTTTCTGAAATACAAACGGCCTATGGTTTCAATAAAAGTGAGGGTGGTATTTTGCGGTGCGGTAACTATAGGTATAATACGCTGACGACGCTTAGCCCCAAAAACCATATAGGTAAGAATACCAAATAACAACAAATACCAGGCATACCTCAAAGCTTTTTGGGATAAAATATACCTGAACGGAGATGCTGACAAAGCCTTCTGCTTATAGTGTTCATCCCAAATAACAGAAGAATAAGGTAAATAAGATAAACTTTTAAAAACGTATTCGTAATTATTATCCTTTAATAAGTTGTAATTGGTAAATGCTAGTGGATTGGTATTAATATAAAAGTTTCCACTGCCGTAATTTATTCGCACAAAATTGGTTTTAGCTTGCTCATTAATCCCTAAAACGCTCGTCCGAAGCGTATCGTATGATTCGAAGCTTACTTTATGAAAACCTTTTGTGTACTTGTAACCCCAAGGTGTTTTTAGTTTTTGATTGACCAATTTAAGTACAGTGGAGTCCTGCCCCATAAAGTTAAAATCCATAGACTCATCCACCTTAAAACCTAAAGTATCTTTAAATACTTCGGAGAAATGAATGGCAGCTACAAATACACTGCTTCCACCTTCTACTATATCAAGTAGTTTTCCAACGTCTAATTCGTCTGCATTAAATCGATCGTTAATATAAATGATACTCTGCTTTTCGTCTACTGAATCTTCCAGAAAGTTATAGATAGCCGAGTGACTAGTTTTTATTTGTTCGGCAGGAAATAACTGCCCCAACTCCTCAAAAAGAATACTATTACCAAAAGGTATTTTATCGTTTTTAGAGAAACTGTAGCTCCAATTAATTGGCGTTGGGGTTAGCGTTAGAATCACGACATAAAGTGCAAACACAGCCACAACCCCATAAACTAAAACCTTATTTTTCATCTGCTTTGCCATATCTACGCCGTTTTTTTACCACTACTTAAGGTTTGTTCAAATCGCTGAAACAAGCTATGCACCTCAGAGAATTTATCATCTAACACCTCAAACTGGCCATACCAGATATATTCGTAGCTCAACACTAGTTGACTAAACATCTCCTTTTGATGGGCTGATTTTAACTCGTAATAATACTCCTTATTGGTTTTCCATGGTTTCCAATCTATTAGCTCAGCACTATCCATGTGACGTAAAGCTAGTAAGTACATTAAACGAACCGCCTCGCGATAAGCCTTATTTTTTATTGCAGCACTTAGGGTGCGCTCTAAATTCTCATTGTAAATATCATCTTCCCCCAGCTTAAACTTTAAATTATCCACTTTGGTATCTTGGGCAAAAATAAATAGCCCAGAAATCCTAACACCGAGTAGCTTCAACACCACAAACAGTAATATTAAAACTGCAAACCCTATCAATAGATAAAAAACTATATTTCCACTATATTTTGAAGAAAATAACTTGGCAATTAACCAACGTTTAACCTTATCCCAAAAACTCTCAGGCTTTTGAAATCGGTCGTAGATATATTCATCCATTTGTTTATACTCCTCCATAACTTCCTTGGAGGCTGGCCTGTAATCCACAGCAGATCTATCCCAAGCATCCACTTTAAGCGAATCTTGGGCAAGCAAATGGAAACCACCCACAAAATGGATGAACATTACAAAAAGAATATATACCGACTTTTTATTCATCCTCTGAATTAGGAGCTTCGTTTATTTTATCAATTTTATCTAATAATGAAGTATTGTCTTTATGCTCCACTAAACTAAAATATTGAAAGGAAACTACCAGCGGTGATAATGGAGCCAATAAAGCATTGCCTACAGTTGAAAAAATCATTATTAATAACATTGGCAACTTACTAAATGAAAAATCCTCAACTAATATACCTCCCATTCCTCCTACCAACCGTGCCGGAATATTAAAAACTTGACCAATAGCATAAACAATAAGAACCGTTACAATAACAAGCCCAAAAGTTTGCCACCAATGACTCCTAACTAAATAAAAACACCTTGAAAAAGAGTCACCATAACCATTATTTTCTGCAACTTTAACTATTAATATTAAAGATAATGGTACGGCAATATATATAGCCGGAAAAAATAGCATAAATGCCGCAAAAAAGATAATAATAACAGAAAGTATATTAAACCCAATAATTGACAAGAATAGCCCGGTAAATCTATCCCACACTTCATTTATCTCAAAATTATCTGCTCCTTTTTCCTTGTACAATACAACATAACAGTAAGTCATTCCGGTTAATAATACTTGAACTACAACAAATATCAATACTAATAATATAACCTTAACTGGAATTTGACTAACAAATTCGTTTGCTACTTCAGGGTTATTAATATTACCTAAAATAGTAGACATTGTGCTATTTAGAAACAATGTGGCTAAAATTGCTTGCACCAATACAGGTATACCTGCATATATTAATAACATACGCCCCATTTTTTTATACTCCTGACGTATAAATGCAAAAGCCACATTTAGCACATCGCTAAAATCTCTTTTTTTACTAACTACAACTTTTTCTTCAATCATAAATTATCTATTAAATATCTTTGTTACTACTCGCGGCGTGTGCCTTTACACGTTTATATATTCTATTAGGATACACAAAAAAGTACCACATTATCATAAATAATGATCCAATAATTATAAATAGATTAATAACCAATGGCATAGTATCGTAATGTCGGGTAACAAAACTTTCTAAAAAGCCTGCCACAAAAAACACAGGAATAAGACCAATTATTATTTTCACACCTCTTTTTACACCTATCATTAATGAGGTAGAACGAGGCAGCGTACCTGGAAACAAAAAGCTATTACCCAATATTATGCCAGCACCTCCAGCTATTACAATACCTGGTATCTCCAAGGCACCATGAATATAAATAGCCAGCGTAGATACAGAAAAAAGTTGCTTTTGCACAAAAAATGTTTGAAATGCTCCAAGCATAATACCATTTTGCATTAGTAGCATACCTACACCTATAGCAGTTAGCATACCACTCACAAATACAATAAACGAAACTCTTATATTATTGAAGGTAATTCTAAAAAACATTTCAAACTCACCCATCGATTCATATATACCCATAGGATTGCCCTTTTCAATATTATCAAGTGTTGTGTTTACATAAGAATCTCCCAGAATTAGCCTTAAAAAACTATCGTCATTTAATGCAGAAACAGCACCTAAGGCAGCAGCCAATCCAAAAATAATCATCGAAATAATGAAATACTTTCTACTATGATAAAGTTCGAGTGGCAATTCAGTCAACCAAAAGGATTTTAATCGACTAGACTTTTCCTTTTTGTTTTTATAAATTTCTTGATGGGTTTTAACCGTAAGCGCATTAAGGTAAGAAATAGAACCTGACTTGGGAAAGAAAGTACGGGCATAAGCTAAATCATCGGTCAACTGAATAAACTGATCTGCCAATTGATCAGGCTCTAACTGATCGCCCTTTTTCATATTTTCCTCAAAGCTACTCCACCGAGATTTATTTCGGTTAATAAAGGTTATCTCTTTCACAATTGTTACTTGGGGTTAAGTATAAATTAAATAAAACAGGCTTTCAACGATTTTTCAAATATAACTAATCAATGTAAATTTGTTACATTTGGCAAGCGATATTTTAATCATAACCGATTACATTGTACACTTATGGAGTTTGTAAATGTTTCTACTACACAAAACATTGATTTAGAATATAGAATTGCTGGAGTTGGAGATAGAATTCTTGCTTTTCTTTTTGATTCTCTTGTTACCACTGCTTGGTCTATCATTTGGATAGTTATACTTCAGCAATCAGGTGATTTGCAGTTATGGCATAGTATTTTTACCATACCCGTTGTATTTTACACTTTATTATCTGAGGTTTTTATGAATGGACAAACCTTTGGAAAAATGGTACTTAAAATAAAAGTAGCTAAGCTAGATGGATCGGAATTAACCTTGGGAACATGCCTTATCAGATGGGTCATGCGTATTATCGATATCTATCTGTTTTTTGGCCCCGTAGCCATTATTTCTATCATCAGCAGTAAAAAATCACAAAGATTAGGCGACTTGGCAACAGACACTACAGTAGTTAAAGTATCGAGTAAAAATCTTTTTGAAGATACCAATTATGTAGAAGTTCCTGACGACTACACACCTGTTTATGTTCAGTCATCCAACCTGAGCGACGAAGACGCTACAACCATTAACGAGGTACTTAACTTTGTCAATTCGCAAAATGACACAGGAACTGACATAGCTTACCACCCCATGCAAGTAAAACTACAAAATGCCTTAAAAAAGAAATTGGGCATTACGGAGATTAATGGTTCCGCCAAACAATTTTTACAAGATTTATTGAAGGATTTTAATTACATGCATAGGTAATATCAATATTTTCGTGATATTTATTCGGTAATAGAATTCTAAACTTGACAAGATGCGCAACTTCACCTATAGTATATTTGGCATAATTACATTATTACTGTTCTCGTGCTCTGAAAAAAAAGTAAAACAAATTCCTTTAATAGAAGGTTTGGTTTCTAACTATGCACACCAACAGATCTATCTCTTCAACGAATCTGATACATCCAATGCGCTAGATACTATATCCATTGATACAGAAGGCACTTTTTCAGTTGCCAAACAAAGCATTAAAAAAGCGGGGTTCTACTATTTAGATTTTGCCGATGCAAGTAGAATAAATCTCTTTTTAAAACCCAGCGACTACATTAATCTGAATGCAGATGCCAGCCAACTCACCAATTCGATTAAAAGCAACAATTCAAAGTTCCACACAACACTTTGGAAGCTCAATAAAAACAGAATAGCTTTTGCCAAAGAGATGGATCAATTATCAGATAGGCTTAATCAGATTGATTCAGAAAACTACAATGACTCGATATACAAAGCATTATATAAGCAAAAAGAAATACTGATTGAACAATACAGAAAGCAAAGTATAGATATTACTAAGGGAAATGAATCGCCCATATTGGAATATATCATGCTAAATCAAAAAGCGGGCAACATTTCCATATTTAACTTGCAAAAAGACATTCAGTTATTTATAGATAATGCAGAGAAACTAACCAGTAATCCAGAAACGGCTGAATTATTCCAAGCATACGATCAACAAATCATGCAAGCATTCACAGCTATCCGAGCTGAGCAACGCTATCATCAAGGCGGTACTTTCCCTGAACTAAGGGCGAGAACCAACTGGAATGAAATAGTTACTTTAAACCAAGTAAAAGGTAAGCCATGTCATATCATATTGTGGTCGGGCAAGGATTTAATGGACGATGCCAAACTTAAGCAAAGCAAACAACTGATGTATAGGTATGGCCCCAAAGGATTAAAAACCATTATGGTGGCTTATACCAAAGATAAAGAGAGTTGGTTAGGAGCCATCAAAAAGTATAAATTACCATATTGGCATTTACTAGATACCAATTCTGTTGAATCGTTAGATCTTGTAGAAATGGGAGTAAGATCTTTACCTTGCAACTTTGTTGTGGATAGTACAGGTGTCATTTTACAACGAAATATTTGGGGAGATCAGCTCAATCAAAGCATCCTTAGCTATATTAAAAAATAATGTATCTTTGGTGCTTCCATACATAGACACAAATAACACAAAACACTAATAAACAAATGAATACATTTCGAATTATTCTTTTCCTAGGATTTATATTCCTTATTTCATCTTGTTCAAACAAGGACACCATGAGGGTAAGTGGTAACATTTCTGATGCAGAAGGAAAGACATTATATTTTCAAAAGCTAAACTTAGATGGTACAGAGGATTTAGACTCTGTTCAATTAAAAGAAAATGGAAGCTTTAAGTTTTCTATGCAAAAACTAGAGCACCCTACTTTTCTTTTATTAAAATTGGCAGATAACAACCTAATTACGCTTTTAGCTGATTCTACCGAAAAAATTGAAGTAACTGCTAATGCTAAAAATTTAACAGAATCTTATTCTGTTAAAAACTCGATGGGTTCTAAATACATTAAAACACTTAATCAAAAGTTAGAAACAACTAAAAACGATATTGATAGCTTAATTACAGTTTATAACAATATTCCAGAACTAGAAACCGAACAACGTAAAGCAGTTAGGGACGAAATGATTAAGTCAATAAACAATCAAAAGAACTTTATTTTTGATTTTGTTATGACAAACCCTCGCTCCTTTGCCAGTTATTACGCTGTTTTCCAACGTTTTGATGATGGATCTCTAATTCTTGACCCTAATCAAAAAAAGGATTTAAACATGTACACTGCAGTAGCTACAAGTTTAGATTTGATGTATCCAGAAGCACCTAGAGTAAAGCAATTAAAATCATTTATTCTAGGCATTAAAAAGGAGCAAAGAACAAGACAATTGCGTGAAGAACTATTATCACAGGCCAATGAAGTAAGAAGCATACCAGAAGTTGAAGAGGAAGACTTAAATGGCAAAAAAATAAAGCTTTCATCGTTAAAAGGAAAGATGGTGTTACTTTCTTTTTGGGCCTCTTGGGATCAAAAATCGATGGAAGAAAACAAAAGACTTTTAAAAATTTACAGTAAATACAAACCTAAAGGCTTTGAAGTTTACCAAGTTTCGCTTGATAAAAGTAAAATTTTATGGGAAGAGGCGGTTAAAAAAGATAAGCTTCCATGGATAAATGTAAGCGACTTAAGATTTACCAGTTCTGTGCCAGCTACAACCTACAATATCAGTAAATTACCCGCTAATTTCTTAATTAGCAAAGAGGGTGAAATCATTGGTAAAGATTTGTTTGGACGAATTTTGGATGAAAAACTAGCTGACGTATTAAACTAAAGTTTTTGCGTTAAAATACTTATGAGGGAAATTCGTTTCGAATTTCCCTTTTTTGCGTAAATAAATCTAATATCTTTGTGCGTTGATTTATGATAGAGAAAGAGTTGGAAAAAGGGAAAAAGATATATTTTGCATCGGATGTTCATCTAGGTGCTCCTTCCATTAAAGATAGCCGTAAACACGAAAAAGTATTTGTTGACTGGTTGGATTCAATCAAGGAAGATACTGCGGCTTTATATTTGTTAGGTGATATCTTTGACTTTTGGTTTGAGTATCGTCATGTGGTACCAAGAGGTTTTAGTCGATTTTTTGGTAAGATATGCGAATTCACCGATAGTGGTATTCCAGTTCATTTTTTTACGGGTAATCACGACATTTGGGTTTTCGATTATCTACCTAAAGAAACAGGTATGATTGTACATCGAGATCCTGTAAAGACAGAGTTTAATGGTAAATCATTTTATCTGGCTCATGGCGATGGATTAGGGCCGTACGACAAAAGTTACAATTGGCTTAAAAAAGTTTTCACGAACAAATTGCTTCAATGGATGTTTGCTAGAGTCCACCCCAACTTTGGTGTTGGATTGGCCCGCAAATGGTCGAAGCAAAGCAGAATTAAAAATGAAAACTCTGATGAGAACCAATATTTGGGTGAAGACAAAGAATGGTTGATGCTTCATGCCAGAGATATATTAGAAGAAGAACACTTTGACTACTTTATATTTGGACACCGCCACCTTGCGCTACATCAAGATTTTAAAGAACGTAGCCAGTTTGTGTATCTGGGAGATTGGGTAAATCACAGATCATATGGAGTTTGGGATGGGTCTAAATTTGAGTTAAAGTTTTTAAAATAAATAGTAGTTGTTTTGTTTGCGTTAGCGCAGGCAATAAATATCCTTACCAAATGCATAGGGTAAAAAGCAAGAGGTATGGATATACATATGCAAAAATCGGAAATAATGAAAATTTATGCTGTAGCTACTGGTACGGGATCTTATATCCCTCCTGTAGTAGTTAAAAACATTGATTTCGCTAATCAATTATTTTTAAACAGTGATGGTAGCAAAATTGAAACTCCTGGCGAGGAGATCGTTCAAAAGTTTGAACAAATTACTGATATCACGGAGCGTAGATGTGCTGATGAAAAACATGTAACTTCAGACATTGCCACCTTTGCTGCAGAAAATGCTCTTGAAGCAGCAAACTTCGACAGGGAGAAGTTGGATTATATTATTGTTGCGCACAATTTGGGCGACATTAAACATGGCAGCCACTTTCCTGACATGCTTCCTACACTGGCTTCCAGAGTAAAGCAAAAACTAAAAATCAAGAATCCTAAAACCATAGCATACGATATTACTTTTGGCTGTCCTGGCTGGACACAAGCCATGGTTCAGGCCAAATACTACATTGAATCAGGCGATGCTAAAAGCGCCTTGGTAATTGGAGCAGATACATTAAGCAGAATGATGGATGCGCACGATAGAGACTCTATGCTTTTTGCAGATGGTGCAGGGGCTGCTTTATTAGAAGGCGTTGAAAGCGAAGAGCCTGTAGGTATCCTGAAACATTCGGCCAGAACAGATTCAGAAGAACATATTGATTTATTACAGATGGGTAATTCATACAATAAAGATTTGGATGATGACCATATGTACCTTAAAATGCACGGTCGTAGACTATACAACTACGCCCTTACTACGGTTCCTTCTGTTGCCAAAGAGTGTCTTGATGCCAACAACTTAACTTTAACTGACGTTAAAAAGGTACTAATTCATCAAGCAAACGCTAAAATGGACGAAGCTATCTTAAAAAGGTTATATAGGCTGTACAAAGTAAAAGATGTAGACTACAGCATTATGCCAATGACTATTAACACTTTAGGAAATAGCTCAGTAGCAACTGTTCCTACTTTGTTCGATTTAATTGTTCGTGGCAAACTCGAAGGACAATCCTTAGAAAGTGGCGATTATGTGATGATGACTTCTGTAGGTGCGGGTATGAACATTAATGCCTACATGTACAAAATGCCATAAGTATAATAGATAAAACTATTAAAATATATTAGGGATATTCTTTACGGGATATCCCTTTCTTATTATTAAATTTTTCTACCCTTCCAAATACGAGGCCCTTTTACAGCCATTAAAACAGAAGCAACTATATAAAAAGGATAGATAATGGCAATGCTTATATAGCTAAAAAAGTTAATTCTATCCTGAACGAAAGCAGCTCCTTTTTTTAGCAATATATAATCAATCAGAATTTTGAACATCGCAAACACAGCCACCACAGAGGCCATTGATATATTATAGAAAAACCACAAAGGAATTGTAAGCATAACCATATTTGAAATAAAAACAATCCATGCTACGCATATGGTAAACTTGTCGGTATAGGCTTTACTTTTAGAAGCCCATCTAACTCTCTGCCTTAAAAACCCTTTAAGCGTTTTTTCGCAAAACGTTTGCACTATAGCTGCTGATGACTTTAAAAATTCAATCTGCTTCCCTTGATCTTTGCAATACTGCAATAAAAATATATCATCACCTGATGCATAGCTTTCGTTTAATGAATCCTGCGCTTGTAACCAGAGCGCTTTTTTTACAATTAAATTGGCACCATTGCACATAATAGCCCTATTAAGTCCAGCGGCACCAGCGCCAGACGTAATCAGACTCAAAAAATCAACTGCCTGAAACCACTCGAAGAAGTTTGATGGTGAATGATATTTTACGGGACCAATTAACAAATCTGTATTTTTGCTATTTAAGAAGGATCCAATGGTACTTAACCATGATGGAGGATGCATACAATCCGCATCAGAGAATACGATATATTCTCCATTAGCCACTGTAACACCTTGCTTAAGCGCCAACTTTTTCCCTTCCCCGAGATTGTTTTTAAGGAGCTTAAAATGATCCAATGAACTTATTAATTGCTCAACCAAAGCATACGAACCATCGGTACTATTATCATCTACTAAAACAACTTCGTAATTAGCATTTTGCTGACGATTTAGATTTGTTATCAGTTGTTTTAAATGATGTTCTTCATTTCGGAAAGGAATTATGCAAGAAAGTAGCGCTTCTGCATTTGAGGTTCCTGAAGCCTTAAATGGTTTTATTCTATTCCAGCCTAATATAAAATTAGCAATCAGCCCTATATAAACCAACAATACGCTTATAACTATTATACTAAACCACATAACACTTTCGAGAATATACTACTGTTTTGAGTAAACAAAAATCCCGAATCCAATGAATAGATTCGGGATTAAATATATCTTTTGCTAGCTTATTTTACTTTATATAGCCAACTTCCCATCTGCTTGCTTAAGATTTCTTGCTGCTTAGCTTCCATCTTTGAGTACGAAACATTATTATCAATGCTAACCAAATGCATTTTATCTTTTACAATCATTTGTGCATTTGTATAACCTTCGCTTTTAAGCTTATCTACCATTTTATTGGCATTCTCCACATTTTTAAATCCACCTACTATAATATGAAACTGTCCCTTAGCAAGAGCTGGAACTACAAGCTTAGCTTCTTCTTTGGGTTTCACTACCTTCTTTTTCTCAGCTAGAGTAGTATCCTTTTTAACAGGTGTTTTTTTAGGTTTAGGCTTTACAATTTCCTTCTGTGCAATTTTAATTGGCTCCTTTTCAGGCTTATTAAAAAATACGAAGTAGCCAACAACACACAAAACAACTATAACAGCTATTGCAATAAATGCAATTAAACCTCGCTTATCTTCTTTTTGTTTAACTACTGTTTTCTTATAAGTTGTTTTTTTGATAGGCTCTGGTTTTTTCTTCTCTTCCACAGCCTTAGTAGATACAGGAGGAGTAACAATCACCTTATTATCCTTCTTCGGGAATTCTTTTACAATAGGTTTAGCTGGCTCATCATCAACTTTAGTTTTTTCAACATCAACAGCCTTTTCTTCTACCTCATCCTTAATACTAGTATCTTCAGATTTCTCCTCATCTAGTATCAGAACCCCGTCTTTTGTTTCTGATGTTTCTTCAGAAGTTTCTGCTCCCTCCAACTTTTCTTCAGAAGCTTCATCACTTTTAACTAAGCCTTCAGTAAACTGAGCTGCAAAATCATCCGATTGATTAAATCGAAGAATACCATTTTCATCTTTCTTAAAAGTACCTAGCTTTTTAATGACATACTCGCCTGATTCATCTAATTCTTTCTTCAGTCCGTCAACGAAGTTAAATACCTCATCGGTAGCAGCTACAGTCTCAATACCCTTTTGCTCGGCAACATAGTTAACCAAAAGGCCATCATTAAAACTTAAGAAATTATTAAATAGTATACTAGGCCCATGCTCTTTAGAAACAATGAATGCTCCAAAGTTGGGAATGATAACTCTATTATTTTCTGAAATTAAATCAAGAATATATTTTTCCATTATGGTGTTTATCGGTTTTATTAGGTTAGTACGCGGAAAAATCGAACTAAAGATAATGATTTTTAAGAATTAAGGATAACTAAATACAAAACTTTAGTGCTAGCAGGTTAAAAATCAACTATTCTTTTACTTTTTACCTAGTATTAACAATGATCCAAGTGCGGCAGGAACAACTTGATTAATAAACCAAAGTATAGAAACCATTAACACAATAGTTACATCCGACATGGCTAAATGCGAAAACACATAAAGCGCCACAGACCCTCTAATTCCTACATCTGCTAGAAAAAAAGAAGGAATTAGTGTAATCAATAAAAAATACACTGGTACCAAGGCCAGTAGAATAATATTTAATTGCGCATCAAAAAAATATAAAAGTAAAATCATCTGCACGCAATAAACTGCAAAACGAGCAATACTTAAAAGAAAGGCATTATTCAAATCCTTCCTAGATATTGACTTTGAAAAATCCCATAGTTTAACAATTGTTGTCCCAAATTTACTCCATCGCAACAACTGTTTTTTTAACCAACTCCTTTTTAACCACAGCAACAGTCCGCAAAAAGATATAACTAAAAATAAAAGCATCGCATTTAAAGCCAGTGCTCCACTTTCGGAAAGTATATTCCAGGATGTTAACAGACAAAGTAAACCTACTGCGCCAATTACAAGATTATGAATAGCTCCACCTATATAATTTAACAAACTGGCTTTTGCCCAAATCTCCTTTGGCAAGAATAGGATCCTACCCACTGGCTCTCCAATTTTAGCAGGCGTGAAGATTCCGGAAGCAAAGCCTGCTAAAACCATCTTGAATGATGCTTTAAAGCCCACCTGTTTTAATGAATTCAGGAGTACTTGCCACTTTTTACTTTCCAAAAATAAGTTGAATAAGAGTAGTATTATCTGCACAAGAATTAGCCAAAGCCAGTCTTGTATTTCTATTGGCGAGATAGAAGAAAGTGGCACCTCACTTTTAAAGTTTAAAAGTCGATAAATGATATACGCATAACTAATGGTGGCTATTAAAACCCCAAACCATTTTCCCGTTTTAAACGAGAGTTTCATTATGCTTTTTTTCTATTTATAATAGGCAAAATAATCATGGATATAATTCCCATAATTACAATCATAGCATTGATAGAACTCCAAACGATTAAGGCAAATGCAGCACCTTCATTTTTTGCAATCCCATACATTTGTAAGGTTGAAATTACCATAAAATGCCAAGGCCCCATTCCTCCTTGAACAGGAGCAACCATGCCCAAACTACCCAATACAAAAGCAGCTAAACCAGCCATTGGAGATAGATGAGAAGTAAACTCAAATGCAAAAAAGCATACGTAAATCATCAGGAAGTACATTACCCAAATAAATACCGTATGAAATACAAAGGCAGGTTTATTCTTTACATTTTTAACCGCTAAAAAACCTTCTGAAAACTTAGCCCATAGTCCCTTTAACTTCATATAAGGCGAAGTTTTAGAGAACCATTTTTTAAGGAATCGAAGTAAAACTACTATTCCAAAAATTATAACGTAGGTCCAAACAGAAGTAAATATATTGGTAACCTTTGATAAATCGGCATTTTTAAACAGGAAATCTGTAACCACATTAAACTGCAAGGCTAATGTCAACAGCAAGCAAAGCAGTAACATAATAACATCCATCAAACGCTCAACTACTACGGTACCTATTAATCTTGAAACGGATATCTTTTCGTAACGACTTAACACCCCACATCTCGAAATCTCTCCCATTCTCGGAATCAAAAGATTAGCAAAGTATCCTACCATTACTGCAAAAAAAGTATTGGTTACGCTGGTTTTCTTTTCAATTGGCTCTATGAGCATTTGCCATCTTACCGTTCTGCTAAAATGACTGATTAAACCAATTACCATTGAAAGAAATAACCACCAAAAGTTGACCCCTTTATTTAAGGTTGCTTTTATTTCTTGCATATCGTAATTACGATATACATACCACATTAAGAATCCTCCGATACTAAAGTATATCAGAAATTTTAAAATATTCAGTAATGTTTTTTTCAATGCGTTTGTTTTATATGAGGCCCCTACTGCAATTAAAAAGGAAAATTAGATATAAAAGTTTACCTTTGCGGCAGATTTTTGCGAGTGCAATTTTATAAAAGATTATTTGTTTGACAAAACCTTTTGACAATAGTTTATACATTTTGATAACAAATAAGTAAATCCTGTACTGAACTGATTTTTAAATACAAACAGAAGGATGAGAAACGTTAAAGCTAAAAAACATCTAGGTCAGCACTTTTTAACTGACGAAAGCATTGCAAAAAGAATTGCAGATGGTTTAACCAACCACAAAACCAATGTATTAGAAATTGGTCCTGGAATGGGGGTTTTAACGAAGTATCTGATTCCTCAGGAAGGCATCAATTTTAAGGTTGTTGAAATTGATACTGAATCGGTTGCCTACCTCGAAGAAAACTTTCCTTCGTTACAAGGAAACATTATTTCGGGCGATTTCCTGAAAATGGACTTAACAACAATAACGCAAGAGCCTATTAGCATTATAGGTAATTTTCCATATAATATATCGAGCCAGATATTTTTTAAGGTATTGGAGTATAAAGACCAAATACCTGAGGTAGTAGGAATGTTACAGAAGGAAGTGGCCGAAAGATTAGCTGCTGGACCAGGTAGCAAAACATACGGTATTTTAAGTGTTTTTTTACAGGCTTACTATACGGTGGAGTATTTATTTACTGTACCAGAGCACGTTTTCAACCCTCCTCCAAAAGTAAAATCGGGGGTGATTAGAGTTTTAAGAAACGATGTTAAAAAACTCGACTGTAACGAAAAGTTATTTATTCGAGTTGTAAAAACAGGCTTTAATCAGCGCAGAAAAACTTTGAGTAATTCATTAAAATCCATTCAGTTTAACAGAGAAAAAGTACCTGAAATGGAAATTTTCAAGAAACGTCCTGAACAATTAAGCGTTCAAGAGTTTGTTGAGTTAACTCAATTTATAGAAGCTAATTTGCAACAGCAATAACCATTTAAGTAACCACCTCACTTATGGCAAAGTTTACTTTAACACGTGTATACGTAGATGAGATAATAGGCTTAATTGAGCTGAAAGAGGAAAAGAAAATCCTTACTAAGCTGGATGAACTGCACCCTGCAGATATTGCTGAATTATTTAGGGAACTCGATCTGGAGCAAGCTAAATTCGTTTACCTGCTGGTAGATGACGAAACTGCTGCGGATGTAATTACCGAACTAGAGGAAGATGAGCGTAAACGTTTTTTAGGTGCTTTACCGAGTGAAGTCATTGCCAAGCGCTTCATCGACAAAATGGACTCAGATGATGCGGCGGACGTACTTGGTGAGATGGATGACGACCGCCAGCAGGAGGTGCTTTCGCACATGGATGACGTTAAGTCGGCTGGCGACATTGTAGATCTACTGAACTACGACGAAGATACGGCGGGTGGTTTAATGGCCAAAGAATTCATCAAGGTAAAAGAGTCTTGGAATTTGACAACTTGCCTCAGAAGTATGCGTCGTCAGGGTGAGGAGATGGACGAAGTGTATTATGTGTATGTGGTGGATAATGATGGTGTACTAAAAGGAACCCTATCTTTAAAACGTCTCTTGTTAACTCCTGAAACACAAACCGTAAAAGATATATATAACGATGATCTCATTTCGGTAAAGACAGATGTTGCTGCTGAAGAAGTTAGTACCATCATGGAAAAATATGACTTGGTAGCCCTGCCTGTTATTGATAGCATAGGCCGTTTAGTGGGCCGCATTACCATTGATGATGTGGTAGATTTTATCCGTGAAGAAGCAGAAAAAGATTACCAGTTAGCATCGGGTATTACCGATGACGTTGAAACTTCGGATAGCGTTTGGGTACACACCAGAGCGCGTATGCCATGGCTATTAATTGGAATGCTAGGTGGCGTATTGAGTTCGAGAGTTGTCAGCGGTTTTGTAGAACTGATGGACTCACACCCTGAACTAGCTATTTTTATGGGATTAATTGGTGCTATGGGCGGAAACATTGGTATGCAATCGTCTGCTATCATTGTACAGTCGCTAGCCTCAGGAAGCATGGGACTTGATACCACATGGGGTAAACTGTTTAAAGAATTAGGTATCGCTTTATTAAACGCATCCATTCTTTCAGCTATCATACTGGCCTATAATTTAATTATTGGAGAAGATATTGCCTTAACCTATACGGTTTCGGTAGCCTTATTTTCAGTCATTGTATTTGCCTCCCTATTTGGCACCTTTATTCCGCTATTTATGAAACGACTTAACATTGACCCTGCAGTTGCAACGGGGCCTTTCGTTACCACGTTAAATGACATTATTGGCATGTTTGTTTATTTGACTATTGCCACTATTTGTTATAATATTTTCGTATAAAAAAAAGGATGCCTCAAACGAAGCACCCTTTCAATAATCAACAAGTTTACTAACTATTTTTTCTTAAATCTTTTGCCTAGCATTATTTCTTTTGTGTTTCCTTCCTCGTCTGTTACTACAGCTTTGTAGTCGCATGTTCCATCGCCATAATCTAACCAAGTAGTTTTAGCTTCACCGTCTTTTGTTTTTACAATTTCAATGATTCCTGACACTGCAAAACGACAGTCTCTTTTACGAAGAATTGGAGTTGTAATTTCTCGTGCCACGGAGTAACCCATTGAGCTTGTTCCTGAAGAAGTACCAGTGATTAAAAACTGGTCATCCCAAGGATACCCTTTTGTGTCGCCACCTGCAATCAACGTTCTAATCTTGTCAGCTTTTTTGGTCCAGCTAATTTCTTCAGTCGTTTCAACGGTTACATCAATATTCACCGAGAATTCCCAATTTTCATCCTCGTTTAAACCTTCATTTTTATACTTACGAGATCCTTCAACGCTGTTATCGTTTACAAAAAAGTCTTCAAAAACAACCGTTCTCTCAGAACCTGCTTGCCAATGTGGCCCAGTTTTAGTAACAATGATTTTACCTCTTTTTAAACGACCATGCTTATCTTCGCAATTCTCGGTACCATAATCAAAGGTCACTGTTTTAGGATATTTAGCATCTTCAGGTCTATCTACAATTACAGTAGGGCAACCAACTTGCTCACCTGCACTTTTCAACTCCGTAGTACTTCCCATTTCATAATCTGTAGATAAAGTTGCATCTAACTCATCAAATACACTTTCTACCACATCGTCGATAGCTATCTGCTGTTCGGTAATATCGGTATCTACTGTTGGCTCTGCAGGTGTATCAACCGTTGGGCTATCATCACATGCATTAAACATTAATAATCCTGCAAAAAGGGCTCCGCTTAGTAATAAATTTTTCGTTTTCATAACCTATCTTTTTTAAACTGATTTATTCATTCGTTTTAAGAATATCTTCTTTTTTCGTTCTTCGTATTCTTGGATATAAAAACTTTAAAAAGGTTTAAACGAGGATTAATATTTTTTATAAAAAAAGATAGTTTTATGCACGAATCCTTTATTTACAGTACTTACAAAAGGAATGTTTTTATATTTTTTATTTCCAAAAATAACTTTGGAGTTTATTGAAACCTAAAAAAGGAACCCAAACGAGTTCCTTTTAAATAGCTTTTAAAACGCAATAGCAATTTCTATTTCAGCACTAGATGAACTACTTCTTTATAATACTCATCCTGAATCAATAAAAAATACATACCCTTATTTAAAGATGATAAATCCAACTCGTTTCTACCTTTAAATCCCTGAATAGACATTGCTTTAATACCTGTTAGACTATATATTTCCAGTCTTGCGTCATTAGTGACATCTACAAAAACAATCCCTTGGGATGGATTAGGATATACCGATACTTGCATTACATTCTTCTTTACAAGCACTGTGGCATTTTCAATTTTAACGACTACCTTATCTTCTTCCGAATCTGTAAAACCATCGTTTACCACTAGCTTAACTTCATATTCCGAAACATCGGTATTCTGAGGAATCATAAATGTAGGTTTTGCTGGATCAGACAAATCCAGACTAACACCAACAGGTGCATACCAATTATAACTTAACTCATCCCCATCAGAATCTACAGAACCTGAACCATCCAATACAACCAATTCTCCTTCTTGTGCATTTAAATCGGTACCTGCATCAGCAACAGGGCTTGTATTTAATTCCTGCTTATAGACTATCACATTATCGTACAGCCATTCTTCACCTCCTACATTATCATTCACATTAAAAAAGAAGGCCAGTTTATTAAAAGTAGCCGTAGCACTTTCAGCTCCAACAATTTCAGAAAAATCAAGTCGAACCAGCTGCCAATCACTATCTTCATTGGGTGTGACATATGCATCAATCTGCGTTTCGCCAGTCACATCATCATTTTCGAGCTTTACATACATTTGCGAAGCTGACGGCGCACGCACAGCAAACTCAATGTAATCTAACTCCGAGTATTTGATATCTTCTTCAAAAATAACCCACGCACAATTGTTCCATGCTTTATTAGCTGGGGTAGTATATCTACACACATTAGCCGAAGAGTTCACCTGACTTGCATCTGAGTTATTAACTACCTCAGCCGTTCCATTCCATCCGCCTTGTTGGTACGGAATATCTTCAAAATCGACAATAGCAGTAGGCTTTGTGACTATATCCCCTTGCCATCCGGGCATCTCATCAAGGGTAATTATCTTAGGGTTGTTGTACGTATCTATAATTTGTTGAACGGTATTGGTGGCATTATCGTTCGCATCCACATATAAGCCATAGGCCCAAGTCATAAAAAACGACATTTGAGGCTGATTGTTGATAACCGACTCTGATGGAAGATGAAAACATTCTCCAAAAGCAACTGGCTTTCCATTGGCTTCAGCTACTAAGGAATTATAAAAGCTTAAATCGTAAAAACCATTGCCATAAATATCAACCGCTGCAATATCAAAATAATCTTCGCCAGGATTATACTGAGCATAGTTGGCATGAATATCTTGCACATCCCAAGTCCAAATTAGATTAGTTAAACCTAAGTCGTTGCTCATGTAATCATGCGTCATTTTCCAAAGCGCCTTCGTATTTTCGGCACCCATTGAATTCCACCAAAATATAGTTTGGTTTTGTTCGTGAAAAGGACGCCAAACAACCTCAACACCCTTACCTTTTAAGTATTGTAAATAAGGAGCAGCTATGTTATCAATTCTGTCTTTCCAGATACCATTTAAAGTTCCGCCATCTGTTAACAGGTCGCTCCACTGCACGGAAGAGAGCGCACTTATTATTCCTCCGTTCCAGTTACATGGTTCCGATTGGGTTGGAGGACAAGCATGCCACATCATGTTTACCATGGCTCCTTTATTCCATTGACTTTCGGCTTCGTAGGTTATTTCCCATCGCATATCAGCATTGCCATGAAACAATAAATCACAACCATAGATAGCAGGATATTTACCCGTTACATTATATACCTCTTCTGTCCAATAACTGGCGTCGGTGGGTGAACCCTGATAGGGCTTTTGATCATTATGCTGACCAGATAGTAATTGATTTCCTGAGATACTATACAGGTAGTTAAGTGTTTTGAATTTTGTTTGAGCTGTACTTAGCGTAGGGATTAAAACACTAATAAACAAAGCAAATATCAAGCAGGTAGAGTTTTTCATAAATCATTAGTTTTAATTAATAACCTGAGTTCGACATAAACCGATACATAATTACATAAGCTAGCTGGCATGATACTTAAAACCATGCCAGTTACTTATATGAAACCCTTAAGTTAAAGAGATGAAACAATCATTTTTCGGGTTTCTACATAACCATTTACCTTGATCGTATAAAAATAAATACCTGAAGAAAGATTGTCTGAATTAAATTCGACAGAATGAGATCCAGCATTTAAAGACGACCCAACCAGCTCTGTAATTTCAGCTCCTTGAGCACTATATACCTTTAAAGACACCTGACCAGCTTGAGCGATATTAAATGATATTTTTGCAGAGTTAGAAACAGGATTCGGCACGTTTTGGCCTAATTTATATCCTTCAAACCTATTGTCATTTACATCAGTAGCACCTCCATTTAATATCTCCATCATTTTATTGGCATATCTACTTCCTAACTCCCTTACACCAGCGGCATCAAAATGAATATTATCATCTTGAATAGTACATCCACTTGAAGAAATGACATGAGCCGTTGAAACGGTAGAAGGTAATTGATCGATGATTGTATTCATATCTGAAAGCTGACCTCCTTGGTCGGAATGGCCTACTTGCCCAGCTAGTAATGGAACTTCATTTGCATTCAGGGAAAGATCTGTTAGCATATTATTATATACAGACTGTACGTAAGATGGCCAATTTGCATCTCCAGCATTGGTTTCTCCTTGATGAAGAAGAATACCCTTAATGACCCCACTTTTTTGTGCTTCCTTGGCCAAATCGATTAAGTGCTGATATGGATTTCTGCCATAAGCATCTAATTTATCCTGAAACCAGGCATCAGGATAAGTATCTAAATAATCTCCGTAAATATCCTTATCAAACACTCGAATATCGGAACCTCCAATAGCTACATGCACCACTCCAACACTTACCTCATTTGGAAGATTATCTACCATGGTGCGTCCGAAATAATCAGCCACAGACAGGCCTGTATAACATTGGCACAAAGGAGCAATGGCAGAATACCACTTGCCGCTTTCTCTTCCTAAGTTAGGACAGCTTAATGATTGCATCACTTGAAAACGACTTTTGGCCACTCTGTCTTGCGCTTCAGGTATAGCGGCTCCTTCCATATTGGATTGTCCGAAACAAATATAAATATGAAAGTTAGGATCGTAAGCGAAGGTATTTCCATTTGGCTCGTTCATATTCACTAGAGCTTCAGTGTATGCATTGTAATCCGCATCTGGAAGTGCCTCAAGTCGGGCAATATACACTTTATCACCACTGATGGTTACGCCATTTTGATCTCCCGTATAAACATAACTAGTAACGCCTTGTGCTGCCGTTGTTACATATATATTCCCAGAAGCTGCTTCAGGGTCTTCAATAAAAATATTTGTTCCCGTAGAAAGTGGATCATTCTCCCACGTTAGAGTAAAGCTATCACTAGTAACATTCGTTACCTGCACATTCATAGGCGCTACAGGCTCTAGATCAGGCTCGCTCACTGTTTTGGTAAGACTATACCACATTTTTTGCGAAGTGTGTGCCAACTCCTCGTAACTCCAGTCGGTATCAGTCCAACTAACCTGATCTGATAAATAATCTAGAGGTGTTGCCAAAGACATTTCATCAGCACTTGAACCTGCTTCGATATTCAATATATAATCTACGCCTCCAACTGTAATGGTTACAGCCGTTCCGTCCAACACCCATGTACCTGTTCCAGTAGGTACGGTACGTAAACGATCTGTAAAGTCCCAACTCTTATCAGTATCTGTAAATGCACCATTAAGCCCATCTTCACCAACATTATTTTCATAGGTTCCAATTGGTTTGCCATCGCCATTAGTTCCTGTTTCGGTAAACGTAATTACATTATCCAATTCAGGATTAAGAGCAGGCAAATAATTTGTAATCATTTCATACTTGTCCCATCCCCATTCTTCCCAGTTGAAGTTATTGGCATAAATACCAATCTCTTTTACATACCAAGTTCCGTCAATAGATGAACTAGTCGTATTTGAATAAGCATTAAAAAAGCTTAGAATCGCTAATAAAATAAGTGTAGATAATTTTTTCATATGTGTATAAATTAATATTAAGACTAAGTATAAACCTGCTTGCGGCAGGCCATAGTCGTCAAGCTAATGAATTAAACATTTTAGAATCATGTAAATCGATTCCCCTCCTTAATTAAGGAGGGGAATTTATTAACAGTATTTGTAAGAAAACACTTGATATGCACCTGTACATTTTAGCTATCAAGATCTCCTTACGCCTTCCTATTTTTATTAATATTTTCACTATTACATCAAAAAACATTCATTAAATTACATACATCAAAAATCTAAATATCAACTCAATATAAATTTGTAATTAAAACTAAATACTAATGATTTCCTGAAATCATCATAGTTGAATACTTCTTAAACCCGCAATATGCATTAGAAAATCTATTACGAAATGAAACTACTTCTAATCAAGAAGTAAACTAACTTGTCTCAACTTACCATAGCGGTGCTATGATTCGTCTCAACAAGTCCTTGATTATTTAGTTTCTGATTATTGCTACGCTCAGCAAAGTTTAATCAAGCTTAAATTTGCCTTCTCTTATCGCAATAATTGTACTTTCATTCCTCATTACAATATTCTAATACATAATCCGGGTTAAACGAAAAAAAGGAGCCCAATGCTGGACTCCTCTAATCATACTCAATACTATATATTTACTTAAAAAGAAGCTGAGAAATATCCCGCAAATCTTTTCGCCATACCAACCAAGAGTGACCTCCTGGTCTTTCGCTATATTTATAAGTTATACCTGCTTCTTTAAAAAGATCAAGTGTTTCCATTCCATTATCATAAGCTAAATCCTCCTTTCCTCCTTGCGTAAAATATAAGAGCTCCACAGACTGCTTAAATACCTTAGATACTTTTTTGAGCTGATCCAATCGAGCTTGTTTATCATCAACGGTTCCTCTTTTTGCCTTCCAACTATCACTTAACCACCAACCAGAACTTAACACGCCTATGTAACTGAATTCATCAGGATGATTAGTGACCACTTCAAGCGTTTCTAAACCGCCCATTGATAACCCCATAATGGCACGGTGCTTAGCATCTGCATAAGTAGGATAATTTTCTTCTATAAATGGAACAAGATCATTCATAAAATCCTTTTTAAACAAAGGAACTCGATCTAAAATATGCTCTGTTTCAATAGTGCCATTAGGCATTACCACAATCATAGGCTCAATCTTACCTTCGGCCAATAAATTATCGAAGATATTTCCTGCACAACCAATGGTTGACCAAGCCATATCCGTTCCTCCACCTCCGTGTATCAGGTATAACACAGGCAGTTTTTCTTTTGATTTTTCAAAACCTGCTGGCGTCCAAATGTGCACTCTACGGGTTTTATTCAAAGTATTTGAAAAGTAATAACGCTGCGACATTGCTCCATGAGGAATATCTTTTCTCATTCCAAAAAAGTCATGCCCATTACCAACCAGCAACAATGCTTTTGTTTCTTGTGAAGACGAGGCCATTGGGTCATATACGTTTACACCATCCACCACAAAGTGATAATGATAAGCCCCTTTTTGCACATTGCTATAAATCCCTTCCCAAACGCCATCTTTATCTTTCTTGAACTCTACTTTATCCCAAATGCCATCGGCAACTAATTTTACATTGTTTGCCTCTGGGGCATAAATACGGAACGCCACTTTATTATTTGGCAACACCTCGGTTGACTTAAAATTTTTGTCTGACATGGCTTGCTGAGCTTGCACTAAAACAAACATGCTCATACAACACATAACTATGAAGATTAGCTTTTTCATGATTTTATTAAAATTAAGGTTTATAGATTGAAGAATGCAACAACACTATCTTTCAAGAATTAGTTCGTCGCTATTTTGAAAAACAAAAACAGCCTATTCTAAATAAAATAAGCTGTTTTTGAAGTGGTAGTTAATATTTGGTTTTATCTAAAAATGAAATACATGGTAAAACATGCGATGACTAAAAGCAGTGACAGCACTCTAAAATTCTTGTACCAAACCACCCCTTTAAGCTCTTCTGTTTCTTCGTGCCATATTTTAACCGTCCAGGTGTTTTGCGCCACCTTTTCTGCATCTGGCAAACGAGTCAATAAGCTCACCAACACATTTACACTCATACTAAAGGCCATTACTACAGGCGCAATAATTAAGAAGTGATACGGGATAGTTACATCCATTACATATTTGGCCACCATAATAATTATAGCCACTAATATACCTGATATTAATCCCCAAAGGGCACCAAATTGATTTGAACGCTTCCAAAATAATCCTAAAAAGAAAGTACCTACAATGGGTGGTGCTAAATACGAAACCACCTCTTGATAATACGATACTAAAGAATCGAAACTGGCGATAAATGGCGCCCATACTACGGCAAAAACTAAAACAACAATGGATGTTATTCTACCCACTTTAACTAACTTTTTGCTATCTGCTTTTTTATCGAAACGCGAGTAAAAGTCCATGGTAAATAAGGTAGATACCGAACTTAAGGTAGCACTTAAGGTAGAGGTTAAAGCGGAAATCATGGCAGCTAATATTAAACCAATCAAGCCTACTGGCAATAACTTCACGATTAATCGAGGATAAACCTGATCGGTATTAATTCCAAAACCTTCTTTTAAGGCTCCACCACTAATCATATCCGTAGGAAGATTCTCAACTCCAAATAAGTTAATACCTCGCCCGATTAATCCAGGTAAGATGAAAATAAATAGAGTGAATAGATAAAGAAAGCCTACAAACAAAACTCCTTTACGACCTTGATCGATGGACTTGGCCGACAATACACGTTGCACCATTACCTGGTTATTGGCCCAAAAATAGAAACCTAAAATGGGTATTCCGACCCACATACCTAACCAAGGTACGGTAGGATCATCCAAAGAACGAGTAAGCTTTAGCCAAACACCTTCACCAAAGCGATTATACAATTCTTCCCATCCACCTATTTCATCCAAAGCGAAGAAATAAAGAATACCAGAACCAATGATAAGGATAGTAGCTTGAATCATATCGGCATTAATGGCAGAAGATAAACCTCCTACAATAGTGTAAGATCCCGCTACAGCAGCCATAATTACAATAATCCAAAACAAATCTACTTCCGGAAAGATTAATTTAATAATTAGAGCTCCAGTATACAGAGTGGCTGCCGCATCAAGGAATACATTACCAAATATTGTTATAAACGAAAAGTAATATCTCGAACGTTTATCGAATCGTTTTTCAAGAAACTCAGGCATGGTAAAAATGCCCGACTTAATATAGAATGGCAGAAAGAACAACGCGAAAAACACCATTACTAAAACTGAAATCCAGTTATAATTAAAAACAGCTATTCCACTAATAAATCCTTCGCCTGAATGTCCCATTAGGGTAGAACTTGACACACTTGCCGCAAAAAGCGACAAACCAACCACAGGCCAAGTCATATTTCTTCCTGCTAGAAAGTAAGAATCTGAATCCTCACTTTTTCCATTTTTTAAAGCCCACCATACAATTCCAACGATGAAAACCACCAGAATAGTAATATCTATTGCACCTATATTCATATTTTTAGTATAAAGACAAAAGTATAAAGTATTAAGACCTAGAAATCATCCTAAAAAATAAGACTTTACAGTTCTATTAATTTAATAATCAAGTGATGTAAGAAGAATAAAACTATTGGCTGGCACATCCAGTTTAAGTCCGTTTTTTGCTTTAATATCCTTCTCTGTAGGAACAGGAAAACCATTCTCATCAACAGCTCTTTCTCCATCCATATAAACAAACTTCTTTAAAGGCTTTGAGCTTTGCACGCCAAGTGATATCGATTGTGCCATACCCGAATTATTTACTAAAGCAACAGTAACATCATCCTTGTATACGCCAGCTGTTAAACGCAGTCCTTCAATACCTGTGGTATCTGTTTCTACAATTTCGCTTCCTGTAGGAAAATAGCGACATAGCAAAGACCATGAATAAAACCAAGGTCTCATATTCTCATCCTCGGGATTATTGCATAACTCTGCACCTAAGCTATTCCACATTCCCCAACGCTTCAATTCGTTTTTGTTACCCAAATCGCCACAGGTATGCATCGCGTCATCCAAAGCCCAAGCCGCAGCACCTGAGTAACCTGCATTCATACTTTGAATAACAGCATCGGCCATATCTACACCATAGCTATATTTAAAAACATCAAACTGACTATCTTCACAAGCATACGGATCTTGAGCTGCTTTTTCCTGATTCTCTTTTCCATTGCGACTAAAACCCAACTCGCCAAAAATGATTTGTTTGTTGGTATGCTTCATTAATTGAGCAATGTCGCCATGGTATTTTTTAAAACCTCCGCTTCGCACTAATTCATAATCTGTATAATCGTGCACTTCGTAAATACCCACAATATCATCTAGCTGTTTCGCTGTTTCTTCTACCCAACCAGCACCTGTATAGGTTGATCTAGGATTATCGTAACGCGTTACGGCATCTGGTCCTGCAACAGTAATATATTTATCCAAGCCTCTTTCTTTAAGTGCCTCAGCCAGTAACTTTACTCCTTCGCTCCATTCAACAAAATCACCTTTCGTACTTGCCCAATCTCCATTAGGCTCATTGACTAGGTTGTAATATTTTAAACAGGTATAACCACGGGTATTAATTAAATAATCTAAATACTCCACCACTATTTTTATCCATTTAGGATCGTTGGCTCCCGTAAATTTATCACCATGACCAGCATCTGTATCGTGCATTTTGTATGGCGTTCCCCATTCTCCAAACAACACTTCAATATTGTTCTTCTGTGCGTAACCTAATATCTTTTCTAAAGCTTTAATTTCGGGCGTATTAAAATCAAGGATAGGCTCATCGTTTTTATCAAACCCAACTAAATACCTCCAATTGGCCTGATCTAGCACCCTAAACATTTTAGGTTGCATATAATCCAAACGCTGAAAATTCATTTCCCATTTTTCATCGGTCATCAGCTTTCCCCAATCGGCATTTTCCGTATCGGCATGAGGGTAAGCCGACCACTGAACACCATTACCAATAAAATTATTGCTGATAGTTTTATCACGATGAATCTTAATCATATCCTCATCTACTTGTTGACAAGAGATCAAAGTCACTGCTATAATAAATATTGAAAGAATGTGTCTCATCTTTGTTTTATTTTTCCGATGCAAAGATCTTTAGCTAGTCTTCCAACTGTATGATGCATCGGTATTATTAATTAATACATTCCCTGGGTTGAAACCCAGGGCTATTTATGTTCAACCCCAACAGGATTGTATGTGATATGCACTATTCCCTTTTTCTTTCTCCGTTCTCCTTGCTCCAACACTAATATCCTAAAATAGAAAGCATTTCCACTGCATATCTTCTTCCTAGTTTTCTAACTCCCTCAGAGTTAAAGTGTACATTATCTTTGCTAACTGCACATCCTTTTGAAGAAATAACACTTGCAGTTGGCACAACAACTGGCAGTTGATTAATAATATGGTTCATGCTTGAACACTTTCCACCCACATCAGCATTAACCACCTCGCCTGCCAACAATGGTACATCCTCAGCATTCAAGCCAAGATCTTTTAGCATATTTTCATAAACAATTTTAACATACGACGGCCAATTCTCGTCCCTCTCATTGGTTTCTCCCTGATGCAAAAGAATTCCCTTTATCACACCTTCTTTTTGGGCTTTTTTAGCCATTTCCATTAATCGCTCATATGGATTTCCTCCATAAGCATTCACCTTTTCCTTAAACCAAGGCTCTGGATAGGTATCGGTATAATCCTGATAAATAGCTTTATCGAACAATCGGATATCACTGCCTCCTATGGCTACATTCATTACACCCACTTCAATACTATCTGGAAGGATGGCAACCATTGTTTTTCCGAAATAATCGGCAGGCGATAAACCATGCCAGCAACTGCTCAATGGAGGAACTGCCGTATACCATTCTCCATATTTTCTATCCAAATCGGGACAATCCATTGGCGACATCATTTTTAAGCGAACGTCAGCCGTTTTATCTTGCCCTTCTATTTTTGCAGAACCTTCCATATTAGATTGCCCGAAACATAAATAGATATGAAAATTGGGATTTTGAGAATGAGCACTTGTACTGATAGAAAACAAAGTCAGCGCAACTAAAACAAAATTATTTATATACTTTTTCATCGATTCTAAATTACTTAAATCGTACAACAGCACGTGAAATGCCGTTGTACAATTACTAGTCTATTTATGCTTTTTTACAAAATCTAATATTTCAGATACACTACAAGTGGCTAAACCAACGTATTTATCGGCTCCTCCATAATAAACATATAAAGTATCGTCTACAATTACATTACCGGTAGGAAATACACACCCCTTGTAGAATCCTTCAATTTCGTAATCGTGCTCAGGCTCCATAATCCAATCGCTGGCACGCGCAATCACTTTGGTTGGATCTTCTAAATCTAACAAAGCAACTCCTACTCGATAATATCCTTGGCCGCCATTTTCAACACCATGGTAAATCACTAACCAACCATCATCCGTTTTTAACGGAGGCGTTGATCCGCCAACTTTTTCTTCCCACGTTCCGTCAATTCCACCAATAATCATCGTACTTGGCTCATTCCAAACCATTAAATCATCCGAAAAACGAATCCAAATAGCTGGTTTATCTACGCCATACTCATCACCAATCCATTGTTTTGGACGATGCAACATAGCATATTTACCATTGATTTTTTCTGGAAAAAGAATCACATCACGATCATCTAAGTTACTTTCGGTAACACGACCTAAACGTCGCCAATTTTTAAAATCCTTGGTTACAGCCAAACCTGAGTTTGCAATATTATCCTTCATTACTGCAGGTGAATATTCATTCGTCTCTGGTAATAAAATAACATCATGCTCAAATTTCCAATACTGACCTGGATAGTGAGGACGATAGGCATAAGTCACATAGTACTCATCACCAAATTTTACGATACGAGGATCTTCAACCCCACCTTGATCTGGTCCATCTTCACTTGGCCCAAAGGTTGGTTCATCAGAAACTCGTTCAAAATTTACTCCATCATTACTTACTGCCGTACCCATGCGGATGTAATGCTGCTCATCGTCTCCAGCAGCACGATATAACATCGTAAACTTCCCATCTTCGTACCATACCCCTGGGTTACAAACCACAAGATTCTCCCAACAATTAGTTGCGTGAGGTTTTAAAATAGGGTTATTTTCGTGTTTCGTTAATTTCATCTGTCTAAGTTTGTTTTGTTTTTAAGTCTAACATGTAGCTCATACACCCTATTTATTTAAAATAGAGCTGCCCATACAAGCTACTTTAAGACATAAAAATTAGTTTATGACAGACATCAAACATGTAATAGACGCCTGCCATGTAAATCATTTATTTATAATCCGGTATTTATTATTGCATGTTGGTAAATAAGATGAATGACTCACCCTCTAATGTAATATCTACACCTTTACTAAAATCGAAAGAAGCATTCGTTTCTGCTGGTTTTGCAAAACCATTTTCGTCAACCGCCCCAACAAAGGTTCCATCAGCATTAGACTTATAAGTGTATTTATCCATGGTTAAACCACCTATAGATTCGGATTTTAATACAACTGGATAAGTTGAATAATGAGAATTCACAAGCGCGATAGTATACTTACCATCCTTAGCTCCCATAATAGCACGAACGCCTTTTTTATTAGGCAACTTAATATCGTAAATATCGCAGCCAGCTGGGAAATAACGACATAACAGCGAAACAGGATAAAAGAATGGACGAATCTCCTCATCTGCAGGATCGCTACAATGCTCCTCGCCAAGAATATTCCAGAACCCCCAACGCTTCATTTGATCTACACTATAGTCATCTCCATCCGGACTCACATACATGGCATCGTCCATGTCCCAAACCAAGGCTCCTGAAAATCCAGCTCGCATTGATTGCATGATAGCATCCGCCATATCAACTCCGTAAAAAGCTTCGTAAATCATCATGTTAGAATCTTCACCCGCATACGGATCTGCCTCAATAGCTGCCTCATTCTTTTCTTTTAATCCAGCATCAACCTCGGTATATTTAAAACCTATCTCACCTAAAACAATTCTTTTACCTTCTGGCGTAGCATCGCGATAAGCCTGCAACATAGAAGTATAATCGCCACTACGAACAATCAATTGTTTTGGATAAACATGAATATCATAAAGACCTATTCCATCATCTAAATCGTTGGCAGCTTTTGTTATCCATGTAGTTTCGTTGGTATTATCAAAAATAGCCACATCAGGTCCCATTAGCTTAATCGCTGATAGTTCATATTTCTCCATCTCCTCTAAATAGGCTACTTGCACATCTCTCCATACATCATAACTTCCTTGCGTAGAAGACCAGCTGCCATTAGGTTCGTTAATGATATTTACCGTTTTTATAACAGAATATCCTTTTTCGTTCACCAAATGATTTAAGAACTTAACCGAGTTAGCAATCCATTCCATATCGATATCGCCAATATTTCCGGTATGATGATGCCCCCACTCGCCATAGGTAATTTCAATATTTCGGCTTTGTGCATATTCTAACATTTTAAGCAATTTTCCAGAAATACTTGTTTCGTCGTATTTACCATCATATATGTAAGCATTGTTAGCATTAGTAAGGATGCGTAAAAACGGTGGACGCATATAATCAATACGCTCAAATAAAGTATTCCAGTCTGCATCACTTAAAGTTTCTTGTCCAATCCAATCCCCCACCGAGTCATAACCTCCCCATTGGGCTCCATTACCAACAAAGTCCGTTGAAATTACATCAGAAGTAATGATAATTTCGCGGTTTTTAATTACACTATCAGGTGTTCCCTCATCCTTTTCGCATGCCAAAACGGACAGTAGCATGGCCATTATTCCTATTATAATAAGTCCTGTTTTCATTATCTAAAATTTTATTTTTCTGAAAAAACATTCACTCAGCAAAACTTCTGTTTCATGCTTTTTCATTTATTGTGAATTTGAATGAGTTACTGGAAGATAGATATCCCCCAGTAACATTTCCCAATATTATTTTTCTAAATGGTAGTATGATCCAATACAAGAAACTAAATGACTCCACGTGGAATAATAGTTGTCCCAATCAATAAGACTTAAATCTCTCATGGTTGGTTCCAGATTTACTTTAACCGTTGTTTCATCAATTATCTCAATTACCCCAGTAGCTGATTCACTACCCGACTCCATTACCAATCGTACAATTAGTGCTCCGTTGCCATCTTCATCGATATAATATTTTCCTTTACCTCCTTGAAGCTGACCAAACTGCGGAGCCCAGTCTTTTACCTCATGAATGCCATCATCAAAAACATAATTCGCAAACTCATTATCTGCTCCTGCAGTTCGAGTGTAGGTTCCGTAAGGCTTTCCATCTTCAATTCCTTCAACTGCTCCAAATGTGATTACATCATCTAATCCAGTTGCGGTTAACGGCATATCATTTACAAGATCAACATCGTAACCTGAATTACCCCAACCATTGTAATCATCCCAAGAAAAACGATGTACAGCAATCCTCCATTCTCCCATAACAGGATTAGAAAATTCTTGTGCATAAACGGTCCATTCTTTGGTTTTTCCACTTTCAGACGTGACAGTTATGGTTGTTTTTTTCTCCTCATTATCAAAATTCAAGGTAGAACCTTCTGCCACATCAGCAGATGCATTCCACGAAAGGCCTATATATTCAATCTCCACTGATGAGATATTTGGCTCAACATCGGTATTTAAAACTACGGTTACTGTTGACTCTTCGGTATTGCTAACAATTGCTGCCGAACCAATTTGATTCTTTAGCACCAAAGCACTAATGCCACGCTCATGATTCCATGAAGAACCATCTTCGTAAATTTTACTTAAAGGGTCTTCCGTACAAGAGGCCATAAAAACCGCTAGTACCAATCCGTATATATATAATAACTTATTCATTGCTATCGTTTTAATTTATGTTAGGATTCAAATCTTTCTCGCGCTGTGGGATAGGATAAAAAGCAAGCTGCTCAGGAGACAATCCCGCTGCTTGTGTGACATAAGTCTGCACCATATTTTTTCTTCTTAAATCCCAAAGGCGATCACCTTCAAAAGCGAACTCACGCTGGCGCTCCTCAATAATTAAGTTTCTAAAATCATCTTGGCTTAAACCAGATAAATCCGTCAACTCGCTTACCCCTGCTCTTCTTCTAATTTCGTTGTAATACGGCAAGCTTTCTGCGTTTGCCATGGCCTCGGCATACACCAATTGAATATCTGAATAACGAATTAAGTATGGACGCGTACTTGTTTTATCCCCTTCAAATTCTGTATCGATATACTTACGTGTAAAAGGATAGATAATAGTCCCGTCAGCAACAGTACCTGTGGAATTATTATCCTCATCAAATATTTCAGTTACCAAGAGCTCTGTTACTCGCTTATCTGTAGCTTCATATTTAGATACCAACTCATCTGTAGTTTGAAATACACTCCAGCCATCATGCGTTGGTGAATATGATTCATCTGTATTTTTAAGATAAACAGTACCTCCTCCAATCCAAGGAATAAAATACTTAGATAACTTAGAGTAATCACCTTCTTGTGTACCTGAACGGTCCATTGATAAAATGAAGATATGCTCTTTACCTTCATTAGCGTTTACATCGTATATATTCTGCAAATTAGCATCATGACCATATTCACTTTGAGCAGTTAAAACTAACTCAGCATACTCAGCTGCTTTTGCATAAAGGTTTTCAGCACTTTCTGTTAAAGCATCATATTTAGGCACACCACTCTCTTTGGCTGAAGCTGCGAATAAATAAATTTTAGCTAACAAAGCTTGTGCTGCTATTTTATCAGCACGTCCTGCAACTCTATTCACCAGCAAATAATCATTCGCCTTTTCAAGATCCTCAATCATAAAAGCGTACATCTCTTGAAAACCCTCAGGCAAACTTGCATTAGTTTCCTCAATTTCATCGACTAACGATTTCTGCAATGGAGCAATACCAAATGCCTTCACTATATTAAAGTGATTCCAAGCTCTTAAAAAATAAGCCTCACCAAGCAGACGCTTTTCATCAACCTCGTTAAAACCTCTTCCTTCTACATTTTCGATAACGGCATTAGCTCTGTTAATTGCGATATATGCACAACGATAATATTGCGATAAAAGCTCGTTTTGAGATGTAACTTCCCAATTGGTAAAGGCCGTTGCATCAGCTCCTTCATCCGACTTAACATTACAGTTATCTGTGGCCAACTCTGCAAAATAGAATGTAACTGGGGCATAACTTACCAAGGTTAAAGCATCGTAGGCATACAGCAACGAAGCCTCGGCATCCTCAACTGTTTTATAAAAGTTTTTATCAGAGTAAAACCCCTCTGGCTCTACAGTCAGGCTCTCGCATGAGTACACCCCTGCTGCAATGGCCAAACTGAATAATATTTTATATAATGTTTTCATTTTAAATCCTTTTTATTAAACCATTGTATTTATGAACTAGAAAGTTAACTCTACACCCAATGTGTATTTTCTTAACTTAGGATATCCTCCCCAATAAATTCCATCATTACCCACTTCAGGATCGTAGCCTTCAAAATTGCTAATGGTAAATAAGTTGGTTGCATTCACGGTTACACGAGCTCTTTTAAACCACGATAGGCCAATGTTTTTAATATTATACATTAAGGAAACATTTTGTAGACGTACAAAACTTCCATCCTGAACATACCAATCAGACAAGTAATAATTTCTTCCGTCGCGTAAGCTTGGGTAATCGTTGGTTGGGTTATCCTGAGTCCAACGCAATGGCGTATTACTTGGCTCGCTAAAGGCTTTAGTATTTAAAACATCCTGACCAAAACTACCATTAAAGAACATGGCTAAATCCAAGTTTTTATAACTCAATTGTAGATTCAAACTCGCTAAAAAGTCTGGATTTGGATCACCAATGATGGTACGATCGTTTTCATCAATTACACCATCCTCATTTATATCCACATACTTAAACTCTCCTGGCTGTGCTAACTTTCCGTCTAACCCAGCAGCTAATCCTTCTTGCTCACTTTGAATGATTCCATCCACCTTGTGACCGTAAAATACATTTACCGCTTCACCAATTGCTAAAATATTAGGGATAGCTCTAAAAGCCTCAACATTGCTTCCGTTAAACTCATATAACATTCCAGTATTAGGATCACTACTTAAACCAAATGCTAGCTCATCACCTAGTGCAACTACTTCGTTTTTGTTTCTAGAAACAATTAAAGACCCAGATAATCTCCAGTCTTGCGTATCAATTACATCTCCTTCAATAGTTAACTCAATACCTTGATTTTTGATCTCCCCACTATTTACATACATTAAATCGTATGCTGCAGATGGTGACAACCAACGCTCACGAAGTAAATCGTTGGTATATTTGTTATAGTAATCGGCAATAACACGTAGCCTTCTATTGAAGAAAGCTAAATCGACTCCTAAATTCAACTGACGTGTAGTTTCCCACTTTAACTCAGGATTTGGAATACCACTCCATAGTTTTTTTCCTGTTTGACTATCCCATCGAGAAACATAACCTGGTCCGATAGCTGTTTGCCATCTACCATTTACATAGTATTGATCCTGACCATATCTACTATTAATTAAGTAAGCTCCAATAGGTTCTTGGTTACCCGAGATACCGTAACTGGCACGTAATTTCAATTCATCAAACACATTTAAATTTTTGATAAAATCTTCGTGGTGCATTTTCCAACCTAGGGCACCAGATGGGAACATAGCCCACTTGTTATTGGGTCCGAACTTGGAAGAAGCATCTGCACGCATGGTAAGCGTTGCCATATACTTTTCGGCCATTACATAGTTTAATCTTCCAAACCATGAATACATCACCTCTTCTGATAATCCGTTTGAAACACGTTGTTTCTCTGGATCACCACCCGAAAGGTTTCCACTACCTAGTGATTCATTTAAGAAATCGTATGCACGTAACGAAGAGCTAGGATCTTTTTTATAACGATATGAAAAACCTCCCATCGCATTTACTTTGTGTGTATCATTATACACTTTATCAAAAGTTAAGATAGACTCTGAAATAATTTCGTTGGTATCATAATTATCAATACCTGCCGAACCATTATTAAATGTTCCGTCTTCGGTATATACTTTTGGATTATAGTACTCCGACAAAGAACGACCGTACTTATAATTTAACTGCGATTTAAATTTTAAGCTCGATAGAATTTGAGCCTCCGCATAAGCCGCTCCTAAAAAATCAAGAAACTCAGTAGTGCTTGATCTATTTTCAGTTAATGCAATAGGGTGACTATAATCCTGTGTTCCTACTAAGTAATAATCTTTTGTAGGATCGTTGTCTTCATAAACTGGAAAAATAGGGTTACGCCAGTAGGCTAGTCCACCATTGTTATTTCTATTTCCTTTGGTGAAATAGACATTAGTACCAATGGTTAATTTTTCGTGTGCTTTATGCGTAACATTTAAGTTTACATTCAGCTTTTTGTAGTCATCTTCTATATAAATACCCTGATCGGTAAAATAAGTAGTACTTAAACTAAACTGTGTTTTTTCAGTTTGACTACGCAATGCAATATTGGTATTATTAGAAACTGGATTACGAAAAACTACATCATCCCAACGCGTATTATATGGCCAAGAACCATCCTCTAGTTCTTTAACAGAAGGGTAATAAACGCCATTAGGATCATTAGCTCCAACATATAGAGGAACAAAACCACCATTAATACGACTCTCGTTACTTAAACCAGCCATCAACACAGGGTCTCTCCATAAGTTTAATTCAGAAGTAAACTCAGAAATTGTGTTTTGCTGAGAAACCGTTACCTCCATCTTACCTTGCGCACCTTTTTTGGTAGTAATCATGATAACACCGTTGGCACCACGAGAACCATAAATAGCAGTAGATGAACCATCTTTTAAAATCTCCATAGATGCAATATCATTGGGAGAAATCTGACTTAAATTACCGGCATCTCCAATAGGAAAACCATCTACAACCACCAAAGGGTCGCTTCCACTTCGGTACGAACTACCTCCTCTAATGCGAATAGTAGCTCCAGCTCCCGGACTATCAGAAGATGCTGTTACCTGAACTCCTGCACTTTGCCCCTGCAATAAACCATCAATTGAACCTGCTGGCTTCATCGGTAATGCCTCCATTTTAACTGAAGAAACAGCTCCCGTTAAATCACTCTTCTGCACCGAACCGTAACCAATAACTATGACCTCGTCCAGCCCAAGCATCTCATCTTCCAACACTACATTAAGTGTAGTTCTAACTCCCACAACCATTTCCTGCTGCACCATACCGATAGAAGAATAAACAACTGTTGCTTCCGCAGAACTTAAACTAATATTATACTCTCCATCAATATTTGTGATTGTTCCTGTTGTTGTTCCTTTTTCATAAACATTTACGCCAGGAAGCGGCATTCCCGAAACATCTGAGACTACTCCTTGCAATTTTATCTGCTGAGCAAAAGCAAAAGCAGATATCGAGCAAAGGGTAAGTACCAAGAATGCACGTTTAAATATTCCAAACCTATTTTTCATGCGTGTAAATTTTAATTTTCATTGGTCATATGGAACTCGTCAATTTTAAATACTCTTCTGCATCAAGAACATTTTATCAAGACTCAATTCATTCCACTAATTTTACATTAACTAACCTGTTTTAATATTTTTTAATGATTAATCACTTTGCAAATCTATATGGAATTGAAGAAATATAATTTGCTTTTAATGTCATTAACTAATGATTTGATGAATTCATAAAATCATTATTAGCACATATCCCAACATTCAAAAGCCTTTAACACTCTTATTCTGATATTTACAATATACAATTAAATAATGCTATTATGAATATTTAGTTATATTTGTAGCTACAATAACAATAAGGCTATGCAAAAACGTATCATTAGAGAAATTGCTCCATTATCAGAAGATGACTTTTTTGTGATCATGAATCATAAAAATGCTAAATTCGATTTCCCCGTTCATTTCCATCCTGAATATGAATTAAACCTCGTTTTAAACGCTTCTGGAAAAAGAATTATCGGCGATTCTATCATGGAGTTTTCATCGCCAGATTTAGTTATGATTGGCCCCAATACACCACACGCATGGACGGCCACGGATGAAAATGCACATGTTATTACACTGCAATTTCACTCCTGTTTCCCAAGCGATCAGTTTCTTTCGCGGAAATTAGCTTTGCCTATTAGAGATTTGCTTGAGCAATCTAAAATGGGTGTACTATTTTCTAAACAGACAACTGAAGAGATGACAGAAAGAATTATGAACCTATCCAACAATCAAGGCTTTGACTCTGTTATTGATATGCTTTCGTTACTATACGACTTGGCTACTTCAAGAAATAAAACCAATTTATCCTCTCCTGCCTACGTTAAACAGTTTGATACGGCAAAGAGCAGAAGAATAAACATTGTAAATAAATACTTAAACGACAATATTCATAACAGCATTAAAATAGGAGATGTAGCAACACTCGTAAACATGTCGCCATCGGCATTTAGCCATTTTTTCAAGAAGAGAACACAACGCTCGTTTACAGAATACCTAACAGAAATGCGCATTGGCATTGCTGCGCGCTTACTGATAGATTCAGAGAAAAACATATCTGAAATATGTTATGACTGCGGTTTTAGTAATATATCAAACTTTAACCGAGCTTTTAAAACACAAAAAGGCTGCACCCCAAGCGAATTCAGAGCACAGCAGAAGCTCGTAACTATTCATTGAAATTAGTGATCGGAAAGTAGCCAATGGTCAATAGTAATAACTCCTCAGCTTTCTACTAATGACCAATGACTATTACCAATTTACTATTTCTTGATTTTATCTATATTCTTTTTAATAACCTCCAAGGTACTAAGGTCTGTATCATATACACCATACCAGCCTTGTAACTCGTGTGGAGGATCCCCAACAAAATCATCACCTGATTTCCAATACTCACCGGCCTTTGCTGGTCGCCCTTCTCCTGAGTAACTCCAGAAATTAACTCCTTGAACCGCTCCCCTCATTTTAGCATTAGACACAAACTTACTATATACGTAATCGTAATACTTATTCCTTTCTAAAACATCAGCATCTATATTATAATTAAAAGAGTCCCTGGCTAAGCCATACTCTTCCAACACCAAAGGTTTATTCAACTCACCGGATACCTTAACATGATCTGCCCAGTAGTTATCAACTTTAGCAATCATACTTTCATAAGCCTCATTCCCACTTCCAGGCGTATACCAATTCCAATTCTGCACCCAAATATGCATGGTGATATAATCGATGCTTTTATAGGCATTATCCACTTTAGCACTAAGTCCTTCCTTAGGAGACGGTGTATTTCCCTCAGAACCTACAGACACCAGGTGGTTTCTATCAATACTTTTAATTAAATCGGCGGTAGACTCAACCCAACTGGCAAAAGGTTTTACATTATCATATCCACGAGGCTCATTGGCCAATTGCCAGGCCATTATAGCAGTATCATCCCTATAAGGTAATCCCGTTATTGAGTTTACCCTATTGACCACATTAACCACATGATTATTATACCACTTAACACAATTTTCATTGGTGAAAAAATGCTTTGTATATTCCCCATAGTCCCACCAAGAATACGATTCAAGTTGAGGATAAGGGATTTTGCCTTGATCATCCCACTTTAAGTATTGCGAAAATCCTCCACTCCAAGACCAAAAATTACTTAATACCATCACGGCTTTCATATCTCGTTTAGCCATTTCAGCCAGTAAAAAATCTAAGCCTTCCCACAGATTATCATCATAAATACCTGGAGCGCTTTGCAATGGCGGCTGCATACAAAACTGCGAATTTTTATCGGCCTCGCATGAAGCCATAACTCTTAAATTAGTAATACCATAAGCTTTCAGCTGATCCAACTCTCTTTTCAACTGATCACGATCTCCATATTTAGTTGATCCCAAATGCATTCCCTGCCAATAGTTAGTACCCGCATATATATAAGCTTCGTCATTTAACAAAAACTTACCATTCTCAACTATTACAAAACCCTTTTGTTTAGGCGCCTTACTGCAGGAACTTAAAACAAGGCCAACAAACACAAGTATGCATAATATTCTCCAATTCATCATTCAGTCTTTTAATGCTAATATTACTACAAAGATGATAAGATATTAAACGAAAGAATAATCACTATAAACGAAATGCCAATACTACCATGAAATTACCGTAACAGTAAGTGCAGATTTATTACTAAATACATATTGCATACACACATATTTATCATATTAAAAAAATAAATACTTTTGCATTTGACAATTTAATACAACATCAACAAACTCCAACCCATCGAAGCTCATCAAATGCCAACTGAACAAGATTTATTCCACCAAATAAAATGCTCCGACAAACAAGCATTTGAAGTGTTATTTAGGCTGTATTACCAACCCCTAAAACATTATGCTTACAAGTTCACCCAAGACACTGATATTGCACAAGGCATTGCTCAGGAAACCTTTGCGCAAGTGTGGGAAAAAAGGCATAAACTAGAGAGTAGTTCACCAAAAGCCTATTTATACAAAGCCGTTAAAAACAGAGCACTAAATCACTTAAGACATCAAGTGGTAAAGGCTAAATACGAAAAGGAAATAACAAATACGCAATACGAGTGGGAAGAAGAGGATTTTGACCATTCAGATAAGATATCTAAAGTTTTATTAGCAGTAAACCAACTTCCCAATCAATGTAAAAATATATTTCTAATGAGTAGAATGAATGGACTCAAACATACAGAGATAGCCGAAGAGTTAAACATAAGCATTAAAACAGTAAAAAATCAAATAGGCAAAGCTTTAAAAACACTTCGACAAGAGTTAAAAGGAATAGACATAACTGCAATTATCTGTATCCTCAAATTATTTTTAGAAAAAAATTAAAAAAACAATAGGCCCTTTTTAAACTAAAGGTGTCTTTTAACTACATAGCCAAAAATGACAACAAATAATATAGAACATATAGACTGGGATCTTATCTCTGGAGCACTCGAAGGATCATTATCTAATAATGAAAAAGTCGAATTTGATAGCTGGGTTACAGACAACAATAACAGACAGCATTATGATGAAATAAAAAGAGTATGGGAACAAACAGGCAGCATATCGTATTGTTTTAACGAAGACACCAACCGCGCTTGGAGTGAAACATCTCAGAAATTATTTGACGCCAAAAACAACAGAATTAAAAAAATCACTATACGAATTGCTCAAGCAGCCGCTATTCTTGCTCTTGTTTTCATAGCCAGCAAACTCTTATTTAACCATGAAAAACAACAACTGATAACGCAAAATGAGATTCTTAAAGATTACAAATTGCCAGATAATTCATCCGTGAGTATTAATCGACATAGCAAACTATCATACATTAATGACTTTAAAGGATCCAGCAGAAATATTTGGTTAGAAGGCGAGGCCTTTTTTGATGTCGCAAAAAACCCAAACAAACCTTTTATAGTCAAAACGCACAAAGGTCAGTTCAGGGTATTAGGCACCTCGTTTAATATTTCTTGTTATCAAAAAAACGATGAAGTTGCACTAACTGTAAAAACAGGCAAAGTAATGTTTGTATCCCCCAATAATAACCAGGTTATAGCTATAAAAGGAGAAACTATTAAATACAACCCACAAACAAACAAATTAATTAAAACTAAAATAACAAACCCAAATGCAACCTCATGGCAAACAAGGAAATTGATATTTAACAACACTCGTTTGTTTGACGTTTTAAGAACGCTTGAAAACGTTTATGATGTGCATATAACTATAAAGAACAAACACATTAATGAATTTAGACTATCTGCAAATTTTGACGATCAGCCATTAGATAAAATATTAAAAGTACTTGCGCTAACTTTTGATTTAGAATCTCGTGAGCTTAATAAAGAGATTGAACTTTACCTTAAAAAATAATACCCATTCAATTCCAAGAGTAAGCATCATTAATTTCTTTAATCTGAAATAAAGTTGGATAGTGAAAAACCTTAGACTAAATAACACATGAGCATAATTAAATTAACAAATAACAGTTTGTTAAGAGGGAGAAAACATACCCTTTTCATAACAATACTATTCACATTTTACATTTCATCATATGGACAAAGCAAAACATTAAATATTTCATTTGACAATGTACTACTGAAAGACGCTTTGGACAAGATAGAAAAATCATCAGAATACTCATTTGCCTATCAATCCGGCATACTACCTAAAGAATACAGAGTTAGCAAATCGTTTACCAATCAACCTATTGAGAATATTATTAAAGAACTACTAAAAGGCACTGCAATAACTTTTCAAATATTCGAAGATCAGGTGATTATTAAAAGAAAGAAGAAACTAAAGAAATACATACTAAATGGGTATCTATATAATTCAGAAACAAATGACATCCTAATCAATGCGAATATTTACGACAAACATAACCTCAAGGGCAACATAACAAACACTGAAGGATTTTATAGTTTATCTCTCAACGAAGGCATACATACCATAGTTTATTCATATACAGGTATGGAAAATATTGAAAAGCAATTAGTTTTAGATTCTGACAAACAAATTGATTTGAAGCTAGACCCAAACCTAGAAATAGAAGAAGTTATTATAAACGGAAACTCTATCACCCCAATAATTGAAAAAAATAGCTCTTTAGGAGAGATGAAAGTTTTGGCCTCTGAAATGATGGAATTTCCAACAGTAATGGCCGAAGCGGATGTTTTAAAATCAGTACAACTTTTACCTGGTATGCAATCAGGTGCAGAAGGCAATGGCGCTTTATACGTTCGAGGAGGAGGCCCTTTACAAAACCTCTTTTTACTAGATGGCATGCCCATTTACAACTGCTACCACTTATTAGGCTTATTCTCCGTATTTAATGCAGATATAATTGACGAAACCAAATTATACAAAGGAGGATTTCCTAGCCAATACGGAGGCAGACTATCATCCGTATTAGACATCAACACCAGAGATGGCAATTACAAAAAAATAAAAGGGAAAGCTTCTATAGGAATGATTTCGTCAAGAATTGCTCTTGAAGGCCCCATTATTAAGGACAAAACAAGCTTTAATATTGCAGTTAGGTATGGTTATTATGATATATATGGAGAAATGCTTTCTGATGAAGTAGAAGGATCACACAACATTAAAGATTATAATTTTTATGATATAAATTTAAAAGTAACGCACAAATTGTCTGAGCAAAATAAAATATATGCTTCGATATATACTGGACGTGATAAAGGAGAAAAAAACTCGAAGAGCGAACTAAACGAATTCAATACCTATTATTTTTCTCAAGATATAAATGGTCAAGATTGGCAAAATTTGTTGGGTACGATAGGATGGGAAGCCAAATTAAATTCAAAACTTTATGCAAACTCACAAATTTCTTTAAGTAATTACGATTACAACAGTTATCTAAACGATACTACCTACTACGAATCCCAACAAGACACCTCTAGCACTTTAAACAACTCAAACTTGAGCAATCAGGTTAATCATATACAACTAAATTCAAAATGGCAATATCACCTCAATACTAAAACCAAGTTAAACTTTGGATACAGATTAGCTAAAATAGATTACCGCTCAGACAACTCTAAAAAAGACCATTATAATTACAGTCTCTCAGAGGCTCAATCTACTAGCAAGGACACTATTTTTAGCTCGTACAGTTACGAAACCTACGAGCAGAGTGGATATATCGAAACAACGTACGACATTTATAAAACATTGGGCTTTACTGCTGGTATTCATATCTCTCATTTTAAGAACAAGGATTACACGAACCTACAAATTCAACCACGCCTTACTTCATATTGGGAGTTTTCTCCAGATTGGATATTAAAAAGTGCCTACTCAAAAATGGCTCAACATATACATTTATTGGGGGTATCAAAAATTAAACTAGCATCCGATTTAATTGTTCCTGCCACTCCGAACGCACCTTCTGAAACAGCCAATCATTTTTCATTAGGAATGAGCATTTATAAGCTAAAGCTTTTTAACATTCACTTGGACACCTACTATAAAACCATGGATAATCTGGTTAACTTTAAAGAAGGTGATTCATATTTTTCAGAAAACAACGATTGGGATAACAAAGTAGAGACAGGAACTGGAGATGCCAAAGGTATGGAGGTTCTTATAGAGAAACCTGAGGGGAGAATTTCTGGTTGGATTGGATACTCAATAACAGAAGTAAATAGACAGTTTGACGGCATTAATAATGGCGAAAAATTTCCTTTCCGCTACGAGCACAGACACCATTTAAATATAGTAGGTAAATATAACTTCTCACAAAAATGGAGCCTATCCGCTAATTGGCTATACCATAGCGGCAACAAAGAAACCATACCAATGAAAATGTATTGGTCAACTAATATTTATTACGATAAAAATATGGGAATTCAGTCTGACTCCCCTAAAATAATGATTAACCAGAAAAACGCCTACAAAAACCCTGACTACCACAGGCTTGACTTAGCATTACGTTACAAACGCAAAAATAGGATAGGCATTGGCACATGGACGCTCTCTATATACAATACCTATGCACGCAAAAACGTATACAACACTACTTATAGCGAAGACTATGCACATATAGTTGGTCATCCAGGATACTTCACTAGAGTGAAAAACGAACATTATTATTTCGACATTATTCCTTCTATAAGTTATTCTTTAAGTTTTTAGATACTATTAAAATTAACTCTTATAAATATTCAAATGAAAATAAGAACTAAGCACTACTACATATATACCATTGTACTTATACTATTAACATCACTGCATTTTTCATGTAAAAAAGATGAAGTTAATCCAACGGATGAATATATGGTACATTGCATCCTGTACGAAGGTAAAACTCCAAAAATTGGAATATACAGACTACTTGACGTTCATACAAAATACCCTTTTAATATTATTTATCATGAAGATGTAACCTCATGGGAAATGGAGATACGGAAGAATAACGAGACCATATATAATAACTTTACTCACATGGTCTATTCCAGTAACGTACAATCGCAATATCCTGATGGCAACAAAAATATAAGCTATTTCTCCAATGATAATATTTTACCCATATCAGGAGATACTTATAGCCTAAAGGTTGAAATTGGAGAAAATGATGTGCAAACCCCAAAGGTATTAACTGCATCTACCTCCATTCCATCCAAAGTACCTTTTACCTTAGAGCAACTACCTACAAAAAATGTAAATCCTTATACAAAATACAAAATTTCATTTACAGACCCTGGGCCTGAAAAAGACTTTTATTACCTGGTAGCTATGGCAATCAGCCCTATCAACAACTTCGTAAACAAAGGTTCTATAAATATTGATAGAATATGGGAAAATTTAGGCAGCAGAAATAGCAGTTATCAGATAAGTCACCTGACTCAGGTTACCTCAAAATGGACGGGTCTGGACACTAACACTACCTCTGATGAAAAGAACACTTATCCCAGCAACTATTATGGGACTTTATTTACCGACGAAAGCTTTAATGAAAAAAGGAAGGAAATTTTTTTAGAACCCATTCAATACTTTGGAGATGATCCATACGGCGCATATTTAAGCGTAGAACTATACCACATAACTGAAGATTATTATAGGCACTACGAATCTACATTAAGGCAAGTCAATGCAGAAAACGATATTTATTCAGAACCCGTTCAGGTATACTCAAATGTTAAGAATGGGCATGGCTTATTTGGAGGTGCCTCAATCTCAAGACAAATAATTGAAATTAAACAAGAATAGACAAAAAAAGGGAGGCCATTACGACCTCCCTTTACATCTACCCCATATGGAATATTATATTTTAACTACGCTTGTGTAGAAAGAAATTTATCTACACTTGCAGCAGCTTCTTTACCTTTTTGGATGGCAGTAACCACCAAACTAGCTCCGTTATGAGAGTCACCTGCAGCAAATACTTTATCAACTGTAGTTTGATAAGCTCCATCTACCTTAAGATTTCCTCTTTGATCAGTTTCAATACCTAACTCTTCCACTAATCCTTTATGCACTGCATGAACAAATCCCATAGACAAGAACACTAAATCTACATCAACCACCTTAGCAGTTCCTTCAACTTCGTTCATTTTCCACGCACCTTTGTCATCTTTAGTCCACTCAACTTGTACAAGCTCTACTTTTTTCAAAGCACCACCTGAACCAATAAACTTTCTAGTTGACATACTCCACTGACGATCACAACCCTCTTGATGAGAAGATGAAGTTTTAAGCGTAGTAGGCCAGTAAGGCCAAGGATTACCTTCGGCTCTATCCTTAGGAGGCTTTGGTAAAATTTCAATTTGCGTAACGCTTTTAGCACCTTGACGGTTTGAAGTACCTACACAGTCAGATCCTGTATCTCCACCACCAATTACTAAAACATTTTTTCCTTTGGCATTAATACGATCCTTATTAGAAACCTTAGCACCTCTGTTTACTCTATTTTGTTGCGTTAAGAAATCCATCGCAAAATGAACACCTTTCAACTCACGACCTTCAATAGGTAAATCACGCGGCTGCATAGCTCCAATAGCTAATACTACTGCATCAAAATCCTGAAGAATTTTCTCTCCTTTAATATCGAAACCAATATATTGGTTTGTCTTAAATTTGATACCTTCTTGTTCAAAAATCTCAATACGACGATCGATTACCTTTTTATTTAATTTAAAATCAGGAATACCGAAACGTAACAATCCGCCAACCGCTTCGTCTTTTTCAAACACAGTCACTTCGTGACCCATTTGATTTAAGAGATCAGCTGTAGAAAGTCCAGCAGGACCTCCACCAATAACGGCTACTTTTTTACCCGTACGTTTTTGCGGTATACGGGGCTGAATATAACCTTCAGCAAAAGCTCTCTCCACAACAGAAGCTTCGTTTTCACGAATAGTTACAGCCTCATCATGAATGGCCAATACACATGATTTCTCACATGGATTAGGACAGATACGACCTGTAAACTCAGGAAAACTATTTGTTGAATGAAGAATATCACTTGCTAATTTCCAATCTCCTTTATAGATAGCATCCTGCCACTCTGGTATTTTACTACCCACAGGACATGCCCAATGGCAAAAAGGAATACCACAATCCATACATCTGGATGCTTGAAGTATTCGATCTTCCTTATTCAGGGTTTGCTCTACTTCACCGTAATCATCTACTCGCTCAGTAATCGGGCGATAGCCGCTTTCCTTGCGACCTACCTCCATAAAACCTTTAGGATTACCCATAATTTTATATTTTTTTAAAGAACGTCCAAGGGCCGATACCCATTGGTATCGACGCGCTTAGAACTTCCTTCTCTATTAAAAGACTATTTATAATTACTCGTTAACGTATGGAGCGTCCTCTGAAGCCTGAAGCTTACGCTCCAATTCCTTCACTTTCTCCTCTTGTAACACCTTTTTATATTCGAAAGGAATAACCTTAACAAACTTAGGTAAGTACTTGTTCCAGTTCACAAGAATATCTTGCGCTTTTTCACTATTGGTATGCAATAGGTGTTTGTTCAATAAGAACTGTAACTCTTGAACATCTGCAGCATCTTCTACCGGAGACAATTCCACTAAACCTTTGTTACAGAAATAATCGAAGTTACCTTCTTCATCTAACACATAAGCAATACCACCACTCATACCTGCAGCAAAGTTACGTCCCGTTTTACCGATTACAACCACTCTACCACCAGTCATGTACTCACAACAGTGATCACCAACACCTTCAACAACCGCTTTGGCTCCCGAGTTACGTACACAGAAACGCTCACCAGCTACACCACGAACATAAACATTACCCTCTGTAGCACCATAAAGAACAGTATTACCAATAATGATATTTTCTTCCGGCTTAAAGGTTGATCCCGTAGGAGGCACTACAACAATTTTACCACCTGAAAGACCTTTTCCTAAATAATCATTGGCATCACCTTCTAATTTAAATGCAATACCCTTTGCAAGGAAAGCACCAAAACTCTGTCCTGCAGAACCATCGAACTTACAGTTAATGGTATTTTTAGGTAAACCATCCTCCCCGTAACGCTTACTTACTTCTCCCGATAAGGTAGAACCCGTAGCACGATCAAGGTTAGTAATTGTTTTAGCAACCCAAACTTTTTGTTGATTTAACAATGCTGCTTGAGAATCTTCAATCAAGGTCCAATCCATAATCTCATCAATACCGTGATCTTGAGTACTTGTATTATGTAATGGATATATTTTACCCTCTTCAGGGAAGTGAAGCAATTTGCTCATGTCGATACCAGAAGTTTTCCAGTTACCTACATTAGGATCTTGCTCCAATAAATCTGTACGACCAATTACTTCATCTAAAGATTTGAAACCTAGCTCAGCTAAGATTTCACGAACCTCTTCGGCGATGAAGTTCATATAATTGACAGTAAACTTATATTTTCCAATAAAACGCTTACGTAAGTCCTCATTCTGCGTAGCAATACCTGCAGGACATGTATTTAAGTGACACTTACGCATCATGATACATCCTAAAGTAATTAATGCAGATGTTGCAAAACCAAACTCCTCAGCTCCTAAGATGGCTGTTTTAATTACATCCAATCCTGTTTTTAACTGACCATCTGTTTGTAACATCACACGACCACGAAGGTTGTTCATTACAAGTGTTTGTTGCGTTTCAGCTAAACCAATTTCAACTGGCATACCTGCATGCTTCACCGAACTTGTTGGAGATGCACCAGTACCACCTTCAGTACCTGCAATAATAATACGATCGGCATGTGCTTTAGCCACACCTGCTGCAATAGTACCTACACCAGACTCAGACACTAGCTTCACACTAATTTGAGCACTTGGGTTAGTACATTTTAAATCGTAAATCAACTGCGCTAAATCCTCAATCGAATAGATATCATGATGTGGAGGAGGAGAAATAAGCGTAATTCCTGGCGTTGAGTTTCTCAACTTAGCAATAATCTTATCTACCTTAAATCCTGGCAACTGACCACCTTCACCCGGCTTAGCACCCTGAGCTACTTTAATCTGAATTTCATCAGCATTGGTTAAGTAGTTACTGGTTACACCAAAACGTCCAGAAGCTACCTGCTTAATAGAACTACGAGCAGGAGATTTGAAACGCTCAGCATCTTCACCACCTTCACCTGTATTACTTTTACCACCAACTTCATTCATCGCCAAAGCTAATGCCGTATGCGCTTCTTTTGAAATAGAACCATAACTCATGGCACCAGTTACAAAACGCTTGGTAATATTACCAATAGGCTCAACTTCGCTAATATCAATTGGCTTTCTATCTTTTAATTTTAAGAATCCTCTTAAGAATAAAGGATCTTGATTATCTTTATTTACAGCAGCACTAAACTCTTTAAATTTAGAGTAATCCCCATTTCGAGTAGACCATTGCAATAAACCAACTGTTTCAGGATTCCATCCATGCTTTTCACCATACTTACGGTAAGCATACTGGCCTGTACTATTTAATTGGTCGTCACTAGTCTGCGCGTTATAAGCTCTTTCATGAAACATTTGAGCTTCTTTAGCTAACTCCTCAAATCCAACTCCGCCAATTTTAGATGATGTTCCTGTAAAGTATTTCTCGATTAAACTATCCGAAATACCTACCGCTTCAAAAATCTGTCCTCCATGGTAACTACGCAAAGTAGAAATACCCATTTTCGACATAATTTTCATCAATCCCTTATCAACTGCTTTGATATAGTTTTCACGAGCTACGCCGTATTCCATATCAATTTCACCCTTCTTCACTAAATCGTCGATTGCTGCAAAGGCCACATAAGGATTAATTACACTAGCACCATAACCTAACAATAAAGCAAAATGCATTACTTCACGAGCCTCACCGGTTTCTACGATAAGACCAATTTGCATACGCTTCTTTTTCTTAATTAAGTGGTGATGCACCGCTGCAGTTGCCAATAACGAAGGTACTGGCGCTTGATCAGCGTTAATATTTCTATCCGAAAGGATAATAAAGTTATTCTCATCATCTACTGCTTTCTCGGCAGCAGCACACATCTCACCAATTACCTTTTCCATGCCAGCTCCACCTTCAGAGGCTTTGTATAACATAGGTATAGTAACATGCGTAAACTCTTCGCGATGATAATCTTTAATTTTACCTAAATCGGTATTCGTTACCAATGGACTCTCGAACTTAATCAGACGACAATGGTCTGGACTATATTCAAGAATATTCTTTGATGCTGAACCAATATAATTGGTCAAGGCCATTACTAATCCCTCACGAATTGGATCGATAGGCGGGTTAGTAACCTGAGCAAACAACTGACGGAAATAGTTGAATAAACGCTGAGGCTTATCCGACATAGCAGCAATTGGTGTATCATTACCCATTGAGGTAGTTGGCTCCATTCCTGCTGTTGCCATTGGAGCAATCAAAGACTTCACATCTTCCCTTGAGTATCCAAAAGTTTTTAAATACGTTTCAAACTGATCAATTGAAGACTTAACCCTTTGCTTCACTTCAATATCCTTTAAACGAATACGGTTTTCTTTTAACCAGTTTTCGAAAGGATGTTTGTTTGCAAGCTCCTTTTTTATCTCTTCATCAGGAATAATAATTCCTAACTTAGTATCTACTAATAATAATTTACCTGGCTTTAAACGACCTTTTTCTTTGATTTCTTCAGCAGGGAAAGTTTGAACTCCTACCTCAGAACCCATCACAATCATGTCATTTTTAGTAATCACATAACGCGAAGGACGTAAACCATTTCTATCTAAAGTACCACCAATATAACGACCATCAGAGAATACAATGGAAGCAGGACCATCCCAAGGCTCCATAATTGTAGAGTGATACTCGTAATAAGCTTTTAAACTTTTTGGAATCGGGTTTTTATCATTCCAAGACTCAGGAATAAGCATACTTAATGCCTGAGGTAAAGAACGACCTGTAAGTACTAAAAACTCTAATACATTATCTAAAGAAGCCGAGTCACTCATATCTGGAGCAACAACTGGGAACAACTTATCTAAGTCATCACCAAACAAATCGGACTTTAATAAAGACTCACGAGCCTGCATCCACAAACGGTTACCTTTAATGGTATTAATTTCACCATTATGCGCCATTATACGGAAAGGCTGTGCCAGATCCCAACGCGGGAATGTATTTGTACTAAAACGCGAGTGCGCTAATGCAATGGCACTTTTAAATACAGGATTTTGTAAATCAAGGAAATATTCTCCTACCTGAGCAGGGGTTAACATTCCTTTATATATCATTACCTTACTCGATAAACTCGGTAAGTAAAATGAATCTTTTGCTTTCAGGTCTGAATTTCTGATAGCTCTTTCAGTCACTTTACGTGCAATGAAAAGCTTACGCTCTAATTTATCTTGCTCGTAATTTCCTTTTACTAGCACCTGACGAATACGAGGCTCTGTACGCTTAGCAATTTCTCCAATTACACTGCTATCAACTGGCACATCTCTATAACCAATTAACTCAAGCCCCTCTTCTAAAAGGTTCTTATTTAGCTCATCCTGACACAGAAGAGCTTCTCTATCTTCTTCGGGTAAAAATACTAACCCAGTACCATATTTTCCAGATTCAGGTAAATCAAAACCTAACGAACGACAAAACTCATCCGGTACTTGTAAAAATATACCGGCTCCATCTCCCGACTTATTATCGGAGCTTTCCGCACCCCTGTGGGTCATGTTGAATAATACCTCTAGTCCACGCTGCACGATATCGTGCGATGCCACACCTTTAATATTAGCAACAAATCCAATTCCACAGTTCTCATGCTCGTTGGCAGGGTCATACAAGCCCACCGCCTTAGGATATTTATTATGCATCATATATATAAATTAATAAAGAAGGAATACTATTGAAAACCCGCTCCAACAAAGAAAGCGGTCTATCTCCCAAAACAATTATCACAATCAATGTTTATCAAACCATAAATAAACACCCTATTTTTAAATGATAATTATTATTTTTTCATCTCTTTTACTTTGAAAACGGAAGCAAAAATAGCATTTTTAATTAGACATTCCAAAAGCACAGCCTTAACTAACGTTAAAAGATGACATTATAGAGTGTTTTTACATGACTTATGTCATATTTATTTTGTCCCCATGAAAGCTTACATCCTCAATATCTAACACTTACACCTATATGCATAAAATACATATACATTGTATATTTATACACCTTCACTTTAACAATTATCTCCTCTATATAATATTATATAAGTGGACTTTTTTATCCTCTATTCTAGACCTTTTTATCCAGCATATTCAAACCCTTAGAAATCGTCATTCAACTTTAGGAACCCCAAAGCTAAATATTGTAAGCTCCCCAAAATAAATACAAATACATCCGAGCAAGTTAAAAGTTATTGATTTTAATAAACTCACCTATTTTTTCTAATACCATAAAAGCTCAATAAGATTAAAGACATTAAAGGTTATAGATATTTATCAGACATGAATAATTTACTATTGCAATGCACAAAACTGCAACCTCCCCATATAAATAATACCAACACTATACAAAAAAGAGTAAAAACCCTAATGTAGAATGAACACTTCAAGTAGGCCATTCTGATAAGTCATCGCATTTAATACCCATTCAGACTCCAACCAAAAAACTACACAAAACCAGGAAACCTGGCATTTTTAGGGGTTAAAACTCGAATAACTGCTTTTTCGCAGGTTTGTATCCAACATTTAAGGGGTGCAAATGTGTTTTGTTGCTTTTTTGAGATGTTACCCCCATTTTTGTTTGGTCAGAATTAAAAAATACTACATTTTTGCAGTGTAAGTATTAAAAACGATACCCCAACCAAGGAAAAAGTTCCTTTTTCAACCAATCACCCCAACAAAAACAAAAATCGTTTTTAACAACTACAAAAAATGTGTAATCTATTTATAAAACCTATTTAAGATGAAAAAAGTATTATTATTACTAGCAGTTGTTTTGGCATTCGGAACACTAGCAAAGGCTCAAGAGGAATCAGATTTAGAAATTACAGGATCTGTGGATGCTTACTTCAAGTATGACTTTTCTGGACAAAATCAAATTGGAACTTCTTTTGCAGACGAGCACAACTCAATGTCAATCGGTATGATTGATTTAGGTTTTGCAAAATCTTATGGTAAAGCAAGTTTTTACGGAGAACTATCTTTTGGACCTAGAAGTTACAAATCAATTCCTGGAGCGTCATTTGATCTTTTAGATATGGATGGTGAACCAACTGGATTATCTGAGTCTCAAAGTGTAAATATTCAAAACCTATATATGAGCTATGCATTAAGTGAGTCATTCTCATTAACAGCTGGATACATGGGTACATTTGTTGGTTACGAAGTAATTTCTCCAGCAGCTAACTTTAACTACTCTACTTCTTACCTATTCTCTGCTGGACCATTTCAAAATGCTGGACTTAAGGCTGACTGGGCAATTTCTGACAAAGTAGGGTTAATGGTAGGACTATTCAACGACTGGAACTATTATTACGACATGAATGGAATCTCTGACATCGGTGCTCAATTATCTCTTTCTCCTGTAGAAGGTTGGGATGCATATATCAACTTTTTAACCGGCCCAACTTCTGGAACTGTAATTGACTTAACAACAGGATACCAAATCACGGATGATTTCTATTTTGGATTAAATGCTGCTGACTATACTATGGCTAACTCTGATGATGGAGGTTATTACGGTGTAGCTTTCTACCCACAATATTCATTTTCCGACAAACTAGCATTAGGTTATAGAGGAGAATTCTTTGCTTCAAAAGACACAAAAGAAGAAGGTGTTACCATGGAAGGAACTAGCGTATTTTCAAGCACTGCCACTTTAAATTTCTACCATGGCCCATTCACATTCTCTACTGAAGTAAGAATGGATTCAGGTAAAGATGAAATTTTCACTAAAGAAGGTGGCGTTGACCCAACTAAGTCTGCTACACAGTTCTTATTTGCAGCTATCTACTCTTTCTAATAAAAAGACATTAAAACTAAAAGAATGGTGAGGTTGTTGATTTTGCATCATTTCTCAACACTGAAAACCAAGCGATTGTTCTCTCCAATATGCGTTAATTAAAGGGTATTTTTCCACCTTTTGTTTCTCATGCAGAGCCAACTTTTTCACCATTCTTTTAATTCAAAATATTCATAGTTTACCAACTATAAAAAATAATCACATGAAAAAGATTGAAGCAATTATCAGATTAACACAATATGAAAGTGTAAAAAAAGCGCTTGAAGAACAAGACATTACCTTCTTCTCTTATTTCGATGTTAGAGGTGTAGGGACCGCAAGAGAAGGTCATCTTTATAGAGGTACTGTTTATGACACTAGTATTATTGAGCGTAGATTAATTTCTATTATCGTTCGCGATGAGAACTTAGAAAAAACCGTTCAAGCACTTATGTCTGCTGCAAGAACTGGCGAGATTGGTGACGGAAGAATTTTTGTTTCTACAGTTGAAGAAACGTACAGAATTCGTACTGGAGAGTCTGGACCAGAAACTCTTTACATCAAGTAACCCCCTTTCTGATTAATCTGATTAAAAACATTAAAAAAACATTATTATGGATGCAAACAGCGCTTTAGATATATTATGGATACTGATAGCTGGTATTTTAGTATTTTTTATGCAGGCAGGATTTGCCTTAGTAGAGGCAGGTTTTACCAGAGCAAAAAACGTAGGTAACATCATCATGAAGAACTTCATGGATTTCGCATTAGGTTCTTTATTATTCTGGATTGTAGGATATAGCATTATGTACGGTGGCGAAGGTGCTTTCTTTGGAGCATTTGACCTATTTTACAACGTAGAAGGCGATATGCACAATCTTTTCTTCCAAACCGTATTTGCTGCAACTGCTGCAACTATCGTTTCTGGAGCCATGGCTGAACGTACTAAATTCAGCACATATTTAGTATTCTCTGTGGTAATTACTGCTGTAATTTATCCTATCTCAGGTCACTGGGTATGGGGAGGTGGATGGTTATCTACTATGGAAACTCCATTTCATGATTTCGCAGGATCAACTGTAGTACACTCTGTTGGTGGATGGGCAGCTCTTGCTGGAGCATGGACTATCGGACCACGTCTTGGAAAATATAACGGTAAAACAAACGCAATACCTGGTCACAACATGGTATTAGGTGCATTAGGTGTATTTATCCTTTGGTTAGGATGGTTTGGATTTAACCCAGGATCTCAGTTAGCTATTAGTGGCGACAACGCAAACGCTGTAGCTGGTATCGTTATCACAACTAACTTAGCTGCTGCTGCAGGTGCATTAGTTACTATGTTTGTTACTTGGTTCCGTTACGGAAAACCAGATTTATCAATGACACTGAATGGTGCCTTAGCTGGATTAGTTGCTATTACTGCAGGTTGTGCGGTTGTATCTCCTGGTGGAGCAGCAATCATTGGAGCCGTTGCTGGTGTATTAGTTGTATTCTCAATTGAATTTATCGATAAAAAACTAAAAGTAGATGATCCTGTAGGTGCTATCTCTGTACACGGTGTATGTGGTGCATTCGGTACATTAATGGTAGGTTTCTTTGCTTTACCTGATGCTATTGGCGAAGGTATTTCAGGAGTATTTTACGGAGGAGGTTTCTCTTCAGTAATCAGTCAGTTAATCGGAATCGTTTCAGTTGGTGCTTGGGCATTTGTAGGAGGTTTAATCTTATTCCAAGTTCTTAAAGCAACAATGGGACTTAGAGTTTCGGAACAAGAAGAAAGAGAAGGACTTGATATCCACGAGCACGGACAAAGTTCTTATAACTAATCTTCAAAAGAATTTATATAGCTCATAACCATAGCTTTTAAATATTTGATGCAAGCAGTCAGGATTATCCTGGCTGCTTTTTTTTGCATTATATCCTACCAAACTAAACTAACTTCTCCTCGTCTCACCTCCAGATTATTAATCAGATATTTAGGTCTTATTTAATATACAAACTCCCAAAATACTTGATTTTACTAGGCTTTTCAATTAAAGAAAAAAATCTTTAATTTTTGTTAATACGCTCAACCTTTTCTGAATTACTCGTGTTTATTGGTTTTAGAAACACCAAAAAAGACATGAAGAAAATAGTAGACTTTTATGTAGACGGATTCAGAAACCTACCCGATTGGGCTAGGTCTGTTTGGTTTATCATCCTACTTAAGCTCTTTATCATGTTTGTCATTTTTAAACTCTTCTTTTTCCAAAATAAACTAAAGAAGGATTTTAATAACGATGAAGATAGAGCCAATCATGTGATTGAAAATATTACAACACCTTAAACCAATTATTAAATGTTAGATTCTGTTGACTTATCCTTAGTAAACTGGTCGCGGGCACAATTTGCCCTAACCGCCATGTACCATTGGATATTTGTACCGCTCACCCTTGGGCTAGGATTCATTATTGCATTTATGGAAACCATATATGTAAAAACAGGCAACCCTGAATGGAAGAGAATTACTAAATTCTGGATGAAACTGTTCGGAATTAACTTTGCCATCGGGGTGGCAACCGGTATTATCCTTGAATTTGAGTTTGGAACCAACTGGAGTAATTACTCCTGGTTTGTGGGCGATATATTTGGAGCACCATTGGCTATTGAAGGCATCATGGCCTTTTTTATGGAGAGTACTTTTATTGCCGTTATGTTTTTTGGATGGAACAAAGTAAGCAAACGCTTTCACCTAACCTCCACCTGGCTTACGGCTATTGGCGCCAACCTATCGGCTGTATGGATATTAGTAGCCAATGCCTGGATGCAAGACCCCAGAGGAATGAAATTTAATCCGGATACTGCCCGTAACGAGATGGTTAACTTTTGGGATATATTCCTATCGCCAAGTGCAGTAACCAAATTTTTACACACCACCACCTCAGGTTTTGTACTAGCCTCTATATTTGTTGTTGGCGTGAGCGCCTGGTTTATTCTTAAAAAAAGAGAAATACTTTTTGCCAAACGTAGTATGGTAGTTTCTGCCACATTTGGCTTGTTGGCTTCTATTATGCTCATTGCTTCTGGCGATAGTTCGGCCCGAGAAATGGCAGAGAAACAGCCTATGAAGTTCGCTGCTATGGAAGCTTTATACGAAGGTAAAACCAATGCTCCTCTTGTTGCCATTGGCTTAATAGGCGATCCTCAAGATGATCCGATGGATAGTACAGCGCATGAGGATTTTAGAATAAAGATTGAGATACCAAACATGCTATCGTATATGGCATTTTTAAAAGCCGATGCATTTGTTCCTGGCATTAAAGATTTGATTCTGGGTAACCGAAAGCATGGTATCATGTCGTATAAAGAAAAGATAAAACGTGGTTACAAAGCCCAACAGACACTTGTGGCATATAAAAAGGCCATCAAGGAAAAAAGCCCCGATGCGACTATATTACGTGCCAAATTTGAAGACGAAGAATGGGTTAACTATTACTTTAAATATTTTGGGTATGGAAGCTATTACGACCCGGACCCGGTTCAATTGGAGAAAAATGCTTTTAAAATGATTCCTCCCATCTCATTAACCTTTTATGCTTTTCATATCATGGTTATTTTGGGCGGACATTTTTTAATGCTTTTTGCATGCATACTATTCTTGCTTTACAAAAACAATTTAGAGAATAATAAGATTGTATTATGGACTTCGGTATGGACCATCCCATTGGTTTACATTGCATCGGAAGCCGGCTGGGTTGTGGCTGAGGTAGGCAGGCAACCATGGGTTATACAAGATTTAATGACGACCTCTAAAGCGGTTTCGCAAATAGATAGCAGTTCGGTCATGATTACTTTCTTTTTGTTTGCCTTTACATTTACCGCACTATTAATAGCAGAGATTAAGATTTTAACAAAACAGATTAAAATAGGACCTAAAAAACAAGGAGGACGTCAATAATGTTTGGAGATTTATCATACTTAGCACTACAGCAATATTGGTGGTTTATTGTTTCGCTTTTGGGCGCACTACTGGTATTTTTAATGTTTGTACAGGGCGGACAAACCCTCATTTCTGTACTTGGAAAAACCAAAGACGAAAAAACTATTTTAGTAAATGCACTGGGTCGTAAGTGGGAATTTACCTTTACTACCTTGGTTACCTTTGGAGGAGCATTTTTCGCTTCCTTTCCTCTATTCTACAGCACCAGTTTTGGCGGTGCCTATTGGGTTTGGATGATAATACTCTTTGCTTTTATCATTCAGGCCATAGCCTATGAGTTTAGAAGCAGACCAAGCAATGTATACGGCCCCAAAACATACGAAGCTTTTCTATTTATCAACGGATTAATAGGGACTATTTTTATTGGAACCGCCGTAGGTACCTTTTTTAATGGCGGTAACTTTTCGGTTAACGAATACAATCAATCTAAATGGGATAATTCGTATCATGGATTAGAAGCTATATTAAATTGGCATAATGTTGCCTTAGGCTTAACCGTATTCTTTTTAGCCAGAACCTTGGCCATTCTGTACTTTATGAATGCTGTTGACCAGAAACAAATACTGAAGAGAGCTAAAAAGCAGCTATTAATAAACGGATTAATCTTTGTTGTTTTGTTTTTAGCATTTACCATCGCTTTACTTTTAAAGGATGGCTTTGCAATAAACCCAGATACCAAGGAAGTTTACATGCAAAGCTATAAGTACCTCAATAATTTTATTGAGATGCCAATAATTGCGGTAGTCTTTTTAGCAGGTTTGGTTTTAGTTTTATACGGAATCATCATCAGCTATTTAAAAACGAGTACTAAAGGCATCTGGTTTTCAGGTGCTGGAACCGTACTAACCGTGTTAATGCTTTTCCTCATTTCAGGATATAACAACACCTCGTTTTATCCTTCTATCAGTAATTTACAAAGCTCTTTAACCATAGAAAATTCAAGCTCAAGTCATTTTACCTTAACGGTGATGAGTTACGTTTCGTTGATGGTGCCTTTTGTAATGGGTTACATATGGTATGTTTGGAAAGCCATTAACAACCGTAAAATAGACCAAGAAGAAATAGAGTCGGACGATATACATATTTATTAATTATAACTAGACAAAAGTATAAAGACGAAAGACAAAAGAAGCCTAACAGTATGCTAGGCCATTCTATCCAAGCCGCTTCTTTATACTTATATCTTTATACTTTATACTAAATAGGATGAAATATTTACACGAGATATTATGGTACTTAAGTTGGCCCGCACTAATTGTAGTGAGTTACCAAGCTATAAAATGGGCCATCAATAAGTTTGAAAAGATCAACAAAGAAGAAGCCTCAAGCGTAAAAAACTTTGATATTTAAATTATACCGAGACCTCCTAGGTTTTTAAAACCTGGGAGGTCTAATTTTTAGAGCGAAGCCTTGAGAGAATTCTCAGGGCTTTTTTTTACTTTGATGCTTATACAAACATCTTTCCCTAGTGTAGGGATCGTATTTTCTCCCTTATCATTTCTCAATTACTCACTGAACTTTTTCTATTATTCAGTCATTCATATTATTTACTCACTGCGTAAATACTCATTAGTAGTGACATTTTGACCTTTTCTCATTATCTTTATTAGAAATCAACATTACTAAAATCTAAAACACCAATTAGTTATGATTCGTTACACCGTGAAAGAATTACAAGATCCTACTAATAGGCCTTCAACCAAATATTATGCAAAACCTGTTTACGAAGGTACCGTACCCATGAGTGAAATTGAACGCGATATATCTTCTATTTCTACATTAAGCAGAGCAGATGTAAGAGCAACAACTATTGCTCTGGTGGATAAAATAGGTGATTATCTATTAAATGGCTACAATGTTAAGATTGATGAACTAGGAACATTTTTCCTTCGATCACAATCGGTAGGAAAAGAAACGGAGAAAGAAGTAAGAGGAAAAGATATTATGAAGTTGAATATTGGTTTTAAAGCAGCACCTGAATTTAAAGAAAAACTTAAGCACAATACAGAACTTAGGAAGAAAAGGAAATAAGGCTGAATAGCTAACAAACCTCCCAGGGCAAACGCATTTAAAATATCACAACCTTAAAATAACCCATTTCAAGTAAAAACACTTTCCTCTGCTTAAGCCGCAGGGA
>NZ_LXYE02000019.1 GCF_001659685.2 Labilibacter marinus
GTAATAGTTAAATGCGTTTGCCGTGACAAACCTCCCAGGTTTTAAAAACCTGGGAGGTATTTTATTGACATACATACAGGATATTATTAATATTTTCTGGTCAACTTAGGAAAGCTTGTCCTGAAATCCTTAGGATGAACGTAATCACCAGTCATTTTATATCTGCCCACATCGTAACCTACATCAAAGATTTGGTGGTGTTCAAAAACTAGATAACCTATCGAAAAACAAAGACCCCCACATACTTTACCCTAGCGCATTATGGGCTGGTTACCTTTTTTTCACCTATCATTACTGCTATATATATCACCCAAAATATCTATCATAGAAATACAAAAGGGCAAAAGGTAAAAACATAGCCAAGATAAGATAAATCTCTTGCATGAAAACCCAGGGAATAACAGAAATAGCGTATAAGATTCCTGTAAAAGCACCCCCTATATGAGCATCATGTCCAATGTTGTCAGTTCCTTTTTTCATTAAGTAGTGAGAAACTAAAATAAATAAAACAGCATATACATAGTCAGGAACAGGAATGGGTATAAACATTATATATATACTTCCACTTTCCATAAGAAATATTGAGGAATAAATAATTCCACAAACTCCACCTGAAGCCCCAACTGCTGAATACAAATCGTTTTTCCAATTATTAAAAAGACTATATATTCCTCCACCTATTACGCTAAACAAGAATGATAAGAAAACAACTCTTGAAGAGTATTCTATTTCAATAAATTCAGCAAATGAAAATAAAGAAATCATATTAACAATAAGATGAGTATAATTTACATGGATGAACCCAGAGGTAATTATCCGATAGTATTCCTTCTCATTCTTTATAGCCCCAACGTTAAATGAGTATTTATCATAGAAATCCGAATGATTAAATGCATATATTGTTGTTGCAGTAATGGCAGCTATTAAAATGATAGTAAATATTGGCATCTAAAATTTATTTATTGTTTTTTTCAACTTAGTTCTATATTAATAAACTGTCTTCATTTTAGTTAAACATTTTATGTGTTATTTCGGTCTGATTACCCATAAATACTATACAACTTCAACCAACAACCAACTTTACCAACGAAAACACAACATACAGTGCAATGACCAAAGCTATTGCTCCCATACCAGATAGAATAAGGAGAACCACACTTGCCAGCAGTAGGGTGTATTTATCCACATTATCTTTGAGTCCGAAGTTTTTAAACTTAAGCGAGAACATGGGTACTTCTGACACCAACAAAAAAGAGAATATTGGCACAAAGGACAATAGTAACCATTGATTGTGAATTAAGTCTGACAACCAATTGCTTTCTCCTACAAAAACAAAAGCTAAGGAAGCTAAAAACATGCCTGTAGCTGTAGTGGTTAAACCAATAAAACTTTCACTCTGACGCGTATCTACATTAAACTTAGCCAATCGCAATCCAGAAAATACAGTAATTACAAATGGGGAGATGAGCAAAATTTGCGTAGTTAATTCTGCTGCAAAAAAGTCAGCATCAAAGGCACCTAGCATCACTTTTTTAAGCATCATATGCAACATTACCATAGGCGCAAAACCAAAGCTCACCATATCAGCTAAAGAATCCAACTCTTTACCCATAGGCGAATAGGCCTTTAAAGCCCGGGCAGCAAAACCATCCGAAAAATCGAATAGCGCACCTACAAATAATAAAATAGAAGCTTCTTGCAACAAGCCATGAAAGCCAGCGAACACACTTAAGGCTCCACAGAATAAATTCAGGCTCGTTAAAAAATTAGGGATATGTTTTTTTATCGACATAGTATCAAGTATCAAGTATCAAGTATCAAGATTTCCATCCAACACCTGTACCGGGGTTTATTTTAAAATTCTATTGCCATAAAGGCGAGTACTAAATGTGGTAAAAGCCACTACCGTTATAGAGCTTACCGGCATTAGTATGGCCGCAATAACGGGAGATAAATTTCCGCTGATGGCAAAGCCAAGCCCAATGGCGTTATAGAAGAACGAAATTAAAAAACTTTGCTTAACTATGCTTAAACTTTTCTGCGCAAAACGAATATACTGATGAAACTTCTCGAATTTAGCCGCTTCGAGTATAGCATCGCCAGCTGGTGAAAAGTGGTAAATATCATCGGCCAAGGAAAGCGCCACATCACTACTCATAAAAGCTCCTGAATCATTTAAACCATCACCCGTCATTAAAACCGACCGCCCTTCTTGCTGAAGTTTGCTAACAAAATTCATTTTATCCTGCGGCTTCTGGTTAAAATGCAACTTGTCCTCATCCATCATCTGAGCCAAATTCTCCTTTTCCGAATCATTATCGCCAGAAAGCATATAAAGCGTATACTTCAGCTTTAGCTTACCCAATACTTTTTCAATTCCAGTACGATACTTATTCCCGATCTTATAATAACCTTTCAGCTCTCCATTGATAGAGATATAAACCGCAGAAGCCTGTGCACTATTTTTCTCACCTGCATTATCAGCTACATATTCCAAGGCTCCCAAACGAACCGCTACATCATTTACTTTGGCAAACACACCTCTTCCTGCAACCTCAGTATAAGCCTTCGTTTCCAGCGTGTTAATATCCTGATAAAAAGAACTAATAGCATTGCTTAAAGGGTGTGTGGACTGCTTTGCCAACGAAACGACCATCTTCAACTCCTCATCGGATAATGGTTTTCCATGAAACTCCACATTACTTTCTTCTGGCCGCGTTAAGGTGCCCGTTTTATCAAATACAATGGTATCAATATGCGTTAGTCGCTCAATAACTTCAGTATTTTTAATGTACAAGCCCTTCTCTCCAAAAATACGCATGGAACTCCCAAAAGTAAACGGAATAGAAAGCGCCAAAGCACAAGGACAAGCTACAATAAGCACCGAGGTGAGCACCATAAGGGCAGCCTTAAAACTATCGATATAAAACCAGGTAGCAAACCCTGCAATGGCAATAATAATAACGGCCAAAGTAAATTTACCACTTATTTTATCCACCAGCGAGGTTAAAGACTTTGAGTTGACAGGTCCATTCTCGCTTTGGTTCCATAACTGAGTCAGGTGACTTTGAGCTACTTCTTTATTCACCTTAATGGTTATCGCACCACCCGTCTGCACACCGCCTGCATAAAGGAAGTCATCTTTCTTTTTGAGCACAGGAGCAGATTCGCCCGTCACAAAACTATAATCAACCAGTGCATCTCCTTCAACCAGAATAGAGTCGGCAGGTATTAATTCTTTATTTCGTATCAATAGATAATCACCCTCTTTCACTTCTTCGAGCAGCACACTTTCCTCTTGTCCGTTTAAGCGCGTAACAGCTACTGGAAAATATGATTTATAATCTCTATCAAAAGCCAAGGCCTGATAGGTTTTGCTCTGATACCAGCGCCCCAGTAACAAGAAAAACAAGAAACCAGAAAGACTATCGGAATAGCCAGGACCAATGCCCATCAGCACTTCGTAACTGGTAACAAAGAACAAGGCCAAGATGCCTATGGCAATGGGCAAATCAATATTCACGATCCCTTTAACCAGATTCTTCGAAGCAGAGATCAAGTAATCGCATCCGCTATAGAACACCAACGGGAAAGTGAGCACATACATCAGGTAGTACAAAAAGGAACCAAAGGAACCTTCAATAGCTTCGCCGTTAAAATATTCTGGCAAACTATACAACATCACATTTCCGAATACAAAGCCTGCAACACCAATCTTATATAACAGCGCTTTGTTTTGCGATTTCTTCTCGCCTTTATTATCTAAATCTTGTAAAGATACGTCAGGCACATAATGTATAGAAACTAAGAGCTCTACCAATTCCCGAAGCGAAATTTCCTTTGTATTGAAAGTGACCGTATATTTTTTCTGCACAAAATTAACGGCCGCATGTTTAACGCCCTTACTCAATTTATTCAGATGCTCGAGCAACCAAATACATGAGGCGCAATGGATAGATGGTATATATAAAGTGACTTTAGCAATGTCATTATCAAAAAACTCATATAGCTTTTCTTTGACATCCTCTTTATCGAGATAAGCGTATTTGCTGAGATGTGGTGCATCATTTAAACGAATTCCGGGCTGCTGCTGAAACTCATAATACTGCTGCATCTGGCTATCATTAAGCAATTGATATACCGACTTACACCCGTTGCAGCAGAACTTCTTCTCCTCCCACACAATTGGGCTCTTGCCGCAATCAGCTCCGCAATGCACACACTTATTATCCATTTATATTTAGGCTTTTTTTTAGACGAAAGACTGTATAAATTTGAAATTATGTAGTAATTATAGACCTTTTCTGTTTTTCCGGTTCCCCTTCTCCTTTTTCCATTCTCCGAAAGCAAGAACAATATTATTCCCTAATCATCATCCTCGGCATGACAGCAGGATTTTTTAACGGCCTCACTGGCATCTTCTTGCACTTTCTCCATATGAATTTGAGGGTTCAATTTCTTTTCTGGCGGACTTAAATACGGAATACCTAAACTCAATCCGCGCAATATAAAAATGATACCAATAATTACCACTAAAACAGGAATCACTTTATTTATCTTTTCACGAATTGCAATACTCACCATATTTCCGAGCATAGATATAGCCAACATCATAGGCAGCGTTCCTAAACCAAACAATATCATAAACAGGGTTCCCGTCAATACATCTCCCGTTCCTATTGCGCCTGCTATAGCCAGATAAACCAAACCACAAGGTAACAAACCGTTCAGTAAACCAATAAAAAACAGACGACCAAAGGACTTCTTTACAAACAACTTTTGAATGCCTTTTCGTACCATACCAGCAATAGGAATATTACCTGTATTCACATTCTTAAATACGGATGGTATCAACACCGAGATAATCATGAGTGCTCCCATAATTACTGAAACCCATTGTTGAAACCCCACCAAAGACAAGCCTTGACCAATCATTCCAAAAATAGCTCCCATAATACCATAAGTGATAGTACGCCCCACATTATACATAACACCACCGAAAGCTTTCGTTCCAGCACCCTTACCATACAGGGGCAAACTTAAAGCAATAGGACCACACATACCTGCACAATGCAAACTACCCATTAGTCCTAAAACAAATCCTGAAATGATTATTTCCATTTTTTATCTGACTCTAAAATCTTTTGAAACACTGTACTTTTGATTATCCTTAAACCAGGACACAGACACAATATAACGACCTAGTACTAATTCACTTTTAGGAATAGTCAATGCTCCTTCACCTTGCTTAATCGTTAATCGCTTATCATCCTTCTCTGCAGATGGACGATAGAAATAGACTTCCTTTTCAGTTTTTAAGGAAGCAATAGATGATGGCAAAAGAATCTGCACAGCATCATTCACATTTTTTATCGCAACACTATCTTTAAAAACAGCAGAGCGCTTATTAATATCTATTTGTTTAGAATATTCTGCCCCTTGCTTATAATAATCCTTTGTTACCAAGTCGTTATTCTCACTAAACGTAAAAACAACAAAGGATATAATCCAGGTAAAAAAAATGATAAAAAAGATTATTATTCCATGTCCCCAAGTAAACTTCATCTCTTAATCTTGTTTTTAATTCAATATTAATTATTCTGGTTTGGGCGCTATAAAAGTAGCCGCTGTTGTTTCCAACAACTTGCCATCCCAATACAAGCCTAGCTCAACAGGTGCATTCTTCGTTTTAATATCAGACTTAGCCTGCTTTAAGATTAACACACCATCAAAGCTACCATTCTCATTTAACTTTATGGGATGTTCCGACAGAAAAAAGGCACTATTATTAGGACGTAGAAACTTTAGCTCAATATTTTTAAAGCCTTCTGTTTTATTTACCACTTTCAACTGGTAAATATTAGAAATTGTATCTGCACTCGCCTCTTGATACATGGTACCTGGCATCCTTAACAAGGAAGCATCCACCGCTGTTCTTCCAGAAATGGCAACAACTAAAGCTACCAGAAGAATAAACAACACACCACTATAGGCATAGGTTCTTAAGCTCTTAATACTGCTCTTGCCTGTTTCAACACTATAGCTTGATGCAAAGCGAATTAGGCCTTCTGGCTTTTTCATCTTTCGCATAACAATATTACACTCATCGATACAAGCCGTACAATTCACACATTCCAACTGAGTACCGTTTCTAATATCAATACCCGTAGGACAGACAGAAACACAACCACCACAATCTACACAGTCACCTTTTATCCTTCGGGGCTCCCCTCGTTTATAATCATAGGCTACTGTAATCGATTTTGCATCGAGCAATACACCTTGCATTCTTCCGTAGGGGCAAAACAAAGTACAAACACCCTCACGGATGTAGGCATAAATCCAAAAGTAAACTGCAGTAACTACAAACATAGCTGTATACACTTGCCAATACTCATGGAAAGGGCTCTTCCAAATAATCAACAATCCTTTGGGGCCCGTAAACCACATGATAAATACATTGGTAAAAAACAAAGTAACCAAGAAGTACAGCACATATTTTATGGCAACAGCAAACCTACTAGGTACTTTTGCTCTACGACCACGCTGATAATTTCCATGAAAAAGATATTCAATTCTTCGATAAATCATTTCCATAAAAACCGTATGCGGACAAGCCCAACCACACCAAAACCTTCCGAACACAACCGTAAACAGTACCACAAAAATAACAGTAACCGCCATTACAATCGCCATAATATCCGTATCCTGTGAATATACTGTTGCTCCAAACAAATGAAATTTACGGTTCACAACATCCAGCAACATAAAAGGCTTACCGCCAATTTTAATGATAGGTGCCAGAATAAAGAATAATAATAAAAATGAAGCCACCACAGTTCGTCGTGTATACCATTTTCCTTTGGGCTGACGTACTTTAATCCACTTTCTGTTTCCCTGATCATCTATCGTATCGGGTCTTTCTCGAAAAGTTTTTTGTTTTTGAGTTGCCATAGGTTTTAGTTGAACACAAACCCAGTTAACTTTTCATATTTGAAATGCTAACTGGGTTTATTTATTTCTTGATATTTTGTATTTACGTATACTACTTACATTCTTCTCCCTGAGGATCTTTAGGATTAGCAGGACTAGAGCCAACCAAATCATTTAAAATATAAACAGCTACATACTTAATCTCTTCTTCCGTCATCATACTTTTGTATGGAGTCATACCTTTAGTTGGCCTACCGTTGGCTATTACACCCATTACATCTTCCACACTGCAGCCATTAATCCAATGATTATCCGTTAAGTTAGGACCAATAGTATTCCCTTCTCCACTAGCTCCATGACAAGCCATACAGGCATTTTTTACGTACAACTCTTTACCTTGAGCAATCATCTCTGCTTCACTCAACTCTGGCATATTAGCTTTATTAGCGGCCTTTAACTTGGCCTGCTCTGCTTCAAACTCCGCTACCGACTTAGCATACTCACTAGCCTGATCGCGCTCGTTACCCGGATAACCAAAGTAATGCACCACATAAAACAAGGAGAACCCAATAGTTACTAAAAACAATAAGGTAATCCAGAATGGAGCTGGGTTATTTTGCTCCTTTATTCCATCATAGTCATGCGATTCGATATCGTCATGAAAATCTTTAGGGTCTTTATTATTATCTTGACTCATGCCTATTCGTTTTGATTATTTTGTTGATTTTCAGTTGCCATATCATCTTCTAATATGGCATTTTTATATTGAACGAAATTTGACTTTGGCGTTCGTATTGTTTTATATACGATAACAATGAACAAGGCTATAAAAATCGATATTCCGATAATATAATACCATTGTATTCCATCTACATCTTTTAAAACTTCACTTACAAATCCCATATCTTACTTTTCTTCTTCAACACCTGAAATATCTCTACCTAGCTTATGTAAATATGCAATTATCGCAACCACCTCTTTCGTTGGCTCAACCTCAATGCCCGATGCCTTAAGGTCATTTACAATTTTATTAGCCTGCTTCATATAGTCCTCAACAGCCACCTCTTCGTAACCATCTCTATAAGGCACTCCCAAGGTTTTCATCACTTTAATTTTCTTAGGAATCAAATCCATCACCACCTCATTTTCCGCAAACCACGGGTAAGCGGGCATAATAGATTGCGGATTCATTTCTAATGGCTTCATAAAATGGTTATAATGCCAAACTGCTGTTTTATAAGTAGTAGATCCTCCAATAGAAACATCACCTAAATAACCTGCTCTAGCTAAATCTGGACCCGTTCTGCGCGAACCCCATTGGAATGGATGATCATAAACAAACTCACCAATTTTTGAATACTCGCCATAACGGTCTGTTTCCCATCGTAACGGACGAATTTGTTGCGAGTGGCAATTATAGCAACCATTCGAAATATAAATATCGCGCCCAGCCAATTCTAATGGCGTATATGGCGTAACCGTAGATATTTTAGGAATATTAGACTCAACCGTCATCAAAGGAATAATTTCAACTGCACCACCAATGGCCACCGCAATAAATACAAACACGGCAAAACGAACTCCTCTTCTTTCTAACCATCTATGAACCGTTTCTCCTGCTACATTACGTTTCTTAGGGTTTTCTAGACCTGGAGCTTCAGTTTCCTCATCGGCAACCATTTCACCAGCCTTCATTGTTTTCATGATGTTATATAAAAACAACACAAAGCCTGCAAAGAACAACACTCCACCTACAATCCTAAAGGCATACATAGGTAGTATTTGAATAGTTGTTTCTAAAAAGTTAGGATAAGCTAATGAACCCGTTGGTGTATATTCTTTCAACATTAACCATTGTGTAATGGCTGCCCAATACAACGGAATAGCAAACATTAAAATACCTAATGTAGCTACCCAAAAATGAGCATTCGCTAGTTTGCTAGAGAATAGCTTTGTTTTAAATAACTTAGGCACTAACCAATAGAACATACCGAAGATTAATCCTCCGTTCCATCCCATACCTGCAATATGAGTATGAGCCACTGTCCAATCCGTAAAGTGACTGATAGAATTTACAGTTTTCAAGGACATCATTGGCCCTTCGAAAGTAGCCATACCGTAGGCAATTAATGCGACTACCATAAACTTCAAGTCCGCTCTATCTCGCACTTTATCCCACGCTCCACGCAAGGTCAACAACCCGTTTATCATACCACCCCACGAAGGTGCAATTAGCATGATAGAGAAGGTTACTCCTAAAGCTTGAAGCCAATCTGGTAAGGCATTATATAACAAGTGATGAGGCCCTGTCCACATGTATAAGAATATCAATGTCCAGAAGTGAATAATGGATAATTGATACGAGTAAATCGGTCTGTTTGAAGCTTTAGGCAGATAATAATACATCAGCCCTAACCAAGGCGTAGTTAAAAAGAATGCCACTGCATTATGACCATACCACCATTGTACCAAAGCATCTTGTGCTCCGGCATAGATAGGATAACTCTTGAATAATGAAACGGGCAACTCAATAGAGTTAACAATATGTAGAACAGCTACCCCTAAAAAAGTAGCTAGATACCACCAAACGGCTGCATAAATATGCTTCACACGACGCTTGATAATGGTTCCAATCATATTCCAACCAAACAGTACCCAAGATACAGCGATTAAAATATCAATTGGCCATTCTAATTCAGCATACTCTTTACCGGTTGTAAAACCAAGCAAAAGTGTAACGGCCGCTAGTACAATAATTAACTGCCAGCTCCAAAAATGAACCTTACTAATTACATCATTAAATAAGCGCGCTTTTAAAACACGCTGTAATGAATAATAAATACCAGCAAACATGGCATTACCAATAAATGCAAAAATAACTGCATTGGTATGCACAGGTCTTACCCTTCCAAAGGAAGTATATTCGAGTCCGAGGTTAAAAGCAGGATAAGCTAACTGCAAAGCCGCTAACAAACCAACAATTAAAGCTACAGCTCCCCAAACTATGGTTGCAATAGTAAAATTTCTTACCGTTGCATTATCGTATTTAAACTTTTGTATCTCCATATTTATATGCGATAGGGTTTACTTTTTTTCTTTATCACTTACTTGTGTTTTCTCCTCTTTGTTTGTTTCAGACACTTCATCATCATCAAACAAAATACGCACTGATGGCGAATAAGTATCTTCGTACTGACCTGACTTAACTGCCCAAATAAACAACACCAAGAAGAAAAGTGCAGCCAGTAAACTTACTCCAACTAATAAATAAAGTATGTTCATGACTGCCTATTAATTATATTACTTTTTGGTCTTCAGGTATATCTTCTTTACCTAAAGCGTATATCTTTTTAACTACAAACAATACGTAAAAGATAAAAAACCAGACGGCTAAAACAGAACCCGTATATCCAAAGATAATCCACAATGGAGCTTTTTTCACAGTATTCCACATGGCTCTTTCAGCATTTAATGCAGGTTTATTGTTAACCGCACCAATCTGTAAGGTCTTTTCTGTTTTTATATCTCCATACAACTCAGTTTCTACTACCTGAGCTATCAACTTAACATTACCTATTGAATCACCTGGAATTTCATCATTTAAGATAAAATAAGCTAAACCTGATTTATTAGTTGTTTTACCTTCGCCAATCTTTAGATTACCAAAATACCTTTCAACAGCCAAGGTAACCTCCACTCCGCCAACAACACTCTCTTCTCCATTCAGTGTTCCTGTAAGCTTCAGCTTTAAAGCTTTTTTCTCTTCTTCATAATCTAAGTTCAGACTTAATACAGTTCCTTCAGGAATGTTACTTTCAATCTTTTCTGCCGTTTCCTGAACGTAGGTAGTATTAAAACTACGCACATAAGCAATCACATTCCAGATATCAGCCTTGCTTAGAGCACTTTTAAAAGAAGGCATTGTTACACGACCTTCACTAATCTTATAAAATAGCTCACCATCGGTATTCAATTGAAACTTCTCACTGGCAGGGTCGTCTGGAGATGGATTTAATAAGGCGTTAAAATTCCCCTTACCTGGAGTTCCATGACATGCAGTACACTTGCCTGCAAACACATCAGCTCCCGACTTTTGCATGGACTCTGTAAACTCCACCATGCTCAGCTTTTCTTTCTGATCTTGTGGAACTACCCATGTATTTTGCGCTGTAACATTTAAAACAGCACAAACACAAACTACTACGATTAAATAATACTTGTTCATTGTTCCTGTTTTAAATTATTTTAGTCTTAGTTCCTTCTTCTTCTTCCGCCATTTCCCAGATTGGAATTACTGGAAATAGTTTAGCTAAAACAGAGATAATCATTAATCCCATTATAATAGAACCAATGGTAACTGCTGTTTCGATAATGGTTGGTTGATACACTACCCACTCATGAGGCAAATTTTGTACGGGTAAAAAAGGATGCTCCATGGTTGGGATAACAATAATATATCTTTTTAACCAAGCACTAACCAATACAAAGAGTGAAATAATAAATAAAGGCAATGGTTTACGGAATGGCTTCCATAACAATACCACCATTGGAATTAATAAACCAAATATCTGCGAAAACCAAAACATGATAGCATGTTTACCTAAAAACAATTCATGTATATGAATAGCATCAAACTCTTTCATTTTATAAGCAGGCACCACAAATTCGTTTAGGTTAAAATAGAAATAGATAACACAAACAAATTCTAATAGCTTACCCATCTTATCAAACAAAGATTCACCTAGGTAATCTCTCAGTTTATAATTGTTTCGGAAGAAGAATACAGCTATAATTACCGCTGCCATTCCTGTTACAAATGCTCCCGTTAAAAAGTAAGGTCCAAAAATGGTACTATCCCATCCACTACGAGAGTTAACTGCCAACAACCAAGATGTTACTGTATGGATTGCAAATGCGGTAGGGATAACCAATATGATTAATAATCTAGTGGCCTTAAATAATAACTTATACTGCTTTGGATGATGTGTCCATTTAAACGATAAAATTTCATACAACTTCATCATCCATTTAGGCGCATTCTGCATACGCCCTCTAGCGATAGCTAAATCAGGAATTAAAGGCAGCAAATACAACAATGTACTGATGACCAAATAAGTGGTTACCACAGTAACATCCCATAAGATAGGCGATTGAACCCTTCCGTGGATAAACACATTGAGCAATCGCTCTGGTCGTCCCATATCAGAAACAATAACCAAACCTGCTACAGCTGCAAACGCAACAGCAATAATTTCCGCTATTCGAGTAATGGGCTTAATCCAGGTATAACCTAATAAACCAATAACTCCGCTTATTAACATACCCACCAATGCGGTGGCTACAAAAAATACAAAGTTGGCAATATACATACCCCAACTTACCATATCACGCATCCCTGTAACAATCAGCCCTTTTTGGTACTGTATTACATATGCGTAAATACAAGCCAATAAAGCCATGGTTAAAAAAGACATCCATGTTAAAAACCCAGGACCAAAACCAACGGGTTTAAGGATATCCTTGGCTACTTTATCCAGCTTTTCTTTGTTTATTTTAATATTATGTCCAGACATATTTTGGGTTTATAGATTAGTGATGATTATCTGGTTTCTCAGGTGCTTCAAAAACTCTGTCTTTTGGAGGCAAATAATAAACGCGAGGTTTTGTCCCTAGCTCTTCCATCAATCTATAACCTGCATTCTTTTCTAATAAATCGCTTAATACCACCGTTTCGCGTGTTGTTCCATTCGTTACAGCATCTTCATTTTGGTCTCCAAAATAGAAAACCTCATTAGGACAAGCCCTCACACAGGTTGGCAATTCACCATCGCGTAAGCAATCCGCACTAAACAAACATTTTGAAACCGTTCCTTTTTTCTGTGGCACGTTCATCTCCACATCATATTCCATTGGCTCCTCTTTATACAGCTGAGCCTGAAATGGTTCTTCCCAATTGAATACCCTTACCGAATAAGGACAAGCTGCCATACAGAACCTACATCCGATACAACGTTCGTTATCAATTAAAACAACTCCATCCTGACGTTTAAATGTAGCATCCACAGGACAAACAGAAACACAAGGTGGATTATCGCAGTGCATACATGGTTTAGGCATATTGTAAGGTGCCGACTGCGGGTTATCCTGCATTACCAATGTATTAATATGGTATTGGTAAGGATGTAAATGATGATGCTCCTGACAACCTTTTACACATTCTCTGGCATTTCTACATTTAGCTAAATCAATAACCATTACCCAACGCTTACCTTCAATTCCTATTCTTCCGCGTGTTTGTAATGCATCTGTATCAAGCTTCACTTCCTTCACTTGACTTTTTGGAATTTCTACTAACTTATTATCTGAAGTTAGTACTTTAACATATTCCGAGCTTGAAGACTCTTCTGATTTAAACCCTGTTGTTGCTGCACCTGTTGTAGCTGCAACTCCGAGCAAGCCCAGCTTTCGCATAAAATCCCGTCTAGAATTTTTGCCTTGCTGCTTGTCAAGTTCATTCTTTTTAATACCGTCAGAACTCATTATATTAGTTTTAATTATTCTATTAAAATGCTTCTATATTTAGGCACTTTACCTATTTAGGTAATGCGATGCCGAATATATAAATTTCAACTTTTAATTTAGTTCAATATCCTTTATCATTTACAATTGATAGGTAATTTATATTATTTCTGAATAAGGCAGCCAGCGGCTTAATTATAAATTAACATTAAATCCTCATTTTAAATTTGGATTTTAAAATTTATGACTTACTTTTGTATCGATTCAATAAAGAACAATGACAAATATCACACATCATCACGGACATCATTTTTATCTACTATAGGTGGGCCGGGATTGTTGTGTATAATAATATAGGAGGGCTTACCGTATGGAAAGCCCTCTTTTTTTTGCCTAAAAATTTAAATAACAAAAAATAGAAACAAAGAATTCGCATCATGGAGAAACTTAGAATTGCTTTACAGAAAAAAGGAAGATTACACGATGATTCAATGAAGCTTTTAAAAGAAGCTGGAATCAAATTTAACATTGGTAGTGGTAAGTTAGTGGCTCAATCGCCTAGCTTCCCTATTGAGGTTTTATTTTTACGTGATGATGATATTCCACAAACCATTGCTGACAACGTAGCTGACATAGGTGTTGTTGGAGAAAACGAAGTAGAAGAAAAAAACTTCGAACTAACTATTGCTAAAAGACTTGGCTTCAGCAAATGTCGTATTTCCTTAGCTATTCCAAAAGCTGATGAATACCCTGGACTAGAATACTTCCAAGATAAGAAAGTAGCTACTTCTTACCCTGTAATTCTTAAAAAGTATTTTGACGAAAAGAAAATTAATTCTGACATTCATGAGATTGCTGGTTCTGTTGAAATAGCTCCAGGAATTGGTTTAGCAGATGGTATTTTTGATATTGTAAGCTCAGGGAGTACACTTGTAGCGAACAGCCTTAAGGAAGTTGAAGTGGTGATGAAGTCAGAAGCCTTATTAGTTCAGGCAGATGGTTTATCAGATGAGAAAAAAGCTTTATTAGAAGAATTATTATTCCGCATCAACTCGGTAATGGCGGCTAATTCAAATAAATACATTTTACTAAACGCTCCAAACGACAAAGTTGAAGCCATTGTAAAAGTATTACCAGGAATGAAGAGTCCTACCGTATTGCCTTTAGCAGAAAAAGGCTGGAGCTCTATCCACTCGGTTATTTCTGAAAAACAATTTTGGGAAAACATTGGAAAGCTAAAAGAAAATGGTGCTGAAGGAATCATCACCTTCCCAATCGAGAAAATGATTCTGTAATTATTTTATAGGAATAATATAATTGACAATAATGGCTGAGTTTTTATAAACTCAGCCAACTTTATAATCTACTACATGCAGGTATTTGAATATCCACAGAAGAGCGATTGGGCTAAATTATTACAACGCCCCGAAAATGATTTGAGCGGTTTGTTTAATACAGTTCAAGATATATTGAATGATATAAAAGCAAATGGTGAAAGTGCTGCAAAAGCTTATTCTGAAAAATTTGATGGTTACGCACCAGAAACACTGTTAGTTTCTAAAGACGAAATGGATGAAGCTTGTTTACAAGTATCATCAAAACTTAAGGAGGCTATATATATGGCCAAACTAAATATTGAAAAGTTCCATCAAGCTCAAATATCTCCTGAAAAAATAGTAGAAACAATGCCCGGCGTAACATGTCGCCAAAAAAGCATGCCCATTGAAAAAGTAGGCTTATATATCCCTGGTGGAACAGCGCCTTTATTTTCTACGGTATTAATGTTAGCTATTCCTGCCATCATAGCAGGATGCAAACAAATAGTTTTATGTACACCCGCTAACAACGAAGGAAAAATAAACCCTGCCATACTTTTTGCCGCCTCTCTTATAGGTGTAAAAAATGTATTTAAACTAGGAGGAGTACAAGCAATTGGCTCTATGGCTTACGGAATAGAATCGATACCTAAAGTAGATAAAATTTTTGGCCCAGGAAACAGCTATGTAACAGCTGCTAAACAATTAGTAAGCCTAAAAGATGTGGCCATAGATATGCCTGCTGGACCTTCGGAAGTTGAAGTAATGGCCGACGAGTCAGCTAATGCCGCATTTATAGCTTCGGACTTATTAAGCCAAGCAGAGCACGGAATAGATAGTCAGGTGATATTTATTACCGACTGCAAAGCATTAATTGCTGAAGTTCAAGAAGAATTAAGCAAGCAACTGAAAACATTATCGCGCAAAGAAATTGCAGAAAAAGCATTAGAAAACAGTCGCATCATTTTATTAAAGGATAAAAATGAGATGATTGAGATGACAAACGAATACGCTCCTGAGCATTTAATTATAGCCATGCGAGACGAAGATGAAGTGGCGGATAAAATCACCAACGCAGGCTCCGTATTCATAGGAAATTACACACCCGAAAGTGCGGGAGATTATGCTTCAGGAACTAACCACACCCTTCCTACCCATGGATACGCACGAGCATATAGTGGTGTAAACTTAGATAGTTACATTAAGAAAATCACTTTTCAGAAGATTACTGCTGAAGGATTAAAAAAGATTGGACCTGCTATTGAAGTAATGGCTGCAACCGAGCAATTGGACGCCCATAAAAATGCAGTTACCATCAGACTTAATTCTTTAAAATAACAAAGTAATAATTCAACTTTTTCTTAATACCAAATAAAATGAAATCATTAGACCAATTAATACGTCCCAATATAAAATCGTTAAAACCATACTCATCAGCAAGAGATGAGTATTCGGGTGAAGAGGCTATATTTTTAGATGCCAATGAAAACCCATTTAACGAACCATACAACCGCTATCCTGACCCATATCAGCGAAAGCTTAAAACTAAAATTGCTGAAATAAAAAGTATTTCTGAAAAGAGCATTTTTCTAGGAAATGGGAGCGACGAAGCTATTGATTTAGCTTTTAGAGCATTTTGTGAGCCTGGAGTTGATAACATTGTATCAATCGACCCTACTTACGGAATGTATCAGGTAGCCGCCGACATCAATAATATTGAAGTTAGAAAGGTAAAACTAACTCCCGATTTTGAACTTGATACTACAAAACTACTCTCGGTAGCTGATGAAAACTCAAAATTACTTTTCATCTGTTCGCCTAACAACCCAACAGGCAACAGTTTTAAAAAAGAAGACATTATTACCTTAATAGAGAAGTTTGAAGGTCTTGTTGTACTGGACGAAGCATACATCGATTTTGCTCCAGAAAAAAGCTTTTTACCCGATTTAAACAAATACCCTAATTTAATAATTCTTCAAACACTTAGTAAAGCTTGGGGTATGGCAGGAATTCGTTTAGGTATGGCCTTTACATCTCCTGAAATAATAACCATTTTTAACCACATTAAATATCCTTACAATATCAATATCCTTACACAACAAAAGGCTCTTGAATTATTAGAAAAAGAGGATGAAAAAAACGGGTGGGTAGAAGAACTTTTAAAACAAAAGGCAGCCATGACTATTCAGATAAAAGGTTATTCTTTTGTTGAGAAGATTTACCCTTCAGACGCCAATTACCTTTTGGTAAAAACCAATGCCCCTAAGGAGATATACAACTTTTTAGTAGAACAAGGCGTTATCATCAGAGATCGCTCAACAGTTAGCTTATGCGAAGGATGCCTAAGGCTAACCATTGGATCTAAAAAGGAAAACAAAGCTTTATATGAAGGCTTGGATAAATACACGAATCAAATACAATAACAACATATGCAACGCGTACTTTTTATAGATAGAGACGGAACCATTATCAACGAACCTCCTACTGATTTCCAGGTAGACAGTTTGGAAAAATTAGAGTTTTACCCTAAGGCTATTACAAATTTAGAGAAAATAGCTTCTAAGCTTGATTTTGAATTAGCCATGGTAACTAACCAAGATGGTTTAGGCACTGACTCTTTTCCTGAAGATACTTTTTGGCCTGCTCAAAACAAAATGCTTAAAACGCTTGAAGGCGAAGGAATTGTATTTGATGATATTTTTATCGACCCTTCTATGCCCGAGGAAAATTCTCCTGCCAGAAAACCGGGTACCGCGATGCTAACCAAGTATTTTGAAGAGAAATATGACATGCCCAATTCATTTGTTTTAGGCGATAGAATTACGGACGTTCAACTTGCTAAAAACATGGGTTGCAAGGCAATCTTTTTAGCAGATAACGAAACAGCACATGCACAACTTAAGGAGCAAAATTTAGAAGACGTTTGTTCTTTAATATCAAAGGATTGGGATAAGATATTTGAATTCCTTTTTTCTAAAGAAAGAACAGCTGAAGTTATAAGAACTACGTCAGAAACTGATATTGCTATTCAATTAAATTTGGATGGAACGGGGAAGTGTGACATTTCTACTGGGCTTCACTTTTTCGACCACATGTTGGAACAAATTGGCAAGCACTCTGGCTGCGACTTAAGCATTAAGGTAAAGGGCGATTTGCACGTGGACGAGCACCACACTATTGAAGATACAGCACTGGCTTTAGGACAAGCTTTTAAAGAAGCACTTGGAGACAAACGAGGAATTGAACGCTATGGTTACTGTTTACCTATGGATGATTGCATGGCACTTGTGGCTCTTGACTTTGGTGGTAGACCTTGGTTAGTGTGGGATGCCGATTTTAAGCGCGAAAAAGTAGGTGATATGCCAACTGAAATGTTTCTTCATTTCTTTAAAAGCTTTTCTGACGCTTCGTTAAGTAACTTACAAATTCAGGCAAGTGGAGATAACGAACATCACAAAATAGAAGGCATTTTTAAGGCGCTAGCAAGAGCCATAAAAACCGCCATTAAAAAAGACGTTTTCAGCAACACTTTACCGAGTACTAAAGGAGCTTTATAATCGTATAATATTTTTTTTACTGGTCTCACTTACTATTCATATTTAAGGAAATTATTATTAACTTCCCCATTATATTGTTATTTGATTAAATGGCGTAAATGGCAGGCATAGGCGATAAAACTAATTTCCCTCTGTACAATACGGGCTTAATGCCCCAAGAGGAAATGTTGGAAGTAAAAAAGACCGGTAAGAAATTAACCATTGGCATACCTAAGGAGAAATCAAAGTTCGAAAATAGACTTGCATTAACACCGCAAGGCATTGAGCTTTTGGTAGAAAATGGCCACACTGTTTTATTTGAATCAGGAGCAGGAGAACCGGCCAATTATTTCGATAATGACTTTTCGGAATGTGGTGCTACGATAGTTAACAACGCCAAAGAGGTCTTTCAGTCAGAAATTGTCTTAAAAATCTCTCCTTTTACAGATGAAGAGTTGGATCTACTTCGGTCCAATCAAACGATCATTTCATTAGTACAACTACACCAACAATCTAAGCAGCTTTTAAAAAAAATGATGAGTAAAAAGGTGAACGCAATCGCCTTTGAACTTATTAAAGACAGCAACGGGTGCTACCCTGTTACTCGAAGCATGAGTGAGATTGAAGGTGCTGCATCCATCATGGTGGCTAGTGAATACCTAAGCAAAGCACATAATGGTAAAGGTGTTTTATTAGGTGGAATTACAGGTATTTCTCCTTCAGAAGTTGTTATACTGGGAGCAGGTACAGCTGGAGAAAGTGCAGCACGCGCGGCACTAGGGTTAGGAGCTACTGTTAAAGTCTTTGATAATTCTTTTAAGAATTTAAGAGAGCTGGAACTAAATGTAGGACAAAGAGTATTTACTTCTGTATTACATCCTAAAGCACTTACAAAGGCACTTAAATCTGCCGATGCAGTAATCGGAAACCTAAGATACCTGCAATCTGGCTTAAGCTATATGGTTACAGAGGATCAAGTTTCTCAAATGAAAGCAGGCTCTATATTGATTGATTTAAGCATGGGACAAGGGGGGTGTTTTGAATCATCGATTTGTACCGACTTTGCGCATCCTGTTTTTATTAAACATGGCGTAATTCATTATTGCGTGCCTAACGTTGCTTCTCATGTTGCTCGCACAGCAACCATTGCTCTTAGTAACATATTTACACCCTTATTACTTAAAATAGCAGAGGTTCCTAGCATTAACACATTAATCAAGGAAGACTCAGGAATTAGCAATGGTATCTATGTATACAAAGGAATATTAACCAATCATTACATTGGCGAGACGTTCTCATTGCCATCTAAAGACATTGGGCTTTTAATGGCCGCATTTTAGCATTTACCTACTGCCTGTAGGAAAACTACGATTTTTTACTGCTTGATTTGAGAATCAAGGAGCTTAATTTGTAAATGACTATTTTAAAAAAGGTCGTAACGAAAAAATTACTTTTCTAGTAAGTACTATCTTGGAATTGTAAACTTTAACAAGGCACCGTCCTGTTGATTTGGTTCTGCCCATACATTACCACCCATTATTTGGGTATACTTTTTAACGATAGATAAACCAATTCCATTACCTCCAAACTCGCGCGAATTATTTAAATCGGCTTGTCTAAACAAGTCAAAGATACTTCGCTCATGGCCTGCTGGTATTCCAATTCCCGTATCCTTTACAAAGAATTCGTAATGATCCTCTTCTGCAGTATATCCAATATATATTTCTCCTTGTGCGGTAAACTTAATGGCATTACTTAATAAATGATCGAATATTTTATACAAGGCCTCCTTGTGCGTATCTACCACATCTTTACCATCATCATTCCCAAATAGCAAATTAATTTCCAAAGGCTTCTGCATTACGGCAATCTCCTCCGTATAGTTTGCACTCAACTGTGATATTAGGGTATTGATCCGAACCTTCTCTTTAGGTTCAACATACACCTTTGTTTGCAGTTTAGAAATATCAATTAAAGCATCCATAACACGCATTAACTGGTTTCCATTTTGATGTATAATATTTAAATACTCAGCTTTTTCTACAGAGCTAAGATTATTCGACTTTAACAATTCGGTAAACCCAATAATGGCATTCATCGGGGTTCTTACTTCGTGACTTAAATTAGCTAAAAAAGAAGATTTAAGCATATCGCTTTCTTCTACCTTTTTCGATGCTTCTTTTAGTTCTTTATTAATTTTATCCAGCTCTTTATTCTTTCGAATAAGTTCTTCTTTAAAGACTAATAGCTCTAAGTTTCTTCGCTTCAATTCTCTTTGTTTCTCAAGATGTTCTAACTCAGAACCTATTCTTGAAGAAAACATAAACATTAAAGCTTCAATTTTTTTTGCATCATCAATGCTATCACTAAAAAGTGCCGTTAATACACCTATAGGCTTGCGCGAAGAATTATAAATAGGAACACCACAATAGGCTTCAATTTCCATATCCTTTAAACTTATAGCCAACGGAAACTTCTCACGAACATTAGAATTATAAGTAAAGATACCTTCACCTAATACCTTCTCACACGGGGTATCTTTATAACAGAACGTTGTATTTGGCACAATCGTTTCACGATTACATCGCGCAACAGTCTCCAATACACTTTCCTCCTCCTGTAACTGAGCTACAAAAACATAATCTGCATTCAAATATCTACTTAAGGACAAAATTGCAGATTCAAAAAATTCCTCTCCCAAACTATGATTCTTAGGATTAAAGAGATCATATATACATGCCTCCCATCCTTCATCAAGATTTGCCTCCCGACTAATTACTTCCTTATGTCTCCGTATTGCCATATATCGTTTTACTGACATAAAATTAGTTTGTTACTCCAAACAGGCTATTGCTCTACGAACCTTCAATTATATTTGATAAATACAATATTTTACCCGTTTAACGCACCACCAAACATTAACATAATACATCGATAAAATGGAAACATTAATATAATTGGAGCTTATTAGATACAAATGCTAGATTTTTGTAATTTTGATCCCTTATTACAAAAAAAGCAAAAATGAATAAGCAACTATATATATACAATACACTTTCGCGAGAAAAAGAATTATTCGAACCAATAACACCTGGCAGAGTAGGATTGTATGTTTGTGGCCCTACAGTTTATGGCGATCCGCATTTAGGACATGCACGACCAGCCATCACTTTTGATTTATTAAATCGCTACCTTACTCATCTTGAATATAAAGTAAGGTATGTACGAAACATTACTGATGTTGGCCACTTGGAGAGCGATGGTGACGAAGGGGAAGATAAGATCGCTAAAAAAGCTAAGCTAGACGAGTTGGAGCCAATGGAAGTTGTTCAACATTACACCAATAGCTATCATAATTTCATCAACCAGCTAAACGTAAAAAGCCCAAGTATCGAACCTAGAGCTTCGGGACATATTATAGAGCAAATTGAAGTTATTAAGTCCATTATTGACAAAGGTTACGCATACGAAAGCAATGGCTCTGTGTATTTTGAAGTAAAAAAATATAACAATGATTTTCCGTATGGTATTCTTTCAGGAAGGAAAATTGAAGACCTTATTAACAACACCCGTACCTTAGATGGCCAAAGTGAAAAACGCGACGGATTAGACTTTGCACTATGGAAAAAAGCAGCACCTGAACATATTATGAGATGGCCATCAGAATGGAGTGATGGCTTTCCGGGTTGGCACTTAGAATGTTCTGCCATGAGTAAGAAATATTTAGGCGAACAATTTGACATACACGGTGGTGGCATGGATTTACTATTCCCTCATCACGAATGTGAGATAGCACAAAGTACAGTAAGCAATGGCAAAACACCAGCTAAATACTGGATGCATAACAACATGATTACCATCGACGGACAAAAGATGGGTAAGTCGCTAGGTAACTTTATTACACTGGAGCAATTCTTTTCTGGTAATCACGACAAGTTGGAGAAGGCCTACAGCCCAATGACTGTAAGATTTTTTATTCTTCAAGCACAATATCGTAGCACTTTAGATTTTGGAAACGATGCACTACAGGCTGCAGAGAAAGGCCTATCCAGATTATCTGAAGCCTTCAACAACTTAGATAAGATTCCTATTTCTGAGAAATCTAACGTTGATATTGAAGCTCTCAAGGAAAAATGTTATGCAGCGCTTAACGACGACTTAAATAGCCCCATATTAATAGCGCACTTATTTGATGCCGTAAAAACCATCAATAGCTTAATTGCAGGAAATGTCACCATTAATCAACAAGACTTAGGTTTGCTAAAATCTATTATGCAAAATTTTGCTATTGACATATTAGGACTAAACCTTGATCCTGCAGAAGCAAGCGGTAATGACGAAAAATTAGATGATGTAATGCAACTATTACTTACGATGAGGTCGGATGCCAAATCAAACAAAGATTGGGCTATGGCGGATAAAATTAGGGATGAGTTAGCCAATCTAGGATTTGTTATAAAAGATGGTGCAGAAGGTGCCACATGGGAAATCAAATAAAAAAACTAAACACTAAACTTATGTTCAAGCATTTATCCTTAGTATTATTTATAGTCTTAATCAGTTGCAACTTTTCACCTGCAGAAACAAAATCATCTGCAAAAAAAAAGAAAGAGCCTAAAGTTGAGGCACCCACTTTCAATGCGGACTCAGCCTACCTCTTTGTACAAAAGCAAGTTGATTTTGGACCTAGAGTACCTAACACAGAAGAACATGCTAAGTGTGCTAATTATTTAAGCGAAAAACTAACATCTTTCGGAGCAGATGTTATCGTGCAAGAAGCTGAACTGAGAGCTTTTGACAATACTTTATTAAATGCCAAAAATATCATTGGTCAGTATAAACCAGAGCTTAAGGACAGAGTACTTTTGTTTGCCCATTGGGATACCAGACCATTTGCCGATCATTGTGACGACCCAAGCCGCCAGAACGAGCCTATTCTGGGTGCTAATGATGGTGGTAGCGGCGTTGCTGTTTTGTTAGAAATTGCTCGCCAACTTCAGAAAGCACCTATTTCAATGGGCGTTGATATCATCTTTTTTGATGCAGAGGATTATGGCAATCCTGATCATATTGAAATTCAAAATCCAAAACAAGACACTTGGTGCTTAGGCTCTCAATATTGGGCTCAAAATCCGCACGTAAAAAATTACTATGCTCGCTTTGGTATTTTACTAGATATGGTAGGAGCTCCAAATGCAACGTTCCACAAAGAACTTCACTCCAAGGACTTTGCTCCTAGAATCCAGAAAAAACTTTGGAATACGGCGCACAAACTTGGATATGGAAACTATTTCGTCTTTCAGGATGGAGGTTATATCACCGATGATCACATATATGTAAATAAACATCTGAACATACCTTGTGTAGACATTATTCAATACGATACAAGCTCGAATACCAGCTTTGGAAGCTATTGGCATACGCACGACGACAACATGGATGTTATCGATAAAAATACTTTAAAAGCGGTAGGTCAAACTGTGCTTGAGTTTATTTACAATCAGTAATAAGCAATGAAAAGTAAACTAGAACTCTATTTACATAAAGATAAAATTGAAGCAGGCTGCGATGAAGCAGGTAGAGGTTGCTTGGCTGGTCCTGTTGTGGCAGCAGCAGTAATATTACCTGACAATTTTGAACACCCATTATTAAACGATTCTAAACAGCTTACCGAAAAACAAAGGGAAACTTTAAGGCCTATAATTGAAAAAGAAGCTTTAGCTTGGTCTGTTGCATTTGTAGACAATAATGAGGTAGACGAAATAAATGTATTGAATGCATCAATCACTGGTATGCAACGCTCCGTGAAAGAACTTAGCATCACCCCAGAACACTTGCTGATTGATGGTAACAGGTTTAAGCCTTATAAAAATATTCCGCATACATGCATTATTAAGGGAGATGGCAAATACATGCCCATCGCAGCAGCTAGTATCCTGGCTAAAACTCACCGAGATGAACTGATGGAAAAATTAGATCAGGAATATCCTGGTTATGCTTGGAAGAAAAACAAAGGCTATCCCACTAAAGCCCATCGTGCAGCTATCGAAAAACTCGGTACAACGCCCTATCATCGCCAAAGCTTTAAATTATTAGACACCCAACTAAAATTGAACATTTAGCACATAAGTAGTAATAATTGTCATTGTTTTTTAGATATTTTATTACCTAATTGCGCCGTCTTGTCTTAGTTTAAACCATTTGGATTTAAAAGCATAATTAATAATAAATTACTAATGAAAAAATTAACCGTTTTATTCATTGCCTTTATTATGGGTTTTTCTGGAGCCCTTAAAGCTGATGAAGGGATGTGGCTTCTTCCTTTAATATCGAAGCTAAACATGAACAAAATGAACGACATGGGTCTAAAGCTTTCTGCGGAAGATATCTATAGCGTTAACAATTCAAGCTTAAAAGATGCCGTTGTAATTTTTGGCGGAGGCTGTACTGGCGAATTAATTTCAGACCAAGGTCTATTGCTAACTAACCACCATTGTGGATACGGAAATATTCAAGCATTAAGCTCTGTAGAGCACAATTACTTAAAAGATGGTTTCTGGGCAAAATCATTAAAAGAGGAATTACCAGCCGAAGGCTTATCCGTAACTTTCCTTAAAAGAATGGATGATGTAACACAAAAAGTACTGGAAGGAATTGATGCTGATACAGAAGCAGAAGAAAGAAAAAAGTTGATTGGCGAAAACATCACGGCCATTAAAGAAGAGGCTTCTAAAGATAACGATTACACGGTAAGCGTTAAAAGCTATTTCGAAGGCAACCAATACTTTTTAATTATCTACGAAAAGTATAACGATGTTCGTTTTGTTGGAGCTCCTCCTTCGTCTATCGGAAAATTTGGATTTGATACAGATAACTGGATGTGGCCTCGTCATACAGGTGACTTTAGTATGTTTAGAGTGTATGCCGACAAAGATGGTAAACCTGCAGCTTATTCAGAGGACAACGTGCCTTTAAAGCCTAAACACCACTTACCAGTATCACTAAAAGGTGTTGAGCAAGAAGATTTTGCAATGACTATCGGATTCCCTGGAAGCACAAGCAGATATTTAACCTCATGGGGTATCGAAGAAAGAATGAATGTTGTTAACAATGCTCGAATTATTCCACGTGGTCTTAAGCAAGATTTATGGAAAGAAGACATGTTAGCGAGCGAAAAAGTTAACATTCAATATGCTTCTAAATTTAGCCGTAGCTCAAACTACTGGAAAAACAGCATTGGAATGAACCGCGGTTTAGAAAAGCTAAAAGTTGTTGATAGTAAAAAAGAGATTGAAAAAGAATTCACAGCATGGGTTTCTGCCTCTCCAGAGAGAAAAGAAATGTATAGTGACGTACTATCTACACTAGAAAAAGCTTACGCAGATAGAGGTAAAGATCTTAAAGCTCAAAGTTATTTAATTGAGTGTATGCTAAGAGGCACCGAAATTATTGCGCTTGGAACAAGAACTTTAAAACTTGAAAAAGCACTTGAAGATGAGGAAAGCGATGAGAAGGTTAAAGAAGTTGCGGATGGGATTGCTGCTTCCTTAGATGCATTTTATAAAGATTACAGTGTTTCTACCGACCGCAAAGTATTTTCGGCAATGCTTGAATTATACTATAAAGAAATTGCTAAAGAATACTATCCTTCATTCTATAATGATGTGGTAATTAAAAAATACAAAGGCGATTTTAACAAATATGGCGAAGTCGTTTTCAACAAGTCGGTATTTACAGATCAAAAGAAACTAGAAGCGTTTTTAGCTGATCCGAGCTTAAAATTACTTCGTAAAGACCCTGTATTTATTGCAGCCAAATCCACCATTAAGTTATACAAAGAGCTTTATGGTAAAGTAGCTGAAGCAAGAGCCTCGGAAGCAGAAAATAACCGTTTATTCTTAAAAGGTTTAATGAAAATGAAATCCGATAAAGTATTTTATCCAGATGCTAACTTCACTATGCGTTTGAGTTATGGCAAAGTAGGTAACTACGAGCCAAAAGACGCTGTTATTTATAAACACTACACAACACTTGCCGGTGTAATGGAAAAGTACGAGCCAGGAAATTACGAATTTGAAGTTCCTGAGAGACTAATTGAACTATACGACACCAAAGATTACGGACAATATGCAGCTACGGACGGCTCATTACGTGTTTGTTTTACAACCGATAATGATATCACAGGTGGAAATTCAGGAAGTCCAGTGATCAATGCCAATGGCGAACTATTCGGCTTAGCATTTGATGGAAACTGGGAAGCCATGAGTGGTGACATTGCTTTTGAAACACAACTGCAAAAATGTATTAACGTTGATATTCGCTACGTACTGTTTATCATTGATAAATATGCAGGAGCAAGTAATTTAATTAATGAAATGACATTGGTTAAATAGCCCCCAATAATATTAAAAATTAAAGGGGATGTTTAAAGCATCCCCTTTTTTATTGCCTATATTCACACATAACAAAAACACTTAAATCAAGCACTTATGAAGATAGATTTACTACAAATTGTTTCTGCATTTATTGTATTATTTGCTGTAATAGATATTCTAGGCTCTATTCCACTTATTATTGATTTAAAGAAGAAAGGAAATAAGATTAATGCACTTCAAGCTGCTTCCATTTCTTTGGGAATTCTTTTATTATTCTTCTTTTTGGGAGAACCATTACTGGGTTTATTTGGCGTCGACATTTCTTCCTTTGCCATCGCGGGTTCATTTGTTTTATTAGTAATGGCCTTTGAAATGATTTTCGGCATTCACATATTTAAGCACGATTCTCCAGCTGGCGCTAGCATTGTCCCCATCGCTTTTCCTTTAATTGCTGGTGCAGGATCATTTACAACCATACTTTCATTAAGAGCTGAATTTGACTCAATCAACATTATCATAGCATTGGTGATAAATATTATTATTGTATTTCTTGTTTTGCGATCAACAGACAATGTAGAAAAGATTATTGGCGAAGGAGGAGTATATGTGTTGCAAAAATTCTTTGGAATTATACTATTAGCTATGGCTATTCGCTTATTCTTATCTAATTTTGCCAACTTATTAACTCAATTTTTACCAGCTTTAAAAGGCTAATCATGGCAAAGAAGAATAAATTTTATGTGGTTTGGAATGGACATGCGCCTGGCATTTATACTAGCTGGGCGGAATGTCAGAATAATATAAAAGGAGTAAGCAATGTTAGATACAAAGGCTTTGCTACCATACAAGAAGCTGAGGCAGCTTTTGAAGATAACCCTGATGAGCATTGGGGCAATAAAAAAAAGACCAGTAAAAGTTTTGAAGAAATAGATGATAATCCAGATATCATCAACAATAGTATATCGGTAGATGCAGCCTGCAGTGGAAACCCTGGAGTGATGGAATACCAAGGAGTTTATACCGTATCGGGCACGCAAATATTCATTAAAAAATTCCCTTTAGGAACCAACAACATTGGCGAATTTTTAGCTATAGTACATGGTTTAGCGTATCAAAAACAACACAAACTAAACATTCCTATTTACACCGATTCAAAAATTGCCATGGGATGGGTAAAAGCCAAAAAATGCAGATCAAAACTTCCTTTAACTGCTCAAACACAAAGCTTATTTGAAGTGATAAAAAGAGCGGAAGAGTGGCTTAAAAATAACACCTATACGCAAACCATTTTAAAATGGGATACCAAAACCTGGGGTGAGATACCAGCTGATTTTGGCAGAAAATAAAGACTTACTTTAATTCACGCAGAGGTATGGTAAACTCTACTCTTGTGCCATTTGTACCGTATTTAGATCTGTCTTCAACTAACAAATCAACACGATTGGCTAAATGATTTTTATTAATCAGCTTCAGTCGTTCCTTGGTGATTTTTAAAGCCAGAGACTTATGTTTTTTCGTAGTTGGACTATTACTTCCTTTACGAGTTGATAAAATACCTATTCCATTATCCTCAATCTGATAAGATAGATTTTTTCCTTTTTTCTCAAAACGAACCAATATATGTCCATCTTCACGCTTACAAAGCTCTCCATGCTCAAATGAATTCTCGATAAAAGGTTGAGCCAACATTGGTGGAATTTTCACTTTCGACTTTTCTAACTTTTCATCGATTACGATCTGATATTTTACCTTATCCCCAAATCGTTTATTTTGCAAATCAATGTAAAAATCAAGAATCTCTCGTTCTTGCTCCAAGCTTATAAACTCCTCTTGCGAATAATGTAAAACCATCCTCATCAAACTCGCAAAATCAGCAAGAAAGTCCACTGCATCCATCGTTTTATTTTCTAAAACATAACACTGTATAGCAGACAAAGAGTTAAAGATAAAGTGCGGATTCATTTGCGTTCTAAGCACCTTTTGCTCCAAACTTAAGAGTCTCTGCTTCTCCTTCATGCCTTTATCTCTACTATAAAAATAGACTACTACCCCACCAAAAATTACAAAGAAAGCAATAGATAAAAACACAATGGTATACAACCTATTTTTAGCTCTTAACTCTGTCACCTGCCCTTGTGAACGTTGCAAAATATATTTATTCTCCAACTCTAATATCTTATCAAACTGCTCCATGCTATAAATGCTATCCACAATTTGATGATATTGTTCAAATACCCTCAAAGCATTTTCGGTATCCCCCATACCTTTATAGGTTTCGTACAAGCTATATAAATTCTCCCCTTGTGTACCCAGAAGGCCAACTTCCTTATTAACCTCCTCACATTTCTTATACATTTCAATAGCAGCCTGATAATTTCCCTTTTCCGCAAACAAATCACCTAAACCCGTATAAGCACTTATTAACCCTGATTTTTTATTTATGCGACTAAAAATATCAATGGAATTATTAAAATACTTCTCTGCGTCATCAAATTTCTGCACCCTAGTGTAATAACAGGCCATATTGTTATATACCGATGCAATTCTGTTTGAGTCATTTAATTGTTGATAAAACTCTAATGCCTCCTGATAATACTTAAACCCTTCCTTTAGCTCATCCTGAGCAACGTATGTTACCCCCAAATTCAAAGCCATATCCGCAATAGAACGATGCTCACCTAGCTTCTTATATAAAGCTAATGCCTTTTTATAATAAGAACTTTGTAACTCAAACTTATCCCATTTACCCACAATTAAACCCATGTTCTGTAAAGTTTGAGCCATACCTACACTATCATTTAGTTGCATTTCTAAATCGTAGCTTTTCTCATAATACATCAAAGATGTTTTATAATCTGCTTTATACAGGTTTATTAAGCCAATATTACTATAGGTAGCAGCCAAACGAGCTGTATCATCTGTAAACTTTAGAAACTTCTCGGCATCTTGATATCTTTCCAAAGCCAAATCGTATTGTTCTTTATAATAATGGGCCTCTCCACATACAAAATAAGCCAAGCCTTTATATCCAAACTGCTTATCATCTACCATCTCTAACATTTCATGGCCAATACTGTCTGCTACATAAGGATTACTAACAACAACTTCAAGCGCTTTGTTATACATAGCATCAAGCTTCTCATCTCCTTCTAAATTTGAAAAAGAAAATTCATCTGAACTTAGCGAAAAACTTGCGGTAAAAAATGAGGTAAGAAAAAGTGCTAGTAAAATACAGCGAATATACATGTGCCAAATATTTTGTTATGGTTTAAAAATAGGTGTAATAAAGCACAAAAAAAAGTCGCCCAATTTCTTGAACGACTTTGTGAACACATCTTGTGAATTCTTATTTTTTCTTGCTACACTCTTTTTTCTCCTTGCTACATTCTTTCTTATCCTTGCTACACTCTTTTTTCTTATCGCAAGATTCTTTCTTCTTATCGCAACATTTTTCTTTTTTCTCAGTTTTTTGAGGCTCTTGAACTCCGTCCATTGCCATTACAGGAGAAGCAATAGCTAACATAAACATAAATAAAAACGAAACTGCAATTGTCTTTTTCATATTGATCTTTTTAAAAATTAAATAATTAAGTATTTATTGTCATTACAAATATTCACTGAATCATTTGCAATATATGTTATTCTGTTGTTAATACGTGTTAACAACATGTTAAAGTACTGCCGTAATGAGTTTTAATTCCTAATTTTGTTGATGCATTACCTTACTCCCTTATTAAATTAGAATCATTCATAATTTATGAATATTAAAATTGACAAACAGTCTTTACTCGCAGGAATAACATTTGCCATGTTACTTTGTTTAATTGGTATTCAGCTTATGTTTCTGGTTAAAGCTGCAAAACTAGAACAAAAGCACTTTAACCACAGGGTTGTACTTGCTTTACGCGAGGCTAGAAATGAAATTGCGCGCGAAGCGAATGCTTGCGACAATATGCACAACTATGTCTGCGGAAACCAATGTCCGACAGAAATCCAATACATCAATTTTCACAGGGCTGACAGTATCATTAGCTCCAACTTAGCCATTCATAAAATAGAATTAGATTATACTTTTGAATTTATTAACGAAGTTCAAGTAGGCAAAAGACAATTGTGTGTAACTTGCTACGAACAGTCTTTAAACGGCCTCCTTGAACAAAATGGCATCAAACTTCAAATTGAATTCCCTGACGACAAACAATTTTTATTTGCTCAAGCAGGCATGCTTTTTTACATCTCAATTGGAGCTATCATTTTTGTAATGATTTCATTCTTTTTTACATCTCGCCTATTCCAACAAAAGAAACTGATTTTAAGCAACACCAAAGGCTTTATCGATAACATGGTTCATGAATTTCAAACACCCATAGCAAATATAAAATTAGCATCTAACCTGATAAAGAAAAACATATCACAAGATTCAAACAAAGAAAAAATTATTAAATATACACAGCTAATCAATAGCGAAAACCAAAAAAATGAAGATCATGTTAAGGATATTTTGAGTGTTGCCGCAATGAGTTTAGAAAATTCACAAGCAAGTTTAGTTAACATTCATCAACTAATTGAACAATGTAACAATGCCTACAAGCATTCCTTAATACAACTGAATGGCACTTTAGAGCTAAAACTTGAAGCAAAATATTTCTGCATAATGGGAGAAAAAGAATATCTTCATCATGCTATTTGCAACATTATTGATAATGCTTTTAAATATACGACGGCCGAGCCTCGAATTCTAATAAAAACATACAACGTAAAAAACAAGTTGATAGTAGATATTACCGATAATGGCATCGGTATACCAAAAAAAGAGTTCCAAAGTATATTCGAAAAATATTACAGAATAAACAATGGTAATATTCATGATAAAAAGGGATTTGGACTTGGACTTAACTTTGTTAAAAACGTAGTAGAAAGACATAAAGGAAACATTAAAATAAAAAGTCATTTAGACCAAGGAAGTACATTTAGCTTATCTTTTAAAGCCGACAAAAACTATGAGTGCTAAAACAAAAATATTACTAGTTGAGGACGATACCGCCATGGGATTTCTACTTGTAGATTTTCTTGAATCTAACGACTTTGATGTTAAACTTTATAAAGATGGGCTTCAAGGTATTAATGCATTTGAACAAAACAGCTACGACTTTTGCATACTCGATGTAATGTTACCTGGCATGGATGGCTTCTCCATTGCCGAACGCATTCGTAAAAAAAACAAAACAGTACCCATTGTATTTTTAACAGCCAAAACGCTGAAAGAAGATAAATTAGCAGGCTTTAACATTGGAGTAGATGACTATATTGTTAAACCTTTTGACGAGGATGAATTATTATGCCGAATTAAAGCCATATTAAATCGCTGCAAGAATGATATGCTTGCCGATCCAGTTATTTCTATAGGACAATATAATTACGATACTCAAAATTTACTATTAAAAATTGGGGATGAAGAAAAGCGTTTAACTCAAAAAGAAAACGAGGTATTAAAAATGCTAGCATGCAGTAAAAATACGCTTGTTAAACGAGACGATATCCTATTTAAACTTTGGGGCGATAATGATTATTTTAATAGCAGAAGTCTTGATGTTTTTATCGCAAAACTTCGCAAATACTTAAAGCTCGACACAAAAATCGCCATTGAAAATGTACCTTCTGTTGGCTATGTTCTAAAGGACATTTAAAAACTCCAATGTAACCTTTTAACTCCATAGCTAAGGCATATAAAACCCTCCATCACCCGCAAACGGTTAGCTAAAACAGCTAAAGACATGCTTTTTTATCCATTAGTTTTTAAAAGCATTCCATATTCTGGACAAATGCACTACCTCCTGTATATCTGATCAATACAAGAACTTATAATGCACAACAGCTTGACACACCCCTAAAATGAACACTCTATTTTAGGCTAAGGTGTACTTAATTAAATACTCTCAAAATTACATAGCCTATTTTTTAAGTACATTGCATTAAATATCAACAGTTTAAATTCCGATGAAATGAATAAGGCAATACTTAAATACTCTTTGTCTTTGCTCTGCATTCTATGCCTAACATGGAGTAGCAGTGCTCAATCGTCAAAACCAGTTAAACCTTCAAGAAACGCTAAATTATTTAAAAAGGCCATGCAAATGGCGGACCAACAAAACTACAACGAGGCAATTGCCACCTTCAAACAAGTTGTAGCTAATGACCCCAAAGATTTGGATGCTCTTTTTAATATGGGCTTATGTTACCTTAATACATCTAACGGTGCTGACACTGCTGTTATTTGCTTTAATAAAGGTTTAGATATTTTAACGGATGATGAAAAGAAGGGGTACTTAGGAACTGAACTTGGATTATCGCTCGGAAAGGCATATCAGGTTCTACTAAAACCACTAAAAGCAATTGCAATTTACGAAGAATTAATCGAGAACTCTACTATAGAAGATCCTCTGCTTATCGCTGAGATAGAACGAGAAATACAAATTTGCCATCATGCTGATTTCTTTATTAAAAACCCAATTGATTTAGAAGTACAAAACATGGGTAGCACCGTTAATTCAATGTATGATGATCATAGCCCATTAATTGGCGTTAGTGAGCAGCAACTCTTTTTTACTTCACGAAGAAATTGGATTAAACTAAGCTTACTTCCTGATGGACAATATGCCGAGAAAGTATATACAGTGCCATTGTCAGCCAACAACTGGGAATCTGCTCGATTACTAAAAGTATTTTTTAAGCAAAACGAACACGAGGCAGCAGCTTCTTTATCACCAGATGGTAATCAAATTGTTTTATTTAGAAATGATGAGCATGGTAAAAGCCTATACTTAAGTCATTACACTGGCCGAAGTTGGACTGAACCGGAAAAGCTTCCGTTCCCTATCAATAGCTACTCTGAAGAAACCCATGGCTCTATTTCTGCAGATAAGAGTACATTCTTCTTTACTAGCGATAGAGAAGGTGGTTTAGGTGGATTGGATATTTACATGGCAAAAAAACTACCCAATGACACCTGGGGAGCACCTCGCAATTTAGGTCCAAATATCAATACAGAATTTGATGAAGAAACACCTATGATTCATTATGATGGAAAAACATTATATTTTTCTTCAGAAGGGCATAATACAATGGGGCGTTTAGATGTATTCTATAGTCAAATGAACCCTGACTCTACATGGACCATCCCTGTTAATATGGGATATCCTATCAACACGCCAGATGATGATTTCTTTTTTGTGCCAACCATCAGTAAAAGCCATGCCTATTATGCATCTTCAAAGTTTGCAGATAATTATGGTGGCTCAGATATTTACCAAGTAAAATTTAACAACGCTACTAATACCGAACTTGCTGTTATAGAAGGTGAGATTGATAAAGAGTTTGGAACCGATTACAAAAAAATGCGCGTATTGGTAACTAGAACAGTCGACGACCAATTAGTGGGCGATTACAGGCCAGACCCCATTAATGGTCAGTACATGATGTTTTTAGAAAATGGTTTTGAATACGAAGTAAAGCAAACAGATATTGAGGACAGAGAAAAAGTAGGCTATGTAAATGTCACCGAAGAAATGGACTATCAGAAAACCAAGCTTCCTGTTATATTTACCGATGTAGTTATGGATGCTCCTCTTATTAAATTAGCTCCTGCAACGCCCATAATTGACAATAGTGAACTTATTGTAGCTGGTGCAAAACTTGATAAAGTTGACATTCCTGAACCAAAACCATCAGGGAAGGTAAAATCAAGTAAAACCACTACGGTGCAAAAAGCAGCAAAATCTAATGCTAAAAACAAAAAAAAGGCAGAAACAAAAATGCCAGATAACGTACAAAATGTACAACGCTTTTTAAATAACAAAAACACGGTTGCTAAGACTACGTATCCAATAAAGGGCTATACCATTCAGTTGCTAGCTTTAAAAGAAGCTCCTTTAAAAAACCTTAACTACTTTGCTCGAAGAAATCTGAAAAATGTACAAATTCATTTATGTACTGATGGTTATACAAGGTATTCTTACGGAGAATTCAATAGCTACAGAGAATGTTTAAAATTGAAGAAGGAGCTTATAAAAAACAATGGCCTTACCGATATTTGGATAAGACCACTTAGCGACTTCGCTAAACTTGCAGTAAAATAACCTCCTTCTTGCTAAGTAACCAAGAAGGAGTATGTATTTTTATTCACCGTCCATATGAACTTCCTTCGATTTACCTGGAAGAATTAGATTCAATATTACTCCAACTACTGAGGCTAAGCCAATTCCCGCCAACGAGAAGCTTCCAAAATCAATAGATGCTCCACCAATACCCACGGTTAAGATAACAGAAACAATAACCATGTTTCGAGTCTTATGGAAATCAGCTTTTGACTCAATAAGTGTTTTAACCCCTACACTGGCAATCATACCAAATAACAAAAGCATAATACCACCTAACACCTCAACAGGAATAGATTTTAAGAATCCACTTACTTTACCTACTAATGAGAAAATAATAGCTGTTATGGCCGAAATCCTTAACACTTTTGGGTCAGTCACCTTAGTTAACTCAATCGCTCCAGTTACTTCTGAATAAGTTGTATTAGGAACACTCCCCATTAACCCAGCAAGACCTGTTGCAATACCATCACCTAACATGGTTCTATCCAAACCTGGATCTTTCATAAAGTCCTTCTCGGCAACCGCACCAATGGCGTAAATATCTCCTACATGCTCAATTAAAGGAGCAATAGCTACAGGAATCATAAATAAAATCGCCTCCCAACTAAATGTCGGCGTCGTAAATTCAGGCAACGAAAACCAAGCCGCTTCTGAAATTAACGTAAAATCAACTTTACCCATCGTTATAGATAAAACATAACCCACAACGATACCTACAAATACAGGTATCAACTTAATGATGCCTTTAAAGTATACTACAGCAATAATTGCAGATAAAAGAGACACACCTGAGATAATCCAGTTAGATTTTGCCATACCAACACCTACCGATGCCAAAGACAAACCAATAACCATTATCACTGGTCCAACCACTACAGAAGGAAAAATCTTTTTAATAAAACCTACCCCTCTCCACTTTACTAACATGGAAACCAAGGAATAAACTACACCCACTGCCACTATACCCGATAATGCTCCAGACCAGCCAAACTTTTCGGTAGCTGCTGTAATAGGCGCAATAAAAGCAAAACTACTCCCTAAAAAAACAGGAACTTTACCTTTGGTGATTAAATGAAAAATTAAAGTTCCAACTCCAGCAGAAAATAGGGCAATTGAGGGATTAATGCCTACTAACAAGGGAACCAAAACGGTTGCTCCAAAAGCAACAAACAAGAACTGCACACCCAAAATTATTTGTTTGGGCTGCGATAAATGAGATTGTGATTGCATAAAATATATAAATTGGATTTTGTACGAAAGTATAAAAAATATAGGCCTTAAAAAACTCACTACTTGTAAATAACTTAAATTCACAGCATTAAAAAAGCCGGAAAGACACCCCTGACTTTCCGGCTTCCTCAAAGATTCTGTGTAATCTAAACCTATTAGAGTGATACTAATATAAAACATTTAAAATTCGAATTCAATGATAAATAGCATTATATACATGATTTATTACCATAGCTTTTAAATGGGAGTATTAAAAAATAAGGTTCATGTATGTATGAAGCAGCCTAACATACGAACTAATAACTATATTTAATTCATCTGAACTAGTTACTTATTTTTTTATATTTTTGACTGTACTAAAACATTATTACACATGCAAAAATCACTAACAAACCCGAATGCCTCATTTGGATCTATGCCGGTTTTTATGACTGCCATTTCAACCATATTGGGAGCAATACTTTTCCTGAGATTTGGATGGGCTGTAGGTAACGTTGGGTTTATAGGTGTAATTGCCATCATTATTATCGGTCATTTAGTTACTATTCCTACTGCTTTGGCTGTTGCCGAAATTGCCACCAACCAAAAAGTACAAGGTGGGGGCGCATATTTTATCATTTCCCGATCGTTTGGACTAAACATTGGAGGTGCCATCGGAATAGCCCTTTTTCTTTCTCAAGCTATAAGTGTAGCGTTTTACATCATCGCTTTTGGAGAAGCTTTTGATGCTGTAATTCCATATCTGCCATTTACAGCAGACCCTAAACAAATTAAGTTGGTTGTTACCATCATTGCAATGACTTTGCTGAGTATTATTGTTGTAATACGCGGAGCCAACATAGGCATGAAAGCGCTTTACGTTGTAGTTGGTATGTTAATGCTTTCTATTGTATTATTCTTCATGGGTTCGCCAACAGAAAATGCAACAGCCTTTGACCTAAGTGAAACTACCACAAATCCAATCAGTTTTTTTAGTGTATTTATTGTAATATTCCCCGCTTTTACTGGAATTGCAGCAGGACTAGGACTCTCTGGAGATTTAAAAGACCCTAAAAAGTCCATACCCAAAGGCACACTTTGGGCCACTCTAGTTGGAATGGTGGTATATGTTGCTATTGCATACAAGCTGACTGTATCTGCATCGGCCGATGATTTAGCACAGGATCAATTAATTATGCAAAAAATTGCCATTTGGGGACCAATCATCCCAATTGGTTTAGCTGCCGCAACCCTGTCGTCTGCAATTGGGTCTATTCTTGTAGCGCCTAGAACAATTCAAGCTATTGGCTTTGATGATGTTTTACCATATCCCAATCTTAACAAGTGGTTGGCCAAAGGAAAAGTTAAGGATAACGACCCTTTAAATGGAACTATAGTAACTATCGTTATAGCATATGTATTCGTCATCATTGGAGGGTACCAAGGAATCAACTTTGTTGCTCAAATCATATCCATGTTTTTTATGGTTACCTATGGAGCTATCTGTTTAATCAGCTTTTTAGAGCATTTTGCAGCAGATCCATCCTACCGACCAACATTTAAACACAACAAATGGTATTACTCCTTAACTGGAGCAATCCTATCCTTCTGGCTCATGTTTAAAATGGATACCACATATGCTACACTTTCGTTAAGCATCATGGGCGTAATCTATCTTATCATAAGCAAATACAGACCTGAAAGAAGAGGATTAGAAAAGCTTTTTAAAGGCGTTGTTTTTCAGTTAAGCAGACAGATTCAGATATTTGTGCAACAAGCCAATAAAGATGAGCAGGAATACAACTGGCGTCCTTTTGCCGTTTGTGTTAGCGAAGATTCTTTTGAACGTCAGTCTGCTTTTGATTTACTCGGATGGATTTCTCATAAATATGGGTTTGGAACTTACATTCATTATATACCTGGTTTATTAAATTATCAAACTAACTTAGAATCAAAAAAGACTTTAGATCGCTTAATTTCAAGAGCCAAGGGAAGCAACACCCGAGTTTACATCGATACTATTATCAGTCCGTCGTACACCTCAGCTATTGCTCAAGTGATACAACTATCGGGCATTTCAGGCAAAGGAAGTAATTTGATATTGTTTGAGTTCCCAAGCGACAATCCAAAATCATTACAAAATGCGCTAGACAATTACACCTTATTTAACTCGTGTAAGATGGATGTATGTTTCTTAAACACCTCTTTAAAAGGCTTTGGATACAAAAAAGAAATTCATGTTTGGATTGGTCGTCATGACTTTTACAATGCCAACCTAATGATTCTTTTAGCTTACATCACTCTTGGCCACCCTGACTGGAAAAAAGGATTTATAAAAATATATTCGTTAGCTCCATCCAAAGATTTTGATGAAGAAAGAAAGAAATGGTTGGATTTAATTAAGTCAGGAAGACTACCCATTGCATCTGGAAATGTACAAATGATACCTTTTAACGAAGGCGACAACAAAGAAAATATTATCAGAAAGCAAAGTCATGATGCCGACCTAACGATCATTGGCTTTTCATCTAAAGACATTAATAATGGAACAGAGCGTTTTACACAATATGACGGTATGGGTAATATCTTATTTGTAAATGCATACAGAAAAAAGGAAATAGAATAATTGATTAGAATTAAGCATGTAAAACGCAGCACAATCTAGGTTTTTAACGTTACGTATTAGGTAAGCTATTCAAAAATTTAGCCATCAATAATATTTCATAAAACTGGCATGGCTAGAGCAAATTATTAAACAAATGACTAAGAAGAACCAACCCGAAACAAAAGATACTGTTTCGAACGCAGAAGCATGGTTAAAAAGCAATGCTAATATTGTATTTTATTTTTTACTTGGAGTCTATACTCTATTTAGCTTTTTATACTTTAATGTAAAACCAAGTATTGCTGGCGACGATTCCTCCTACATCATTAGTGCAATAAACTTTTTGGACTCAGGAAGATTTCCTACTTACCAAGGACCTTTGTATCCAATACTATTATCTTTAATCATATCCATTACTGGGATGAATATTGTTGCTCTAAAACTAACATCCACCTTATTTATGATTGCTTTTGTAATCATATTTTACCGATCGTTTAAAGATAGGATATCATATATTAGCTTGTTTTACACTATTGCCTTACTAAGTATTAGTAATTATTTTCTGTTCTTTTCAAGCCAAACGTTTACCGAGGCATTATTCATCATGCTTCAGGCATCCTTATTCTTAATTCTATTTAAAAACATAAATGATAAAGATAAAAAGTGGAAACCTGCCAAACGGGAAATTATATATTTAGTTTCTACCACATTTCTTTGTACGCTCATGTTTTTAACAAGAACCATTGGGTTCGGAGCTCCTCTTGCCTTAGTTATTTTTTATCTTTTTCAAAAAAACTACCAACGAGCAACATATACAACCGTACTTTTCGCCATATTTTTAAGTCTATTTTTTGTCGTAAGAACAAACATTTGGGATGCCCCTGTAAAATCAGGAAAACAAACTTCCCAATTACTCAATAAAGACCCATACGACGCCAGCAAAGGACAAGAGAGTGCAGTAGGTTTTTTAGTACGTTTCAAGGATAACTCAAACCAATACCTCTCTAAGCATTTTATGCGTTTTATAGGAGTTAGGAGCATTAAGAAAAACACACAGAAACCAACGATTACACTAATTCTATATGCATTATTTATACTCGGTTTTATAATTCACTATAGAAAAAATAATTTTTTGCTCTTTACAGGAATCTACCTTGCTATCATGCTTGGGATAACTTTCTTTTCCTTACAAAAGCTTTGGGATCAATACAGATTAATCATTCCATTTATTCCATTAATTTTAATATTCTTATCGGAAAGTGTTTTAGCATATGGCGAAAAACACAAACTTAAATATGTAACTAAAGTATTTCCATTGATACTATTGTTATCATTGGCATTAGCAGCAGGCAAAGGCATAAAAACCATCGACCTCACAACGCTTTCTAAAAATATAAGAGGTGACAAATTAGCTGGATACACACCCGATTGGATAAGTTATTTAACCATGGCTGAGTATTGCCACAAAAATTTAAAGGAAGATGAACTGGTAGCCTGTCGCAAACCCAATATGGCACGAATCTACGGCAAGGGCAAAAAGTTTCATGGTATCTATCGAATTCCAGCTAACGAGCCGGATGCACTTATTGCTTATTTAAAAGAGCGTGAAGTAAGTCATATTATGCTTGCCAGCCTAAGAAAAAATCCATATGCCTATACAGGGCAAACCATTAATACCATACAGCGCTTTATGTCTGTTATTGTAAAAAAATATCCTAAATCATTTAAGCTAGTTAAAAAGTTTGGGGAGCATGAACCTACCTATCTTTTTAAAATTGACTACAACGTGCTTACGCAAGAAAACGAAAAATAATATGACTCCATATAGCAATTTAGAGATTAAGAATTACTGGGACGAATTTTCAGTTAAATGGACTAAATACAGAAAACGAAGATCGTACTATTGGAATTCTATTTCAAAATACTGCAACTATTTCATTCATCCGCAAAGCTCTATTCTAGAAGTTGGGTGTGGTAATGGTGATTTATTGGACTCTATAGAGGCCAGTGAGAAAACAGGTATTGACTTCTCTCCCAATATGATTAAAGAAGGAAAAAAACGTTTTCCGCATATTGATCTACAAGAGATGGCAGCTGAAGATATCTCTCTTGATAAAGAATACGATGTCATTATACTTTCTAATTTAATTGGGGTACTACCCGATATTGAGTCTGTATTCTTGCAGTTACAGAAGGTATCGCACGAAAAAACCAGAATTATTGTTACCTATTACAATAGGATGTGGGAACCGTTTATTCGATTTGGTGAGTTAATTGGTGTAAAACGTAAATCTCCTCAACAAAACTGGCTTTCAAGTTCCGACATACAAAACTTACTCTACCTGGCTGGTTTTGAATCATACAAAGAAAATAGAAGTATGTTTCTCCCTTACTTCATCCCTCTAGTTTCAACTTTTTTAAATCGTTTTTTAAGCCGCTTGCCTTTTCTAAACAAAATGGGGCTTAACCAATTTGTATTCGCTCGCCCTATTCCACAAACAATTCCCAAAGCAGAAATAGACCAAAAATACACCACTTCGGTAATAATACCTGCACGAAACGAAAGTGGAAATATTGAACAAGCCATACTTCGGTTACCCAAGTTTGGTAAAGACATTGAAATAATATACGTAGAAGGCAACTCTACTGACGATACATGGGAAACCATTCAGAGAATACAAAAGAAGTACAGCCAAACGCATAATATTAAAATTATGCAGCAGGATGGTAAGGGAAAAGGCGATGCTGTGCGCAAAGGATATGCTGCTGCCACAGGAGATATCCTGATGATATTAGATGCCGACCTCACTGTACCTCCCGAGGATTTACCTAAATTTTACGATGCTTTAGCTTCTGGAAAGGGTGAATTTATCAATGGCGTACGCTTGGTTTACCCGATGGAGAAAAATGCTATGCGTCCTTTAAACACAGTAGGTAATCATTTCTTCAGCAAATTCTTTAGCTACATCCTCGAACGACCTATTAAAGATACTTTATGCGGAACGAAAGTGATGTTTAAATCTGATTACGAAAAGCTAGCAGCTAACCGAAAATTCTTTGGCGAATTCGACCCTTTTGGTGACTTTGATTTATTATTTGGCGCGTATAAACTGAATTTAAAAATCATTGATCTTCCGATTAGATATAAGGAACGTAAATATGGCGATACCAACATCAGTCGTTTTAGGCATGGTGTTATTTTATTAAGGATGGCCACCTTTGCTACATTTAAAATTAAGTTTTGGTAATTGTCCTTTGCAGAGTTCAGGTATTTGTGCAACTTTACAGCCGCTAAAATTTTGGCTTACATATTGCATTCAATTAACTTTTAACAAGATAAAATGAGGCGCATCGCAATATTTCCAGGGTCATTTGATCCCTTTACAATAGGACACGAAAATATAGTACTTAGAGCTGTTGATCTCTTTGATGAGATTATTATAGGCATTGGTTACAACGCACAAAAACAAGATTTTTATCCAGTGGATAAACGTATCGAGTGGGTAGACTATTTATTTAATGATGAACCTAAAGTAAGCGTAGCTAAATATCAGGGACTAACCGTTGATTTTGCTAAAGAATTAAATGCTGGCTATATTTTAAGAGGAATTAGAACGGCAGCAGATTTTGAGTACGAAAGAGCCATTGCACAGGTTAATAAAGCAATGACAACCATTGAATCTGTATTTTTACTTACTACACCCGAACACACTCCTGTTAACTCATCAATTGTTAGAGATATTATTAGGCACAATGGCGATGCAAGTCAATTTATTCCTGAAAAAATCAGGTTAAAAATGGGAGAATATAAAAGATAATATATGCGTGTGAGGTGGATTTTAATATTTCTTGCAATTTCAACATTGTCGTTTGCACAAGCTAAAGAGGTTAAACTTTTTGGCAATGCAACCGAATATGCAGGAATCAACCTTACCGTTGAATATCAGAACAACTACATCACTCGATCTTTCAGAGACTTAAAATCCTTTCTCGTCGATAAAAAGGGGAATTTTAGCGCTTCATTTAAATTAGAAGAGATTACCAGAATATATATTAACCTGGGTGAAATTAGAGGACATTTATTGGTTGAGCCAGGTAAAACATACGAATTAGTTCTTCCCCCCTACACACCGCTCAAGCAAGCAGATAGACTTAATCCTTTCTTCAGGCCCGAACCTGTTGTTATTGGCATTAAAAACGATACAGGTAGCAATCTAAATCGGGTGACTTCCGATTTTGAAGAAAAATACAACTACTTATTCAGTAAAAATATTCGCCGAATTGTTTTAACGGGCAATAAAAAACAATGCTTTAAGATTATTGAAGATGTAGATATGGCATTTCCCGCTGACAGCGGGACTTGGTTCTATTATTATAAGTTTTTTAAGTATCAGAATTTATACGACTACATATATTCTAATAAACCTAGGGTGGCTATTGCTAATAGCTTTGCTAAAATCCCAGTACAATACCATTTAGATACTTACTGGACTTCATTCAATCGTCAATTTAGCAATTTCTTCCACTACTACTTTAGCTCTAAACAAGGCGAGAGCTTTAAAAAGATATGGAATACTTCACATTCGTTCAATGCTATTTGTGCTGAACTCTCCAAGGATACTTTGTTTAAAAACAGAGAACTCTCGGAGTTAATTGTACTACGAGGTTTGTATAGTGGTTATTTCTCCGATTTATATCCCAAGGCAAGAATCATAAGCATAGTCGAAAGCTCCCAAGATAGTTGTGTAAACACTGAGAATAATCAAATAGCTTCGGCCATATTAACGCGTATTACAAAACTTAACGTTGGATCACAGGCGCCTGACTTTAATGTTAATGCCCTTTTTAATGGCAAACCAAGAGAACTTAAAGATTACAAAGGCAAATTTGTTTATTTAAATTTTGCCAACACCAAGAATTATGCTTGTAAAAAAGATTTTCAGGTACTAGAGCAAATGCACGAGAAGTACAAAAAGGACATGTACATCATCACCATTTTAACAGATGAAGACCCAGATGAAGCTGCCGAGTATATAAAAAGTAATAAATTCAGTTGGCGCTTCTTACATTTTGGACAAAATGCCAAAGTTTTATTCGATTATAACATACAGGCTTTCCCTACATATTACTTAATAGACCCAGAAGGTAATCTTGTTTTATCACCTGCTCCTGCTCCGGAAGAAAATTTTGCTCCAGCTTTTTCTGAGATATATAAAAATCATAGAAACAAGAAGCTTAGAAAAGACAAGCCCAAAAGCAGAAGCATTTACGATATTTAATCGTGCCCAATGCTATTTTAGGCTGTATATTACATTTAATTAATCATAAAACAGTCTTTTTTGATTAAACAGCTATTTTTATAGATAAACAAACACTTGCCTTACTTATACCCCCTGCTATCATGATAAAAAATGGCTATGTTTGTACAACACAAAACTAAGCTATAACTGCCTTACAGTCTTACCACAGCAGTATTTTCAAATCGATTACAAAAAGTAAACGATATATTGATAATAAAACCTTTTATTCTGTACGCCAGTATATAGTCGTTGTTCAACACATCAATTCATATGGAAAATAATTTCAATAAAACAAATAACTATTGGGGGATAATAGTATTCTTTTTGTGCTTACACCTTAATATCAATGCACAACAGCCAACCGCTGAAATCATCAGCGAAGATGTTGCTTTCTGCGAATCTGGAGATGCTGTGATAAAAATTAAATTTACAGGTACCGCACCTTTTGCATTTGATTACATATACGATGGTTCTACTTATTTCGAAGATGGTGGTGGTAATATAAATGATGACAACTTTGAGTTTACCATAAATATATCCTCTTCTAGCACCATTGAATTGGCAAAAGTATATGACGCTATATATCCTCCAACAGGAAATGGATCTTCTCAAATCTCTGGTGACATGAATGTACAAATTGATCAGTTACCAATCATTTCTGCTGGTGACAACATAAATAAATGTGGTTATGAGGTCGATTTAAACGGAACCATATCAGGAACTACTAATATTATAATGTGGTCTGACGCTAGCTCTGGAGGAAGCTTTAGTGACTTTAACTCACCCACTTCTCAATATCAGAACACTATACCAGATACTTACACTTTGACCTTAACTGCAGAAAATGGCTCATGTAAAGTTACTGACGAAGTTGAGGTAACCCTAAAAGGAAGACCAACAGGTTCATTCGCCAATATAAATGTTGAAAAATTTTGTTCGACCGATGGAAATAAAGACATAAGTATTGATTTGAACTTTGCTGGAGTTGCGCCTTTCACTTACAAACTTAAAAATGCAGATGGTTCTTTAACGTATGGAGACTTTACTTCTACAGGATTAAGTGATAATCCTACTATCAATGTAACAAAATCAGAAACTATTTCATTCTTATCCATTCAGGATGCACAAAACTGCATGTCCGAAACTGAGGATATGACAGGCAACAAACCTATTACGGATGTAAAGCCTGATACTCAAGCAGGCGAAGGAAATGATAAATTCTGCGGCAATGAATATATACTAAATGCTGTACCAAGTGAAGGAACAACTGGGCTATGGTCATCCTCTCATCCAAATATTTCCTTTGGCGATGCTACAAGTGCTAACACAACAGCCATTATGGAATTTATGGCTAACGAAGACCTTAAACAAGCCACACTAAAATGGACTGAGACTTCAACAGACGAATTTAGCTGCGCAAATTTCGGTGAAATTACTGTAAATTACATCCTCAAACCTACGGTTGAAATTGAATCGCTTAGTAAAGACAGGATTTGTGAAAAAGAAGATCAAACCGCTATAAACCTCATATTAAATAAGGACTTTCCTCTGACCATTAGTTATAACACTGGAGGTTCAACCATCACAGAAGCGCTTACAACTCCAATATTAATAATAAAAGGCGAAGATTTAAATGCAGGAGATAATACAATTAGTATTACTGAAATCTCCGACAGCTATAATTGTTCAGATAATCTGAGTATCTCAGAAGAAGTATATGTAGACATCATGCCCTTTGCTAACGCAGGTAGTGATATAGATTCTTGTGATGTTATTGTTCAACTAAATGCAATTCCAGATTATGATGATGGTGAATGGAAGTTAGCTGACGGTACTTTTACAAACAGATTAGATCCTCAGTCAGAATTTAGAGCTAACGCAACAGGAGTTCAAGAATTGTATTGGAAAGAAATAAACGGAACATGTAATGATGTAGACACTGTTAAGGTCAACTTCTCCGGAGCGCCATCCCCAGTAAAAGAAACTACGGATAGCATTACTATATATGCAACCACCTCATTACAATTAAATGCAGACTCGTTAATTAAAGGTAATGGATTATGGAGTGCTAATGATGAATCTGGCGTTACATTTAGTAACGACACACTCCATAACTCTTATGCTCACAACCTTGAAGCCAATAAAACTTATAATCTAACGTGGAAAGCTACATTAGAATCGGCACCACAGGATAAATGTAGACACAAATACTATTACGTAAATGTAACTTCAAAACCTCTATTCTCCCCTACAGGAATATCTCCTAACGGCGATGGAATAAACGAAGTTCTTAAAATTAAAGGAGTAGAACATATCTCAAATAATAAGCTATCCGTTTTTGACCAGAAAGGGAAGTTAGTTTACAAAAAGGAAGGCTATGAAAATGATTGGGGAGGAAAAGATAGTGGAGGTAGCGATCTTCCTGCAGGAACCTATTATTACGTTTTTGACGGAGATGAGTTAAGCACCCCAATTAGAGATTATCTAATTATTAAAAGGAAATAAGAAATCACACACAATACAGCATGAAGCAATTCACTATTATCATAGCTTTTCTTACCCTAATTACAGGATCTGTACTTGGTCAACGAGAGCTTAATATGAGCCAATACATGTATAACAGGTACAGCATTAACCCAGCTTTCGGAGGTTCGCACGAATCTCTATCGGCATATGCTTCGTACCGCAAAAAATGGTTAGGCTTTGAAGATTCTCCAACAGGAGCTTTTTTTACGATACATTCACCATTAAAAAAAGAAAATGTAGCACTCGGAGCACAGTTTTTTAGTGACAAATTCGGAGTTTCTCAAAATACAGGTTTTAATCTTTCCTACACCTATCGCTTGCAATTAGATAATCAGTCTACTTTAGCATTTGGGATCTCTGGAGGTATAGTAAACCACAAGTCAGACTGGACTCAAGTAAGACTTTCAGATAGTGAATATGATGAGACATTTGCTAGTGTAGAGCAAACCATGTCACCCTTGGTTGGCTTTGGAGTTTCCATATACAATAAAAAGTATTTTGGAGGCTTCTCAATTCCATCTTTACTATACTATGATAGATATGAAACTGCAGAAAGTAGTCTAGACTTTGCTAAGATTGATTATCTATTTACAGGAGGTTTTATTCACAAAGTATCCAACAGTTTTGCTATTCAACCATCTGCACTTATTAGAGTAAACCTTGACGACAAATCGTTTGCAGAGCTTAGTGCAACTGGTATTTTAATGAATTCTTTAATGGTAGGAACCTCGTATAGAACAACTAACGAAATCATTGGAATTATTGGATACCAAATTACGCCACAATTTAGGTTTACCTATAGTTTAGATTACGATATTGATCCGATTGGTTCGTACAATAACGGTACGCATGAAGTTGCTCTTCAATTTGATTTCGGATACAAAATTGATTCTCCTGATCCTAAATTTTTTTAAGATATGATTCAACACAAACTTAAATATATACTAACCTCACTGCTTTTTGCAATTTTCATATTTTCATCTTATGCTCAAAGTATTGAAGTAAAAAAGGTAGAGACCAACAGTGCATCTAAAGATGATATTGCTCCATTTGTTATGGATTCCGTATTATACTTTTCCTCTAACCGTAAACATGAACTTTTAAAATCATATCTAAATAAAGATAACGAATGGGTATATCGCCTTTATAGTGCACCATTATTAGCAAACGATGGTATCGGTTCAGAGAATATGTTATCTAAATCTACATTAAGCAAACTAAATACTGCATCTATTAACAGCACAACAGACGACTCTAAAATAGTAATAACGCAAAACCAGTATTCTACAGTAAGAAAGAGTAAGGGTAGAGAAAACCTATTGGGCATATTTATTATTGAGAACAAAAAAGGCAAGTGGGGCAGACCATCTTCTTTTAAGCATAACTCACGAAGAGACTTTTCTAACGCACACCCTACCATTACACCCGATGGCAATACTATTTATTTTGTATCGGATATGCCCGATGGCTTTGGAAAAGCTGATTTATATGAATCGAGCTTTATAAATGGAGAATGGACAACTCCTGTTAACCTAGGTAAAGCTATAAATACAGAAGGTAGTGAAGTATTTCCTTTTTATCATCCATCTGGCAAATTGTACTTCTCCTCAGAAGGACATAATAGCACAGGAAAACTAGACATTTTCTATACTTCCAAAAACGATGGTAAATGGAGTGCCCCTGTAAAACTAGAACATCCTATCAACAGCGAAAGTAACGACTTTTCTTGTTTTATTAACAGCACTCAAACGGCTGGTTATTTTGCTTCCGACAGAAGTGGGAATGCAGATATTTATAGATATTCTAGCCCTTATCCTTCCTTCCCTGATGCTAAGCCGCAAGTGGACGATGGCTTTTGTTTTACATTGTTTGAAAACGGACCGTTTGTATCTGACACATTACCGTACAAATATCGATGGTATTTTGGAGATGGCAAGTCCGCCACAGGACTTGAAGTTGATCACTGTTTTCCTGGACCAGGAGAGTATAACATAGAATTAAACGTTGTAGATACATTAATTAATGAAGATTTATATACGGTAGCCAGCTACAATATAAACCTAGAACTCACTCAGCAAGTATACATTTCGGCGCTGGATACTATTAAAGTTGGTCAATCATTAAAACTTTCTACCGAAAATTCCGTATTAAAAGACTTTGTTCCTAAACAGTATTACTGGGATTTAGGTGATGGTAACAAAGGCAAAGGGTCTAGTTTAACGCACACATACAGAAATCCAGGTATTTACACTGTAACATGTGGAGCCATATCAGAAACTAAAGCCACAGAAAAGCTTAGTTCAACACGACAAATTGTAGTAATTGAATAACACACGACACATGCATAAAATTTCAATACTTATATTATTTTTTGCGTTTTCATTAAAATCTATAGCTCAACCAGTACCTGCTGTAGACGAAAACATTCCTCACTTAGTAACTTTTGGTAACCATGGGGAATCGGCATGGGGAGATAATGATTATACTCAAGTAATTTTCTATTCCGTTCCTAAAGATCATACCGAACCTATTTTCATTCGAGTTTATGATCCTGATACTGGCGGTGAAGTAGATGAACAAAAAGGGGAATGGGATACCAGAATGCGATACAGTATATATGGAGGTAAAGGTGCAGCATCTAACGAGGATGCCAAAAGAATAAATAAAAAAGGAAATTTTAAAAGCGGCACATTGCTAGGTACAAAAACCTTTGCTGCCAATCCAAGATACGACAAAAACTGGTATACATTTGGTCCGATTAACCCAACCGAGGGAGAATTCTTACCCGATGAATACGGTGGTTACGTTTTTAAAATAGTTATTGAAGGTATAGGAGGAGATGATGGTAATCTATATAATTTATTTTTAAGCTCTAGTGCAACAGAAAACCAAGCTGTAGAAGGTGCATTTGCATTTTATTATAAGTACAAATTCCGTCTTCATGATAATGTTAACGAAGTATCACATATTTACCCATTTATCGATGACAAAGTGCAGTCTATTAAGCAGACTAATTTTGACTGGGATAATGATGGTATCATTAGAATTATTTCTGTTGCCAAAAATGGTGATTTCTTAAAAATATCGGGAGATGATGCTTGGGGTAATAGTCAGCATGTTGTACATCCTACTGAAAAGAATACTTCATACGATATTCAAATTATTAAAAGTAAAAGTGCCAAAATAAAGAGCAACAATGTAGTTATATATCTTGAAAACCAATATGGTGAGTTGATTGAATTCTACAGTGTTCCTATTGGTGGAATTCCAAAATACAGATATAGCATTGGCATGAAACCAACCATTAAAAGAAACTAGTGATATGATACAATTCAAAAAATTACTATTTCTTTTTATTGCAAGCTTGGCTCTAATTGCTCCATGCTCAATTCAAGCTCAATCCTTTGATTTTAAAAGCTTTGATTCTGATATGGGTTTGCCTCAAAACTTTGTTTATTGTTTGACGCAAGATCACAATGGATACTTATGGATTGGCACAGGAGAAGGATTGGTAAGGTATGATGGAATTAATTTTATTACGTATACACAAAATGATTCCTTAGCCGACGATTTTGCACATTCCTTATTTGTGGATAGAGATGGTATTTTATGGGTTGGTCATAACAATGGTACTTTATCATACTATAAGGATGGTTTTCACAAAGTTATTCCTGAAGAGAAAGCAACCAGTCCAATAAAAGATATCTGCCAAGACAATCTAGGTAATATTTGGGCTACAGTACAGAATAATGGCCTAATAAAAATCAGTCCTGATAAAAAAATAACTACCTTTTTTCAAAGAGACTTATTTGCTGACAAACTATTTTATAGCGTAGAGTCCGTTGATGCTTTTAACCTTTTATTAGGATCATCTGAAGGTTTGTTGCATTTAAAATTAGATCAGAATGCAGAAGCCGAGTCTCTCAATCCTATTTCCAAAATTCCTCCTACCAATATAAATACCATCGTTAAACGAAGGGCTCTAGAAGGTGAGTATTGGATTGCTACAGAAGATGAAGGTTTTTACCTATTTCAATTCGACAATAAGGATGCTAAACACATAGCTAGCAATAAATTATGCGTTCAATTTAATATAGAATACGAAAATATTCTAGATATATATGAAGAACGAAATGGTAACCTATTATTAGCTACATGGGGTAAAGGTGTTATCAAGTTATTTTTAGATGAAACCACACAGACATTCTCGGAGTCATTCAACTTCTCCACAGAAAATGGTTTAAACCACAACTTTATCAAAGCTATTTTAGGTGATCGAGAAGATAACTATTGGTTTGCGACTTATGGTGGCGGTGTATCTGTTTTATTAAGTGACTATTTTATCCATTACGATCTTGAAAACATTGGCTTTAAACAAAGTAAAGCTAAGTCTGTAATAGCTAACCATACAAATCTCTGGATTGGATTAGATAATGGAATTCTGCATACTGATCCATTTTGCTTTACCGACCATGAGTACTATGATAGTGCTTTAGGAATACCCAATGATGAAATATCAGGCTTCGGTTATGATAATGACAGTACACTATGGGTAGCATCCCGCTCAAACGGTTTATACTATAGAAATAAAAACAAACTAGTATTTAAGAAATACAGTTACCGATCGGGGATTAGTGACCCAATTATTAACGACATGGCTATTCTTAACAGGAAAATATTTTTAGCCACCAACGATGGTTTCTACGAAGTTGATTTAGCTGCCAACGAAACCAGCCTATTTACTACAAATGAAAAACTTCCTCACAACAACATTAATTTTGTTTATATCGATAAGGAGGACAGAGTTTGGATTGGTCCTAAATCAAGTGGTATCTGTTGGATAGATAGCACAAACATAGAAGTGCATCGACTATCTCACTCTCCTCTTGATGTATCAGGAATGACAACCGATAAAGAAGGTAACTTTTGGTTATCTACCCAAGGTAAGGGAGTGTTAAAATACAATCAGGATACATTGATCGCAATTGATATAACTGATGGGTTAACTAAAAATTATTGCTACGATATTGTATGCGATAAAAACGATCGATTATGGGTTTGTCATCAGCCAGGCGTAAGTACCATTGATATTAAAACAGGTGATATCAGAAAGTTTGGTTTTAAAGATAAAATGGGAGGCGACTTCTATAACCTTTGGGAAGATGAAGAAGAAAATATTTGGTTTGCCTCAAGTCACGGGGTTATTAAATATTATCCGGATAGAGATAGGAAAAACACTGTAGCTCCAAAAATAAATTTCAATTACATTGAGATATCAGGAAAACCATATCCACTGAACACTCCAATAAAACTACCATATCCTTACAATAAGGCATATTCTAAATTTAAATTTGACTTTACAGGCATTAGCTTTAAATCTCCGTTAGACGTAACATATCAATACCGCCTATTACAAGAAGGTGATGATAAGAAAAAAGATTGGATAGATCTTGGAACGGTTAATTTTAGAGAATATGAGTTTTTACCTGATGGTAAATACGATTTACAGATAAGAGCCTTCAATGCCGATGGAATACCTAGTACTACTCCATTATCAGTGAAAATTGAAATTGCTTCTCCTATATGGAAAAAGCTATGGTTTTATATGGTGTTACTAGCGCTTGTTGGTTTTATATTCTACTGGACAATAAAATTTAGAGAGCGTCAACTACGCTTAAAAGCTGAAGCACTTCAAAAGGAAGTTGATTCACAAACAGTTGTTCTTCGCGAGCAAAAGGAAGAAATTGAAAAGAAAAACATAGATATTACCGCTAGTATTAACTATGCTAAACGTATACAAAGATCCATATTGCCTCCAGTGAATGAATTAAAAGATTCATTTCCTGAATCGTTTATATTCTTTGCACCAAGAGATATTGTAAGTGGTGACTTTTATTGGTTTAACAGAACCAAAGAAAAATTTGTATTATGTTGTGCTGACTGTACTGGACATGGCGTTCCCGGAGCATTTATGTCCATGATTGGTACAACTTTGTTAAATGACATTTCTAATCAGGAAAAATCTCAGTCACCAGCTGACATTCTTGAGAAACTAGATTCTAACATAAGAGTGTTATTACAAAATGACAATGTTGAGCAAGCCAAAGATGGTATGGATATTTCTGTTATTGAAATAAACTTGAATAATGGAAAGGTCAGAATTGCTTCTGCCAAACGTCCTGTATTCATGTACATCAATAATGAGCTTTCTGTATATAACGGAACGCGTAGAAGTATTGGAGATGATGACTTAGCTATTCATTCTAAATTTCTTAACTACGAATACGATTGTAAAAAAGGCGACACTATTTATTTATTTTCTGATGGGTATACAGATCAGTTCGGTGGACCTAGAGGTAAAAAAATAATGAAGGTAGGTGTTAAAAACCTATTGGAAGAGATTCATGAAAAACCAATGGATAAACAGGGCGAGCTAGTAAGAGATTATTTTAAGAACTGGAAAGGGGATTTAGAACAAATCGATGATGTTTTATTTATGGGGATTCAATTATAAACAAACGTAATATCATAAAAATGCAAAGGGTGGTTTTTAATAATTCCACCCTTTTCTCGTATAATAAGGTGCATATACGTACCTTTAATGTATATCTACACTAATAAGCTATACAATGGAAGGCTTCATAAAACTAGACAAAACAAACATTAAAGACGAACATATATCTTGTGCATTTTCAGATAAAAAATGTAAAGAGAGTTACGAGCTAAAAAAGGCTTGGCTATCGGAACAATTTGAGTTTGGTTATACATTTAGAAAGTTAGATGAAAGAGCAAAGGTTTTTATTGAATATGGCCCTAGCGAACATGCATGGGTTCCAATTAAAGCAAACAATTATCTGGTAATTAATTGCTTTTGGGTTTCAGGGAAGTATAAAAAGAATGGATATGGCAAAGAACTATTAAGTCTGGCTTTACAAGATGCAGAAGCTCAAGGGAAAGATGGTCTAATAACCGTTGTTGGCACAAAGAAGTTTCATTTTATGAGTGATACAAAATGGCTTATAAAACAAGGATTTGAAATAATTGAAGAGCTGCCTACAGGCTTTAGTCTATTGGTGAAGAAAATAAAAAACAACGAAAACACCCCTTGCTTTAATAACAGTGTTAAATCAATTACTACGGTTAATAAAGAGGGAATAGTTGTGTATTATAGTAATCGCTGTCCATTTTCAGAATATCATGTACATAACTCCTTAAAAGAAACTGCAAACAAGCGTAACATACCTTTAGAGGTAGTTAAGCTCGAGACTATAGAAGAAGCACAAAATGCTCCAACTCCAGCAACAATTTTTAGTTTGTTTTACGAAGGTGAGTTTATTACAACCGATATTAGTATTTGCATGGACAGTCGCTTTGACAAGCTTCTAGCAAAGTCCTTAGAAAAATAATGCTTAACGCACAAATATCTCGATATAGAACGCAGCCATTGGCAAAGCAAAAATAACGGCATCAAAACGATCTAGAAAGCCACCATGACCAGGAAGAATAGAACCTGAATCCTTCACTCCTATGCTCCTTTTAAACATCGATTCTAATAGATCACCTAACACTGCCATTATTGAGGTTATACCTCCAAAAATAAGCCACTGAGACACATTAAGATCTGTCCAATATATAGATAAAACATAAGCCGTAATAAGCGTAAATATGAAACCTCCAATGGTTCCTTCCCAAGTTTTTTTAGGTGAGATGCGTTCAAAAAACTTATGGCGACCTATAGTTACACCAGATACGTACGCACCAGTATCATTAATCCACACCAAAATAAAAACAGCTAGAGGTAGTTTAAAACTATAAACACCATCATGAAAACCTAATGAGTGTAAAAATGCAAATGGAGCACCTACATACAATGCACTAAGCAAACTAGTGCCTAAACTCTCAAATGGCTTACCTGTTGTTTTAAATAATTCTAAAGCAAATACTAATGAAATTAGTGGTACTATTAAAAAGAATATGGAAAGTTCGGAAATACCAGATTTTACCAGAAAGCTAGCTAGGTAAATAAATACGCCTACACTTAACATGGTTAGAAAATTATTCTTGATATTGGCGTTTGTTAGTAAACCCTGCAACTCATATATACTAGCTACAACAACTAAAAAAAACACAAGAAAAAAGGAGAAGGCATGATAATAGATTCCTCCAGCTACAATAAAAACAAATAATATCCCAGTTAAAACTCGCTGCCAAAAATTGTTCATTCGTAATATATTTATACCCTACAAAAATAAGCAGTTAAACTAATTTACATTCATTTTATCGAATAAAATCAATAATTATTTAGCCTATTGTTTCAACAGTAAAGAACAAAAAAAGAGGAACATAAAATGCTCCTCTTTAATATCTTACGAAAGGCAAACTACCTTTTTATAATTTACGCCTTATCTTCCGAAGCGTTATTATCCGTTTTTGGGTCCTTATTATCCTCTTCACTATCGTTCTCTTTAGCTTCTGCACCATCTCCATTCTCATCCAACTGAACAATGTGTTTGTTCACTTTACGTTTTCCAAAAATGCTTTCAAGATCTTCACTAAAAATAACTTCTCTATCTAAAAGAAGGTTAGCTAACTCAGTATGCTTGTCTTTATTCTCAATAAGAATCTTTTTAGCACGCTCATACTGCTCTTCAATAATTGCACCTACTTCTTTATCTATTGCTTGAGCCGTCACCTCACTATAAGGTTTAGTAAAACCATACTCATTCTGACCACTCGAATCAAAATAACTGATGTTACCTAACTTCTCACCCATTCCATAATAAGTAACCATGGCATAAGCCTGTTTAGTAACTTTTTCAAGATCATTTAAAGCTCCTGTCGAAATCTTACCAAATTCAAGTTCTTCAGCTGCTCTTCCTGCTAGTGTAGAACACATCTCATCTAAAATTTGCTCTGTAGTAGTCAACTGACGCTCTTCTGGTAAATACCAAGCAGCACCTAAAGCTTTTCCCCTAGGAACAATCGTTACTTTTACCAAAGGATGAGCGTATTCTAACAACCAACTTGTAGCAGCATGACCCGCTTCATGAAAGGCAATTGCTTTTTTCTCTTCTTTGGAGATGATTTTATTCTTCTTTTCAAGTCCTCCAACAATTCTATCAACAGCACTCAAGAAATCTTCCTTCTCTACAATTTTTTTGTTACCACGTGCTGCAATTAAAGCTGCTTCGTTACACACGTTAGCAATGTCAGCACCAGAGAAACCGGGTGTTTGCTTCGATAAGAAATCAGACTTCACATCATCGCTTAATTTTAGCGGACGTAAATGCACTTCAAAAATCTGCTTACGCTCTTTGATATCCGGAAGTTCAACATGAATCTGACGATCAAAACGCCCTGCTCTCATTAATGCTCTATCCAAAATATCGGCACGGTTAGTTGCTGCAAGAATAATTACACCCGAATTGGTTCCAAAACCATCCATCTCAGTTAATAACTGATTCAGCGTGTTCTCACGTTCGTCATTAGCTCCCATGCTAGCACTCTTACCTCTGGCTCTACCTATCGCATCAATCTCATCGATAAATACTATACATGGAGATTTTTCTTTGGCTTTTTTAAACAAATCTCTAACTCTAGAAGCTCCTACTCCAACAAACATCTCTACAAAGTCAGAACCTGACATACTAAAGAAAGGAACATTCGCTTCTCCAGCTACAGCTTTTGCTAATAACGTTTTACCTGTACCTGGAGGGCCTACTAATAAAGCTCCTTTAGGAATTTTACCTCCTAGATCTGTATATTTCTCTGGTTTTCTAAGAAATTCAACGATTTCTTCAAGCTCTGTTTTAGCTTCCGCTAAACCTGCTACATCCAAAAAGTTAACATTGATATTTGATTCCTTATCAAAAACCTTAGCTCTGGATTTTCCTACATTAAAGATGTTACCACCTCCAGCACCTCCACCTTGAGAACCCATTCTACGGAAGATGAATATCCAAATAATCAACAGCAAAAGCAAAGGCCAAATAAAGCCTAGAATCTCGTTCAGATAATTTGAGCGTTGTTCATATTTGTGTGGAACATTTAGGTTTTTAGCTTCCTCCATCTTTCGATGGTCTTCAACATAACTATCAATGGTAGGTAGTTCAACTCTAAAATGAGGTCCTTTTTCGGTAAGGGCAGAAAACCTATCTCCAAATTCGTCTTTATACTTATCTAAAGCGTCCTTTTTTATAGTTACCTCTACAACTCCTTCATTCCTTATAACGGTTACCATATCAATATCACCAGAAGGCAATACCTCATTAACATACTGACTATAGGGTAATTTTTTAACTATCTCATCTTGTTTTACCATAAAGAATGAGATCAGCAATAGTAGTACTATGCCGTAAATCCAATATCCATTAAATTTAGGAAACTTTGTATTTAAGTTATTTCCTCCCTGATTGGAAGGATCGTTTTTTTGTTTTTGCTCTTCGCTCATTAGTTAAAAATAAATAACTGACTAAAATAAGTTTTCGATGTCGGTACGTTTTGCATCAGCCCAAAGCTCTTCTAAATTGTAAAAGCTTCTGATAGGCCTCTGAAAAACATGAACTACTACATCCACAAAGTCAACTAAAATCCACTCGGCATTTTCTTTTCCTTCTGTGTGATATGGTTTTTCATTCAGTTTTTCTCTTATATAATCTTCAACTGAATCACCAATGGCACCTACTTGGGTATTACTATCCCCATCACAAATCACAAAAAACTGACAAATACTTCCGTCAATTTCTCGCATGTCCAAAACAGCAATATTTGTGCCTTTCTTTTCCTGAATACCTTCAACAACGGCATCTACCAATTGTTCAGCAGAGTTATTCTCTTGGATTGTCATTAATTTTATATGTTTTTTACGATTACTTTATACTACAAGGCTGCTAATTTACTAGAAAAACATGAAGATACTACATTTTTATATTCGCTTTTACTAACTACTTTTGCTGTTATAAAACAATCTGCCAACTTTAGTGACATTATGGCGGAATAAATCACATCATATGTCATCATTGGATCAGTTTAAAATATATAAATACGAACAACTTGCTTCTACCAACAATAAATTGAAGGAGCTCAAGCTTACATCTGACCTAAATGAATACGCCATTGTACAAACGGATAATCAAACTGCAGGCAAAGGTCAAGCAGGTAATTCATGGGAAAGCGAGAAAGGTAAAAACCTAACGTTTAGCTTATATATCAAACCTAACTATGTAGAAATCCAAGACCAATTTATCATTTCAAAAGCGGTTGCTCTTGGAATAATTAGTGTATTTAACTCTTACAAAGAAGGATTTAAGATAAAATGGCCCAATGATATATATTATCACAATAAGAAAGTAGGAGGAATATTAATAGAAAATGCACTTTGCCAAAGCGAAATAAGTGAATCCGTTATCGGGATTGGATTAAATATTAATCAGACTAATTTTATTAGCGATGCACCAAACCCAATTTCTATAAAATCCATTCTTAATAAAACTATGAATTTGGATGAGATATTAGTTCGTATTTTAGCGAGCATTATTGAGCAAATAGAAAAAATTAAAGCAGGCAAAGATATAGAGCTTGATGATTTATATATGAAACACCTATATAGAAATGTAGGATTACACGCGTATAAAGATGAGAATGGGAAATTTGAGGCTTCTATTAACGGAATTAATAACTACGGCCACCTAGAATTAAAAACTCCAGATGGAACAATTCGTAGTTACGCCTTTAAGGAAGTTGAATTCCTACTTAATTTGGATATTGATAATTAGCAATAGCGTCTCCTAACATATTTAAAAATTTATTGACTTGCTTACCCACCATCATTTTCATCATCGGGTTTAACTCTGCTTTTAAGGTCAACTTAATTCTGGTATCACTTTCAGAAACTTTCTTTAACTGAACCCACAGATAAAAGTTAAATGGCACCTTTCCATCCGTTGAATATTTTACGGTTTTAAAGGGTTCCTTATCTACAATTTTCAATCCTGCATCTCCAATTCCATCTACCTTAAACCTACAAGTATCCTCTGTACTTTGCCAGTCCTTAATCTTATCTTGGGGAATTAGCTCCTGAAAATTATTAAAGTTGGAGATAAACGAAAACACCTTTTCTTCAGGGTGCTCAGTTTTTTTTATTTCACTTTCGTATTTAGTCATATCTTAAAACAAAAAAAGCTCAAAAGGGAGCAACCCAATTGAGCCATTATATTTTTATATATTTATTACTTCCCCCAACTTGCTGGGTCATTTCTCCATGCTCCCAATTCGTTCACATCATCAGCAGATACATAACCTGACGAAGCAGCAACTTCAATTAACGTTTGATAATCACTTAGGGTATTCAATTGAACGTTGTTCTCAGTAAAATTATCTACAGCCTTTTGAAAACCATATGTAAAAATAGCTACCATTCCCATTACCTCACAGCCAGCTTTTCTTAAAGCATCCACAGCTTTTAGGCTACTTCCCCCTGTTGAGATTAAATCCTCAACTACAACCACTTTTTTACCTGCTTCAATATCACCTTCAATCAAATTTTCCATTCCGTGCCCTTTTGGCGAAGAACGAACATATACAAATGGTTTTTTTAACTCATCTGCCACTAAAGCTCCTTGCGCAATTGCACCTGTTGCAACTCCAGCAATAACATCTGCATCTGGATATAATTCATTCACTAAATCTACAAACTTCAACTTAATAAAATCGCGAACCTCTGGATAAGATAATGTTTTTCGGTTGTCGCAATAAATAGGAGAATTCCACCCTGAAGCCCACGTAAATGGGTTTGTTGGTTGCAATTTAATTGCCTTAATTTGCAACAATTGTTTTGCTATAGTTTCTGATACTTTTTCCATGGTGCAAATGTATAAAGTTTTTTTTAAGGATAGAATTGTTTTTTTAACCAACAATATTGATCGAGATCTTAGTCCGGATTTTGGGGCTATTTTCAAATATTCAAACACAAAGGAACTTCAGGATTTTATTACAAATTTTGAAAAGAAGGAAGAAATTAAAAAGGCCTTTATATACCATCATGATTTGGATGAATTAATGGTATTATTCGGTAATTGCTTTAAGCAAATAACAGCAGCTGGTGGTGTAGTTTACAATTCCAACAATGAGATTCTTTTTATTCATCGTTTGGGCGTTTGGGATTTACCCAAGGGAAAAGCTGAAAAAGGCGAATCGATTGAAGAAACTGCCCTTCGAGAAGTTGAAGAAGAATGTGCTATTTCTCCACTAAAAATTATCAAACCCTTAAATTCAACTTTTCATACTTATACTTTAAAGGGTAAACTAATCCTAAAAAAGACATACTGGTATAAAATGGAATATGCAGGAAACGATATCCCTAAACCTCAATTAGAGGAAGATATTACTGAAGCTTGCTGGATTCCCTCAAATAATGTTAAAAAAGTAACAGATAATACCTATCCTAGCATTAAGGAGGTACTTTTTGAAGTAGAAAGTTAAATTTTTAATCTATTTTTGCACTCAGCCACTGATTTTGCCAAAGAATGTAATTTCAAGTTTCGTTTTATTATATTTATAAAAGAATTAAGTACAAGCAAGCACAACACACATGACGGCCCAAGAATTTGAATTTGAAAACAAAAAAAATAGACTTAGACAGGAAGCTGTAGACAAAGAGGTTCAACGCTTAAGAAAAATAAGTCAAAAACAATCGGGGAAAATTACTAACTTAAGAAAAGCCCTATACTTTCAGTTATTCTTCTTTATCACACTATTCTTAGTATTAATTTTTAAAGGTATTATAAACTTTAAAAGTACTTCGTCAAGTAAGGATTATGCATTGTTAGTTAAAAAATATGAGCTACTCTCTAAAAAACAAAGTTCACTATCTACTACTTTAGTGATGTATAGAGACAGTATCCATAAATTTTATGATAAAAACATTGTAGAAAGAGGTGAAGAAGGCTATAAATACCGTGTGCAAATTGGTGCTTACAAAGAAGTTAATCTAAGTGAATATTTAGATGATTTAGTAGCTATTAATCAGGAAACGTACGATAGCATTTGCCAGTATACCTTAGGTTCGTTTGATGATTACTCAAAAGCTGTTACTTTTTCGAAAACCATTAAAAAAATGGGCTTTAAAGATTCTTTTATTTTAGCAACAAAAGATGGAAAAAGAATTCAGTTAGATCAACTCCCGAAAGAAGTTAGGGAAAATAATAAAATTCCAACTGCAAAAAAACAAACAGATAAAGCTGAGCAGAATGAAGCTACTCAGCTTTAGTATTTTATTCAACACTCTTATTGATTAATCCTTCTCTTATATAGGAAACGATTTTCCATCTATCTTCTGGCATAATCTGTCCTTGATGGGCGCCCATAACACCATATCCAACAGAAATCACATGAAACATTTCTCCATCAGGATTGGTTGTCACTTTTTCAGCTAATAAACTAGCTGGTGGATAAGCATACTTCCCACTTGTATACAAAAAGCCTTTACCGTCGCCTTTATCACCATGACAATGCCAACAATAAATATTATACAAGCGCTTACCTTCGATAATAGCTTCAGTATCTTGTGTTTCTCCCATAAATGGGTTTAATAATTTTTCTCCTGCTAGTTTTCTGTTTTCCTCCGTTTTTTCAAACTGATATGGTATTACACCACGAGGAATACTATTCTCAACAGGTAACAAATTCGTTTTTCCTCCCTCTACAACAGGATTTTCAGAATAGGTTTCGTAACTCCTAGACTGTTCCATATCTGGGAAGTAACTATAACCAGGCTTATTTCGATCATTATCGCACGAAACTAAAGCAATACTAACAATCAATAAAAGAATAAGTCTATTTAATATTTTCATAGTCAAAACTTTCTTTAAAATATGGATGATTTTCTGGAACTAAACTGCCTTTTGTTAATGCCTTAAAAACAAAGAATGCAAATATGGCTACGTAAAGAACGCTTAATCCTATTTCGAATAAACCAATATGCGAATGCTCCGCTCCTACTGCTCCTGGCATGATAGCTAAATATAAATCTACCCAATGACCAAGAAAAACGATAATTGCAGTATAAAATAACCATGTTGTTTTACGCTTTGTTCCTCTGGCCATTAAAGCAAAGAAAGGCGCTACAAAACAAACTATTACATTTACATAGAATAAGGTTTCAAAGCCCTTTATGCGAGTTACATAATAAGTGGTTTCTTCTGGAATGTTAGCATACCAGATTAATAAATACTGCGATACCCATAGGTAGGCCCAAAAAATACTAAAGCCAAACAAATATTTACCTAAATCATGCAAATGCTCATCATTAACATGATTCATATAACCCATTTTTTGAAGCAAAACCAAAAAGATAATGATAACCGCAATAGAATTAACAAACATTCCTATGAAGGTATACCAACCATATAAAGTACTAAACCAATGTGCATCAATACTCATTAACCAATCCCATGCTGAGGTTGAACTTGTAATGGCAAAAAACACAATAAATATTCCTGAAAAAGTACGTAAGCGATTAAAAAGCTTTAAGTCGGGGTTTACATCACTCATGAGTGACACTTTGCGGATATTGTGAAATAAGAAAATCCAACCTGCCAAATAAATAAACATTCTCAGGATGAAGAACGGCATATTTAAATAGCCTTGTTTCATCTGTAAAATATGATCTAAATGCTCGGTATGTGTCCAATGATATAATGAATGAGCGCCTAATAATATTGGCACAATCATAATTGCTCCTAACCAAATATTACTACCAATAGCTTCAGCAATACGCTGAATAGAAGTTTGCCATCCCGACTCAGCAATTAAATGAACTGCGACAAAGAACCCTGCTCCTAAGGTTAGGCCAATAACCATAAAACCATTCAGTAATATGTTTGCCCAAAACCTATGACCATCTACACCTCCTGTAAAATACCCAAGAAGGGTCAGAACAAATCCAACAACGGCTGCCGCCATCAACGTGGTCTTTAGCTTTTTAGAAAAGATAAAATCCTTATACATCTTGCTCTGTTTTTGAAGGTTCAACTTGTTTTACTTCTTCTGCTCCTGCACTACTCAACACCTCTGTTATATTAGAAACTTCACTTTCATCATTCACCTGAATAGCCACTAAAAAAGCATCATCTGTTGTTCTCTCGTCAAAAATGATGACTGGAGCACCAGGACCAATTCCAGAGCGTATTAAAAATCCAAACACCAAGGAAATTGCAGCAAATAGAACCGCCAACTCAAAAGTTACTGGAATAAATGAAGGAACTGATAAATATGGTTTACCTCCAAAATTAATAGGCCAACTTTGGGTAAACACCCACATCTGAAAATAAAAAGCTAAAACACCACCTAACGCGCCAGCTATAAAACCTAATCGAGGCAGTCTAGACCTTTTTATTTTTAGAACATCATCCAAACCATGCACAGGGAAAGGAGTTCTTACATCAAAAATAGAAATCCCTTTATCCTGAATCTCTTTAATTCCCGTAAGCAGATCTTTATCATCCCAATAAACACCCGTTATGAATTTATTACTTTTCATTTCGACCTCCTTTCTTTATGAAGTTTTCACCCGAACTTTTTAATACACTCTTTATCTCAGAAATAGCAATTACTGGGAAAAAACGGATAAACAAAAAGAACATGGTAAAGAACAAACCAAAGGTTCCGATATATACACCTACTTCAACCCAAGTTGGCGAATACATAGCCCAACTCGATGGCAGAAAGTCTCGATGAAGTGAGGTTACAATAATTACAAAACGTTCAAACCACATTCCAATATTCACGAAAATGGATATCACAAAAGTAGCAGCTAAATTTCGTCGTATCTTTTTAAACCAGAAGAGCTGAGGTGTAATTACGTTACACGTCATCATTATCCAGTAGGCCCACCAGTAAGGACCAAAGGCTCGATTAACAAAAGCATACCGTTCGTAGACGACTCCTGAATACCAAGCCATAAAAAGCTCTGTTAGATAGGCTATACCAACAATTGATCCTGTTGCGATGATTACCTTATTCATCGATTCCACATGACCAACGGTAATATAGTTTTCTAGATTCAGCGCTTTTCGTGTGATAATCATTAAGGTTAGTACCATGGCAAACCCTGAAAACACAGCTCCTGCCACAAAGTAAGGCGGAAATATAGTGGTATGCCAACCAGGTATAACCGAGGTAGCAAAGTCCATACTTACAATAGAGTGTACCGAAAGCACTAATGGCGCAGCCAAACCTGCCAATATCAAACTCATACTTTCATGGCGCGACCAATGTCTTGCAGAACCAGTCCAACCAAAACTAAGTACTGTATAAATTTGCTTTCTTATACCGTCTTTAAGTCTATCTCTAATAGAAGCGATATCTGGAATTAAACCCATATACCAAAAAAGCAAAGAAACTGTAAAGTAGGTAGAAATGGCAAATACATCCCATAATAATGGAGAGTTAAAGTTTACCCATAAATCGCGCGTATTTGGGTAAGGAAAAACAAAGAATCCCAATGGTAAACGTCCCATATGTAATAAGGGGAATAGTCCAGCACACATTACGGCAAAAATAGTCATTGCCTCCGCACTACGGTTAATACTGGTTCTCCATTTTTGCCTAAAAAGAAGTAGGATGGCAGATATAAAAGTACCAGCATGACCAATACCAACCCACCATACAAAATTGGTGATTCCCCATCCCCAACCAATGGTTCTGTTCAATCCCCAACTTCCAATACCTTCCCAAACGGTAACATATATGGCAAATCCTCCAAAACCCAATGCCAATAATGCTGTAGCTAAACCAACATACCAAAGTTTGCCGGGTTTACCCTCCATAGGTTTTGTAATATCATCGGTTACGTCTTTATAACTTTTTGCCCCAGTAACCAAAGGCTCCCTTAATGGTGATACGTACATTAGCTATGCGTTTTATGTTCAGGTTCTGATTTCTTTGTCTCTTCAATATTTCTCACCTTAGTTAAATATGCCACACTTGGTAATGTATGCAATTCTTCTAATAGGTGATATCTACGTGGATCTCTCATCATTTTGCTAACCTCACTATTTTTGTCATTCATATCTCCAAAAGTGATAGCCTTAGCAGGACATCCTTGTTGACATGCTGTTTGAATTTCGCCATCTTGTAATGGTTCACCTTCTTTTTTAGCATCTAATTTTTTCTCTTGGATTCGCTGAATACAGAAAGAGCATTTTTCGATGACTCCTTTTGCTCTAACAGTAACATCTGGATTAAGTACCATTCGTTTTAAATCGGTACTCATACCTGCTGGATCAACACGATTGAATGGAATAGCATCTGCTCCTGTATAATCGTACCAGTTAAACCTACGTACTTTATAAGGACAGTTGTTATTACAATATCTAGTTCCGATACAGCGGTTATAAGCCATCTGATTAATACCCTCTGAACTATGGTTGGTAGCGGCGACAGGGCAAACATTTTCACAAGGTGCATTATCACAATGTTGGCACATTACAGGCTGACGAACAACTCTTAAACTACTTGGATCTTCTGGTGCCTCAGTATAATATCTATCAATTCGTAACCAATGCATTTCGTGCGAACGACGAACCTCATCTCTTCCCACAACTGGCACATTATTTTCCACCGAACAAGCTACCACACAGGCATTACATCCGGTACAAGAATTTAAATCGATAAACATAGCCCAATGATGACCTTTATATTCGTGTTTATCGTACAAAGAAGTATGAAGCTTTTCAATCTCTGCGTGCATCTCGTTACCTGATGCTGGATCTTTTAAATATTCACTCAATGAAGTTTCGCGAACAATAGCACGTCCTTCCATAGAGTGATGAGTTTGCGTAGTTGCCAACTCATAAGTACTTCCTGTACTTTTTACGTTAGCAACAGAAGTATAATATTTTACTGTAGAATCATCACCTACAAGTAATGGCTTAACATCTTTACCAATCACTTCAGGATTTGGACCTTCCATGACTCTACCATAACCTAAAGCAACACTAATTACTTCGTCATGATTACCTGGCTGTATAAAAACAGGAAGTTCTATATCTGAAATAGAAATTACATCACCTTGTTTCCATCCCTTTTTATCAGCCAAATTAGGCGATACTGAATAATAGTTATCCCAGCATACGCGAGAAACAGGATCGGGCAACTCTTGTAACCAAGGATTATTCGCCATCTTTCCATCTCCAACAGGAACTGATTGATAAGCGACTAATTCAAATCCGCCATTACTTTTTTCCTTGCTGAGCTCTTTGCCTGTAGAAGAATAATCTACTTCAGATAATGTTCTTTTATTTTCAGAATTTGCGGCAACTAATACACCTGCACTTAGCGTCTTTTTCCATGTGGATAAAAATGGATTATCATCTTCTGATTGAGGAATGATATTATCTCCCCAATACTTATATAAATAATCATATGCATTTGATGAATCACCAAGCCAACCTAATAATATTTCGTTAACACTTTTGGTTTTAAAGATAGGTTGAATAACGGGCTGCGTTAAACTATACATGCCTGTAATAATTTCAGCATCTGTCCATGATTCCAAGAAATGACTTGAAGGCAACACATACTGGCAAAATTGACTGGTCTCTTCGCCTTGCGCAGCTACATTAACTGTCAAACCAACTTTTTTAATGGCTTCAACAAATGAAGCTCCATTTAAAGCATTGTATGCAGGATTAGATTCTAAGCAAATTACTGCTCCTACTTTACCTGCATTACAATCTGTCAGAAAATCGGCGTAAGCCTTATCAGATCCCTGATACAAGTTTATTGTTGACTGAACATTAATGATTTCTTTGTAAGTATCAAGCATTGTATTAATACCTGCTACCAACAATTGAATATTTTTATCGTTAGAACCTGATACAACTAATGACGAAGATTTTGCATCAATCAAATCCTCAGCAACTTTAGTAACTTCCTTCTCAAATCCACCATTTTCTAGCGAGGAAAGATGTAAGCCTTTTGCCACTTCATTATATAAAGAAAGAATATATCGTCCCTCTTCTGAAGGTTTAATCACATATCTATCATCAGCATTAGATCCCGTTAAAGACATAAAACCTTCAAAGTGTATATGCTTAGAGATATTCTTTTGTCCCTTATCTAACTTTCTGTTTTTAACATATTGACTGGTAAACACCGTTGGCATCAACCATGAGCCAAGGAAATCTGCTCCAAAAGAAACAATAACTTGAGCCTTATCGAAGTTAATCATCGGAATGATAGACTCACCAAGCAATTCCTGATGTGCTTCTTTTATTCCACTATAGGAATAAGCATCTAAGCTAACTTGTTTCACATTAGGATACTGCTCAGAAAGCTTTTTAATCAACGACTTTTGGGTAGGACTAATAACTGTTGGTGTTAAAAGTACTATATCCTCATTTTCGCCAACCGCTTTTAACCCTGTAGTAATATTTGTATTTGCCTCATCCCAGCTTATTTCTTCACCATTAAATGTAGGTACTTTAGGCCTCGATTCATCATACAAGTTTAATAAGGAGGCTTGCACCTGAGCAGACGTTCCACCTTCTGTTAAGGTAAAAAGATCGTTGCCCTCAATTTTAATAGGACGTCCATCTCTTACTTTTACTAAAATAGGTACAGCCTCGCCTCCATTATAAAATGTAGATGCATAAAAATTGGCGATACCAGGTCTTACTTCTTCTGGCTGAATAAGCAGTGGAATGGCCTTTTTTACAGGTCGCTCACAACTAGCTAATACAGCTGCTGAAGCAACACTAAAACCAAAGTATTTTAAAAAATCTCTTCGGTTAGATTTTAATGCCTCCTGTGCTTGAATTTTATTGGGTAAATGGGCGTGATCATCTTTTTGCCCTTGGTTATATTCTTCTATGCTTTTCCAGTATTTCATTCGAAACGATTTGTATGATGATTCATTCAGAAATTAACTCTAAAGTGTCCAGATTAATAGTGACACTTCATACAATCATTAGCTCCAATATCAACTGCTTTAATAGAGTCGCGAACACCTTCGGACAGTTCATTATGGTATTTATCGTATATTGAATAATAATCATTTGCAAACTGAACATTTGTCTTTTTATGACAGTCTAAGCACCATCCCATAGATAAATCATTTTCCTGTTTAAGAATATGCATTTCCTCAACAGCTCCATGGCATTCTCGACAATCTAACTTACCTGCATTTACATGCTGAGCATGACTAAAAAACACGTGGTCTGGTAAGTTATGAATTCGAACCCACTCAATCTCCTTGCCTTCCTCGAAGCTTTGTACCACTTTAGCAATCTCTGATTTTCCAGAATGACTTCCTTCGCGAACTACCATATGACAATTCATACACACCCCAGTACCAGGTATTCCTGCCGACTTACTTTTTTCAGCTGTAAAGTGACAATATTTACAATCTATTTGATTATCACCTGCATGTACTTGATGCGAAAACTTAACGGGTTGATCAGGCATATAACCTTCACTGCGACCTAACTCAGCGGCCTCAACGTATGCCATATTTAAATGAACCGAAATTCCTCCGAGAATAATTAAAATATGAATGGCTTTGTACCTTATTTTTTTTGTGAAGATTAAATCAACTAATGCTAAGGCCATTATGCCACCCACTAGCAAAAACATCATTAATTGCGGATAAGTCTTAGGCTTTTCTCCTACTCCTTCAACGTCTAGCTGTTTTAAGTATAAACGAATTTGACTCAGTTGTTCATCGGATAATTTATAACCTTGGTGAACTTTTGCAATAAATCCATCTTCTGGACTATTAACAGCATTCTTAAATTGTTCTTCCGTCAGCTCTCCTGCAGCCTTAACAACTTCCATAGCTGTTGGATTCCAATTTATTTCTTCTCCAGTAAACTTTGCATGGCACGATATACAAGATGGATTATTACCACCTGTAGATACTAAACCATGATAAAGTCTTTCACCCATCATCAAATTAAACTCATCCGATTCGTTAAATGGCTGAGTGTTTTCGGATGAAAATACGTTATTAACATTAAATGCTAAAAACAACATCATCCATATAACCTTGACATTAACAGACTTAAACAAGGAAAATATATTCATCTTTAATTAAGGTTTTTAACAGTTTATCCAATCCCTTCAATCCTTCTCTACGCACGTTCTAGAACAAATAATTTGTCTTTGCTACACTAAATAAGGAAGAACTAGAAATAATGTTCATACTTTTTTAACATTTTTTTTATTTTATTATAGTAATACGGTAGGATTATTACGCTCCTAATCAAGCTTTCCCGTTAGTTTACGGACTAGGTTATACTTAGAAAAGAACTCTTTAGCCACTACTCTGACAATCGTGTAAACAGGAATAGCTAAAAACATTCCAGGCATTCCTGCAATATATCCAGCCATAATGATCACTAAAAATATCTCTAAAGGGTGTGCCTTAACACTTGACGAAAAAATAATAGGTTGAAAAAAGATATTATCTGCTAACTGAACTAAAGTAAACAGTAATACAATACCACCTAAAAAAACAAATAATGCAGGAGGAGCTACCATCTGCAAATAGACTACCACAGATACCAATAGGCCAAAAGCAGCTCCAATAATAGGTCCTAAGTAGGGAATTATATTTATGATTCCAGAAAATAAGCCAATAATTAAAGCATGCCTAAATTCTAATCCTATAATCAACATACCCAAAACTACAAGTATAGATATGAGTGTAATCTGAATGATGATCCCTATAAAATAACGTCTTAATAAACGATTAATAGACCACAACATATGATCAACTCCTACATAATAACCTTCGGGAACCATCATTTTTATGCCTTCAAGTAATAGCCATTCATCTTTTAACAGAAAAAATGTGATAAACGAAATAGAGAAGAGGGCGATAAAAGTACTACCCACAAAATCAGCAACCGACGAGAGCATGGTTTGTATCTTACCAATATCAAAAATAGATACTAAAAAATCATTGATCTGCTCCTTTAGCATGGGCAAACCAACATTACCAATAATAGAATCCTGAATAGGAGTAATCATAGGGTTGGTGATTCCTTCTAGCCTTTCCAGCATTAAATAAAAATCCACCTTAGACAGGAACTGAATTTCTTCAACAACAAACGGAACTACATAACTAATAAAACCCAAAATCATTATCCATATTAGGAGTACTGTTGCTAATGCACTCCAACCTTTAGATAAAAAAACCTTACGTTTTACTTTGGTTTTACGCTCACCATTAAAAAAATTAAACAACGGACGAGTAACCAAAGACAAGATTGCAGATAAAAATATAAAAAAGACAATTGCTTTAAAATACCATAACAAGTATAATCCGATTACCACCGCTATAAATCCTATTAGGTATTTTAAATTTTCCTTCATAAATCTTCCTATTCCTATATATTAATTGGTCATTTCTCTTATTAACATATAGCATTTACTTATGTAGATATGAAAAACTAACCCTTCTTAAATTTAATTAAAAGAAATGTCAACATCAAGTCCGAATTAGATTAATCAACAATACTTTAGTGAATTAAAGTGTTTGAAAGTTTACAAAAATAAAGAGCAGAACATTTTAAATTAATGGTCAAACTACTAAATTAAATTTTTTTGTTTAATATTTTTTAACATTTATCGAGATAAAAACTTACATTTACAGTACCATTAGAACAACATTTTATTAAACAACCAAAATCCCAAGCAAAATGAAAGGAGCAATTATCGGAGATATAATTGGGTCGGCATTTGTTAATGACAACAAATCGTCGACCGATTTTCAATTATTTAAACCCATCTCCTCTTTTACTCACGACACCATTCTTACTTTATCAACAGCAGATTCTATTTCGAACCAAATAAGTTTTGAAGAGAGCTTAAAAAAATGGGTGAAAAAATATCCCTATGCAGGATACAGAAGTAATTTTATAGACTGGGTCGATTCAAATTCACCAAAACCATATTTTAGTAGTGGAGATGGTGCAGCCAGAAGAATAAGTCCCATTGGTTTAGCTGCAAAAACCTTGGAAGAAGCGCTTATTAAAGCTGAAGAAACAACTTATTTAACACATAACAATCCAGAAAAAATTAAAGCATCCAAAGCTGTAACTGCAGCAATTTTTTTGGCTAAAAACGGTAAAAACAAACAAGAAATTAGCGATTACATTAGCGAGAATTTCAACTACAATTTAAGTCATTCGTTAACGGAGCTTCACGACCAAGTGATTGACCCAAATTTAACGTCTCCAGCACCCATTGCTATAAGCATTTTTATTAACTCAGACAATTTCGAAGATGCCATTAGAAAAGCTATTTCTATTGGTGGGCCGAGCAATACTATTGCGAGTATAACTGGAGGAATTGCGCATGCTTATTATAAGCATATACCGAGAAGTATTATCCGAAGGGCCTTAAATAGATTAACACCTGAAATGCAAAGAATCATAGATTCCTTTGAGGATGTTTATCTTCAAACAACAGATGAAAATAAAGAAATACTTATCAACTTACATTAAATCATATTCTGATATTTCAGAATAACAAAAAGGCCTGAAGAGTAAAATACTTCAGGCCTCTTTTGTTTTATAAGATTGTCTCTACATTATTGCAACGTCGAGTACTTCTTTTATATTATCCACATAATGAAAATCTAAACCTTCAATATAAATATCCTTAATCTCGGAAACATCCTTCATATTCGTTTTAGAAAGAACAATCTCCTTAATTCCAGCTCTTTTCGCGGCCAATATTTTCTCTTTTATTCCTCCAACTGGTAACACCTTTCCTCTTAGCGTAATTTCACCAGTCATAGCAATTCGCTTTTTTACTTTTCTACCGGTAAAAGTAGAAACTAAAGCTGTGGCCATCGTAATACCTGCCGAGGGTCCGTCCTTAGGAATAGCACCTTCTGGCACATGCACATGAATGTTGTTTTCATCAAACATCTTCGCATCAATTCCAAAATTTTTGCAATTAGATTTAATATATTCCAAAGCTAATACCGCAGATTCTTTCATTACATCACCAAGATTACCTGTTAAAGTAAGCTTGCCATTACCTTTTGATGTACTCGATTCAATAAATAAAATTTCTCCACCTACTGCTGTCCAAGCTAAACCGGTAACAACTCCTGGTACATGAAGATCTTGCCATTTCTCCTTCGAGAATTTTTCAATACCCAAATTCTCTTTTATGTCATCAATAGAGATCGCTTTTTTAAACTCTTTATCCGTAGCTATTTTTAATGCGTATTTACGCGCTAATTTAGCCAAGTTTTTATTCAATTCCCTAACTCCCGACTCACGTGTATAATTCTCTACAATGAAGCTCATAGTTTTTTTAGAAAGCGTCAGCTTACTTTTAGGAATACCGTGATTTTCCAATTGCTTAGGCCATAGATGACGCTTAGCTATTTCTGTTTTCTCATCCAAAATATATCCACTCACTTCAATCAACTCCATTCTATCCAATAATGGTTGAGAAATGGTGCTTAAAGTGTTAGCAGTAGCAATAAATATCACCTTAGATAAATCGTAATCTACCTCAAGAAAATTGTCGTGAAAGTTCTCGTTTTGTTCTGGGTCCAACACTTCCAATAAAGCAGCAGCAGGATCTCCATGGTTGCTACTTCCGATTTTATCTATTTCATCCAAAATAAAAACAGGGTTTGAACTACCCGCTTTTTTTACGTTTTGAATGATACGTCCTGGCATAGCACCTATGTATGTTTTTCTATGCCCCCTGATTTCAGATTCGTCATGAACTCCACCCAGTGACATTCTGGCATATTTACGATCAAGTGCATCTGCAACCGATTTACCTAAGGAAGTTTTACCTACTCCTGGAGGGCCGTATAAACAGATGATAGGTGATTTTAAATCACCTTTAAGCTTTAGCACTGCTAGATGCTCTAAAATACGCTCCTTTACCCCATCTAATCCAAAATGATCTCTATCTAAAATTTCTTCAGCTGAAACCATATCAAACTTATCCTCAGTATACTCATTCCAAGGTAGGTCAAGCAAAGTTTGTAAGTAATTATATTGTACCGAATACTCTCCTGTAGCCGGATTTAATCGTTCCAGCTTATCAACTTCTTTAAAAAATAGGTCAGCAACTTCCTTACCCCACTTCTTTTTTTCAGCCTTCTCTTTTAGCTCTCTAACTTCCTGCTCAATAGGGCTAGACCCTAACTCATCCTGAATCGTCTTCATCTGCTGATGAAGCATATATTCACGTTGTTGCTGATCAATGTCCAGCTTAACCTTACTCTGGATGTCATTCTTAAGCTCAAGCAATTGCACCTCACGGGTCAAATGCTCCAATAACTTCATACCTCTAGCTTTAAGCTCATCAATACGCAAAAGGCCTTGCTTTTCTTTTACGGAGATCTCTGTATTAGAGCAAATAAAATTGATTAAAAAAGTTGAGCTTTCTATATTCTTTACTGCAAACGATGCCTCTGGTGGAAGATTAGAAGAATACTTAATTATCCTAAGCGACAGGTCTTTTAACGAGCTCACTAAAGCTTCGTAATCACGAGACTCATCGCTATCTGGCGTTACATCTAGCAATTGACTCACCTTAGCTTTTAGGTAAGGTTCCGTTTCTGTCAGCTCCTCTAATTTAAATCTGGCTTTTCCCTGAATAATTGCAGAAGTAGATCCATCAGGCATCTCTAGTACTTTTATTACCTTAGCAACAGTACCCACTTTATATAAGTCATCCAGCGAAGGCTCTTCAACTTCAACTTCCTTTTGCGCTATCGTTCCAAAAAAACCTCCGTTTTTCTGAACTTCCTTTACTAACTTCAGAGACTTTTCTCTTCCTAAAGATATAGGAGCAATTACTCCTGGAAATAAAACTGTATTTCGTAATGGTAGGATGGGCAATTCATCAGGCATCTCAAAATCAGCAACTTCTGATTCGTCCTCATCTGATACAATTGGAATATACTCCGCATCAGAATCGTACCCTTCATTTAATCCAAAACTATCAATTGAGATTTTAATATCATTCATAATCATAACATAAGTATAGAACCGTGTCAAACTGTCACATTCATGCACAACAAAACACGTCTCCTCTATTAGTCAATAGCTATGCCAAACACGGTTACTACCAGAATTTGGTGTAAAAAAAAAGCTCCGGTTATACCGAAGCTTTACAAAGTTAAGCTACTAAGAGCTTATTTTTTTTTGCCATCCATGTGCTTTTGATATCTATTTCTAAACTTATCAACACGTCCTGCAGTATCAACAAGTTTCATCTTACCAGTATAAAAAGGGTGAGATGTGTTTGAGATCTCAAGTTTCACCAATGGATACTCTACTCCGTCGATTTCAATTGTATCCTTGGCATTTGCTGTAGAACGAGTAATAAAAGTTTCCTCGTTTGACATATCTTTGAAAGCAACCAAGCGATAATTATCCGGATGAATTTCCTTTTTCATTGTACTATCTCTTTAATATTCAAATTTCTTAACGGACTGCAAAGGTAAATATAAATCTTAAATGTGCAAAATAAAAAGTATTTATTTGAAATAAAATACTCAGCTCATTAGCTCATACGCTTACTCTTAGCACAGTTTCACTATCTAGCTATTAACATCTGACTTCTTTAAACTCTCCTTAGAATCACGTGGAATTGATGAAGCTCTCACATTTTTTCTTTTGGCCGGATCAAATATCAAACGGTACGTTATGTGTCTTTTACTAAATTCAGCACCCATTGAATCTTGCAGCGCCCTCATTTTAGGATTAAAATCTCCTACCCACGACAACTCCATCTCCTCCAACCAGGTTCGCGAAAAAACATGGTCGCGCAAATGATAAAACAACCCCGATTCAACACCCGACTTCTGAAACTTTGGTTTAACTCCCAAAACAACCACGCGTAAACGTGTCATTACATTTTTTCGTTTCAGCCACAAAAACCGCAACTTATTTGCTAATCCAAGCTTACCATTAAAGTGCTTGAAAATCTGATTAACATCAGGGTACATTAAAATAAAACCAATCGGCTCTCCCTTATAATAGGCGTACCACAACAATTCTTCTATAGCAATAGGTTTTGCTTGCATAAAAGATGGCTCTACCTTCTCTTTGGTTAATGGTGTAAAATTCTCATGAAACTTCCAAGCCTCATTATAAACTTCCACCATATCTTCTATAAACTTATCTTTTTGGGTCCACCTAAAATACTTAAATTCATAATCAGGCTTTTTTCCAATCCATTCTGCAATTTTCCAAAAACGAGCAGGAAAAGGCTTCTTTAAATCTAAACGATTAGTGACTTGCTCAAAATAGTTTTCAAAACCATAAGCTTCGTAAAAGGACTGATAGTAAGATGGATTATACTGCATTCCGTAGGTGGGCGAATCATCAAAGCCCTCGACTAACAAGCCCCAAAAATTATCATTTTCACCAAAATTTATTGGACCATCTGCCGCCTCCATTCCTTTTGACTTAAGCCATTCAACCGCCTTATCAAATAATAGAAATGCCGCAGCTTTATCGTTAACACATTCAAAAAAGCCAAGGCCTCCAGTAGGTTGATCAAAACCATAAGCTTTCTTTTCATTAACAAAAGCTGCTATTCGACCCAATATTTCTCCACTATCATCCTTTAACAGAAATCGAACAGCATCGCCAAACTTAAAATAAATGTTCTTTTTCGGATTAAATATATTACTTATATCCTTATCTAATGGGCGAACATAGTGCTCATCACTTTTATATATTTTATCAACCAGATTTAAAAAATCGAAATGTGATGTCTTATCATCAACTACAATGATTTCCATATTACAGTAAGCTATTTTTTATGATATAAGTAAAAGGAACCAACTACACTTTGAGTCTTCATACTATTAAAAATATAAGCGATGAAGTAAGAGAAGAGTTTTTACTTACTTGTGTAAAGCTATAAAAAATGCGTTTCTAACAAAAGGTCAATATAGATGAAATCTAGAATTTATACCATGAATCGTAATTTGATGGGCCTTTTATCTCCGAACTCTTATGAAAGTATTCATTTTTAGCCGCAACGTATTTGTAATCTTTTTCCCACTCATGAGCATTTTCAGCTACCTGACGCACGGCATCAATTATATAATCAATCTCCTCTTCCGAAGTTGTAGGATGCACGGATAACCTAACCCAACCAGGTTTTTCTGACAAGTCGCCTTTATTAATTTTGCTGGTTATTTTATTAGATGTATAATAATCTACATGCAGTAAATAATGACCATAGGTACCTGCACAAGAACAACCTCCTCTCACCTGGATACCAAAAAAATCATTCAGCAATCGCACCACAAGGTTAAAGTGGATACCATCTAAATAAAAGGAAATCGCAGCTATTCTATCATCCATATTATCGGCCAAAATATTCATGCCTGGAATTGCTCTAAAGGCCTTTAATATTTTAGCTACCTGATCCGACTCACGTTCAATTATCTTTTGCGCATCCATCTCTTCTTTTAAACGAACACATAGCGCCGCTTTTATGGATTGTAAAAACCCAGGCGTACCTCCATCTTCACGGGCTTCAATATCATCAATATATCTATACTTACCCCACCTATTGGTCCAATCAACCGTACCTCCCCCTGAATTATCTGGCGAATGATTGTGATATATAGATTGATTAAATACCAACACTCCTGAACTTCCTGGTCCACCTAAAAATTTATGGGGAGAAAAATATATAGCATCAAGACTCATTAAAGGATCGGATGGATGCATATCGATATTTACATATGGAGCCGACGCAGCAAAGTCTACAAAACAAAAACCGCCATGTTCATGCATTACTTTTGCTAAATCGTAATACGGAACTTCAATTCCCGTTACGTTGGAACAAGCTGAGAAAGCACCAATCTTAAGCGTTCGATTCTCGTACTTAACAATTTCTCTTCTTAACAATTCTGGATCCACTAATAAATCATCCGTTGGCTCAATAACCACCACATCTGCATTTGATTCTAACCATGATGTATGGTTGGAGTGATGCTCCATATGAGTTATAAAAATAACAGGTCGATTTTCTGGAGGCATATGATAATATTGCTGTGCCTGTTCCGGGACTCTCATGCCTAGAATACGTTGAAGTTTATTTACAACAGAGGTCATACCTGAACCTGCTGTAATAATTATATCTTCATCAGAAGCATTTACATGAGACTTGATAATTTGATGAGACTGCTTATAGATATTGGTTATAATCATTCCTGTATCGCTTGATTCGGAATGTGTATTTGCCACCATTGGACCAATTTTATCTTTTAAAATATCCTCGATAGGACCATAAAGCCTTCCACTAGCAATCCAATCGGCATACAATAAAGGTTTCATTCCCAGAGGAGTCTCAATTTGGGTATTATAACCAATCGTATTCTCTCGATACTTTTTAAAATAAGATTCGTGCTTCAGCATAACATCTACAGTATAATTTGGGCTAAAGATATAGAGCCCTGCCCAAATAAAAACTGATTTATATTATCTCAAGATAAATAATACTAGAATGATAAGTTAGGAATGTTTCATAAAATCAAGTTCAGTTTTTACATCCTCAACCAACCAAGCACAATTAGGTTGATCAGACACCTCATTAATAAACTGTTCAACACGTAACAACAAGTCATTTGATTTACGACACAACTGCCTTAAAAAACGCCCTTGTACCCTTAAAGTAAACTTGCCTGTTGAAGAAAAACTTTGCTTTATTAGCTTAAAATATGAATCTAAATCGCCTTCGTCTAGAGCATTACCTTTTTGCATAAACACAGCTAAACCTACCCATGCTGCTGCATTTTTATATTTGTTCGAATCCTTCAACCATCTTCGGCAGAGCAACTCTACATTATCAATACGCCACAAAAGATTTACACCTAGTTGTTCTGAAATCTCATTGCTATCAATCAGTACCGACCACTCTTCAAGCATCGCATTTATATCAAAACTCGAATCTGCCACCATAGAAGCCAAAATCATCGTTTCTCTAATGTCTCTTTGCCAAAGTCTATCTGCTAACTCATTATCATACCTATACTTTTTGGCCAAACTACGTAACCAAACTATACTAGCTCCATAGTTTAAACGATACTCTATCCCATGATCCTTCATTTGGGAAGAAACATCTCCATCCATCAACTTATTTAAACGCTTAATTATATCATCCACCTTATCAGCAGTATTATCTTGCAAATAAAACTTCATTTTTTATTCTTTTAATTACTTCAATTTCAATAACAAATCATTTTCTTGCGCAATTTATTCTATTTTTTTTGAAGAAAACACTTGCAAGTCTAGTTTTTTTAATGTTATCTTTGCATCGCTTTTAGCAAAAATGGTGATTGTAGCTCAGTTGGTTAGAGCGCTGGATTGTGGTTCCAGAGGTCGCCGGTTCGATCCCGGTCTTTCACCCCATTCAAAACGCAAGTATCTAATAAAATGATACTTGCGTTTTTTTTTAACAGCTAGCTATAATTTATTTTAAAAATTGAGCACTACACAGTTACTCCCTAATTCCCCTATACAAAAGCTCTTATTATTTTCCTTTTAGTAATTACAACACTTATAAAAATATAGATTTTTAATTTTTACCATTGACTTCCTCCTAAAAGCGCCATACATTTGCTTGCAGATAAGAATTGTATCGGCATTGATTACACAACTGGCCCGTGACAAGATTTTAGGTAGCAAGTATGCTACCTATTTTTTTTTGCCAACACCTTATTTTTATTGACCATTGCAATTCTATTTGAATCTCTCTAATTATCTATTTTCGTATATTGCCCCACTTATAGAATTTAACTACTTTTACAAGGTAAGCCTTTAAAAACTCAATTAAATTGAGCCGTAACTATATTAATATGCGACAATACCCTTATCAGCTCATATGTTGTTTGTTGGTATTACTTTTTGGCACCAAATTAAGTGCTCAAAATGTAATGAATAAAATTGAGCGCATGGAGAAGGCTGTTTTTACCATTTCATCGTACGATAAAAACGAAAACTTAATTGCCTCACGAACAGGTTTTTTTATCAGCAGCGACGGCATAGGAATTGCCCCTGCAAATGTATTATTGAATCCCGATTCCATAGCAATAACCCTAAGAAATGGCCGAGATTACAAAGTAGGAAAAATCCTCTCTGTACATAAATTAGCCAACCTCACGATGTTTAAAGCCATCGACCATCGACAAAAAGGTTTTGAATATATCATTCCTTCTCAAAAAACAGAAAGAGACAACAATGAAGTATTAATTATCAGTAACCCAGAAGAAACAGAGGGAGGCTTAAGTCTAGGCACTGTTACAAAAATACACCAAGCCCCTTACTTAGACAGAATGACTCAGATCAATGCCAACTACGGACCACAAAGCGCAGGCGCTCCCGTCATCAATAGCGATGGTGATTTAGTTGGAATTGCCAATTACATCAACAAGGGACGTATGCGTCATTTTTTAAGCACACATATATTAAACGATAGTTTATGGATAAACTTTAGCAAAGAGTCTGACTGGAAGAAAACGCTAAAAACCAAACATAAACATGTATTATACCCATACATGCTCGAAGGTATTTCTAGCTTTATGAACACGGACTGGGTAGAGTCGGCTAAAAAATTTTCCTTCCAGATAAAAAGTGATTCATCTAATCTTAAAGCTTATATTTTAAGAGGAGAAGCTCGAAGGCAATACGAAAACTTTATGGGCATGAAATTGGACTTTGAATATGTCAATCAAAACGAACCTAAACACTTTTTAGTTTCGTATTTCGAGGCCTTAAATCATCTAGAGAAAAACGAGGACAACAAAGCATTCGTAAGTCTTATTGCCAGCATTGAGCAAAACGAATATTACTCTCCAGCTTTAATAGAGTTTGGCTTGCTTGCTGTAAAACTCAGAAACGATGTTGAAACAGCTAAAAAATGCTTCGATCAGGCCATCAAAACAACCCCTTTATATGCCAAAGGATATTATGAGCGAAGTCGATTACTAATCCAATACCTTGACAACAATAGCACAGCTATGGAAGACATTAGCAAGGCGATTGAATTAAACAATTTTTTACCTGGCGCCTATTCAATAAGAGGCACTTTACGAATACAAACCGAAGACTATCTTGAGGCTATTTCTGATTTTGATAAAGCATTAGATATTGACCGAAATGATACACACGCCCTATTTAATAGAGGCATTGCTCACTATAACCTTGGCATGAAAAACAGGTGCTGCGAAGATTGGGATGCAGCCAGCCAGTTAGGTCACTACAAATCGGTTAAATACATGTCGCGTTATTGCAACAAAACACCAATTTCGAGAGGCCGCTAGAAGTTTTGTAAAAAAGACTAAATTTGCCCCAAATAATTTACCATGACTACTATTGAACAGCTAAAGGATTTAGCGGAACGTCAGCTGGCGTTAAGGAGGTATCTTTGACATTGATCGAAAAAAGATTGATATAGAAGAGCAGGAAATGCGCTCGCAAGCTCCAGATTTTTGGAACGATGCAAAGGCCGCCGAAAAACACATGAAAGTACTTCGTGAGTTAAAAGCTTGGGTGATTGATTTTGAAGTTATTGAATCTCAAATTGACGACCTCAATGTGCTATTTGACTTTTTAAAAGAAGGAGAAGCAGAACAAGAAGATATTGACGAATTATTCAAAGACACCATAAAAAAGACAGAGAACCTGGAGTTAAAAAACATGCTTCAGAGAGAAGAAGATAAGCTAGGGGCTGTTTTAAAGATAAATGCTGGCGCTGGAGGTACCGAGAGTCAGGATTGGGCAGAAATGCTAATGCGTATGTATTTACGCTGGGGCGAGAAACACAAATACAAAATTAAGGAAGTCAATTACCAAGCAGGAGATGACGCAGGTATTAAAACCGTAACTTTACAATTGGAAGGTGATTTTGCATATGGATATTTGAAAAGTGAGAATGGAGTACACCGACTTGTTCGTCTATCTCCATTTAATGCTGCCAACAAAAGAATGACTTCTTTCTCTTCCGTTTTTGTTACACCTTTGATTGACGATACAATTGAGATTGAAATTAGTGCCTCTGAGATAACCTGGGAAACATTTCGATCAGGTGGTGCTGGTGGACAGAATGTAAACAAGGTAGAAACTGGCGTTCGTTTACGTCATGCACCGACTGGAATTATTATCGAGAACACCGAATCTAGATCGCAATTAGGAAATAAAGAAAATGCCATGCGTTTGCTGAAATCTCAGCTTTACGAATTAGAATTACGCAGACGAATGGAAGAACAAAACAAAGTTGAGAGCAATAAAATGAAAATTGAATGGGGTTCTCAAATACGTTCATATGTTTTTCAGCCCTATAAAATGGTGAAAGATTTAAGAACCAGTTTTGAAACATCGAACGTGCAAGCTGTGATGGATGGAGAATTAGACGGCTTCATCAAATCTTACCTCATGGAATTTGGTGGCAAAAAGAATTAAAGACATATTCAAATACTATTATCATGATTACATACTTACATAACCCAAGATGCTCCAAAAGTCGCTTAGGACTTGAGTATCTTAGCGAAAAAGGAATAACTCCTATCATCGTTAAGTACCTTGACACTCCTTTAAATACGGAAGAAATCAAGCAAATAATAAAAAAGCTTAATATAAAGCCAATTGATTTAATTAGAAAAGGTGAAGATTTCTATAAAAAGGAAATTAAAGGAAATGATTTTTCTGATGCTGAATTAATTAATGCTATGGCCGAGAATCCTAAATTAATCGAACGCCCTATTATTATCAATGGTGATAAGGCTGTTATAGGTCGTCCTGCTGAAAATATTGACGAACTATTATAATCAATTTGGAGTGCACAAAATAACTGCACTCCATTTTTTAAGCCCAAAGCACCTCGTTCACACCTGAACCATGAGCCTTTACTATAGATGAAATAATCCAGCTAGTATCATCTGGATAATCCACCTCAATAATTTCATCGCTACTAAGCCAATCTGTAAACTCCGTATCATTTATTTCACTTAAGGTGTTGTAAACAGGAACACCCATCGATTGCAACATAGCTGCATTACACTGCTGCTCGTACTGGCCAGTCATCGGTAACACACAAAGTTTTTTCTTTAAAAACAGAGCTTCGGCAGGCGTTTCGAAACCTGCATTACACAGTACCCCTTTAGAGGAAGCTAGGCTATTCACAAAGCCTTCCTTATCTACTGGCTTTACCTTAACATTTTTATGTACAAATGACTCCTTGTTGTGTTTAGAAAAAACCTCCCAATCAACCTGATTATATTGTGATAAAAAAGCCACAATAGCCTCATCGGAATACGCAGGCAGATATACGGTAAAGTGATTCTTCACTTCTATTTCCAATGCTCTGATATCCTTTCTAATAACTGGCGCAAAAAAACCATCTCCGAATGGTTTAAAATGAAAGCCGTAATTACATGATGTTGGGGCATAATATTTTAAGATATTCTTTCCCAATAAACTTCTGTTTTTTGGCTTTGGAGCCAATGGATGAAGAACCGCCGATTGATGCGAAACACCAATACACGCTTTGGCTTTTAATTTACAAGACCATGCAATAACGGGCTCAAAATCACTAATAACCAAATCATAGTCCCTAACGGGCACTCTAACCATTTCATTTATAAAATTAAACAGGTTTATATTTTTCAATGTCTTAACTACATCTACACCTCCTTTTTTACCAAAAACAAAACCTGCTCCATGAAGTCTATATTTAATTTCCCAAGGCAGCACAATATCGCTCTGGTGACCACTTAAAGCAATATCTACATTCCCATATTTTTTAAGTATTGGTATAACATCCAAAGCCCTTGCAACATGACCATTTCCCGTCCCTTGTATGGCATATAATATATTCATAGCAAAATATTACTCGGTGTAAAGAATTCTAATTATCACTCAAAACATCCCTGAACATGGATTTAAACAACATTTTGTCCGAACCTAATAGATAATCCACATCCGCAAGATCATTCTCCTCCTCAATTCGAGTTGGCTCTTCATGATTATAGTAGACCAAATCCCACTCTTTATCGTTATATTCCAAAGCAGTTAAGTTTTCCACCCAATCTCCAGAGTTTAAATACAAAACAGAACCTCGCTCATTGCGGATAACTTTTTTAGCTGGCCAATGAATATGCCCACAAATCGCATAATCATAGTCTTTCTTGATGGCCAAATCACTCACCGTCTTCTCAAAGCGAGTTGTAACTGAAGTATTCTTAGATGTCTTAACCATTCTTTTTATATCACGCGATAATGAAATTCTGCGTTGACCAAACAATGCTAAAAAACCATTGACCATCTTATTTATGGCAGTTAGCATTGCATAACCAGTAGCTCCTAGCTTGGCTAACCATTTTGAATGATGCATCACCACATCGAAAGCATCACCATGGAAAACCCAGCTTTTTTTGCCATCCATTTCCAGCAATACTTTATTCACAATAGATAAGTTTCCTAAATTAAGCCCAACAAAACGCCTCAGTGATTCATCATGATTACCTACAATGTACGATACCTTAGTACCCTGCTCCATCATTTTAATGATTTGGCGAACTACCTTAAGTTGAGTTTTAGGGAAATAAGATTTTGAAAACTGCCAAATATCTATTATATCACCATTCAACAATAACTCCTTTGGTTTTATCGATTTTAGATACCCTAACAACTCTTTAGATTTGCAGCTTCGCGTCCCTAAGTGAAAATCCGAGACTACAACAACTTCAACCTTTCTAACATTCTCTTTTTTATTCAATTTCATTTTCTCCAACAATTATATGGTCAAATGTAATTGAGCGATAAGAATTACTAATCAACTAAATACAAACAAAATGTAAATTAATCCGCCACATTAATTTACTGTAAACCGCCTTAAGCTACCAACAAGCCAAGTAACATGATCCATCCAGGATTACCAGCTCATCCCAACCCTTCCTTCTTTAACTTCAATTTACCTCATCATTAATCCAACATTAATCAACATTTGTTTTATTAAGAATTATTTGCAGGCCCCTTTCAATTATCTAACTTCGTAATGCATTTTCAAAATCGATATCGTGAAATATATTTATACTATAACTGTTTTGTGTATTGGTTGCTTTTTGGCTATCCAAGGAAGCATCAACACTCAGTTAACCACGTATTTAAAGCACCCTTTACAAGGCGCCTTAGTTAATTTTTTAGTGGGAACCATAGCCCTAATAGGTCTTAACTTAGTTTTTAAAACGCAAATTCCCGATTGGGCAGCTATAAAAACAGCTCCATGGTATTTATTTGTAGGCGGGATGCTAGGTGCTGTTTTTGTATCCTCAGTCATCTTTTTTATACCAAAAATTGGTGTAACAACCGTATTAGCCGCGTCTATTGCAGGGCAACTTATTGCAGCTTCCATCATTGATCACTTCGGATTTTTTGGTGTTACCGTGCAACAAATTAGCATGGGACGAATTGCAGGAATACTCCTGCTATTAGGCGGGATCTTCCTTATTCAGAAATATTAAAGGGCATTAACAATCATATCAAGTTGAAAGAGCAAGACTAGATATGTCACAGACCGATTTAGCCGAAAGAGTTGGCGTTACGCGTCAAACCATTTATGCCATTGAAAAAAATAAATTTACTCCCTCAGTTGTACTGGCATTTAAGATTGCCCGTACACTGAAAGTGGATATCAATTATTTATTTACGCTTGAAGAAAAAGATGACTAATGATTAAGTTAAAGGCAAAGTAAAGCTCACAACTGTTCCTTGCCCCAAAACTGACTCTATCCCAATAGTTCCTCCTAACAATTCCACAAAAGCTTTTGAAATAGTTAGCCCAAGGCCAGTTCCTCCATATGTTTTCTGGATAGACTTATTAGCCTGCCTAAACTGTTCAAAAACTACTTCCAACTCTTCTTGACTCATACCAATACCTGAATCTTTGACTTCAAACTTTACACAATCTTTCTTTAGACTGCACCCCAGAACCACTTCTCCATCATGTGTAAACTTGACGGCGTTTGCAATCAGATTAGTTAATATTTGTATTAGCTTAGTTCGGTCAGTCGTTAATTTAAGTTGATTAGTTGCTTCATCTTTACACAAAGACAATTTCAATTTAGAACTCTTTGCATCTGCCATAAAAATAGTGAGTAATTCATCCAACATTTTATCAACCAACACTTCCTCTTTTACTACTTGCTCCTGCTTTGTTTCTAGCGAAGAAACTATTAACACATTAGAAACAACTGCCAATAACTGCTCACTACTATTTCTTACAATTTTACTATACTCCATTCGAATACCTTCATCCAACTCAGGCTCTGTTAACAACTCAGAGAAACCATAAATTGCATTCATTGGAGTTCGTATTTCATGCGACATAATTTGCAAAAAAGTCGATTTTAATATATCACTCTCCTTTGCCTTATCCATTGCTTTAAGCAGAGCCTCATTTTGCTTTTTATATTCCGCATTTAATATTGAATATTCATCGTTTCGTTCATTCAGCTCTTCATTAATAGCCAAATATTCTTCGTTTTGCTCTTTTAGTTTTTCTTGATTTTCACGCTCTTTAATTTGAGCTTTTTTACGTTCGGTAATATCCACTCCTATCATTGAAAGCAAACCTTCCTGAGGAATATAGGCTATAATCTCAAAATACATATCCAATTCTTGCGAATAATCCTCCACCCGTTGAGACTTTCCTGTTTTATAAGCTTTCCTAAACGTATCTAACCAAATCTGTTCCGTTTTCGGAAATGCCTCTAACAAAGTTTTACCTTTCAAATCACTCGACTTAACTCCCAAAGCAGCCTCAAATACTGGATTGATAGCCAGAAACCTATAATCAATCGGCTCACCCTCTTCACCTAGCACCACCTCATATAAACTCGAAGTATCATCCATATTGGTAAACAACATCCTAAAACGTTCTTCACTTTCCAACAAATCCTGATCTGCCTTTTTACGCTCAGAAATATCACGATAGTTAATTAACAAACCTTGGATATAAGGATTATCAAGATTATTAAATAAGTTAAATTCAACCCAAGCATAGTCGCCATCTTTTTTCAGGTATCTAAACTCTATATTTAACCTTTCCGCTTCTCCTCCAATAACCTCCATAAAAGCCTTAGTCACCCATTCTTTATCCTCTGGGTGAACATGATCTACAGCTCCTTTACCCAATAACTCTTCAGGTTTCCATCCAAAAACTTTTTCTACATTCGGGCTCTTATAAGTAGTAATACCTTGAGCGTCTATAATCCCTATAACATCACTAACATTCTCCATCATGGCCTTAAACTTTGCCTCCCCATCAGCAAGCGCACTTGCCTTAGGTATCACATTTGCCTTAAGTTTTGATATCGCTTGCTTTGCTAAAATTAACTCTTGTTCTAATTCATCATATGATTTTTTGAGACTCATATACGCTACCGTTTCTAGAAAAAATAAGTAAGACCTTCTTAATCTTTCCAATATACAATTTTTCAACAATATATATTTGCTACAAAAACACATTAAAACCTTATTCTTTTCTATATTTTAAAGAGTTCATAACACTGTTTTTCTGAACATTAGAGACAAATACATTCTCTTCCTGCTTATGTAAAAAGTTACATTACTGATAATCATGCTACATAACAGAAATAAATACCTCCTAATAAATTCATTAATTTACTGAAAAGGCTTAATTTTGCGGTCTGAAAAAAACAAACAGTTATACAGTTATATTATGGCAGATAAAACTAAAAAGCCGTTATTAAGTGATTTTCCAGCCATTACCACAGAACAGTGGATGGACAAAATCACAGCGGATTTAAAAGGAGCTGACTTTGAAAGAAAGCTTGTTTGGAAAACAAACGAGGGCTTCAATGTTAATCCTTTTTATCGTTCCGAAGATCTTGAAGGGGTTAAGTACCTGGATAGCCTTCCTGGTGAGTTCCCTTACATTAGAGGAACAAAAAAAGACAACGACTGGTATGTTCGTCAAGACATTAAAGTAGTTAATGCTGTAGCCTCTAACAAAAAGGCTTTAGATGTTCTTACAAAAGGTATTACTTCACTAGGATTTTGTTTTTGCAACGAAATAGAGGATTTTGATACTGAGGTAGACACAGTATTAAAAAACATTATTTCGGAGGCAGTAGAGCTTAACTTTTCTACTAAGCACGGCAGCAAAAAGCTTTTAAAAGCTGTTGTTGCTAACCTGAAGAAAAACAACCGCGATCTTGCTAGCGTCAAAGGGTCAATTAACTTTGATACTTTAGGATGCTTAACTACTTCTGGTAAAACATGCCAAGGTTTCGAAGCTATGTTCGATCACGCTAAAGAAGTGGTTGAAGCAGGAGCTAACCTTCCAAACTTCAAAACTATTTGCGTTAACGGTCGTCTTTTCAACAACGCAGGTTCTTCTATCGTACAAGAGTTAGCATTTGCTCTTTCAATGGGTACTGAGTATATCACTCAATTAACCGAAAGAGGAGTTTCAGTAAATGACGCTGCTTCCGCATTAAAGTTTAACTTTGGCGTAGGTGGAAACTATTTTATGGAAATTGCTAAGTTACGTGCTGCACGTATGCTTTGGGCAACTATCGTTAAATCGTACAAGCCAGCTGGTTTAGAGCCTACAAAAATGGCTATTCATTGCGAAACTTCTCAGTGGAACAAAACAATTTACGATCCATATGTAAACATGCTACGTACTCAAACAGAAGCTATGTCTGCTACTCTAGGAGGAGCTGACTCGTTAACTGTTCAACCATTCGATACTATTTATAAGGAGTCGGATGTATTCTCTGAAAGAATTGCACGTAACCAACAGCTATTATTAAAAGAGGAGTCGCATTTTGATAAAGTAACCGACCCTTCTGCTGGTTCATATTATATCGAAAACCTTACAAACAGCATCGCTCAGCAAGCATGGGCTTTATTTGTTGAGGTAGAAGAAAAAGGTGGATACCTTGCTGCTTTACAAGAAGGTTTTGTTCAGGCTAAAGTTAAAGAAAGTGCTGACAAACGTAAAAAAGCTATCGCTACTCGTCGTGAGAACTTATTAGGAACAAACCAGTTCCCTAACGGTAATGAAAAAGTTGCTGAGGTTGCAGGTAATGTTACTTCAAGTTCTGCTAAATGTTGTTCTGGCGATACAGTAATTGAGCCTATCGTTAAATTCCGTGGAGCAGAAGAGTTTGAAGCACTTCGTTTAACTACAGAGAGAGCTGCTAAAACTCCAAAAGTATTTATGCTTACTTATGGTAACTTAAATATGCGTTTAGCACGTTCACAATTCTCTGCTAACTTCTTTGAGTGTGCGGGTTATGAGACTATTGACAATAATGGTTTCGCTACAGTAGAAGAAGGTGTAGAAGCTGCTAAAGCTGCCGGTGCCGATATTATCGTTCTTTGTTCTTCTGATGATGAATATGTTGATGCTGCTCCTGCTGCTTTCAAAGCAATTAATGGAGAGGCTATTTTCGTTGTTGCTGGTGCACCAAAATGCGCGGACGACCTAAAAGCTCAAGGTATCACTAACTTCGTCAATGTTCGTTCTAACGTTCTTGAAACACTTCAAGGATTTAGTAGCCAATTAGGACTATAAGAGCACTGAGATACAAGTATCGAGTAATAGACAAAAGTATAAAGACAAAAGTACAAAGACTTTAAAATGCATAATTTTAGAGAATTAAAAGTTTGGCAAAAATCAAGAGTACTAGTTAAAACTGTATATAGTTTAACTGTGCAATTGCCAAATGAAGAAACTTTTGGCTTAACAAGTCAAATTAGACGATCCGTCGTTTCGATTCCTTCAAACATAGCAGAAGGAGCAGGACGTGGGACAGACAAAGACTTTAATCGCTTTTTAGACATTGCATACGGTTCTTGTTTTGAACTAGAAACACAATTAATCCTTTGTGTTGACCTAAATTATATTCCCGAATTGGAATTTGAACCTGTTCAAACTCAAATTCAGGAAATTCAAAGAATGTTATTTGCATTAAAATCAAAGTATATAAAGTAACTGATCAATTCTTTTGTCTTTATACTTTATACTTTTATCTAATTAATTATGCGACCAGATTTTAAAAATATAGATTTCAAAAAAAGTTCTCCTTGCGGTGGTGTTAAAGCCAAAGAGTGGGAGAAGAAACATGGGATTAAGAAGGACTGGGTAACTCCAGAGCGTATCCCGGTTAAAAGTGCATATTCAGCAACTGATTTAGAAGGAATGGAGCATTTGAATTATGCTGCAGGTCTTCCTCCATACCTACGCGGACCATACTCAGGTATGTATGCTATGCGTCCTTGGACAGTTCGCCAGTATGCTGGTTTCTCTACTGCAGAGGAGTCAAATGCTTTTTATAAAAGAAACTTAGCTGCAGGACAAAAAGGTCTTTCAGTTGCTTTTGACTTGGCTACTCACCGTGGTTATGATTCAGATCATGAGCGTGTAGAAGGTGATGTAGGTAAAGCAGGTGTAGCAATCGATTCAATCAAAGATATGCGTATTCTTTTTGATGGTATTCCATTGAATAAGATGTCTGTATCGATGACAATGAACGGTGCTGTACTTCCTGTATTAGCATTCTACATTGTTGCAGGTTTAGAGCAAGGAGCTAAATTAGAAGAGCTTTCTGGTACTATCCAGAATGATATCTTAAAAGAATTTATGGTGCGTAACACATATATCTACCCACCTAAATTTTCTATGAAAGTGATTGCTGATATCTTTGAGTACACTTCTCAAAAGATGCCTAAGTTTAACTCTATTTCTATCTCAGGCTACCACATGCAAGAAGCTGGTGCAACTGCAGATATTGAGTTAGCATATACTTTAGCTGATGGATTAGAGTACTTACGTGCTGGAACAAACGCAGGAATGGACATTGATGCTTTTGCTCCTCGTTTATCTTTCTTCTGGGCTATCGGAATGAACCACTTTATGGAGATTGCTAAAATGCGTGCAGGACGTATGCTTTGGGCTAAGATTGTAAAGAAATTCAATCCTAAAAACCCTAAATCATTAGCGTTACGTACTCACTCGCAAACTTCAGGTTGGTCGTTAACTGAGCAAGATCCATTTAACAACGTAGGTCGTACTTGTATTGAAGCTATGGCTTCTGCTTTAGGTCACACACAATCACTTCACACCAATGCATTGGATGAAGCTATTGCGTTACCAACTGACTTTTCTGCTCGTATTGCACGTAACACGCAGATTTATATTCAAGACGAAACTCAAATCACAAAAGCTGTTGACCCTTGGGCTGGTTCTTACTATGTAGAGTCGTTAACTAATGACTTAGTAGAAAAAGCATGGGCTTTAATCGAAGAGGTTGAAGAACTAGGTGGAATGGCTAAGGCTATCGAGAGTGGTGTACCAAAAATGCGCATTGAAGAAGCTGCGGCACGTACGCAAGCAAAAATTGATGCTGGTTCACAAACTATCGTTGGTACTAACAAATATCGTTTGGAGAAAGAAGATCCAATCGACATCTTAGATATTGATAACTCAGCTGTACGTTTATCTCAAATCGATCGTTTAAAGCAATTGAAAGACGAGCGTAATGAGGATGAGTGTCAAGCTGCTCTTGCTGCTATCACCAAAGCTGTTGAAACAGAAAATGGTAATTTACTTGAGTTAGCTGTTGATGCTGCTCAAAAAGGTGCTTCTTTAGGTGAGATTTCTGATGCTTGTGAAACAATTGTAGGAAGATATAAAGCTGTGATTCGTTCAATTAGTGGCGTTTACTCTAGCGAAGCTGGAAAAGACGAAGAGTTTGAAAAAGCTTGTGGTTTAGCTAAACAGTTTGCCGAAAAAGAAGGTCGTCAACCTCGTATTATGATTGCAAAAATGGGACAAGATGGTCATGACCGTGGTGCCAAAGTTGTTGCAACAGGATACGCTGATATAGGTTTTGATGTAGATATGGGACCATTGTTCCAAACTCCAGCAGAGTCGGCAAAACAAGCTGTTGAAAATGATGTACACGTAGTTGGTGTATCTTCATTAGCTGCAGGTCACAAAACTTTAGTTCCGCAAATCATTGCTGAATTAAAGAAACTTGGTCGTGAGGATATTATGGTAATTTGTGGTGGTGTTATTCCAGCACAAGATTACGATTACCTTTACGAGGCTGGTGCAGTAGCTATTTTTGGTCCTGGTACTTCAGTATCAAAAGCTGCAACCGACATCTTGGGCTTATTGCTTCAAGCTGGCGAGTAAATATATAGAAGTTCTAAAATTCAGATAATAGAAAGCCATCTCGAGAAATCGGGATGGCTTTTTTGTATTTTAGTCTGTGATTAATTTTTCGTATCCTGCATGCGTTGCTTTTCTACTAAAATCCATGCAGTATCCAATAAAAGCTTAATTTGCTCGGCATGAAATTTTGAGTATAATCTATTCTTACCTGCCAACCAAAATAAAGCTACTACAGCTCCATTATCAAGTACTGGTATTGTAATAGATTTCATCAAATCACCTTGAAGAATATCGCCTTTTTGAAATGAATATTTTTTTGACGGGTTATTTACAATAACAACCTCTTTTGTAATCACAGCTCTACTTAAACAGTCTAGCTTTTCTAAAGCACCATCCGCCACTGCTTCATGGGTTAAATGAACAGCTTCTGACCAGTCATTTAGGATGAAAATTCCTTTTCTATCATCATATTCATACACAGCCCCAGTATCACTATGTGTATATTTAATAATCTCCTTCAGTGTAAAGTTCATAAGATCATTAATGGATTTGGCCTGATAATGCACGATATTATCCAAACCTTGAAATCGCTGATTTATTTTTTTAAGCTGAAGATCGGCTTCAACAGATTCCGTTACATCTATTACTATTGAGTGCAATAGTTTTCTATCCTCCATCTCAATTGGAGAAGTGTAAACATCTACATTTCGGATCTCTCCTGATTTAAGAATGTGCTCAAACCTATAATAGGTTCTTCCCTTCGATAAAGACAAGCCAACTTTCTCTTTAATCTTATCCACACTAAGTAGGTTGATATTTTTTAACGGCATTTGATTCAATTCTTCCTTAGAATAACCATAATACGCACACGCACTCACATTAGAGTCAATCACCGAAGCAGTTTCAGGGTCTATAATCAGCATTACAGTTTTACTAGAGTCAAATATCTTCTTGAACCTTTCTTCGCTCCCTTTTAAAGCTAGTTCAGCTTCTTTTCTATTTGTTATATCATTAAAAATAGCTGCAAAGAATCCTTTTTTAGGAGAAAAAACATGGGTTTCATAGTACTTATTTATAGTGGAGGCATAATTAATAAACCTATCCGAATTCCCTGTTAAAGCAACTTCCCCAAATCTGTCAATCCATTCAATCTCAGTATTAGGAAATAATTCTTTAGCCGATTTATCGATTATATCTTCATATTCCATCCCAATACGTGACAGAAAAACAGGATTAACATCTCTAAAAATATAATCAACAGGGATATTATTTTCATCAACCACAATTTCATGCAAAGCAAAACCCTCATTCAAATTATTAAACAATAATCTATATCTCCCCTCACTTTCAATAAGGTTTTTGTTCGTATGAAACAATTCTTCATTATTTGCCCTAAGCTCCTCTTCAGCCGCAGAAAGGTCATCATTCTTTACATGCAACTCTTCACTTATCGTTCGATATTCTTCATATAACGATAGATTCTCTTCTAACTGTTCTTTTAGTTTTTGCTCATATTCATAGCTCGAAGTTAAATCTTGATGTGTTCCTATAATACGATATGCCTTACCTTGAGAATTACGCATCATATAACCCCTCGCTAAAACAGGTACTAAATGCCCATCTTTATGTTTCATTCTAAATCGAACCTCGTACGTTTCGGAGGAACCTTCTATAAACCCACTTACCTGAGCAAGTGCCTCTGGATAATCCTCCTCAAAAACTAGATCCTGCCATGTACTTAATTCATTCACAAGTTCATTATCTAAATAACCAATTATTGATTTCCAACGTGGAGATAAGTACACCTGATTGTTTATTAAGTTCCAATCCCACACTCCATCATTTGATCCTAGTATGGCCAACCTAAATCTTTCCTCACTAGTTTCGAGCTCATTTCGCTTTGAAGCTAACTCTTCTATATTTGCCCTAAGCTCCTCTTCCGCTGCTAGTAATTGATTATTCTTTTCATTTAACTCACCATTACTGTATTCTAATTCATTCTTAGCCTTTTTTCTTTTTCTAATATTCCTAAGCAGATAAATTATCAAAACAGCCTGAATTAACATAAATATTACAATACCTAAAATGGCTTTTTTATTCTGAGAAATTATACTAATTGGTTTATTAATAATTTTTGAATTCTTAGGTAATTTATCAATATCAACTTCATACTTAACTAATTCATTATAATCAAACTCGTAGAAGTTAGGACTTAAAGTCTGCACCTTTATCTCAGCAACATCCTTACCTGCTATAATTTCTTTAATTACCAAAGCTGCATATTTACCTTGCTCGAAGAGACTTACTAATTTACCCCCTAAAATACCATTACCCAGACCATGATGCCACAGGTGAAACAATGGAGTACTTGCTTTCCTTTTTAGTAACGCTAGGCTTCTATCAAAATCAAGCGATTTACTATTTCTATCTCTTAATGCCGAAACCAATAGACTTGGCTCTTCTTTCTCCAGTAATGATAATTGAACTTCCCATTCTTCAAATGACAAAGTATCCAACGAAATAAAGTTTAATTCGACGATGTCAGACCGTTTCATATTTTGCCTGATTTGACTCTGTATGGCTACCCCTGTCGTAGTATTATCAGATAGAATATTTAATCTTTTCGCATTAGGAAACATTTGTTTCATTAAACAAATATTATCCTTTACCGAAACTTCCTCAACCACTCCAGTAATCCAACGATTATTGTTTTGATTGATAGCTAATTCTATATCGTTAATACCGCAAAAAACAATAGGAAGATTCTTAAAAAGATTTAGTTGATGCTCATTAACAAACTTTAAGGCATTATCGTCACAGGCCAAAATTGCATCATATTTGATACCTTGATTGATTTTGTATTCTATTAAATCATAAAATATATCCCTATATTCCTTTTGTCTAAACCGCTTACTATCATAAGATTCAACATCAATAGCAACACCTGCTTCATCAAGTATGGATTTCACTCCATTAATTTGATCAAAATAAGTTGGATAGCTAGAGTTGTACGAACTAACCAATAGTATTCTCTTTCCCTTCTCTGCAAACAACTCACCACCTATTAGTAGTTGAAATACAATTATTAAAACAACCTTATAATTCATCCTAAAACTTATGTAAGTATATCACTATCTATTCTTCATTCAATACAGCCAACTGAAGAGGTAGAAAAAACGAAGTTTTGGTTCCACTTTCATTCTCGAGGTTATTAAACTCAATTTTGCCATTGTGTAAAAGAATGATCATTTTAGCCAGGTATAATTCCATGGCATTATTACGTTGGAACTGATAATTCTTACCGGTAATAGACTTAAAAAAGTGCTTTAAATCAGTGCCATTATAAAGACTTCCTTTATCAATAATCGATATCTCTACATACCCTTCATCTTTATCTGAGATATCAATATTTACCTCGCCTTCTTTTGTGAAAATAATGGAGCACTCAACTAAGGCCGCCATTGCATTCTGAAGATATTCAATATCTGCATTCACAACCGCTTGGTTGCAATGTGTTGTAAAAACTAATTCAATATCCTTTCTTTCAGTTTTCCTTTTTAACGAAGGTAGCATCGACCTAATTAAAGCATTAATATCGACGGCCTTAATATTTAACTGACTTTCTCCTTTAATCTGTAGATTTGAAATTTGCAATGCTGAATACGAATACTTTTCTAAATTAACTACAGAAGATTCCAATAAATCCAATACTTCTTTTACATGATCATCATGATCAAATGACCTTAACAAATTCATTGAGCCAACAATACCATTCAAAGGAGTTCTTAATTCATGACTTATCGAATTTAAGAAATCACTCTTCACTAAATCAAATTCCTTTAGTTCAGTATTTGCTTTAGTTAGCTTATCATTACTTTCCTTCAAGTCAGCTGTTTTTTTATTCACCTCTTCCAATAACCAACCATTAAGGTCAACCAATTTTTCGCGAGAGCGCTTCAACTCCACATGAGTACCTAGTCTCATCAACAATTCTTTATGATTGAATGGTTTTGTTAAATAATCAACGCCTCCTTTTTCAAAGCCCTCCGAAATACTATCTATATCATTAAGTGCCGTTAAAAAAATTACGGGCACATCTTTATTGCTAGGGTCTTGTTTTATTATTTCGCAAGTCTCAAAACCATTCATTTCTGGCATCATGACATCCAATAATATAGCATCAAAAGAACAACGTTTCACCCACCTAATGGCATGTTTTCCATCCATGGCTATATCTACCGCATAATTATTCTCATTAAGAAGTGCTGCGATAACTTGAAGATTCTTCGGGTTATCATCAACAACGAGTATTCTTTTTTTCATAGATAATTACTTTATACTTAATCTTTTGAAAGTTTATTAATGAGCTAGTATAGCGCTACTATTTTATTCATCTAATTTTTTTTAGAATGTCCAATATTCCCTACGCTACATATAGTTTATAATTCATTTACTTTATCGTTAATGCTATTAAAATTCGTTAATAACTTTTGAATTTCTTCAAAGTCAAATGCTCTAAAAGCATCCTTAATATTTTTAGTATATACAATGTTCTCACTCCACTCAACTTTATGATTTAAAAACTCCAACTTTTCAATAAATATATTCAACTCATCCGTTGAGAGCATATCAAGCAAATCTCTCCAACGCGGCACTAATTCATCAACAAAATATTTTTTTACGTAGGAAAAATCTTCTGGTTTTAATAAAACACTTTCAGCCTCACGTGTTTCTTGACAATCGTATGCAGATTCAGACTTGATGAAATTTTGAATTTCATTAATAAGCTTATGTTGTGCTATCGGTTTAGAAATGTACCCATTAAATCCTTTTTCAAGAACATCAACTTGCCTCTTAAAACTGCTCGAAGAAGAAACTGCAATTACTGGAGTATCTTTAAGTTCATCCTTTTCTCTTATGCTTTTCAACACCTTATAATCATTCGATTTAGGAATCCTAATATCCATAAAAATAAGATCAGGTTGCACCTCTAATGCTGTACCTAATGCTTCTTCTTCACGCAGAACTTCATAACATTCTAAGTTAAGGTTTGCACATATAGCTGATAGTAATAATAGATTGGTTTTTACATTATCTATTATTAAAACCCTTTGTTTATTAAACCTTATATCTAGCGTTATATCCTCTTCGCCTACATCAACATCTTTATTTATTGTTTTAACATAAGGAATATTCACAATAAAAGAACTTCCTGCTCCTACCCTACTCTCTAATGCAAGCTTTCCACCCATCATTTTAACCAAGTTTTGCACAATAGATAAACCTAAACCTGTTCCTTGATGATTCTTCTGGGTTGGACTTTTATCTTGCACAAAAGGTTCAAAAATACTTTCCTGTTTACTTTGCTCAATTCCGATACCGGTATCCTTTACCAGAATAGTTAATATCCCCTGCGTATTATCACCATCCATTGTAAAAGAACTCTGAATTTCGACACATCCTTCTGAAGTAAACTTTATTGCATTAGTTACTAGATTTATAAGTATCTGCTTAATTTTAAGCGAGTCTATGTATATTAATTTAGGAAAGTCTTCAGGTGTTTTAATTTTAAACTTAAGATTCTTCTCTTTAAAGTGCATTGAAAATGTTTGTTCCATCTCTTTAAGAAGAAGTACAAAATTCGTATTTTCTTTACGAATAATCATTTTACCTGCCTCGATCTTCTCTAAATCAAGTAAATCATTTATTAAGGCGAGCAGAACATTTCCACTTGATTTAATAGAATCCAGATAATCTTTATACGGGTTTTTCTTTATATACTTTGTAAGTAGCTCAGCAAATCCAGTAATAGCATTCATTGGAGTACGAATTTCGTGAGACATGTTGGCTAAAAACATTGATTTAGTTTCGCTCGCCTGCAAACTCTTATTACGCTCTAGTAGCAATGCTGCCATTAGTTTTTTCGTATCCGTAATATCTATTAATACACCTGTTATATGTATTTCCTTATTATCCTTAGGTAATAATTGACCAGTAAATTTTACCCATATATACTCATTCGATTTATCTAAAAACTGAAACTCAGCATTTATTCTTTTGCCTTCGGACTTCAAAGCCCGATTGAATGCTGAATTTAATCGTTTTAAGTCTTGAGTATGAATCCTAGACCTTAACCATTCCCATGCCACTTCTTCATTCTGAAAATCAAAACCAGTAATCTCCTTAAAAACCTGATTAGATTTAAAACTCCCTTTATGTAAATCATATTCAATAAATGCAATACGACCTGCATCCATGCTAAACTCTAATGTATTTTTTAATAATTCTATCTGTTTTTCGTTATTATGCCTCTTAGTTACATCCATTCGAACTTCGGCCATATGCCATATCCCAGGCCCTATCTCAAACGGATATGCAAGCACTTGTATAGTTTTGTCTCCAGTTTGGTAAGTAAAATCGGACAGTGATTTATTTGACTTTCGTCGGGGACATTCATCACATTTATCATTAAGTCCTGCATAATAACTATGGCACTTTTGAGTAATCTTTTGTACATCTTCATGACTATGAAATATGATTCTACCATTTTCATCTACAATCGAGAGCTCTGTATTAGTGGCTTTTAAGATAAATTTTAATCTATTATTTAATAATTCTAACTCAAGTTCCTTTTCCTTTACATGGGTTATATCTACCATTAAGCCCGATAATTCTCTGACTTTTTTATTACTGTCAATAATTAACTTTACAATATCTCTTATCCAAACGATACTCCCATCCTTTTTAATTAAGCGATATTCAAATACATGATCATCTCCAGCAACTGTCCTTTTAAAACAATAGTTGGTTGCCTTCTCTCTATCGTCATGGTGTATAGTTTTACTCCAACTTTGTAAATCAGGCCAATCTTTAAGTGTATAACTTAGAATTTTTTCAGAATTATCTCCAATATATGTAAATCTATTAGTATGCAAATTTAGTCTCCACGGCACGCCATTTATGGCCTCTAAAAAGTAATCTAAAGCAATAGGTTCTATTTGAGAATTATTACAAGTGCTAGTTTTGAGTTTCTCAAGAAGAAGTTGATCTGATATTATCTTTATAATCGTATTAACATGGGGAGTTATGGAAGCCATATCGAATCCATTCCTAAATATAAGTACTAATAAACCCCAAACATCATCCTCTGATAAAATTTGGTATTTTACTAATCTATCATTTGATTCTCCAAAGTTTAAATCAATGCTGCTATCGCTACTATCATCAATAGAAAATGCAGAGGTTACAACCTCATGCCTTTCTCCATTTACTTTCAATAGCACAACATTAAGGGCCTTTGTTAATTCCTGAAGTATTTTTAATTGTCCTTTCCAATTACCAATCAAATCATCATTCATCCAGTAAGCATCTTTTATATTTCTACTAATTTATTTTTAATAGCATACATCACTAAACTGGCACTATTTTTACAATTTGTTTTGGATAACAAACTACTTCGATGTCCCTTTACCGTTTGAGCACTAATAAATAGTTTTGTGGCAATTTCTTCATTTGTTAATCCGTTACAGATTTCAACTAATACTTCATGTTCTCTGGATGACAACAACTCCTTTTCTCCTGTTTTTTTCTCAACTGGCTTCCCAAGATTGGTAATTATTCTTCTAAGTAATTCATTTGAGAAGTACGAGTCTCCATCCAATACAGCTTTAATTCCTTTTTCAATCTCTCGAATACCACTATCCTTTAATAAAAAACCTTTAACACCAGCTTCTATCATTTTGTAGTAGTATTCTTCATCACCATTCATCGAAAGTGCCATAATTTTTAAGTCGGGCATTACTTTAATGGCTTTTTTGGTAGCCTCAATGCCATCCATAATGGGCATGGAAATATCCATTAAAATTAAATCAGGGCTGCTCTTTTCAAAATTCTCAAGAAAATCCTTACCATTAGACGACTCCCCAACCACAGTCCCAATACCTTCAATCTCAATAAGATTCTTAAGTCCTTCTCTAAATATTAGATGATCATCAACAAGAAAAAGTTTTGCGTTACTCATACAAATTATGATTATTAAGAATTATTTATTTAAACCTATTTCTATTTTGGTCCCTGCTCCTTTTTTGGAGGAAATATGATGTTCTCCTCCTAAACTTTCTACACGATTAATAATATTTACCAAGCCAGAACCTTTGTTTTGTTTTATTACATGTTCTACATCAAACCCATCTCCATCATCCATATAGCAAACATCTATTATATCCATATCTTTAATAGATATTTTAATTGTTTTAGCATTGGAATGTTTTAATGAATTATGGATAAGCTCACATACCAGTCGATATATCGTTATTTCAACCTGCTGTTCTAGCCTTTGCTGTAAAACACAATTAAAATTAATTTGAATTTTACTTACATTATTTATTCTACTAATAAACTTTCTTAATGCGCTTTCCAAGCCAAACGTCATTAAAGTATTAGGACTTATATTGTTCGATATCTCCCTTAAACTTAAAATAGTTTCATCTAAGGTTTCCTCCATTTTTGAAATAATAACTCCCTTATCCATTTTAGCTTGTGGTTTATTAAACCACTGCAAGTACAATTTAGTAGTAGATAATAACGGCCCTATTCCATCATGCAGTTCTTGTGCAAACCTTCGTCTTTCCTTTTCCTCTGTTTGAATAACAGTCTGCATCACTTTCTTTTGCATCTCCTTTCTTTCCGATACATCTCGAAAAATCAATATAAAAGCTTTTGCACCTTTATACTTAAGTGGGCTACTTGTTAATTCATATTGTCTTTTATTTCCGCTTTCTGACCTTCCTCTTATCTCTAACCATTCGTTCTTACCAGAATTTAATTGATTAACATAGTTTGATAACTTAATAACATCATCTTTTGCTACAACCTCAAAAACAGTCCTTCCTTTACAAGAACACTTATCTTTACAGCAGAAGATAATTGCCTTAGGGTTAGTCTCTAAAATTACGCCTGAACCGTCTATAATAAATTTGGGGTCTGGACTAGAATTAAATATATTTCGGAACTTCTCTTCCTCTTCTTTTAGCTCATTAACTAACTCTCTTAACTCTAAATTTTTTTCTCTAACATTAATAAGTAATTCCTCATTTTTCTTTAGCAAGCCATATTGTTCCAAAGCCTTATGCACAACTACATTTATACGTTTGGGCTCTATCGGTTTTTTTATATAATTAAAAATCCGTCCTCTGCTTATAACCTCAGAAATATTAATGTGGTCAATAAAATCAGCCACCAGTATTTTTTGAATACATGCATCATGGAGCTCTAGTTTTTCAAAAAAAACAATCACTTGCTCCTCTACAGCCAAACTGTCGCACAATACAACTTTAACTCGTTTATCCTTCGTCTCAGAAATAGCGTCAAGCACGTTCGACACAGACTTTATTCTATAATCATTATTGCGCAATATTAAATCATACAACTTAATGTTATCCTGATTTTCCGCTACAATTAAAACATCAATTTCTGAGTATGACATGAAATATATTAAATATATATGAATATAGCTTATTTTCCTTTCTTTAGGAATAGCATCCACTGATCTTGGCTACGTCAAAAATAGAAGGTTGTTACTTATTAATCGCATTAAAACTCAAAATATACTCTTAATTATCTAATTCAGTACTATTGGGTTATGCGTATAATAATACTAAAGGGTTAGGCATACATACAACCCAACAGAACTAACTATACTGATATAATAGCATTTAGACCAATCAGCATAAAACAAATTGGATAAACCACATTCAGTAACCCAATAGTCAACTAGGTATTTGAGGTTATAAAACACAGTACTATTTACTTCTACAAACAGTAATAATTGGTATTCAAACCAATATAGGCATCCATTAACTTTGACCTAGTAAAATAAACAGACCATAAATCATAAAACTTAATCATGGATTCAAAATCATCAAACTCCTACCTTTTGTTTCGCTTACAAGAAGAACTTTTTGCAGTAAGTGTACATAAAGTTTTGGAGATTATTGAAACTGGAGATGAACACACGATTACCCACTTACCCAAAGCTCCTCCATCCATCTCTGGAGTGGTCAACTTTCGAGGTCATGTTATTCCTGTTGTTAACACCAGATTAAAATTCGATCTGGATGACTATCCTGAGAAGGCAAAATTTGTAGTTATAGTGTTAAACTTAATACTGAACAAAAAAGAGCACATCATTGGGGCTAAATCAGATAAAGTGGTAGATGTAATAGAAATCACGGAATCTGATATTAAGCCTGTACCTGAAGTGGGACAAGGTTATAACTCGGAATATATAAAAGGGGTTGTACACCGAGACGGCAAATTTATTATGCTCCTCAACCTTGAGGCCGCCATTGGAACCGATGAAATCATTCAACTAAAAGAAGAAGCTAGTTAAAGCTCTTTACTACACACATTAAAAACAAATATCACCTTAATACGATTAAAAATGAATTGGAATAATATAAAATTAGGTAGAAAATTTGGCATTGCCTTTGGCGCAATTATTTTAGTAATGGTTGTAACTGGATTTTGGGCAATTTTTGGAATTGGTGGAATTGTATCTGACGCCGAAGAAGTAATTGATGGTAACAAGCTTAGAGCGGATCTAGAAGAAAAATATGTAGATCACTTGCTATGGGCTAATCAAGTAAGTAAGTTACTTACCGACGAAAAAGTGACCACATTAGACGTACAAACGGACCATCATAAATGTGCATTTGGTAAATGGTATTACGGCGAAGGTAGAGCACATGCAGAGGAATTAGCTCCAGATTTAAAACACATTTTTGATGATATTGAAGAACCGCATATCAACCTACATAAGTCTGCTATTAAAATTTCGGATGTATTTGAGCACATGGACTGGAAAATAGCTGTTATGCTAAGACAGGCTGAGCTCGACCATACCAATTGGTTAAACAAAGTTAAGGATGCTATATTTTTAAATAACAGTAATATTATTGATGTAATTAAAGACCCTAATCAGTGTAATTTTGGAAAATGGCTACACTCAGATGAGTTACAAGAACTTGCCGATTTACATTCCGATGTTAACATTTTGGTAAAGGAAATTACTGCTGCACACAATATATTACACACCAGTATTCATACTGCTGAAAATTTTCTTTCAGAAGGAAATAGAAACCAAGCACGACAGTTTTACACTTCAACAATCCTTCCTAATACACAAGATGTTATATCCCACATCGATGAGTTTAGTAATTGGTTTGAAAACCATTTAGCTGGGATGCAAGAAGCCAATAAGATTTACCAAACTGAAACCATGGTTCATTTAGATGAAGTTGGGAGCTTATTTAAAAAGGCAGTTAAACAATCAGAAGACTCTATTCTAACCGATGATGTGATGTTGGGAGAGGCTGCAAGAACAAGAACAGGAGTAATTATTTTTATTGTACTAGCTGCTATCATAGCCATTATACTTGCCGTTTTTATCACACGTAGTATGGTTAACCCAATCAATAAGTCTTTAAGCTTTGCTAATAAAGTTGCAGAAGGAAACCTGATGGCAATAATTGATATAGACCAAAATGATGAAATAGGTGAATTAGCAAATTCTCTTAGAAAAATGATTTTACGCCTTAAAAATATTGTTAGCGATATTAAAACAGGTTCCGATAATATAGCAGGCGCCAGTCAACAACTTAGTTCTGGAGCACAGCAAATTTCATCTGGAGTTAGCGAACAGGCAGCTGCTGCAGAAGAAGTTTCTTCATCAATGGAAGAAATGGCTGCTAACATTCAACAGAATACTGAAAATGCCATTAAAACCATGGATATGTCTGGCAAAGCCTCAAACTCAGCAGAGCAGGTGGCCGTAGCTTCAGAAGACAGCATGAATGCAGTAAGAGATATCTTCGCAAAAATTAATGTAGTTGTTGAAATAGCAGAAAAAACAGATCTACTAGCAATTAATGCAGCCGTAGAGGCAGCTAGAGCAGGTGACCAGGGAAGAGGTTTTGCTGTAGTAGCTGCAGAAGTTAGAAAATTAGCCGAAAGAAGTCAGTTAGCCGCAAGCGAAATAGTTTCGCTGGCCCAAAACGGCCTAAAAATGACAGAAGAATCAAATTCATTACTAAAATCAATTGTCCCTGATATTCAAGAAACATCTAGGTTAGTTGAAGAGATTGCATCTGCCAGTAGAGAACAAGAATCTGGAGTTAACCAAGTAAATACAGCCGTACAGCAATTAAGTATGGTGACTCAACAAAATGCTTCATCATCCGAAGAAATGGCTGGTAGTTCAGAAGAAATGGCAGCCCAGGCATCAGATCTGGAAAGAATTACTCAGTTCTTTAAACTTGAAGATAATAACGGTCAGAATTGGAGACAAAAGTCATATGTAACAGAAGAGGCTCAAAAAAAGACAAACGGCAAATCTAAAGCTCCTGCAACCGAAGCAAAAACCAATGTTCCTGCTATTGATATAGATCTAAAAGGATTGGAATCTGACATTACAGGGTACGAATCGATGTAAGTGCCACTCATAAATAAATTTCAAACGAGAGCAGACCAATAAAATCTGCTCTCTTCAACCTTCTTTTACACTTTGTTCAATATAGTGTGTTATGGATAACAATAACTTAGACGTCAATAATATTTCTCAGTTTAAACATCTTTTTATTGAAGAAGCAACTAACCTGCTAAACTCAATGGAAAGTATCATTCTTCAATTGGAAGAAAATCCAAATAATCTCGAATTAATTCAAGAGGTATTTAGGGTTATGCATACCATAAAAGGAGTCAGTGGCATGTATGGCTACACAGCGATGGGCGAACTTACTCATCAAGCAGAAAACATCTACGATTTAATAAGAAGTAGAAAACTTAATGTTGATAAGGAAATATTAAGCACTACGTTGATTATTGTAGATCAACTTTTTGCTTTATTAAAAGACGAAAATCATAATTGTGTCGAATGCAAGGAAAAACAAGAACAACTTATTGACTGGTGCAAAAGCTATTCTCTTAAAGCAACTAATGAGTCTTCTCAAAAAGAAATTCATATTGAACAGTTGACGGATAAAGATATGGTTACCTACAATATCATCATGCATACCAATCAGAGTGTGGTAGATAGACGTATCAATATATTTTATGCTGTCAAAGATTTAGCAGAAATTGGAGAAATTCGCTCAATCAATCCTTTACCCGTAGATTCCAATGAGGAAGAACGATGGAGCATTTTTGTAGTAGGCAACTTTGATAATAACGATATTGAAGAAGCACTCATGTTTGTATATGAGTTCTGCATTATCCGTAAAGTGGCCGATTTTGATATTTTTAAAGATGGACAGCTGGACCTCAATCAAAAACAGCTTCAACTAGAAGAGGAAGCACGAGAAGCAAAGGAAGCACCGGAAATAAAAGATCCAATTGCACCAATCATAAACCCACAGCAAACTAAAGCAACAAACACAGATACTATGATTGCTTCAATTAAGCAAAACATGAATCGTGTATCGGTTGAATCAGAAAAGCTAGATTACCTCATGTATTTGGTAAGCGAATTAATTACCACATCATCTCAATTAAACCTAAGCTCTACGGAAATTGCATGTGCCAGCATTAGGCCACAAATTGAGAAACTGGATAGGTTATCTAAACAATTTAGGAATAACGCACTAGATATCCGACTCATTCCCATTAGAGATATTGTACCTAAGTTCAATCGCTTAGTCAGAGATATTTCTCTTAACCTTGAAAAAAAGGTAGAGTTTGTTACTGAAGGTATGGAAACAGAGCTTGACAAAAGTTCTATAGATATGATTGCTGAACCTATGGTACATATGCTCCGTAATGCGCTCGATCATGGTATTGAAACACCTGAAGAAAGAATATCAAAAGGCAAAGACGCTAAGGGTAAAATAACATTAAAAGCAGGTAGTTCGGGCAACACTATCTTCATAAAAATATCAGATGATGGAAAAGGCTTTGATAAGAATAAGATTTTTAAACATGCTATCGATAAGGGATTTATTGAACCTGACGCAAAGCTTACCGACAAAGAGATTTATAACCTAATATGTTTGCCCGGTTTTTCTACTGCCGATGCAGTAACCAACATCTCTGGTCGTGGAGTAGGGATGGATGTTGTAAAGCAGAAAATATCCAAAATGCGAGGTGAGTTGGAAATAAGCAGTACGCAAGGAGAAGGAACAACTTTTACAATACGACTACAACAATCTATCGCTATACTGGATACACTTTTAGTGGCTTCAGGTAAAATGAAGTTCCTAATTCCTCTTTCAGATGTGGATGAATGTTCTCAGAAATACTACTCCGATGTTGAAAAAAGAATAAAGTTTGGTACTGTCGATTATGAAGAGGAATTAATTCCTTTTATTTCATTACGCAGTCTCTTTGAATTAAATGGGGAAACCAAAAAGATGGCTAAGATGATTGTTATCACCAAAAACAAAAAGCGAATTGCCATATTTGCCGATCAAATTATTGGACAACACCAAGCTGTTTTAAAACCTATGGGAGAGTTGGTTAAAAGTCATAAAGAAATCTCTGCAGCAAGTGTTTTAGGCAATGGAGAAGTGGCCTTTTTATTAGATACTACTAATATTAATCAGGAGATTATAGCCAAAAATTAGTAACTTCGTGAGTTAGTATTGAAAAGGACAAAAATGATATCAAATGCCAGGTTTTCATAAACTGAAAGATCATAGTAGTTCTCCACATTCTGAAGGAGCTGTAGGCTATTGGATTTACAATGTGAAGGATGATGTCCTCAATTTATCTGAGGGAATTAAAAAATCATTAGGATTAGAACAATGTACATCTTTTGCTTTTAGTAGCTTTAAATCATTAATTGTTGGCGCTGATGTACCTACGTTTGTAAAAACATTTAACGAGTGGATAAATGGCAATTCTTCCCCTATCGCACAAATTAGAATTGTAGACAGCAACAACGAGATACGACTTGTTCAGATTAAAGGACGTTTACGAAGCGATATCAGAAATGAGGAAATGGTACTGTACGGTGCATATATCGATATTTCATATTGGTCAAACTAATCCATTGATATAACACTTTCTGCATTCATTTCACAAAACTAGGCCCAATTAACAAAAGCCTCTTCCTACAAAAGAAAAATATTTTTATAAATTGACATCGTTAATTATAATTCATCAACGATGCGCAACATTATCACACTCATAATAGGATTACTCATCTCCAACATATGCTTAGCTCAATCCAAAAAAACGCTTTCCTATCACGATTATGATGGATGGAAATCTTTATCCAACCAAAAAATATCGAATGATGGTCAATGGGTTTCTTATGAAATTAATCCTCAAAAGGGAGACGGTTTCTTATACCTTTACAATGTTTCAAACCAATCATTAGATTCAATTGCCAGAGGCAAACAGGCTATATTTTCTCCTGAGAATGATTTTATTGCTTTTAAAATTACGCCAGAAGCAGATACCATTAAAGCGCTAAAGCTTAAGAAGACCAAAAGCGATAAAATGCCCAAGGATACTTTATGTGTCTGGAATTTAAAAGAAGGTTTCATCAAAAAATATCCTAGAATTAAGAAATTTAGCGTTCCTGAAAAAGAAGGCAATTGGATAGCTGCTCATTTTGAGAAAGAAATGAAAGCTAAATCTAAGAATGATACTACCCAACAAGACTCAAGCAAAGTAGCATTAACTATAAAAACACTTGATAAAGCGGCTACTAAGCGAGACTCCGTAAAGACTAAAAAGAAATCAGCTAAAAAGTTTAAATCCAAAGGTACCACATTAGCCTTTTTTAAACCCAGCACCAACGACAGTGTTGGTTTTGAAAAAGTAATTAACTATTCAGTACCTAGGTTTGGAAAAGGATTATTTGTCGTTCAGTCTATAGGAGACAGCATCGAAGAAACTAAAATTAAAAGGCTAGATACGGATAATCTTAAAATAGATAGTTTATTTCATCAGACAGGAAAACTTCACTCGATAAGTACCGACGAACAAGCTGCACAATTAGGTTTTTTATTCAGCAATGATACCGTTAAAGTTAAAACCTATTCCTTGTTTCATTGGACCGAGCATAAAAATAAACTGACCACAGTTATAGATACCTCTCATGCTAATTTAAGTAAAGACTGGTGTGCACATACTAAAGGTTCGTTATGGTTTTCGGAAAAAGGAGATAAGTTATTCTTTGGTGTAGGTAAAAGACCTCAGGAAGAACCAAAGGACACTTTACTAAAAGAAGAGAAAGTATTTGTAGACATATGGAACTGGAAGGACAAGAGGCTTCAACCCATGCAAAACAAAAACCTTAAGAAAGATAAGGATCGTTCATATAAAGCTGTTTACTTGATTAAAGAAAAAACTCTTCACCAGTTAGAAACTGAGGAGATGAAATCGGTTAGCATATACGACAAAGGCAACTGGAATTTTGCCATTGGTTACGACGACTCACCATACCTACGCGCCTCATCTTGGAATGCTATTTGGGCACGCGACGCTTACAAAATTGATTTAAAATCGGGAAAAAGGAGTTTGATTGAAAAGAAACTAGCTAATTCTTATAGCTTTTCTGCTGATGGAAACTTCCTTTGCTGGTACAATCAAAACGATAGTATCTGGTATTTAAATAATATTGAAAAAGGCACCAAGCTTGCCTTGAGCAAAAATTTAGAAATTCCTTTTTATGATGAATTAAATGACGAACCCATACACCCTAGAGCATATGGTGTAGCTGGGTGGAGCCAGGAAGATAAGTATGTATACATTTACGATCGATTTGATATTTGGAAGTTTGACACTAGCAACAAGCAAGCCCCTATATGCATAACCAATGGCAATGGCCGCAAAAGCAATACCAGCTATCGCTATATCCATTTAGATAAAGACATCAAGTTTATGGATGAGACTGAGGGTTTGTTACTCTCTACCTTTAATCATCAATCTAAAAATGCTGGTTATACTTGGTACAAAAATGGTAGTTTAACTACCTCCATGGATGAACCTGCTTCGTTTACATCTACAAACAAAGCTAAAAATGCTACTAAACTAATCTGGAGAAAAGGGAACTTTAAAAACTATCCAGAGCTATACATTAGCGAAATGGATTTCTCCAAGCCTAAAGTTATCTCTAACACCAATCCACAACAAAGTGAGTATAACTGGGGAGATATTCAGCTAGTACAATATACGGGCTTAAATGGCGAAGATCTTCAAGGATTGTTGGTCACTCCTGAAAATTTGGATAAAACAAAGAAGTATCCGATGATTGTATATTATTACGAGCGCAGTTCAGATAGATTACATAGACATTATTTGCCAAAACCAAGCCGTTCCACCGTAAACTGGTCTATGTATGCAAGCAATGGATATGTACTATTTATTCCTGATATTACATATAGAGATGGTGATCCTGGCTTATGTGGATATGAAGCAATTATGGGAGGCGTGATGAATATAACCCAACAATATGATTTTATCGATACGGACAATATGGGGCTTCAAGGACAAAGTTGGGGAGGTTACCAAACGGCTTATATGATTACGCGAACCAATATGTTTAAAGCCGCTATGGCAGGAGCACCTGTAAGTAATATGACCAGTGCTTATGGAGGAATTAGGTGGGGTAGTGGTATGAGTAGAATGTTTCAGTATGAACATACACAATCGCGAATTGGAGGTACATTGTGGGATAAACTTCCTAAATACATCGAAAACTCTCCTTTATTTTTTGTTCCTCAAATAGAAACTCCATTATTGATGATGCATAACGATAAAGACGGTGCAGTTCCATGGTATCAAGGTATTGAAATGTTTGTAGCTATGCGACGTTTAAATAAGCCTGCATGGATGCTAACATACAATAATGAAGACCACAATTTAACTCGCAGAGCTAATTCCATTGATTTAAGTATTCGTATGATGCAGTTTTTCGACCACTATTTAAAAGATAAAGCTGCACCAGTTTGGATGGAGCATGGAATTCCTGCCGTTGAGAAAGGAAAGAACCAAGGTTATGAATTAGTGGAGTAGTTATTAACAATTGCTCCAAATTGAGATTTTACTTGTATCTTTGCATTTATAAAAACATAGTTACGCAGTGGAATAATATTTGATAGTAAAAAAGCATATTTTAACAATAACTTATTTGCAATCATCCAATTATAGTCATCATGAAATTTACATTCATTAAAACAGCAGGACACAGAACGTTTAGTCATACACCTATTTATTATGACGAGGCGAAGGAGGAGCGTGCGGCAAGAGCAAGGGAAATAAAAAGCGACCTTGGCATTGAGCAAGAAGAAGATGAGAGGTCTACTGAAGACAGGGTTAGAGGCAAGATGAAGCGTAAAATTGCTGGTCATTTTGATGTGGTTAGAAAAGAGAAAAAGCGTTCTAACCTGAGGCTAGTGCTTATTTTAATTGGTTTAATGTATCTCTTTTATCATTTACTCATGTCTAGCGCCGAGTGGATTTTAAAATACATGTAATCTACTTCGTTTAAATAATTTTTTACAAATAGTTGATTCCCAAAACATCTGCTCGTCAGGTGTTTTGTTATATATATAAGTTCCGTTTATGTCAGATATCATTCAATTACTACCTGATTCTGTGGCCAACCAAATAGCAGCAGGAGAAGTAATTCAACGTCCAGGCTCCATGGTTAAAGAGCTTGTTGAAAATGCAATAGATGCTGGAAGTACTGAAATTAAAATAATCATTAAAGATGCAGGCAGAACCTTGGTGCAAGTGATTGACAATGGATGTGGAATGTCTGCCACAGATGCTCGTCTGGCTTTTGAGCGTCATGCTACTTCTAAAATCAGAGAGGTTAACGACCTTTTTGCTATCAGAACAATGGGCTTTCGTGGCGAAGCATTAGCCTCTATTGCTGCCGTGGCACAAACTGAACTCAAAACTAAAAAACAAGGTGATGAGCTAGGAACCCATCTAATTATTTCGGGATCAGAAGTAGAAAGCCAAGAGGTGGTGAACTGCCCAACAGGAAGCAACTTTATCATTAAAAACCTTTTTTTTAATGTACCTGCTCGTCGTAAATTTTTAAAGAAAGACAGCACCGAGCTTCGCCATATCATTAACGAGTTTCAGCGTATTGCTTTAGCTAATCCTGATATCGGTTTTAGTTTAGAGCATAACAATATGCCCTTGTTCCAATTGCCAGAATCAAACTTTCGTCAGCGTATTATTAATATGCTGGGCAAAGGTATGAACAACCAATTGGTACCAGTAGAAACAAATACTACCCTTATAAAAATTAGCGGATTTATAGGGAAGCCAGAGTCTGCTCGCAAATCCAGTGGCGACCAGTTTTTCTTTGTTAACCAGCGCTACATGCGCCATCCTTATTTACACAAAGCCATAACTGAAGCATATTCAAATTTAATTTTGCCTAATACCGTTCCTGCCTATTTCTTATATTTCGAGGTTGATCCTAAAATTATCGATATTAATATTCACCCTACAAAAACAGAAATTAAGTTTGAGGATGAAAGAGCCATTTGGCACATATTAAATGCTACTATTAAGGAAAGTTTAGGTAAGCATAACATGGTTCCTACCATTGATTTTGATACAGCGGACATGGTAAATATTCCTGTTGCGGATGACGCAGAAAAAAAGGATGCTCCTGAAATAGAAGTGAACCCTTTTTTCAATCCTTTTGAAACACCAACGCCTGACACCTCCAGTTTTGATAGTACATCAACATCACCTTCACCATCTGCTGGAGGAGGTTCGTACAAAGGTAGTTCATCTTCTCCCAAAGGCTGGGAACAGTTATATAACGATTTTGAATCAGATAAAGGAAATATGCCATTTGAAACTCCCGCTCCCAGCGAAACGGTGACTACATCTAATTGGGATGTGGAGCCTGAAGCTGAGCAACAAACCATTTTATCAGGATCTACAAATGCTGAAGTTTCTTCTGGAGCTTCTTGTTTTCAGTTCAAAAATAAATACATTCTTACTTCGGGCAAATCGGGTTTAATGATGGTAGACCAAAAACGAGCGCACGAACGTATTTTATTTGAGCGATTAATGCAGTCGGTAAGTACACAGCAAAGCATGACACAGCAAAGCTTGTTTCCTGAACAGCTTGAGTTTAATGCCGAAGATGCTATTATTGTAAATGAGTTATTACCCGATTTACAAATATTTGGCCTTGACATGGCAGAAATAAACAGCAGCACTTTTGAGGTAAAGGGCATGCCTATTAATATGGAAAAGATGAATCCGAAAATGCTATTGGATGAAATCATAGAGAGCTATAAAAAGGGAGAAGTTAATTTACAAACTGATGTAAAAGAAAGAATTGCTCGTTTAATGGCCAAGCAATCATCCATCCGCTCGGGACAGACATTAAGCAATGCTGAAATGGATGAATTAGTAGGACAATTATTTGCTTGTCAAGTTCCCAACTATTCTCCTGATGGCAAGTCTATCGTATCCATTTTATCCAACGATGAGATAGAGATACGTTTTAGATGACAAAGTGGCGCAAAAAACATATTCATCTCTGCCTAAATCATTTTGGCTTGATGGTTGTTATGCTATCATCACAATTTTGAAAAATTAATTATGTATCAACAAAACAGTTTTTTCAGCAATATTCCTCCAGTCGTAAAAAACCTATTAATCATAAATGGCTTGGCTTTTTTTGCCATGTACATTTTTTCAGCTGGGGTTAATATACCGGGTATCGGTTTTACTCAATTTGACTTAAATAAGATTTTAGGTTTATACACACCAGGTAGTCCTCAATTTAAGTTTTTCCAGTATATCACTTATATTTTTATGCATGGTGATTTAACCCACCTCTTCTTTAATATGTTTGCGGTATTTATGTTTGGGCGAGTTTTAGAAAGAGTTTGGGGCACACAAAAATTTCTATTTTATTATTTAGTTACAGGAATTGGAGCTGGCTTAATATATGTTTTAGTAGGTTTCATTAGAGCAAAAATGTTAGCTAATAATTTGCCTCCTGAAATTGTTGCAAACATATATGAGTATGGATTCGATTATAATGAAAAGATAAACGTTGCTTATCACAGCTCTGTTATTTCATTAATAAGGATTCTACATGTTCCAATTGTAGGCGCATCAGGAGCTGTATTTGGTTTACTGCTTGCCTTTGGTATGTTATTTCCAAATGAAAAAATATATTTATATATGATACTACCCGTCAAAGCTAAATTCTTTGTTATGGGCTATGGGGCAATTGAAATATATCTAATGATACAAAATAGCGCTACCGATAACGTTGCACACTTAGCACACCTTGGAGGTATGATATTTGGTTTTTTCTTAATTAAATACTGGAAAAAGAAACAATTTTAATATTTTTTAATTTACAATAAGCTTCAAAATAGTTACTTTTAAAATATGGCAATTGTAGACGAAATAAAAGATTCTTTTAGACAGGGTGGGGTATTAACCCGACTTATCTATATTAATATTGGCGCTTTTTTAGTAACCATACTTATAGATATTTTCTTTGGTATGTTTCAGCAAGAAGCCTTGGGTATATGGATTAAAAATTTATTTGCTGTTCCAGCATATCCAAGCGATTTATTATTTCGTCCGTGGACAATATTTACCTACATGTTTATGCATGCCAATTTCATGCATATACTATTTAATATGCTCATGTTATTTTGGTATGGTCAAATATTTTTAAGATACTTTAATCCTCGACAATTACTAGGTGTATACTTTTTAGGTGGTTTAGCAGGTGCTGTACTTTATATTATTTCGTACAACTTACTTCCGGCCTTAAACAATTATGCTTATTCACCTACCATGGTAGGCGCATCGGCTTCGGTTATGGCTATTATCTTTGCCGCAGCTAGTTACGCTCCCAATTATAAAGTTCACCTCATCTTAATAGGCCCTGTAAAAATTATGTATTTGGCCATTGGAATGTTAGTGATGGATTTAATCAGTATTCAATCCTTCTCGAATACAGGAGGGCATTTAGCGCATATTGGTGGTGCTTTGTTAGGTATGTACTTTGCCTCTAGAGCCAACAAAGGAAAAGATTTGACACTGCGCTTTAATCGTTTTATGGATTGGTTGGTAACAGCCTTTTCGAGCAAACCAAAAATGAAAGTTACCCACTCGCGAAATAAAAGACCTATGAGCGACATGGATTACAACAGCAACAAACGCCAAAAACAAGGAGAGATAGACCGTATTTTAGATAAAATTAAAACCAGCGGTTACGACAGCTTGACTAAAAAAGAAAAAGACGATCTGTTTAATGCAAGCGAAAACTAATGCCTAAATTCTTTAATAAAATAACACGCTCGTTTATATCCTTGCTCAACCTGTTGGCATTGGTATTTATTGGTCTTGCCTATCTGGGAGCACACGTTAGTCCTGTTCATATCAGCTTTGTTTCTTTTATAGGTTTTGCATTTCCATTATTATGGGTAGTCAATGTTTTATTTGTTATTCATTGGGCTATTAAAAGAAGAAAACGTATTGTTTTTTCCTTGGCTGCCTTAGCCCTAACCTGGACTTTATGGAGTTCAGTTTTTAATTTTAACTTAGGCAAAAAAGCAGATATAAAAGAGTTGGATAATCCCGTTACTGTAATGTCGTACAACGTTCGAATGTTCGATAAATATGTGTGGACAGGAGACAAAGAAACACCTCAAAAGATATATCAGTTTATTAAAGACCAAAATCCTGATATTCTTTGTATACAAGAGTTTTATATCAACAATAAGAATAATCAGTATTCAGAAAACAATATTCTGTCACAGTTTAAACAATTCAAGTATAAAAACTTAGAATATAACATTGAGACTAAATCGGGAAAAAAGTATGGTCTGGCCACTTTCTCGAAATATCCGATTATAGATAAAAAACCTTTATTATTTAAGAATACCACCAATTTTAGTACACAAACAGATATTGATGTTAATGGGACTAAGATTAGGGTTTTCAATAATCATCTTGAATCTATCAGGCTGCAAAGAGAAAATTATAAGTTCATCGATACCTTAGAGTTTAAAAACGATGAAGCCACCCGAAGAGGACTTTACGATATCTTTAAAAAACTTAACATAGCCTTTGAGCATAGAGCTACGCAAGCAGAAACCATTGGTAGACATATTGAAAATTCACCCTATCCAAGTGTGGTTTGTGGCGATTTTAATGACACACCTGTTTCCTACGTTTATCGAAAAGTGAAAGGCGAATTAAAGGATGCTTTTAAAGAATCAGGTAGTGGCTTAGGAGGTACGTATAACGGAAACCTTCCTTCTTTTCGGATTGATTTTATTTTTCATGATGAGGATTTTAAATCGTATAATTATGAGAAGTTTAAAGTAGATTATAGCGACCACTATCCTATATTAACAACCATAGATTTAACACCAATAAAATAAATAGCTCAAGCTATTTAAGAATTTCAAATGCGTAAATTAAACATTTGATAAACTTTATTTGTATATTCAAGCAGCAAATAATTGACTACAAACCTGATGCATAATTGCAGTTAGCATAAGCAAAAGATTACATACAAAATTTGTTTGTGGACAAACTTATTTGCTATTTTTGTGTTTAGCATTAAACGAAACTAAAAATATAAATTTTATAATATTACATTATGGCTATTGAAGTAACAGATGCAAACTTTGAAGAAGTAGTTTTAAACTCAGACAAACCAGTATTGGTAGATTTTTGGGCTGAGTGGTGTGGACCATGTAGAATGGTTGCTCCTGTTGTAAAAGAGTTGGCCGATGAGTATGGCGACAAAGCAGTAATCACTAAAATGGATGTAGATAGCAACGCAGAAACATCTGCAAAATTTGGTATCAGAAACATTCCTACTATTTTATTCTTTAAGAATGGTGAGGTAGTTGACAAACAAGTTGGCGCTGTACCAAAAACTATTTTAGCTTCTAAGTTAGATGCTCTTATGTAGGAGTATGGATTAAGATATTTTCGAAGGCTACCTTTATAGGTGGCCTTTTTTTATATCAGTACTATAGTAGAAACTACAATTAGCCCAAGAAAAAAGCCAGCATAAATTTGACTGGGCTTATGCGCCCCAAGCAACAACCTACTGCTTCCTAACACACCGGCAATCATAATTACGCCAAGCATCCAAACATTTACATTCACTCCATATCTTAAGCTCATTGAAACTAATGCTCCCAAAAGCCCGCCAATTCCAATCATGTGAATGCTAATTTTCCAGAAGAAAGTAATAGTAGTGGATAGCAATACAGCCACCAGTGTTCCTAGAAAGAATAATGGAATAAAAGCAGGCAACTGAAATTTTTTGAGAAAGAAATACCCAAGTATAAAAAATGCTGCAGTGGATAAAAGAGGAATTATTCGCTCCCGAGGGGTTTCCATTTGCATGGATTTAATAACCCCAATTTGCAAAAACAATGGCATTATACTCAAAGGCAATACACATGTACTAATTAGCACAATAATTGACACTAGTCGTCTGTATTCAAAAGGAATAAAGGTAACATGACTTTGCGTGCTAAATATCACCAATAAACCAATAGTTGGCATCAATAAAGGATGTAACAACAACGATAAAACAGTAGCAACTTTACGGGACATAGAATAAAAATTAAAGCTCTTTACGTAAACGAGCCACTGGTATATTTAATTGTTCACGGTACTTAGCAACCGTTCTACGGGCAATATTATATGATTTCTCTTTCAGAATTTGAGATAACTTATCGTCCGTCAAAGGCTTTTTCTTATCCTCGCCTTCAATACATTCAGATAATATCTTTTTAATCTCACGCGTAGAAACCTCTTCTCCTGAATCCGTTTGCATACCCTCCGAAAAGAATGATTTAAGGGAAAAAATACCAAAATTGGTTTGAATATATTTGCTATTTGAAACCCGTGATATAGTAGAAATATCCAAATCGGTCATTTCTGCAATATCCTTTAATATCATCGGTCTAAGCTTAGTATCATCGCCTTCAATAAAATACTCCTTCTGGTATTGCAGAATAGCATTCATGGTCATCATCAAAGTGTTCTGGCGCTGTCTGATAGCATCAATAAACCACTTTGCCGAGTCCAACTTTTGCTTTACAAACATAACCGCATCCTTTTTATCCTTAGAACGGTTTTTCTTATTTCCTGAATAATCCTCCAACATATTTGAGTATGTCTGGCTAATTCTTAACTCAGGAACATTTCGTGTATTTAAGGATAACTCAGGCTTACCATTTTTTATTTCAAGAATAAAATCAGGAATAATATGCTGTACCATCCTATGCATAGGATTACTATAAGAACTTCCTGGCTTTGGATTAAGCTTAAGAATCTCTTCCATTGCATCTCTTACATCCTCTTCTTCAAGATGTAATCGTTTGGTAATTTTATCGTAATGCTTTTTAGTAAACTCCTCAAAATGATACTTTATAATATTGTATGCATCATTCACCGCTGGGAAGGTTTTATCCTTCTTATCTAACTGAAGTAATAAACACTCCTGTAGGTCACGGGCAGCAACACCTGGTGGTTCAAAATCCTGAACAATTTCTAATACATCCAGCGCCTCTCGTTCATCCAGTTCAATATTCTGACTAAAAGCTATATCATCAATAATCTCGTCAATTTCTCTGCGCAAATAGCCATCCTCATCAACATTACCTACAATATGCTCAGCCATCATACGCTGACGTTCATCTAACATACGTAACCCTAGTTGATTCGTCAAATGCTCATGAAAACTCATTCCATCCGAAAATGGAATATCCTCATGTTTATCGTCCTTGGAAAAATTTCTGGATTGCAATTTATAGGATGGAATATCTTCATTCTGAATATAGTCATCAATAGAAACCTCATCCTTCTCGACCTCCTGTTCTTTCACCTCAGGCTCATCAGAATCTTTATCACGACCTTCCCCATCCAATTCTAAAACTGGATTCTCTTCTATCTCTTTCTTTATACGTTGCTCAAGCTGAGCTGCAGGAATCTCCAACAGTTTTATCACCTGAATTTGAAGAGGTGATAATTTTTGAAGCAACTTTTGTTGTAAGCTCTGTTTTAACATATTCTCCTTTCTTCAACTTATTGTTGATGCAACAAGGCATTAGGTTATTGATTGGTGCTCTCCTATCCATTAATGGATACTAGTACAACAAAATTAAGATAAAATGCCAAAAAGAGACTACATTAAAGTGCTTTTTTTGAAAATTCTTTATATAACACTGCGAATTGGCGTGATTTTTGATGTAAAAAAAGCAGTTAACATTTCTGCTAACTGCTTCTCATAAATATTTTATCTATTATTTCTTTCTAAAACTCCGCATTCTTTGGTGAACGAGGGAAAGGTATTACGTCACGAATGTTAGTCATGCCAGTAACAAACAACATTAAACGCTCAAAACCCAATCCAAATCCACTATGAGGAACCGAACCAAAACGACGTGTATCTAAATACCAATACATTTCCTTTTCAGGTAAATCTAAAGCCTTCATTCTCTCTAATAACTTATCGTAACTCTCTTCACGTTGAGAACCTCCAATAATTTCACCAATTTGAGGGAATAACACATCCATAGCACGAACAGTCTTTCCATCGTCACTTTGCTTCATATAAAAAGCTTTTATCGACATTGGATAATCTGTTAGAATCACAGGTTTCTTAAAATGTTTCTCCACTAAAAATCGCTCATGCTCTGCCTGAAGGTCACTACCAAAACCATTTACTGGATATTGGAATTTACCCTTTTTATGTGGCTTCGAATTCATTAAAATTTCAATAGCCTCAGTATAGGTTAATCGTATATAATCGTTCTCAACTACAAAACGAAGCTTCTCAATTAACTCCATTGAACGGTCTTCGGCTTTTTTGCCTTTTTCCTCTTCCTGCAAACGGTTGCTTAAAAACTCCAGATCTTCCATGCAGTTTTCTAAGGCATAATTAATCATATACTTAGTAAACTCCTCGGCCAAATCCATATTGTCATCTAAATCATAGAAAGCCATCTCTGGTTCTATCATCCAAAACTCAGCTAAGTGACGTGTTGTATTTGAATTTTCCGCTCTAAATGTAGGTCCAAAAGTATAAATCTCAGACATTGCTAAGGCGGCTAACTCTCCTTCTAACTGACCCGAAACCGTTAAGTGCGTTCCTTTTCCAAAGAAATCTTGAGAATAATCAACATCACCTTCTTCTGTTTTAGGAGGCTTATTCATATCTAAAGTAGTTACTCTAAACATTTCTCCTGCACCTTCAGCATCCGAAGAAGTAATGATTGGAGTATGAATATTATAGAAACCCTTTTGAGAGAAGAAATTATGCACTGCAAAAATCATAGAATGACGAACACGCGTAATCGCCCCGAATGTATTAGTACGGAAACGTAAATGTGCTATCTCACGCAAAAATTCTAATGAATGCTTTTTAGGCTGCAATGGGTACTCATCTGCATTACAGTCTCCAAGTACGTCAATTGAAGTAGCCTGAATTTCGACTTTCTGCCCTTTACCCGAAGATTCGCTTATAACTCCATTCACAGAAATAGCTGCACCAGTAGTGATTCTTTTTATTAATCCTTCGTCAAACTTAGGAACATCCGCTACAATCTGTAAATTATGAATAGATGAACCATCATTAAGTGCAATAAAATTAACAAATTTATTTCCTCTTCGAGTTCTAACCCATCCTTTTACATTTACTTCCTTGCCAACTTCTGCTTCTTTCAGAATAGCGGCTACTTTTGATCTGCGTATCTGTTCCATTTGTTATTCTTATTTTTTAAAGGTCACAAAATTAATGAATTGTTTAATAAACTGTTAGCTGCAGCAATATTTATTGATGTTTTTTAACTATTACCCACAAACAATTTAAAAATTAGATAGATATAACTCTACCTCCAAGTTATTAGGCATAAAAAAAGCCAGATAAATATCTGGCTTCATATAATTTTACGTAATCTACAACTTACTTCTTCGTAAACGTAGCTAATCTATTATCTAAGTTTAAATAGTACTTTCCTTTTTTAAGACCTGACACTTTTACCGATTGTCCGTAGCCTTTGAAAATAATTCCGCCGTACTCATCATAAATTTCATACAAAGTTTCAGCCGAAAAGTTTAATACATCATCAACTCTGCTTGGCGTATAAGTAACTTCTGATTTTGAGGACACATAAGTTACGTCATCAGAATATTTTGCCTTACCTGTATAATCAACTTGTTTAATTCTAAATTTATTTTCTCCTGAATGAAAGCGAACCTTAGTTTCGTAAGTACTTTTGCCAACTACTCCTTTACCATTAATCGTCCCAACTTCAATCCATTTATTCCAACGGAATTGTTCAACAACAAAAGGTAAACTACCTGCTTCTTTAACCGCATCCCACTGCACTTTATCATCCGCCACCTCTAGTCTTGTAACTTCAAAAGTTGCTCGGGCATTCAACACCTCTGGATTCAATACCATAGGCTGACAACCTTCTTTGTACTTAATTTCAACCGTTAATGGCTGACCAGTGGTAAAACCGTATACAGATAAATCCACCTCAAAAGCACTTGAGTTTATTTCATCCGTTGAAGTAAGTCCGTTTACTGTAACCTCATATACACAAAAACCAACACCACTTGGTGCAAAAGGATTTTTAACAAATAAATTATCTCCCTGAAAGGTTCCTGTAAGTACAATTCCTTCGGATTTAACCGAAGAAACTACGAGAGTAAGAAGTAAAAATAAGTATACCAGTCGTTTCATTGAATTCAGTATGGGGTTTATCTAAGGTTTTGCAATTTAGAAAAACATAACCATCCGTGCAAAAAAAGATACCTCTCTATCTATAAAAATACACTATTCGTAATTTGTTCCTGACGAATGAGAAGGTTTTTAGTATCAAATACTTTCCATTTTTATCATCACTTAAGCTTGTTCTTTCCAATCTCCATTTTGCTTAATCAACTTGATTAACTCATCAACAGCTTGCTCCTCATTAATGTTTCGCTTAACTACTTTTCTTTGATGATAAAGCGTAATTTTTCCTTGACCAGAACCTACATAGCCATAATCGGCATCTGCCATTTCACCAGGTCCATTAACAATACACCCCATCACTGCAATCTTTAAGCCCTTTAAATGAGAGGTTTGTTCCTTTACCTTAGCGGTGGTTGATTGCAATCCAAAAAGTGTTCTTCCGCAACCAGGACAAGAAATGTAATCTGGTTTTTCAAAGCGAACTCTCGCAGCCTGTAAAATTGAAAAAGCAGTTTTATTTACTAAACCAAGCTCTGACTCTTCCTCGTAATCTATCCAGATACCATCTCCAAACCCATCCAAAAACAAGGGCCCAAAATCACACGCTGCTTTTAATTGAGACTCTTCATTAAAACTTTCTGCATATTTTTTATAAACGACTACTGGATTAACTATTTCTTGATCCATTAACCATAAAAAAGCAGCTCTTTGCTCAGCAACACTATTAACATTATCTGTATCGAGGACTATCACTACATTGCTTTTATTTTTAATTGACTCGGCAAAAGCATCGTCCATTTGAGAATAAGTAAGCTTTAAAAATGCCAACTCACAATTCGGTAAGTCATTTAATTCTTTAACAGAAAATAATGGGTATTTACTTTCCTTATTTTCTATACCTTTCCAATCTTCCAATTTAATAATTGAAGAAGCATTATTTCCTCCACCAACAAAATAATCAGGAGTGTCTTGTCCAGTTTTTTTGTTGCCAATAACTATAGGCACATTACTGGCACCAATATTTTTTATTGCAACCGAGTTTCTTTTTACATATTTAAATGGATGATATACTGCATCCTCTACAGATCTAATCGGCTGATGATCCTCTTTTTGCAACGTGTAATTAATTAAATCGGTCGCAACAGGAATCTCATTTTCCGGATTTTCAGTTAATGATACCCGAATGGTATCTCCAATTCCGTCAGCTAGTAAAGCGCCAATGCCGACTGCAGAACGAATTCTACCATCTTCACCTTCACCGGCTTCTGTAACTCCCAAATGCAAAGGAAAATTCATATCCTCCTCTTTCATTTTTTGCACCAAAAGACGAACCGTATGTACCATAATTCGAGCATTACTTGCCTTAATACTTAAAACGATATTGTGGAAATTTTCATCCTTGCAAATTCGCAAAAACTCTAGGCACGATTCAACCATACCCATAGGTGTATCTCCATACTTGCTCATTATCCTATCGGATAAAGAACCATGGTTTGTTCCTATTCTTATGGCCGTATTATTTTCTTTACAAATCTTCAGCAGAGGTACCAGCTTCTTTTTTACTTGCTGCAACTCCTCAAAATAAGACTCATTGGTATATTCGTAAGTTTCAAACTTCTTGGCTCCATCTACAAAATTTCCAGGATTAATCCTCACCTTTTCAATATGTTGCGCTGCAATATTGGCTGCATTAGGATTATAATGAATATCTGCCACCAAAGGACCATCATAACCTTGCTGTCGCAACTCTTTTTTTATATTTTCTAAGTTTGATGCTTCGCGCTGTCCTTGCGTTGTCATACGCACCATTTGCCCACCTGCATCAAAAATTGTTTTTATTTGCTCAACAGTTTCTTCGGTATGATTGGTATTGGTTGTAGTCATCGACTGCACAACAATAGGATGATTATTCCCCAAGTGCAAATCACCAATGCTAACTTCAGAAGTTTTATACCTTGAATACTTAAATATATTGATGCAATAATTTGAACTGCTCATTAGTTTTAATTTTTACGACCTCACAAAAGTAAGCTTTTCCCTTTACAATTTTATTTGCCTACTTATGTTTGTTCATTAACTTTACACTTCAAACAAAAAGCATATATGTCGATATCTGTTTCTCAAGTCACACGAGAGTTTGGTGCACAAAAGGCATTAAACAATGTATCCTTTGAAATTGCCTCGGGTGAGGTGGTTGGATTTTTAGGACCCAATGGCGCTGGAAAATCAACCATGATGAAAATTATTACAGGATATTTACCTCAAACAGCAGGTGAAGTAATGGTTTGTGGCCTTAACGTAGCGGATAACTCCTTAGCCTATCGAAAAAAAATTGGCTATTTACCAGAACACAACCCTCTCTATTTAGATATGTATGTAAAAGAATACCTGAGCCATATTGCAGGCATATATAAGTTGGGTAAAAAAAGTTCGCGTAGGGTAGAGGAAATTATTGATATGACAGGATTAACTCCTGAAAGAACCAAGAAAATATCGGCTTTATCTAAAGGTTATAGGCAACGAGTAGGTTTGGCCCAGGCTTTACTTCCCGATCCTGAGGTTTTAATATTAGACGAACCAACTACAGGTTTGGACCCTAACCAAATTATTGAAGTACGAGATTTAATTAAAGAAGTAGGGCAGCAAAAAACGGTGATGCTTTCGACCCATATTATGCAGGAGGTGCAGGCCATTTGCGAAAGGGTTATCATCATTAACAAAGGCAATATTGTAGCTAACGAAAAAGCGAGCAATCTGACTAACTCAACATTAAAAAGCACTTACGAGATAACCTGCGAATTTTTAAATCCTGTAGAGAAAAATATATTTAGCGCCATTGATGGATTAATAGAAGTAAAGAGTCTTACTTCCAGCAAATTCCAAATATCTGCCAAAAAAGATATCCGAAGTCAAATCTTCGATAGTGCCGTTAATAATAACCAGAAGATTATTACGCTTACGCAAGATCAAAAAAGCATGGAAGATGTATTTAGGGAGTTGACAAAGTAGATTTCTGAATACAAGCCGCTATCGCTAATTATAAAACTAGATATAATGGGTTCAAATAAAACATTAGCTTACTTATCATTATTAATTCTTGTTATATACGTTGGTTTAGGAATATTCCTAAAGTCGATAGGTTCTAGTAGTGTTATTATTTGGAACATATTTACTGTATTATACATTATTCTTCAATTATTAGGACTTGCCTTCCTAATTATGACCACAAAAATAAAGGATAATCATAAGAGAAATTTGGTACGACTTGGAGACTTGTTTGTTATCGTCGGAGCAGGTATTATAATTTTTAAACTTCCCGTTATACTAGGTTATTCTTTAATGGCGGGTGGGTTAATGGTCATTTTAATTGATCAATTAATAAGGTTAAAAGCGATAAAAAATGACTTATTAATTGAAAGATTAAAAATAGCCTGGTACATATTTTTCTGGACAAGTGTACTTTTTAAAGGACTACATTTACAAGGGGCACGAAACCTCTTATTTATTTCGATTATAGTTTTATGGCTTGCTATTACAAGGTATATTTTTACAAATGGAATCCCCAAGTATCAATAATTACAGGACTGCAAATCGAAAAATATAAATAGAACTCAAGCACAGAAAGAATATAGCAGGTTCACCAATTAATCAAGGCGCCAATCTTTCTTTTTGCCAATTTGAATTAATCCAACGATAACGAATACGATCGTGCAAACGGCCTGAACGGCCTTGCCAAAACTCCATCTCTGTAGGTATTAAAGCATAACCGCCCCAGTTATCTGGTCGTTTAATTTCTTTTTGTTTGGCTTCCTCGTACCAATCTTCAAGTTGCTGGCGGCTTTCAATCACTTGACTTTGCGGAGATGTAATGGCGCTGAGCTGACTATCCTCGGGTCTTGAATAAAAATACTCATCACTTTCTTTAGGAGATACTTTTTCTACCACCCCAGTAATGCGCACCTGACGTTCCATTCCTGCCCAAAAAAAGTTGACCGCTGCATTTTTGTTTTCTTCAAGCTCCAGACCTTTTTTGCTGCTGTAATTTGTAAAAAACCAAAAGCCACTTTCTTCCTCCAGTTTTTTTAACAAAACTACTCTGGCAGAAGGAATACCTTCTGTATTAACTGTGCATAGGGTCATAGCAGTAGGTTCGTGCTCGCCTTTATCAATCGCTTCGTTTAACCATTCTTTAAACTGTAAAAAAGGGCTACTATTAAGTTCTGCAGCATGTAGTTCATCCTTTATAAAATCTTTCCTAATCTGCGATAAATCTCTGTTCATTTAGTTATATTTCTTTGGTAAGAGATTAACATTACATCTATTCAAATGTTTATTAAAAAGGAAATCCTGCTGCAAAAAACCAACGGCTTTCTCTATGTAAGGTTGAGCGACCATATCCAAACTTAAGCGGCCCGATAATTGAATCGTAAGACAGCATGGCATTTGCACCAAATACCACATCTTCGTTTAAATACTCTGTAGTTGGAAGAAAATTAAAACTAGGATAGTTGGAAGAATAATCAATTGCCCCAGTAGAAATCTGAGCGTACAAACTGGTTCCTATTTTATATCTAAAATTAGCGATAGCCATGGCAAACTCCTTGGCAAAAATTTCTTTGGGCATCATCCCAGGAAATGGGATATCATCCAATCTCGCCGTGGTGGTTAATCCTCCAATTTCAAAATGCTGCATACTACCTAAATCTGCAGTAGCTCCACCAAGAGATAGCATGTAGGAAAAATTGAAATTAGTCTTTGATGGTAAAACATGTTTAAATTTAGCATTGAGTTTAATATAATTGCTATTGGGCACATCTACTAAATCAGCAAAATTGTCTATTCCTTCGGCAGAACCTTGATACACTGTTTGAAAACCAAACGGATATTCTATATCAAAATCAAATAAATTACCTCTGGTTGGATAAAATTGCTCATTGAGCGAGTTTTTATTATAATTTAATCGTAACCCCCAATTATACTGCCCTACTCTATCTACATCATCCGAAACCAAATCCAATAATCCTTTTCCAGAGGTGTTTACCTTCCGTCTATAAAAAATACCGGTTCTTATAATTCGTTTGGTATTAGGAGCAAATAGAAGACCTGTTTCCGCCGTCAGATAACTTTGCTTAAATCGACCTAATTCGTCCCCGTCATCGGTAAAATAAGGGATGGAGTTAGCTTCCCATCTACTTCTTATATAATTACCTACCAACTGCTTTTCTCCTCTATAATCAATAAACTCTCCACTGACTATCGGAAACTCAGAAATATTTAATTTCAGTGTTAAGTTAGAGCCTTTTACTATACGGTTTCTCAGGGTAAAATTAAATACCGCTCCAACCTTATAAGTATCATCGTAATTAATTGAAAAATTATATCTACTCCTATAAGTTTCAGTAGGTAGCAAGGTTAAAATATATCCTCGCTCGCCCATTTTTAAATTGTAGTCAATATTTTTAATATACATGGTTCCAATTAACTGATGCAATGCACCATTAATTTCATCCTTTGTATAGGATTTCCCTTCTTCTAAACCAGACTTACCTAGAACAAATTTCTCATCTAAATACTTAAGTGGTCCAATTTTTATCTTCTCTACAAAAATTTCTTTGATTAACTCAGGCCTTTCAATTTCCTTTTGAGGATAAAGGCTTAAGAAATCTGCCAAAGAAGCCAGTTCATCAAAGCGTTCTCGAGCAGCCTCTTCTCCTAATTCAATAATAGCAGGTCCATCAAAGAAACTAGCCGCACCATAATCCTGTAGATCAGGAGATATTAAGATATCTGTTTTTCTTAGTGATTTATCGGCCTCGTAATTACTTCTAATCATAGCTGCCCCCATTAAAACATCACCCAATGTTTTAAAATCATCCTTACTAGGCTTTTCTCTAAAACCTACATTTACTGTTATAATGATATCAGCACCCATTTCTCTACAGGTTACTACAGGCATATTATCCAAAACTCCACCATCAACCAATAACATAGTATCGATACTCACTGGCGAAAACACGGATGGAATAGCCATACTAGCGCGCATAGCTGTAACCAAATCTCCTGAATCGAAAACATAAGGTTTACCCGAAATAAGATCGGACGCCACACATCGAAACGGGATTGGAAAATCATCAAAACTCTCGACCTCACTAACATGCCAGGCGAGATAATTCATTTGCTCCATAATACCCTGACCTTTGACCATTGAAGCGGGCAATTTCGGGCCACTCTTTGTTAAATCGAATTCTAAAAGAAATCGGTTATAACCGTGTTTTTCTTCAGGAATTACATTAGTCAATGGAATTTTATCTACCAGTATTGAACCCCAATCCATTATGCGCACAATAGAATCAAGCTCATCGGCCGAATAACCGATAGCATACAAACCTCCCATAATACTTCCCATACTGGTTCCTGTAATATAATCAGGTCTAATATTTAGTTGTTCTAGAATCTTTAACACCCCAATATGAGCTATTCCTTTGGCGCCGCCTCCACTCAATACAAGTCCTATTTTAGGGCGTTCTTCCTCTGGCAATAACTCTTGTGCAAAACCCGACATCACAACTAAACTCAATACGATAACTATGGTAAAAGTTTTGAGCATGATATTTAAGATTTATTTTTAGTCAGCAATACAGAACCATACATATCCATCAGCTCCACAAACTGCTCAGGAACTGTAAGTTCAAACTCATCAACCGCTTTTCTAACGCCTTCCCAATTGTGGTTATAATCATGAATAAGGATTGAACCTCCTGGCGATAAACGCGGATAAAAAAACTCCAGCCCATCTAATGTAGATTGATATAAGTCGGCATCGAGATGTACAAATGCAAAAGTTTTATCGCTTAAGTCCTGAGCTGTATCTGGAAAAATTCCTTCTCGAATTTCAATGTTTCCATTACCCTTGATATATTTCTCTACGCCTTCTTTGCTGGTCTGTTCAAAATTAACCGTTTGCGGACGAACTGTACCATCGCAATCTTCCCTTATTACCTGAGCAGGTAACCCTGAAAAACTATCGAATAAATATAATTGTCGTTGAGGCAATAAATGATGAATTACTTTTGCTGTCTCACCTTTAAACACGCCCACCTCGGCCAAACAACCTTCAATATTTCTATTTTTAATTCCCTCTAAAATAAACCAAATACTATAAAAACGATTTCTATCCTTAAACTTTCGCTCTATAGCTTTAATCTCACCAGAAACTTTCTTCTGTTTGGTTAATTCGAGCCATTGAAAAGGCTTGAACAATTTAAAATTCCAGAAACTCCAAAAATAGCTAATGGCCAACCAAGCCACTATATTTATAATAAGTAGATTAATGTATAAAATAGTATTCATGAAAATGCTCACTTTTGTATAGAGCACAAAATATTAAAAATTGAGATGCAAACAGGTATAATCCTAAAGAAATGATGCGAATTAAAATAAACTATTGGTCTCTCCTCCATATTGTTTAATAATATCTCTGTTCTTTCGTTTTCGCTTAGCTTGCTTTGCTTTTGCTTTATTTCGTTTAAAACCAAATTCATAATCTATACCAAGCATTATAGCAGGACCAGTTTCGTATTGATTATCCAAACCTCTACTGTTTCTATCTGCTAAAACCCCATCTTGGTATGGTGCATTATTAATGGCAATATTAAAAGCCAAAGTACTATTTTCGAATCCGTATTTATAGCCCACCTTAAATTCATAAAACAGGCTATTATCTCTTATTTTAAACTGCTCGTATGTCTCCTCACCTTTAGGGTATATACGCAACTGACCTGGCGTCCACATGCAACCCATCTCAAAGGAGGTTGATATATGTCCAACACCCTCTTGATGCACATTTTCAAAATTGTAATTTACTCGCGTATATAAAAGATGGTCCGCTCCTGTTCTGTATCTATATTCAAATTGATCATCGGCCCCATCAACATTACCCAAAGAAGACATACACAATTTATAACCTGCATCAAAATCTACTTTTTTATATGGCTTATATTTATAATATCCTCCTAGCACCATAATCATAAAACCAATTTCATCATCTTCATTGTACTGATATGGTGAATCATCGATATAATTGGAAACCGACTTAGCTGCTACTTTTAGAACATTAAAGGGATCTAACCCTACATTTACTCCCATGTAATGTTTTTGAGCTTTATCATTTTGAGAAAAACACGGGATGGTCACTAAAATAGTAAGTATTACATTTAGGTATTTAAGCATGGTTATAGTTTTTTGCTTGTTTAGTTTTTTTTTAATCAAGGCATCTTAATTAACAAAAAGCAGACCTATCATTTTTAATATTATGCTAATTTTGTAAAAAATACGAAGCCATGTTGAATGTATTAATAGTTTATGCCGTAGAGGAAGAACGTGTTCATGTACAAATGCCTCAATGCAAATTTCATTATTGCCGAACTGGAGTTGGCAAGGTAAGTGCAGCATTAGCTGTGGAGCGATCTATAGCAATACACAAGCCAGATGTTGTTTTAAATATTGGTACAGCTGGAACCCTAAAGTACGAGATTGGCTCTATCCATCTTTGCTCTAAATTTGTGGACAGAGATATGGAAAAACTTCAAAACTTTGGCGTTCCATTTGAAGAGGATTTTACCGATACTATTACTCATTGCAGTTTTTTTAAGGGTTGGAATTTCGATAGCACCTGCAATACAGGGGATACGTTTTTAACTTCTGCCGATGGAACGGGTGATGTTTTCGATATGGAATCATTTGCTGTGGCCAGAGTATGTAAAGTACACAACATTCCTTTTGTGGGCATTAAATGTGTTACCGATATTATTGGACAAAACTCGATTAAACATTGGGAAGATAAATTAGCAGAGGCACAAGTTTTATTGCAAAACTTTGTGGACAATAACCACCTAAGTGTTTCCGAAAACTTTATAGGAGAAAAAGCGCAGCATTACATCAACAGCCTTGAACTGGATAAACATCCTGAGGGAGGTTGGTTTAAAGAAGTATATCGATCTAATATGAAACTTGATATATCAAGTATGAACTCCGATTTCTCAGGAGATAGAGATGCGCTTACTTCGATTCATTACCTATTAGTCAATGAGGAAATTTCATCCTTCCACAAAATTAAATCGCCGGAGGTTTGGTATTTCCATGATGGAATGCCATTAATCATTCATATGATTGATGAAAAAGGAAATTATAATCACATTGAACTCTCTGAAGAGATGAATGGAAAATTGCAATATACCGTAGAACCTAACATCTGGTTTTCGGCAGAAATAAAAGAAGGTTGCGGCTATACCTTAGTGAGTTGTGCAGTAGCCCCTGGTTTCGATTTTGAAGATTTTGAAATTGGAAAAAGAGATGAACTAGTACAACAATTCCCATCTCAAAAAGACATTATTAGAAGACTGACTTTTTAAGTAAAAAAAATAGGGCTCGAATTAAATTCCGAGCCCTAAAATATCGTATTCTTAATTTACTTTTATCTCAAAGCTAACTGGGATAGCCATTTTATACAGAGCAGAAACACCACAATACTGTTCCTCCGACAACTGAACCGCTCGCTCCAATTTATCCATCGGTAAATCTTCGCCCTTAAATTTAAAAATCACTTTCATAGAGTCGTAATACTTAGGGTGCTCCTCCCGCATATTGGCTTCTACTTCAATATTTAAACTTTCATAGTTTACTCTCATTTTTTTAAGAATAGAAACCACATCCATACCAGTACATCCCGCAAGAGCTACTAACATTAAGGGTTTTGGGCGAGGCCCAGTATCGTTTCCTCCATTATCTTCGCCAACATCAATCTTTAGTTGATGCCCATTCACTTCGGTTTCCCAAGCCATATTCTCCAACCACTTTAGATCTATCGTAGTTTTCATAATCACTAACTTTTAAATTCAACAGGTTATTTAGTTAAAACAAACATATCACATAAAATAAACTTACTCTTTTTAAGGGAAATTATACCCATGTGACATCCAATAAATATACAGCTTTATTTATATCTTTGTGCCATAAGAATGTGCAAATAAAACTCTCTGAGATTTTATTTCATCTTAAAAAGCAATTTTAAGCCATTATTGTTTTCTGACATACAAGAAAACATTAGCTTTATTGTGAATTAACACTATTTTTACAGACTAAAATAAAATTAAAATATAAGGAATGAAGAATGTTCAAAGTGTTCCATACAACGAGCCTGTCGATCTTCGTGCTTTTGAAATATTTAAAGGGTTGTCCGAAGAAGAGGTTGAAACGGTGAATCAATCGATGACCAGCACCGTTCACAAAAGGGGGAGTACAATCTATCATGAAGGAAGCAGAATAAATGGTACCTTTTTAGTTGTTGAAGGGATTTTAAAGGTTTTTAAAACAGGCTTTGATGGTAAGGAACAAATAATACGCTTTGCCAAAGGTGGTGATTTAATTGGCTTCAGGTCGGTTATTAGTGATGAGCTTGCGTGCAGTACCACAAAGGTTATTCAGGACACGATTCTTTGTTATTTTCCTGGTGAAGTATTAGCTTCTCTTTTAAAATCGAACCCTATGTTTTCAATGGGTTTGATGAAACTTACTTGTAAAGAACTAGGAGAATCAAACAAGTTCCTTACGGATATTGCACAAAAAACAGTACGCGAAAGATTAGCTGAAGTATTACTATTATTAATGGATACCTTTGAGCTTGATCAGGATCATACTTTACAAATTAGTTTAACCCGCGAAGAGTTAGCTAACATGGTTGGTACGGCTACGGAATCGGTTATTAGATTACTTTCTGAATTTAAAACGGATAAGCTAATTGAGCTGAACGGTAGAAAAATTAAACTACTAAATATCCCTAAGTTAATTAAGATAGGAAACGTTTACGTTTAAGATATTAGAACACATTACCTTCAGAAGGCTACTTATTTTTAGGTAGCCTTTTGTTGTTGTTACAGTCATCTTACCCATATCCTCTCCGCTATATCTTACCTATACTTTCGCCCTACAAATTCTAATAATTATGCTATCAGAAGAGATGATGAATCAAGCGTTTCTATCAAAAAAAGCCACCTAATAATTACATAAGTGGCTCTGTTATATTATTAGCTTCCTTATGCTATTAAGTACAATTTTAAAGGTGGTATTTCTAAATCTTTACCTCCTCTTGAATTCCCTACAAATTTCGCATCATCAACACTTGAAGAATCGTTTATTTCAGAACCTAGTGCCGCAAGAATAGCAGATCCTGTTGGAGTACATAACTCTACTTCCAAAGGCCCCATGGCATTGCTAATGCCATATTTATCCATAATTATTTTGGTAGCCGGAGCAGGCACAGCCATTTCACCGTGAGAAAACTTAATTCTTCCACCCCCTAAAGAAACTGGTTTAAGCAAGCTTGCCACCACTGGAGCACCTAATAACTGCAGCCCCTTGGCCGCACCAACAATATCAATGATAATATCTTGAGCTTCGTGCAACCAAGCCTCTTCTTCATGTTCATGATGATGATGTCCGTGATCATGATTGTGTTCATGACCATGATCGTGGTGATGATGCCCATGGTGATGATCTGTTAAAAAGGTATTTTCGGCATGCGCTTGTTTTTCAGCTGCAATTAAAACCTCTAGTACTTTCTTGGCAAAATCAACATACTCACCACCAATGCTCAATTCCTCACATAGTTCATCAATCAATAACCTTGCTTTTGACGCAGCCAAATGACCATGATTGTGATGAATATCCATCAACAATCGGGTTGAACCATCTTTTGTAGTTTGCGTCGTGATGCTTGACTTGCCTATTTTATCCGCAGCTGCAGTCAGTGCATACAGCATTTGATCTTCATCAGCACCTGCAGAAATTAATACAGCGGCAAACATATCGCCAGCTATTCCTCCTGTTGGATCTAATATTAATTGCATAGAAATATTTTTATTTTTTTTAATCATGCGTTTTATCCGATTCAGAAACCAGACGATTAATCTCACTTAGTTCCTTTTTACTTAAATATCGCCATTTACCAACAGGTACATCCAGCTTCACATTCATAATACGAACACGCTTTAGCTTTTTAACATCGTACCCCAAGTACTCACTCATGCGCCTAATCTGGCGATTTAACCCTTGCGTTAAAACAATTCTAAACTCAAACTTCCCTATTTTATCCACTTTACACTTTCGGGTAACCGTATCTAAAATAGGAACGCCGTCACTCATCTTTTGAATAAAACTATCCGTAATCGGCTTATCTACCTTTACTATATATTCCTTTTCGTGGTTATTACGAGCACGTAGAATTTTATTTACGATATCGCCATCGTTGGTTAAAAAAATTAAACCTTCACTAGGTTTATCCAACCTTCCGATAGGAAAAATACGCTTGGGGTAATTGATAAAATCAACTATATTATTTTTCTCTACACGTGTATCTGTAGTACAAACAATACCAATAGGTTTATTCAAGGCAATATAAACGGGTTTATCCTTAGGTTCTGAAATCAGTTTTCCCTTTACCCTAACCTCGTCGCCGTCACAAACCTTAGTTCCCATTTCAGGTACCTTGCCATTAATGGTTACCTTTTTTGATTCAATGAGCTTATCCGCCGCTCTACGCGAGCAATAACCAACTTCACTTAAATACTTATTTATTCTAGTAGGCTCTTTCACTGCCATAACATATCTCTTTATTCGGTGCAAAAGTAACAAAACTTAATGCAATAAGAATTTACAAGATATTGCTAAGGCTAAAGAAATTTATAGCTTTATAGAAAAGAAACCATTGGCATGCGAGTAAACAAGACAGAAATTAAAGAATTAATAGAAAAGCAAATAGCTGTTGTTGAGCGAAAAATTGACTCGTTAAAAGATTTAACGCAAGCTATAGCCCCTGATGATGCTATAGGCCGAGTAAGTAGGATGGACGCCATCAACAACAAGAGCGTAAACGATGCTGCACTCAGACAGTCAGAAACAAAGCTTCAGAAACTACATTATGCTTTAGATCACATAAACGAACCTGACTTTGGGATATGCGTTAGCTGCAAAGGTGCAATTCAGCCAGGTAGATTGGTACTTATGCCAGAAAGTAGAAAATGCATAAAATGCGCACAAAAATAAATTTTACGATTTAATTCAGCCAAACCCTATTTATACCGTTTCTAATCTGATATCACTTCTCTCTTTTTTCCGGTAACCCCCTTTACAAACAACACATTCCTCAGTAATTAGCACAACACTTATAGCCACTTAATATGTTGTAGAATACATTTTTGAAGCCCTACATATTAAGCAATTTGTTTTAGTTTTGCAGCTCATCGAGAAATTAAAGAAAAATATCTCTAAATAAATTAACATGCAGTATAAAAGTGTAAGTGCAGAAGAAGCTGTAAAAGTAATTAAAACGGGAGACAGGATACATCTAAGTAGTGTAGCTGTTACTCCTCACAAACTAATTAAGGCCATGGTTGAACGTGGTCGTAACAAGGAGTTTTACGATGTAAAAATCCAACACATTCACATTGAAGATAAAGTTGATTTTGCTGATGCTGAATTCGAAGGAGTTTTTGTATCAGAACAATTCTTTGTTGGAGGTAACCTACGTAAGCAAACACAAGCTGGCTACGCGGATTATATTCCATCTTTCTTGAGTGAAACACAAAAGTTGATCCGTCAAGGATACCTTAAAGTAAATGTTGCTTTAATCATGGTTTCACCTCCTGATAAGCATGGTTTTGTTTCTTTAGGAACTTCTGTTGATGCTACTAAAGCTGCTATTGAATGTGCAGATACTGTGATTGCATTAGTTAATCCTAATGTACCACGCGCTTGGGGTGACGCTATCTTCCCAATGAACGAGATTGATTATTTTGTTGAAGATGATAGCCCATTATATTCGCACGACATGGGTGCATTAACTGATACTGATGTTGCTATTGGTAAAAATGTTGCTGAGCTTATTGAAGATGGAGCTTGTCTTCAAATGGGTATTGGTGGTATTCCAAATGCAGTATTAGCACAGTTAGGAAACCACAAAGATCTTGGTGTTCACACAGAGATGTTTGCTGATGGAATCCTTCCTTTGGTAGAAAAAGGAGTAGTTAACGGTAAGCGTAAGCAAATTGATCCAGGTAAGATGGTAGCATCTTTCTTAATGGGATCGCAAAAACTTTACGATTTTATCGATGATAACCCAATGGTTGCTATGATGGATGTTAAGCACACAAATAGTGTTGACATAATTCGTAAAAACCACAAAGTAACCGCTATCAACTCTGCTTTAGCTATTGATATCACTGGTCAGGTTTGTGCTGATTCAATTGGTACAACTCACTATTCAGGTGTAGGTGGACAAATTGACTTTATCCGTGGTGCTGGTTACTCAGAAGGAGGTTTACCAATTATTGCTATGCCTTCGGTTACTGCTAAAGGTTTATCTAAAATTTCTCCAATCCTTTTACCAGGATCAGGTGTTGTAACTACTCGCGCTAACATGCACTGGTTTGTTACTGAGCACGGAGCGGTTAACCTTTACGGAAAAACAATGCAAGAAAGAGCTAGATTAATCACCTCTGTTGCTCATCCAGATCACAGAGAAGATCTTGACAAAGCTGCTTTCGATCGTTTTGGTTCTCATTACCACTTCGTAAATAAGAATATTTAAGAATAAATACTCTATAGATTTTCAGGAGGTTGTTTTCCCTAACAACCTCTTTTTTTATGCCTTTTTTTCTCGTCAACCTCATTAAATCTCTTTCTTAAAATAGCATCTACGGTAGTAATATTTACTATATTTATGTAAATTACATCCAAAAACCTACTCCTATGCTAGTTAAAACCTTTGGCGCAGCAGTTACTGGTATCGATGCAGTAACCATCACTATAGAAGTCCACTTTTCTCAAGGTATAAAATTCTTTTTAGTCGGTTTGCCCGATAATGCTGTAAAAGAAAGCCAGCAACGTATTCAATCCGCTTTGGGTGTAAGCCACTTTAAATGGCCAGGCAAAAAAATTGTTATTAACATGGCACCCGCCGATATACGCAAAGAAGGCTCCTCTTATGATTTACCTTTAGCTATAGGCATACTTGCTGCCTCTAATCAAATTCCCTCCGAACTATTATCGGATTATATTATCATGGGAGAATTATCTCTTGACGGTAGTTTAAAACCAGTTAAAGGTGTACTTCCTATTGCAGTCAGGGCAAAAGAAGAAGGGTTTAAGGGCTTAATATTGCCTGTAGAAAACGCAAGAGAAGCAGCTGTAGTGCAAGGCCTGGATGTTTATGGCGCAGAGAACATTGAAGAAGTAGCCTCATTTTTAAATGGAGATTCAAAACTGGAACCCACTAAAGTTGATACTGAAGACGAATTTTATCAGCAATTATTAAATGATGATTTAGATTTTGTAGATGTAAAAGGGCAAGAGTCAGTAAAACGAGCGTTAGAGATTGCCGCTGCTGGCGGGCATAATTTATTGATGATAGGACCGCCAGGTGCAGGTAAATCAATGATTGCCAAAAGACTTCCTTCCATCTTACCTCCATTAAATTTAGATGAAGCTTTAGAAACCACAAAAATACATTCCGTTGCTGGAAAAATTCAGAATAACACTGCCTTACTTACTCAGCGTCCTTTTCGTTCTCCGCACCACACAATTAGTGATGTAGCTTTAGTTGGAGGCGGTAGTTTTCCCCAACCCGGAGAAATTTCGTTAGCGCATCATGGTGTTTTGTTTTTGGATGAACTACCCGAATTTAAAAGAACTGTACTTGAAGTGATGCGACAACCATTAGAGGATAGAGTCATTAGTATATCCAGAGCAAGATTTAGCGTAGATTATCCCGCCAGCTTTATGCTTATTTCTAGCATGAACCCATGTCCTTGTGGTTATTTTAACCATCCAGAAAAAAAATGCGTTTGTAGTCCAGGAGTTGTGCAGCGATATTTAAGCAAAATATCTGGCCCTTTACTGGATAGAATCGACCTACAAATAGAAGTAGTTCCTGTTCCTTTTAAGGAACTAAGCAACGCAACTTCCTCTGAAAAAAGTGGTTCAATCCGCCAAAGAGTGATCAATGCACGAAAAATTCAAAGTGAAAGATATCATGACATAAATAATGTATTCTGCAATGCACAAATGAACTCAAAATTGCAAAGAAAATTTGCCACACCAACAGAGGATGCTATGCAAATATTAAAAAATGCCATGGAAAAACTAGATTTATCCGCGAGAGCGTACGATCGGATTCTAAAAGTATCCAGAACAATTGCAGACCTAGAGCAAGCAGAAAAAGTTCAAGCACATCACATTGCTGAAGCCGTTCAATACAGAAATTTAGATAAAGCAGGTTGGGTTGGATAAAACAATTGCTGTTATCAAGGGTTAAACTAACTAATTAGCTATTTATGAGATTTTTTCGTGTACAACAGCATCAAGTAATCAATACTTGTATATTTTTGCAGCCACTTAAAAACTAAATATTAATATCATTATGGCAGACGAGTTTACAACAAACAGCCTGATGGACCCTATTGGAAGGTTAATGGGATTGCGTTATAAATCACATCCTTGGCATGGTATCAACATTGGTACCGAAGCTCCTGAAATTGTAACCACCTTTATTGAGGTTGTTCCTACGGATACCATTAAATATGAAATAGATAAAGAAACTGGCTATCTGAAAATTGATAGACCACAAAAATACTCTAACGTAGTCCCTGCCCTTTATGGATTTATTCCACAAACCTTTTGCGGCGACAAAATTGGAGAGTTTTGTGCGCAAAAGTCAGGTAGAGAATCAATCAAGGGAGATGGTGACCCATTAGACATTTGCGTTTTAACGGAAAAGGAAATACCCCATGGCGACATTATTGCCCACGCAAGGCCAATAGGTGGTTTCAGAATGATTGATGGCAATCAGGCTGATGACAAGATTATCGCTGTATTAAAAGGAGATATTTTATACGGCGATATGAAAGACATTGAAGAGCTACCGCAACTGGTTATAAATAGACTAAAGCACTATTTTTTAACCTATAAAGATATGCCAGGTTTAGATGCAGATTGCGAAATTACACATACTTATAATGCAGCAGAAGCAAAAGAAATAATTCAACTTGCGGCACAAGATTACGACTCTAGGTTTGACAGTCTGCGCACTGCACTTTCTAACTATTAGAACAATAAAAGACTACCTAGCTCTTAATCACAATTAAGAGTTTAGCTTCAATAAAATAACACTCCTTGCAACTTCCTTTTTATAGGATACTGTAAGGAGTTTTTATTTTCACCCAAAGTATAAACTGGCCTTCGCTCTTTACTTTAATGCAATTATTTCTTAACTTTTATACATTGTATCATTGTTAATTGGAGGAAGTAATTATGCCACTATCAAGACTAGAGTCCTTTTTAAGAAAAGAGGATGTTTCTTTTAACAAAATTGTACACCACAAAACTTATACTGCTCAGCACACTGCTGCAGATGCGCATATTTCAGGTAAGGAGATAGCCAAAACCGTTATCATGAAATTAGATGGGCAAATGTGTATGATTGTGTTACCTGGAGACATGCAAGTTGACTTTAACCTACTAAAAGAATCGACTGGAGCTAAGGATATTCGTTTAGCTTCTGAAATGGAGTTTAAAGATTTATTCCCTAATTGTGAAGTTGGTGCTATGCCACCATTTGGTAATTTATACGACATGCCCGTTTATGTTGCTGAAGCACTACGCGAAGATGTATTTATAGCTTTTAATGCAGGTACGCATAGCTTGTTGATTCAAATGAAGTACGAAGATTTTGAAAGACTTGTTGAACCAGCTATTATGAAAATTGCTTATCACGCCAGCTATTAAAAAACTAAATTTGAAGAGAAAAAGTCTTACCTGCTTAGGTAAGGCTTTTTTTAGTGCTATAAATCAAAAAAGCTGCTTCAACGTTTTGAAACAGCTCTTTTGCACTAGCAAAATCGAAAAGGGTAAAAAAATAGTAGTTATTTTTTAAATATCATTCTCATCGTTAAATTCCTCTATTACGTTTAGTAGAGTAAGTAACGACAGCTACACAAGTATGTTTTTCTTGATAGCGATACAAACAAACAAAACCTAAGTCCATTCTACAAATAAATGGTACAACACCTACCTAATCGGGCTTAAAATGGGCATTTAGGGACGAAATAATCATATGAGGGATTAATTTTTAAGATTGAAGATTCTAGAAAATGAATAAATTTTACCTTTTTAAATGGCTCAATTGATAATATTTATATTTACTTTCGTCGTTAATGGATTTAAACCAAAAAATACCAGCGTATTTAATATTAAAAAAGAACATCATTCGGCTGATTTTATTTACAGCTGGTTTTGCTTTGCTTTTTATCAATCTGTATTCTCCATTTGATGTTAGAAACTGGTTTGGTTTGGATTTAAAATCAGAAGAGTTATTCTTTTATTCCAGCCTAGTCATTCTTACAGGTGTACTTGTAGCGGTTATTTCTAGAGTAATATTATATCAATACAATAGAAAAGAAATCAGAACAAAGCTTTGGGCCTTTCTTTCTATCATTGGACTAGAGGTAATATCTATGTCCTTATTTTACACCATTTACGAATCGGCCTTTATTAAAAATGATAGTCGGGAGTTCTACGAGGTCTTTAAAGTTTCTTTTCAGAATACAACCTTGGTATTGTTATTACCATATGCTGTATTATGGCTCTACTTTTCGTGGCAGGATAAAAGCCACAGAATAAAGGAACTTACTGAATCGGACGAAGACTCTTTCAGAGATGGAAAAACAATGATTCCTTTTAAAGATGAAAAAGGAACCATGCGTATTTCATTAAAACTAGATGATATTCTTTACTTAAAGGGAGCCGATAACTACGTATCAATTTACTACAGCAGTAAATCATCTGTATCAACATTTCTATTGCGAAACACCATTAAAAATCTGGAAGAGCAGATTAAAGACCTACCTATTACACGATGTCATCGTTCCTACATGGTGAACTTCGAGAAAATAAAAATCATACGTCGCGATAAAGGAATACATGTATTAGAGATGGAAACTGACCCACCCATAGAAGTTCCATTATCTAAAACTTACATGAACGAAGTATTTCAACTTTTTGGAAATATTTAACTTGCGTAAGGCTTTACAAAAAATGTAAACACAATACATCCTACACAAAAATTAGCTAAACTTTCAAGCGAAGCAAAAACAATTAACATAGCTGCCAAATAATTAGAAACGATGGGAGCTCCGAATAAAGATAGCAAGGCGATAGTTATTGTAAATACAAAACCTAAACGGGCAGCAAATAGTTTAGGAGCTTTATTAATCTTTTTACCTTTAACAGGAAGCAGCTTACTAATTCTTTGAGCGGTCAATGCTAATAAACTATACTTCCCTTTACTAAAACCTCGTAAATAAAAATCTACGACTAAAAAAGAAGGCAAAACCACCCAACTAGTTAATACATATAATAATAATATGAATACTACCAAGCCTCCAACAATACGAGGTATATTTTCATCAATTTTATCAGGAGATATAGGACATACAATACTTTTCATATCTTATCATTTAGTTTATGTATGTATTAAACCAAAGTAATTAAAAAAAGTTCCATTCAATAACCCCATATATCCTATAGTTTTAGTATTTATTCTTTTAAATGCAACGCTGTTGCATTTAAAAGAATAAACTTATCTTTGCCTTCGAAGAATGAATAAGGCTTATGATTACAATTGATATCCATAAAATATTTAAGCATAAAAAAATAAAGATTACAGCTAACAGGTTAGATATAGCAAATATCCTTAGCAACTCAAAACACCCTTTAAATACGAAGGAAATTGAAAGTAAGCTAAACGAGCCTGATAGAGTTACTCTTTATAGAAATCTTAAATTACTAGTAGAACTTGAAGTTTTACATAAAATTGAAGTTAACGGTTCAACTGTTTCGTATGCCTTCAACCATAGTATAACTGATGTCAATAAAAATAAAGAGCATTTGCATTTTCATTGCAACATATGCAACAAAGTGATTTGCATGCCCCAACACAAAATAAACTCATACAATTTACCCGAAGGGTTTATTCAAGAAAAATGTAAACTAATTGTAGATGGCATTTGTAATATATGCAACAAAGAAATTAATAACACATCCACTATACAGGAATAAGAAATATAAAAAGGAATACTAATTATGAAGTACAATCAACTAAATATCATAACTGCACTCTCTTTAATTATCACAATTTTATTGGGAAGCTGTAACACACCTACAAATAAAGGAGATCATATTACCGTAAGCATATTACCACAAAAATACTTGGTCGATAAATTAATGGGGGATTCAATCTCGGTTAATGTTCTTATCCCTCCAGGTAGTAGTCCGGCAACATATTCTCCTTCACCTCTGCAGATTAAAAGTTTAAGCTCATCGAAGGTGTACCTACGTATTGGACATATTGGATTTGAGCAAGCTTGGATGGACAGAATAATAGATTTGAATCCAAATTTAAAAATTTCAGATACCTCTACAGGTATTGATTTTATTAGAGGCGAAGATCATGTGCATGGAGATCATGTGCACAAAGGTGGAATTGATCCACATGTTTGGACATCTCCCAAAACCATGCTCCAAGTATTAGAAAATACGACCGCTGCTTTAATAAAGAGCTTTCCAAAGCAAGAAGCAAGTATTCGTAAAAATAACCTAGAATTGAAAGGCACCATCCAAGCTATCAATGAGCAGTACATACAAAAATGCGATAGCTTTAAAAACAAGAGCTTTTATATTTTCCATCCAGCGTATACTTATTTAGCTCAAAACTATGGATTAAATCAAATATCGATAGAGCACAAAGGAAAAGAGCCAAGCGCACAGTGGATAAAGAAACTCATTGACAATGGGGAGCAATTAAACATCAAGGCTATTTTCATTCAAGAAGAGTTTGACAAGCGCAACGCAGAAATCATTGCCTCAGAATTAAACGTTCCGGTTATCCAGGTCAATCCATTGTCTTTAGAATGGGATAGCGAAATGACGGATTTATTAACTAAATTAGAAGGAGCACTTAACTAAGCATGAATTCACTCATTACTCTTTCGAATATTAACGCTGGCTACATGGCCAATAAGCCTGTCATTAAAAACATCCACTTAGATGTTAAAGCCAATGACTTTATCGGTATTATTGGGCCAAATGGTGGAGGAAAATCTACCCTGTTAAAAGTTATCCTTGGATTAATAGCACCTTATTCAGGAAGTATTTTATATAAAGGAACGAGTGACCATACCAACATAAATATTGGGTACCTTCCGCAGATAAATGCCAACGATAAGTCATTTCCGATTAAGGTTATAGATGTGGTTTTATCTGGGCTTATGGGATCTAAAGGATTTTTTGGACGTTACACTAAAGAAGAAAAAACAGAGGCTTTAAGATTGCTTCAGTTCGTAAAACTAGACCAACATGCGAATAATGCAATTGGCAAGCTTTCTGGGGGACAGATGCAACGCGTTTATCTTTGCAGAGCAATCATCAACAATCCTGAAGTTTTAATTTTAGACGAGCCCAATAACTTTGTAGACAAACATTTTGAAGCAGAACTATACGAGTTATTGCAAGAGCTCAATAAAAGAATGGCAATTTTACTGGTATCTCACGATATTGGTACCATCTCCTCATTTATTAAAACAATAGCATGTGTTAATGAAGAACTGCATTATCATAACAGTAATAAAATATCATCTGAAATTTTACAGACCTACAGCTGTCCCATAGAATTAATTTCACACGGCAAAGTACCGCACAGAGTTCTTCATAACCACTAAGTCAATATTCATGCAAGATATATTCAGCATATTTCAATATTCATTTTTTACCAACGCACTAATTGCAGGCTTGTTAACCAGTATTCTTGCTGGAATAGCAGGAACATACATCGTTTCGCGCAAAATTGTTTTCATTAGCGGAGGTATTACCCATGCCTCTTTCGGAGGAATTGGCTTAGCTTACTTTTTAGGATTAAACCCTTTTTTAGGAGCTGCAGTTTTTGCTATTCTGTCGGCTGTAGGTATAGAATGGACTACCAACAAAGCAAATATTCGAGAAGATAGTGCCATAGCCATTTTATGGTCGTTAGGTATGGCTATTGGAATAATTTTCGTTTTTCTAACGCCTGGATACGCTCCCAACCTAATGAGTTTTCTTTTTGGTAATATATTAACCGTATCTACCACTGATATCTTATATATGTTAGTTTTATGCATTATTGTATGCATTTGTATTGTGGTATTTTACAGACCTATACTCTATACCGCATTTGATGCTGAATATGCAAAAACAACACATCTTAATACTACTCTCATTAAATACATCACTGCTATATTTGTAGCGCTTACCATAGTTTTTAGCATTCGTATTGCAGGAATCATTTTAGTACTGTCTCTTTTCACCATTCCTCAAGCCACAGCGAGCATTTTTACTCATGATTTTAAGAAGATGATTTTCTTATCTATAGGGATTGGGTTTATAGGAATAAGTACTGGTTTAATTGGTTCATATTATTTTAACCTCCCTTCAGGGGCTATCATTATTTTTACTTTAATTTTAATATGGGCCTTGATTAAAGCTGGTGAAAAAATTAGGAATCTAATTAATGCAGATAATCCTTAAGAGATTCTCCAATTAATAAATCAATAGGTGTGGTGATTTTAATATTTTCACGATTCCCTTCCGTTAAAAAAACCTTGTTTCCTGCATATTCATATACACTAGCATCGTCTGTAAAAATGCTATTAAAGGGCTGGTTATACGCTTCCTTTAGTTTAGATAGAATAAAAACCTGAGGAGTTTGAACCATTTTATACCTTGTTCTATCTACGGCTTTATTCATGTTATCATCTACCTCACGAATGGATTCGAAGGCTTCGGTAACCGGGATAGCACTACCTTCCATTTCGGCAGTTTTGTAACAATTATCCAAAGTATTAAATGATACCAAAGGTCTAACCCCATCATGTACTCCAACCAAACACTCCTCCTCCAATATATCTAATCCATTATTTACACTTTCAAAACGTGTAGCCCCACCATTGGCAAGCTGAAGCGGAATATTAAAGTCATACTTTTGGCATAACTCATCCCAAAGGGTAAATTGATTCTTGGGTAAAACCAGAACAATTTCCATTGCTTCGGAATATTTATAAAATCGCTCTATGGTGTGCATAAGAATGGGCTTGCCACACCATTCTATAAACTGTTTGGGTAAATCGCTTTTCATGCGGGTACCGCTACCTCCTGCCACAATTACTACTGCTTTTTTCATTTGTCGTATTAGATAGGTTCATTTCTGAATCCTCAAAAATAACAAATACATTCTAAGCATATCATTAAGCTATCCTATTCTAATAAGATATTTTGCTTTTAGTGTATTTTCGTTTTAAATTGGTAAATACATTAAAAGCACTTAAGATATGGTACCTAAAGAAGTATTTGAATTTTTAGTAGAACTCAGTATTAACAATAATAGAGAATGGTTTCAGGATAATAAAAGCAAATATCAACAAGCCAAAGAATCGTTTGAAGAATATACTAATCAGCTAATCGGAATTATTCATAGTATTGATAAAACAATAGGGCATCCTCATGCTAAAGACTGTACGTTTAGGATTTATCGAGATGTGAGGTTTTCGAAAAATAAAGAGCCGTACAAAAATAATATGGGAGCATATATAGCACATGGTGGCAGGAAAAGCCCTTATGCCGGGTATTATGTTCATATAGAGCCAGACAATAGTTTTATGGGTGGAGGAATTTATATGCCACAGCCTGCTGTTTTAAAAAGCATCCGGGAATCAATTATTGAAAATGTAGATGAATATAAAGCTATTGTGGATGAGCCAACTTTTACAAAGACATTTCCTGAAATTTGGGGTGAGAAGCTTAAAACAGCTCCAAAAGGTTTTGATAAAACCGACCCCAATATTGACTTAATTAGGAATAAATCGTACGCTGTAACCATTAAGCTAAGCGATAAACAAATACAATCTAAAAGTTTAGAAGATAAAATTAAAACCACCTTCACCACCATGAAGCCGTTCAATGACTTTATGAATCATGCTGTAAAGAACAGCCTCTAGGAATAAAACAAAAGCGGGTTATCAATTGACAACCCGCTTTATTTCTTTAACTAAAAAGGAAAATCTTCCTCTAATGCTTTATGATTACTCTCTTCTTCTTTGGGCTTTTCTGCCATTTGATGCTCTGGGCTGCCTTCAATATAAATCGCTTTATGCGGATGGTCGACAGGACAAGGATGCTCACAAGCACCGCAGCCAATACATAAATCCTGATTCACTTCGGGGATAACCAAGCCATCTCTGTAAGGTACCATAACCACAGCTTTTGTAGGACAATGCTCTGAACAAGCACCACAATCGGTTCCGTCTCTGTGTACCACACAATTTCTTTTTACAAAAACAGCTTTTCCTAATTGGGTCAATTGCTTTTCCTCCATTGGGATAGGTAATATGGCGCCAGTAGGGCAAATCTCGCTACAGCGATTACAATCGAAATTACAAAAACCCGCATGTGCATAATCCATATGAGGCTGCATAAATCCCGCTAAGCCGTATTCGGTTATTGCAGGCTGAAGTACATTGGTAGGGCAAGCTGAGATACACAAACCACATGCTGTACACAAACTATTAAATCGTTCTAAACCTTTTGAACCTGGAGGTGTAACAGGAAATTCTCTTAATGCTAATTTGTAATCAGGTCTGTTTCCAAAACCACCATGCCTTTTGCCATGTCCATTACCATGTTGCGCTAGAATTGTAGTACTAGCCGTAATTGTTAATAAAGTAGCAATTGCTCCTCTTCTATCTATTTTTTTTTCACCCTCTGTAGGTTGAACGCTATTCTTTTTAAACGTAAGCTTGTTGTATCTAATGGCATCATCTTCGCACACTGGTAAACAGTTGTAGCAAGCTACACATCTAGAGTAATCTATTTTTTGCGTTTTTAGATCAATGCATTCGCTTTTACAAGCACTTGCACATTTACCGCACTTAGTGCAGCTATCCGTTAGAATATTTACTTTTAGCAAAGCTTTTTTTGACACCAACCCCAATAGTGTACCCACAGGGCATATCAAGTTACAAAACAGTCTTCCTCTTTTATAAGATAAGTAAGCGATAATGGCAAAAAACAGAATAACGTAAATCGTGATTGACCAAGGCGCTGTAATCAAATCGATTATATGTAAGGAATAAATCTTTTGACCTTGCAGAATACTAGCTATAATGTTATTTACCCAAACCACACCAGGCTTAAAAATGTAAGTAAAAATCCTTCCTGCATTGCTATATGGGTCTAGTAAATTGATGACTAAAGTAACGCCAAACAGGAAGCTTAAAATAGTTAAAGCCAATAAGCTATAGCGGATAATGGGATGAGCCTTCTTAAATTTAAATAGGATCTTTTTTTTATTTCTCTTGCGAGCGATATATGAAAAGAAATCTTGCAATATGCCTAAAGGGCAAATTACCGAACAATAAGTTCTGCCCAAAAAAAAGGTAAGTAAAATAATGACAATAAAGCCACTTGCAGATAAAGATAAAATCTGCAGAAACTTCAGGATTGAAGGTGCAAATTGAAGAAAGATAATATTGGATACTACCGAGTCAGGTAGCATCTCGTAAATATCGATAAACGAGAATAACGTAAAAGCAAAAAACAAGAGCGCCAGTATCACTCTTGTTTTTTTTAGCATCTTAAAATTCATCTACTAAATTTTTATTCTATGAATATTTAATTCACTTAAATTTTTATTACCTAAACCCATTTCATGGGCTATTTTAATGTGTCCTACCTCGTCAGGTTCCATTCCAAACATTTTAGTAGCTGCAGCATCAGTAGCCACAATATCGGTAGAAGCAATTAAGGCTTTTAGGTTCACAACATCAGCAGTAGATACGCCACGAGGACCATTTTTGGTCATCATATTGTAGCCATCAATAATGGTTAAATCGGGCTTGCGATAAGTAACAAAGTCGGCAATGCACTGATGCAAATCGTTGCTATGGTAAAATTTTCTATCCCAAATTACACCCATTAAGTTTTTCATACCCAAAGAGAGTTTGGTAGAAGCATGATGCTTTAATACAGGTACGTTAATAAAAACATCGGATGTATTTACTAAATCATGAACCTTGGTGTCCTTTAAGCTTTTTCCTTTAGGCACGTTGGCTTCTTTGTAATAACTCTCTGTATTACCTGGAACCATTTTTCCACCTGCTTCTTTTACGTACTTTTGAATTTGGCTATTGCTGTAGCATCTATCCCACTTATTACAAGTTTTATCGAAGACGTTGACCTCAGAAGCGCCTGCCTCAAAACAACGTTTTACAATATGACCAACTAACTTTGGATTAGTATTAGCTGCTCTTTCAGGCGGTGCATCCCATCCTATATTAGGTTTCACCAATACAGATTGTCCTTTAGAAACAAATTTATTCATTCCGCCTAAAGCTTCTATGGCTTTGTCAAACATCTCATCGGGCTCTCCACCTCTTACAGCAGCCAAGTCGGTTTTAGCATTTGTAGTATTTGCCATTAAAGAATCCAATCCTCCAAACACCGGACCAACACCTGTTAACAATCCTAAACCAACACCAGTCCTTAAAAAGTCTCTACGTTCCATATTGTAGTTGTTAAATGTTTTATTTGAATGGAAAGTTATGATTTTTATAGCAGTATAGGATAATTGGCAATTAATTTAAAAAGCGTATAAATAAAAAAGGGAGATGTATATACACCTCCCTTATCTTTTATGCTTTTTTCTTAAACGAAATTTCTTAGTACTCTTTTGTAGCAGTTAACGTTCCTTCTTCGTTATAGATTTTCCATACGCCCGATTTCTTTCCGTCCACATACACCATATCGTACCTTAGTGTGCCTTTTTCATCGTATATTTTCCATACACCATGCTTAATGCCTTTTTTATAGCTGGCAACACCAATCTTTACACCTTTTTCATTCCACGTTTCCCAAACACCGTCCATTTTGTTATTATCAAAAGAACGAATTTCTTGTTTTAACTTATTATCAAAATAATAAGTAGAAACGCCTTGTTTTTTTCCGTCAACAACAGCCATTTCAATACGCTTATTGCCGCTAGTAAAATACTCTACATAGGTTCCTGTGTAAAGCTCTCCTTCTTGGGTATAATATAACCCGTCTTCCTCGTTTAATACTAATTGTGCTTGGCCCGCAGTTACTAATCCTACTAAAACCAATAATGTCATCAATATTCTCATGGCTTCCAAATTTAAAGTGTTATACAAAGCCTCCCAACTTTACGTAGCACAAGGCTACGCTAACAAAAACTCGGTGTGTATCCATTTGTTAATAGCAAATTAACCTTTAATTTACATTCGATGCAAATTTCCAATGTTAAGTTTTAAAACAAATTCAACACCAAAACCATATCTTGTTAATAATCAATAAAAAAGCCACTCCTAAACAGAAGTGGCTTTTTATATACAACGTTAATCCTATGTTAATTCTTAAGCTTCATCTTTAATTTTAGCTTGTTTGCATCAGCTACTTTGACTTCCACTTTTTTAGACTCGACCTTTGAATAAGATACTAAATCGGCATTAACAGCGTAAGTACCTGCTTTAACATCATCAAAAGAAAAATTTCCATCAAAATCAGTATAAGTTTCTAAACCTGTACCTTCCAAGCTTACTAAAACACCTACTAATGACTCACCTGTTTGTTCATCAACAATAACTCCATTTACTGAAGTTGTTGCTGCAGCACTTGCAACTTCTTTTGTTTCTGCTTTGTTGGCTGACTTCTCACCTTTAAAACTATTTAAAGATACTACTGCTAAAACTGCTATAATTAAAACCTTGATTTTCATATTTTCTATTCTTTAGTGCCCAACAAGCTTTTAAAATTTTGCTAGACTTATTTTATTAAAATTTATATTCTTATTTCTTACACTACAAACATACAGCCCCTATGTTACCCAAATATTAAGGCCTCATTACAATTAAATTAATAAATTGTAAAGACTACCTTATCTAGTTATTCTCACACCATCTATAACATGTGTCGCCTCTAGTATCCATACGATAATTCCTCCCAAACTTCAATTTTATTATTTACTATACCTTTTAATTTAAACGATTTTTAGTTATCTTAAATGTATCATTTTCAAACCTTAAACCATGAAAAATTACATCAACGATTTTTTAAGACTATTCTTTCCTAGTGTTTGCTTAATATGTGGTAATGCATTACTCACTCATGAAAATTATATCTGCAGAAAATGCAATAAAGACCTCCCGAAATCTCACTTTCACTTAGCAGATAATAATCCCTTAAATCAATTGTTTTGGGGCAGAACCAATATTGACAAAGTAGTTTCATACTTATTATATACACATGGAAATATGGTTAAGCATATTTTGCATGCATTGAAATATAGAAACCAGAAAGAGCTTGGCTTTGAACTTGGAAAACGATATAGTCAAGAATTAGCCGAGATCAGTTATTTTGACGAAGTAGACTGGGTAATTCCTGTACCAATACATGCTAAAAAACTAGCCATAAGAGGATACAACCAAAGTGAGTGGATTGCTAAAGGTATTTGTGAAAACTTAAACGGCGAGATTATGCCAGATAATTTATATAAGAAAACTTTTACTTCCACTCAAACCAACAAGAGTCGATATCAAAGATGGGAAAACATAGAAAACACCTTTGACTTAAGAGATGCTAATGCTTTAGAAAACAAAACTGTTTTACTGGTAGATGATGTGCTAACAACAGGTGCCACTATTGAGGGATGCGCTAACACGCTAGAAACAATACCTGGCATAACCGTACATGTGGCAACTTTGGCCTACGCCACCAATTAAAAGAGAGTTCTTAAAGTTACAAGTCGATTCACATCAACTAATGACCAATGACTATAAACGAATCAACTATTAACACTATCTATTAAAGATATCTCCGAATTCGTAATAAATAGAAAAACTGGCTACATGATTATACTGCCCATATTTACCATCGCCCCAATGCGGAGGTTTTTGGTCATCAAAATCTCCTCCATATGCCTTTCTCACTCTGGTAAATGCATACGACCAACGTAAATTCATATACATTCTAGGATGAAATTGATAGTTAATTCCAGTAATACTAGAAAATTCAAAATCTTCGAATGGATATATAGATTCAGGTAATTCTCCATATTGGTCACCTTCGTAGGAATGAATCAATGAACCCAAAGAAACACCTGCTTCAAAAGAAAACTTTTTTACATGAATTTTGGCAATTATTGGCACTTCAACATATCCAAAATCAAGCTGATATTTTGTGTAGTCACCAATAGATTCGTTGGGATTATGCCTGCTCCCTTTTTGCTTATATACAATCTCAAATTGCGCACTCCACAATTCAGAAAACTCTCTTTCTACATATAAACCAGCAACTACACCTAATTTATTGAAGCCTGCGTATGTGTCTCCATCTACCTGACTAAAGGTCATTCCACCAACTGCTCCAGCCTTAAAATCTTGTGCCGAAGTATGTAAACTTGTTATAATAAGAAGTGCAATAAATAAGATGGTAATTTTCATAGTGTTGGTATATCAATTGTTTTAAAATAGCTTTTGGGTTAATTGTTCCATACCGACCGAAGCCTTTTCTGCTATAAAAGTAATATTTTCTTTTGGTGTAAACGCAGGACTACCTGGGTCTATTACATAAATAGGAATATTATTTTCGATATAACTTAAAAGACCAGCCGCTGGATATACGCTTAACGAAGTACCAACCACCAGTACAATATCCGCCTGACGCACCAACTCAATGGCATCGTCCATGGCTGGCACGGCTTCTCCAAACCAAACAATATGTGGCCTCAGCTGGCTTCCTTTTTCGCACACATCACCAAGTTTCAATTCCCAATGGTCCATTTCATACACCAAGGATTCATCCGCAGTGCTTCTTGCTTTTTTCAATTCTCCATGTAAATGAAGTATTTTGCTTGAACCAGCACGCTCGTGCAGATCATCTACATTTTGAGTGACAATTTCTACATCATACTTATCCTCTAACTTAGCTATTAATAGATGTCCCTCATTAGGTTCACATTCGAATAGTTGCTTTCGTCGTTGATTATAAAAATCCATTACCAACTGCGGTGAGTTCTCCCAAGCAATAGGACTCGCTACTTCTGTTACATCGTACTGTTCCCAGAGTCCGCCCATTTCTCTAAAAGTCATGATGCCACTTTCGGCACTCATGCCAGCTCCTGAAAAGACGACTATTTTTTGTTTATCCATGATAACATTAGTTTTTAGCAATTAGAATAATCACTTACGCTTTTACATCAAACCAGAATAGATTTAGATGCTTTAAAAGTATTCTATTCAAAATTACTTATCTCATTCAAAATAACCTTATTTTGGTAAATGATTACAACTATTTTTTGATATTGATGATGAAGGATTATATAAATACTTTGGAGATAGAATTTATGCGCTATGCAGACGAAGTAAATGCGTCGGCACAAAAAAAATATCTAAAAAATCAATTTGAATTCTTCGGTATTAAAACACCCCAACGCCGCGAGATTCAGAAAGCATTCTTGCATAAGGATTATCTTCCTCCAAAATTAGAGTTAGCCACTATACTAAAGGAGTGTTGGCAAAAACCACAACGAGAGTTTCAGCATTTTGCTCTGGATTTATCGTACAAATACCTAAAACAAATTGAGTTTAATGACATAGCGTTATTTGAATATCTGATACTAAATAAATCGTGGTGGGATACAGTTGATGGTGTTGCGCCTAAATTGGTGGCCGAATACTTTAAGAAGTTTCCTGAACAAAGAGATATGTACATAGATAAATGGATTAGTTCAGGTAATATATGGCTGCAACGCACTTGCCTAATCTTCCAATTGTTTTACAAAGATGAGTTGGATACAAAACTATTGGCATATGTAATTGAACAGTTATTAGGCACCAAGGAGTTTTTTATCAACAAGGCTATTGGTTGGATTCTACGACAATACAGCCGAACGAATCCGCAATGGGTACTCGAATATGTCGATAAAACAGCACTTGATCCCTTGAGTCGCAGAGAAGCGATAAGGTTAATGCGCTAAAGCATTATAATTTCTTCAATTCGTCCAATACATAATCCTTTTTCCTGCGAGAAACGGGAACCGAAGAATCATCCGTCATTTTTAAATAACCGCCATCAGACTTAATAAAGGCACTAACCTGAGTCAAGTTAACCATATGCGTTTTATGTGTTCGAATAAATCCATAGCCTTGCAAAATCTCTTCAAAATCAATGAGTGGTTTTGATACCAAATGCTCTCTCCCGCAGCTTAAATAAACGCGTGTATAATTGGCTTCGCCTTTACATTGAATAATGTTTTTCACCTCCACGTAATCTATTTTATCCGAAAACGGAAGGGCTATCTTTTTGTTTTCCGCTTTAAGTTCCTTGTTTTGCATAAACTGATCTAAACGAAAATCCTCTTCCTCCTTATAATTCAAAAATCTATCTACGGCCTCTTTTAGCTTTATGGCATCAATGGGTTTTAGTATATAATCTAAAGCAGAAAACCGAATGGCCTGAATGGCATATTGATCGTACGCCGTAACAAAAATGATTTGAAAATCGGGTCGCTTAAAAAACTCCAACACCTTAAAACCATTGCCTCCAGGCATTTCTATATCCAGAAAAACTAGATCTGGACTGTGCTCTTTAATGGAATCCACCGCAGCAATAGCACAATCTGCCTCAGCCACCACATCCACCTCAGGACAATATTTCTTTAATACTCCGCGAAGATTCTCTCGTCCATTTATTTCATCGTCAACGATGATAGATTTTATCGTTTCCATCATATTCTTTTTACAACTCACCCTGAAAGCAATGCTCTACTCCTCTGAAAAACAAATCTGAACTTTTGTTCCGAGTGCTTTTCCATTATCATCTTTTAAATCCTCAATTTGCATATGGTAAGCGGTTCCATATTTATCGGCCAGTAAATCTAAACGTTCCTGACTAAATTTAATACCCTTGCCATTGGATGTTTTGGGTTTTTCCCGTTCAGTATTTCTGCCAACACCATTATCTGTTAACGATACACAAATGATATCCTCTTGTTCTTTGTTAATTTTAATTGCTAGTTTGCGTTCTCCTTGTTTTGGCGCAAGACCATGCAGTATGGCATTTTCAACTAAAGGTTGGAGGATTAACGGCGGTATAAATACGGAATAAGCATCCACAAGCTCATCCACATCCACAATAAAATCAATATCAAATCGCAGCTTTTCCAAGTCCACATAATTATGGATAATTTCTAATTCCGTTGCCAGGGAAATTTCTTCTTTCTCACTATTTTTTAATACACTCCTAATCAGCTCTGCAAATTTTGAAAGATACTGATGCGCCTCATCGTTTTGTTTTTTCTGCACCAGATTTTGGATAGAATTCAAACAGTTATACATAAAGTGCGGGTTCATCTGTGCACGAATGGCAGTAAGCTCTAGCTCTCGGACTTTGGTATTAATGGCGGCTTCACTAATTTTTCTCTTGGTACGACGACGGTATAGACCCCATGCAATAAAAACAACAACTAGAAGAAATACAATTATGCTTAATATGGCTTTTAGAATACGGATGGTATACTCAGGGTCTTCTATTTTTGCCTTTCCTTTTATGGAATCAAATAGTAAGTTAGGTTGCTTTACTAGTTTAGATATACCAGGTGCAAATATCTTAACAAGAGTTCCATTCTTGTCAATAATTTGGCTTTGAGGAGTCCCTTTATAAAGAAAGCTATTCCTTAATAAATATTCATCTCTATTACTTGCAATTAATTTTGTGCCATCTACCTTAAATTTTTTCACATATTCTCTTACGGAAGGATCATCTCCATTAAGAAAAACATACAAAAATTCGATATTTTGGCCTCCGAATAAAGTCTTTAAGGTATCCCTATATTTTTCGGCAGATGGTTTAAAAAAATCAGATTCAATATCGCAAAAAGATAAGTATACCGCTTTATCTCTAAAGTCGGATAACTTTATCTTGTTACCATCAATATCCTCCATTGAAAAGTTGTAGGCCAGTTTCCCTACTCTAGAATTTTGTGCATTTTCAAAGGCTTGTGTTAATATTATAGCATTTTTTGAATTAGGATATTCCTCCATAAAACGATTGTAAAGTTGAGTGTAGGTATTAACGCTTCTATGTTTAATGGCACCCGATACGATTTTGTATTTAAGGGTGTGTTGAGTCATTCCACTAAAGAACTTTGAACTGTAAGCATAGTTAGCTTGATGCCAAAAATCATATTTATTACCAACCCATGGATCTTGGACATTTCCTTTTCCAGAAGCTTTATACGTTTTCTTTACAAAATGAGAAAAGACGTATTTCCATAGAAAACGATCATACCCTTCGAAAAAGGACATCAAATCATTATCAAGGTGGATCCATTCTTCAAATTCAAGATATTCTTCTGGAGCAGATTGCTTTCCACTCCCTTTTAAAGCAATAGAATTAAGGACTTCTTTTGATAGCTTAAAACCTATTAAACTACTAACTCCCGTTGTTATTATTTCATAATATTCAGCAAGATATACTTCAGGAGCTAATTGTGTTTTATACAGATTAAGAAATTCTATTCGCTTATCGATATACTCTTCCACTTTGCTTTTAAAACTCATATAAGACATATCCATATATTGTTTGGTATTTTCATTTTGAGAAGTAAAAGGAAGCTTTTCTTTTTTATTAAGAAGAGCAGCATTAAAAAAGTAATTAACATGATTACTACCAACTCCATTTGCTCTTATAGTTTTATTGAATTGGTTTAAGTCAGCCGTTATATATAAATCGTCACCTGGTAGTACATAAAAGTTGGCATCCCTCTTATGAGTGAACTTAACTTTTTGAATTTTATCGACCTGAAATTTTAACTCAAAAGTTCCATCCGGATTTATGTTGCTTATTACTTGCATTATATCTTTCGTAGCTGGATTATCACTAAACCATTCAACAACTACCTTTTCACCCATCTCAGGATTAAGTATTTTCCCCTTGATGGTCACATTAGGATTGACGAAGGTTGTATCTTTCTCCAAGAAATTATGAACACATTTTGTTTGATGACTTTCTATTAAATTAGGAAGAAATACTTGTTTGTTTATTATATGCTTTTGACCGTTTAAATCATAAGCATCCGTTTTCTCGATAATAATCCCTGTTAAAGGATCTATCGTATATTCAACCCTATTTATGGCCTGACCAGTTTGTTCCTTTTCTAAAAGTGTTATATAGTTCTTGTTAATTTCGGTAACTATAAGTTCATTTTCCTCGATGGTAATTTGCTCATTTACATGAAGGTTTTTAGGAGTTTCTAAAAGTGGAAATTTCACTGCTTTTACAATATCAGATTGTATAGAAACCTTCATCTCTGGAAAAAGGGTAATCAAAGAATCCTTTATTTCAACATTTGAAATTATTCCTGCAAATGACATATCAAACTTGATGGTATCTAACTCCGCTATGGTGTATTTATTCTTTTTGTATTTTCGTTTTGAGTTTTGACTTAATTCTGAATGGTTTGCTGAAGACGAAAACCATTTATTACTTTTTATACTCTTATGCCTTTGGTATGAAAAAATTGTACTATCAGAATATTGAACTTTATAGTGGTTATTATAAACATCTAATATTTTGTAGGTAGAATAGGAGGTATACAAACCTTCCGTTTGCTCAGTTTCATTTTCCCAATTTTCATAAGTACTAGTTTTAAACGTGTACACACCCCCCTTCTTCAGCCTCTGCTGGCTTTTTAATTGAGGAATTATAGAAAGTAGAATTAAAATTAGCAATACTCGATTCATAGCTTTGGATTTATCGTTTGAAGATAATATTGTTTAACGAGTATGAAAATAAGGGCTTGCAATCATTATTTATTGCTTAAATGTATAAGTGGTGTAAGTGAGTTATTTTGCGGTAAAATTATAATCCTTAAAACAAAAAAAGGGATAGGTGCCGCAGACACACTATCCCCAAACCTAAAAAAATCCACACAATTATTTTTGGCTTAAATCCTCTTTGTCCGAAACCAGTAGCTTTGCTATTTCTTTTTCGAACTGATACATATTAAAGTTATCATTCAGCACCTTACCATCTTTATCAATAACCACATAACGCGGAATGCCATTAAACTTAAATAACTGACGCAAATACAAGTAATCATTATTGCTTATGCGATATGTATTTATCAAATCTTGCTCCTTCACAAACTTATCATACTTGCTTAAGGGCGTACTTCTATCGTTGGTAATAAACACAAAGTCAACATCTGGATTGCTTGCATATTGCTTGCGCGTTTCTTTCATTCGTTTTATGCCACTTACACAAGGTCCACACGAAGTTGCCCAAAAGTCAACCACCAATACTTTACCTTTATGTGGCGCTATTATTTTATTGAATATATCCGCAGCCTTTCCTTGTGGTAAAGCGTATGCATTAGCATTGGCTCCATCATAAGTACGGCTATAAAGAGCATCTCCTGTAGAAACTAAATAATCATTATCAATATTTTGTTTTAATTCGCCCCATAATGCTTGAGCATTGCTAGCATTTATCTGTTTAAACTTATACTTTAAGGTTCGTAAGGTAGCTATATCCAACACTAAATTATCTTCAGCACCATATTGCTCGGTCATTTCAATTTTAGCCAACTCCCACATTTTGTCAGAAACCTTATCGTAATGGGCAATCGCCATTGTATTCCATGTAGAAAAGCTATCGCTATACCTATCTTTTAACACAGAAAAACTTATCTGCATGTCCTTTAAGTGCTCCATTTCTTCAGGAGTCTTATCTTTTTTTTCAGCTAATTCTAAGTAGGCTCTATCCTCTTTTGATAAAAGCACTTCATTTTTTAAGAGATACTCAAAAAATCCTAACTCCAAAGGATACTTTTTCGCGACTTCATTTCTATGCTTCATTACCAAGTTGGAATACTCAAAACGATTGATAAAAACTTTAAACTTATCGCTAATTATTAAGGATTGATCATTTAAAGGAACATTACCCATAAAGTCGTAAAACGAATCGGGCAAAGGCTCCTGTAGTTCTTTGTTTTCTTTATCTTTACGTGCCTCCATGCTTCTGCGCATCTCTATATCAAGCATTGCTTCGGCATGGGTTAATATAATTTCGTTTCGTAAAATAGTATATGTTTTTTCCATATTTATATTCCACATTTTACCGTAATACTTCAGCTTAGCCATCTCCATATCCTTTTGCTGATTATAAAGAGCTACTTTTTCTTCAAGGCTCATGTTCTTTTTCATGTAGTAATACTTATGAAAATGCTTGCCCTCAAACTCAAATCGCAACAATTGGTTGTTCACCTTAGCCAACTTGCCTTTATATCCCGTGTCTGGAAAATGATAATCTTTATGCCTAAAGCGATCTGCATTTAAAAAGTCTTCCCAATTAAGTATCATACCTAAAGTTTGTCCTGGCTCTAAATAAAATGGGATTGATTTTCTATCAAATTGAATATTAGAATACAAAGGTGAAATTAAAGGTATTTCTACCTCAAAACGACCATCTGGCTGAACCTCAACAACCATTGGGTAATCCTCTCTAGTTAAGTAATTACTTAAATATATAACCCCTGTTGTAAGTTTTGATTTTACCGAATAGCCTTTAATATACCCTACAATCCTGCCTTTATCTTCGGTAAAAAAGTTATCCGATTTAAAATCCTTAAGCGCTGCATTACTGCACTTGTCTACCTCTTTATTTAACCAAGTATTTATTTCCTCAGGAAGTAAAGAGTAATATGGTCGCAAGCCAGCTTTCTTTTCATCCAAGGAAATACCAAAGATATCCTCATCAAAATTAAACTGCTTGGTTTTTTTAATTAACGGCGGAAATATTAGTACTACAGTGCTGTCTCCAGAAACAGGCATAGAGAGGCGTTCGCCAAACTCAGCTCCTTCAACCGACTTTATGGTATATGTTTCCTTGTTTTCCTCATCAATAAGTTTCATCTCATCATTAATCACCACCCACCAATTAGGTAAGAATCTACTCTGAAGGTGAACTCGTGTTTCTTCTTTTGATAATTCAATTTTAGATACGTTGTAAATACCCGACTTTTTAAACTCATAATAAGGGTTAACAATGGTTTTGTTTTTTTGTGCCAGCATACTTGCCGACATCAGCACAACAAGGGCTGTTAGAATTAGATTTTTCATGGTTAAATAATTTGATTAAAAAATAATCAGGGAAAATGCTTTTAAACAATTATTTCCTTCGCTCACCTCTAAATCTCCTAAAGGAGCCTCGTGCGCAGATCCCTTTAGGGAATAAAAGGGTGTGCAAAGGCAAATGAAAGGTGTTAGAAAACTATAAGCGATTTCCCTGTAGTTATGGTGATTTTAATTATTTTCCTCTTTATTTTTTGTCAGTATTTTAATAGAAGCTTTAAATCCAATACCCATAAAAATAAGAATTAGTCCAAAACACAAGCAGCTCCAATCTTCAGAAGGCTCTCTAACAATAGCGGATAGCACTACCTGGAAAATATTACCTAATACAAATCCAAACCCACTAAAATAAAAGAGCTTTTGTAAGATATTTACCAAATCTATGATTTGTGGGTCACTACTAATTTGTTCTTTGGAGAGAAACTTATCTCTTAAAAAATTGACAATAATTACGAAAACATATACCAAAATTACGGCAATAACTATTTTCATAAAGATGCTGGCGTAAAAAGCTAAATAGACGCTTTCTGGGTTAAAAGAATGGGTATTCATGGTTTGTTAAATTATTTGTGAGTTAAAAATATATAGAATTAAATTATGCCAATAAGGGTTTCCGACAAACGGTTGATTTTAACTCATCAACGGTTACAAGCTCTGTTTATTCGGGAAAATGCTTGCCCAACGAAGGGGCCTCGTTGGACAAGCAAGATGATGTATTACAAATATTTATTGATCAATTGTTTTATAGCCTGATTGTTATGCAAACGGAAGTTATTCTTGGCCACTTTTCCATTTTTATCTACCAATACGTAATGCGGAATACCAGCAACGTCAAACTGTTTACACAATGCGTCCCACTGCTCTTGGGTACATTTATAATGCTCTCCTTTTATTTCGGGTAACATATTCATGTATGCACCTTGAGGCGAAGAAGCTGCAGATAGATATACAAACACCACATCCTCATCGGCCATTTGTGCTTTTAAGGGAGCTATTTTTTTAATACCCGAGCGACAAGGGCTACACCATGTAGCCCAAAAATCTACATACACTACCTTACCTTTATATTTAGCCATAATGGCATCAAACAATTCGGTATTATCTTCAACTTCTGGCATCTCATTCACCGCAACCGTTCCATTCTTCTTATTCTCTTCAATTTTAGCAATCACCTCTTGGTTAGTATCCTGAATATATTGCTGAACAAAAGGGTTAGAAATATGCTCAAGTCGATAACCTAAGTCCTCTTCAGCTAACGGCTCGTATTCATTCACCACTTTACGCAAAATATCCTGACTAGTCATAATATCGGCAGCAAAGCCAGGCTCAACCCCAAAATTTTCTTTTAAACCATTATCTCTGAACTCAATTTTTGCATCAACATTAAGTCTTTTGTCTAGTTTTTTATATTTATCAGTAAAGGCTTTAATTTCATCTGCATATTTTTTGCGGTGTTCTTGTGCATATTCAACATCTGGTCTGTTAAAAAGAGTCAGTTTATCATTACAAAAACCTTCATCCACGGCATCTAATGTGGCACCTTCATCCTTAAGCAACTGAGGCAACTCCTCGGGTTTGTGTTTTCCCTTCGTTTTCCTATAAATATTACGTAGTTCTTTATGATATTTTCGAACAAAACGAGTATTTGCATCACTCTCCATAAAAATATCCAGTTCTTTAAATACATCTTGATACGGAGCTAAAGAATCAATTAAAGCTTCTTCCTCGTTCGTTAACTCATATCCATATTTTTTAACTCCATTTGCAATATTGTATACATCTCCATATTTATAATGCAAGATTCCAAAAAACGAGAAATACTTAATTCTATTAATAAACGAACTATAGCTACCACCAATCAAAGCCATTGAATCATTGACTAAAGCATTATCTATAAAGCTTACTTCCTCCTTGGTATACTTCGGAATATCTACACCCAAATCTCTTTGCTTACGCGGAATATCATGCTTTTTACGATAGGCCTGATCATATTTCCATTTGTATTCGAACTTAGCAGAGTTATGCATATAAATAAGGTCGTATCTTTTAATCTGCTCAGCCTTGGGGCTGATGTAATTCTTCTTTACAAAAGCATCCAATTTAGTTAAATCCTTCTCTAGGTAGAACTGATGAAAATCTACAAATTCCTTCACCGACATATTTAGCACTTTTTTAAGTACTTCCTGATAAGTACGGCTATTCAAGTTTCTCATCGCAAACAATTCATTATTCACTCTACCTAGCTCACCTAAATATTTAGGATTACCCTTTCCTAGAATCTGAAAAACTTGTTGTCCTGGTTCTAAGTAAACAGATCCATTCCAAGCTTTAGAACGCACGTAAACGATATTGCCATGCAGCATAGGTACTTCAACCGAAAATAAACCTCCATCTCCTACTTTGGCCGAATACTCATCCTGACTCCCTGTAAGAATATTGTTTACATGAACCAATATTTCGAGCTCACCGTAACGTTTTTTGTATGCACTTATACAACCAGAATATATGGAAGAGCCCTTGTTAAATTTCATGCTATTTAAAGGAAAATCACGCTCTGCTATTCCCCAAAACACAACTTCTTTTTTTGAATCACAAAGAGTAGTCATTTCAGCTATTGATTCTCCAATCAATAATTCACCATCTTTACCTCTGGGGTATTTGAAACTGGCTTTTGAAGATCTTGATGTGATATTTGAATTTTCTTCTTCTTCTTCCTCCCAATAAGTCTCTAATGGATATAGATTAGTAATGGTATATTTGGCTTTTCCTTTTTTCCTATTCACTAATAGCTTAATACCTCCTTCATTATTCTTTAACTCTATAAAGCCATTTCCTTTTTTATCGATAGAAACATCTCCATAAGTCCAATGCTTACCTTTGTAAAAAGCCTCTTTATTGTACAAACATATGTTTAAATCGCCTCCTATTTTATTATACCAAACGCCTTGCATATTATCCGGTATAAGCGAGGCTTCTTTAATTCCACTCAGTTGAATATCGTATATGTGCCAACCGCCAAACTCTTCACGTAGGTCTATGGCTTTTACGTCATCTCCCAACGCAGCAAAATGCAGTGTATACTTAAAGGTGCCGCTTTCAGGTATTTTAACCCACTTACCCAGGTTTAAGCCATCACAACTTTGGATATATAACTTTTTATCCTCCTCATTTACATCGCATATATATGTCTTCTTAGGAATATTAAAGCTAGCTCCAGGTCTACCTTTATAACTAATGCTAACAGCAGTACTTGTTTCATTTAGCTGTATCTGATCGATACTTAAACCAGGCGCAGTAGAATAGTTTTGGCTGGGGTTTTTAATTACTTTTTGGGCGTGCATACCCATAAAGCACAATAGGGTTAATAAGGTCAACGAAAGTCGTTTCATAATTTATTTTTTTTAGGTCATTAAAAATTGAGCACTGAAAGTACTCAAACATAATATTATTACGCATGAATATTAAGGCTTTTATAGGGGGGTAAATCGAAGGAATGTATAATCGGTATGATTTATTGAGCAATTGGTATGATTTTACCTATTCTACTTATAACCTACCGTTTTACTCTGCAAACAATAGTTAATATTTAAGTAGCCCTATATTTATTTGTTACATTTGCACAAAGTAGTTTTCAATGATTAATATTATTGCCGATAATAAAATACCTTTTCTAGAAGGGATACTTGAACCATATGCAAATATCACTTACCTGGCAGGAGCAAAAACGGATGCGGATACTATAAAAAATGCGGATGCATTAATTACCAGAACACGCACCAAATGTAGTTCAGAAAACTTAGCTGGAAGTCAGGTAAAAATGATTGCCACAGCCACCATTGGCTTTGATCATATTGATACGGCCTTCTGCGAAAGTAATAACATAGCATGGACCAATGCGCCTGGCTGTAATTCAGGATCGGTAAAGCAATACATTGGAGCTACATTGGCCACCATTGCTCATCAACTTAAGTTTGATTTAACCGATAAAACACTAGGTATTGTGGGTGTTGGTAACGTAGGCAGTAAAGTAGCTGATTTTGCACAAGCTGTTGGCATAAAGGTTTTACTAAATGATCCGCCCAGAGCAAGAAAAGAAGGATCGCAGAGTTTTGTTGAGCTGGATGAGTTAATTGAAAAATCAGATTTCATCACTTTTCATGTTCCGCTACAGCGAGATGGAGAAGATGTTACTTACCACCTGGGTAATACGGCTCTTTTTAAGCAGTGTAAAAAAGATGCCATCATCATAAATAGTTCGAGGGGCGAAATTATTAACAACAGCGATTTACTGGAAGCAATAAATAAAGGGTTGATTGGTAATGCTGTTTTAGATGTTTGGGAAAATGAACCTGAAATGAACTTGGAATTACTGGACAAAACCATCATAGCCACGCCGCACATTGCTGGATATTCGGCCGATGGAAAAGCCAACGGAACCGCCAACAGCGTTCAGGCCATCAGTAAACATTTCGATTTACCTTTAAAAAATTGGTATCCCGATAGCATTCCCGCACCTGCGCAGGCATGCATAAACATTGATGCTAGCGAATTAAACTTGCAAGAGGTTTGGATAAAAGCAGTTCTTCATACTTATTCGATACAGGAAGATGATACGCGCTTTAGAACCCATCCTGAAACTTTTGAGCACCTGAGAGGATCGTACCCCATTCGCAGGGAATTTCATGCTTATAAGGTATCCTTAAAAAATGGCACACAAGAAATGGCCACATGCCTGAACAAAATAGGTTTTAAGGCTGTTCATCTTATCTAAAAAAACAAGATATATCATGGCTTAAAATACTACTTTTAAGCTCCCATATAAAAATAGACTGACATGAGTAAAAAAGCAGACATAGGATTAATTGGGTTGGCCGTAATGGGCGAAAACCTGGTTTTAAACATGGAAAGCAAAGGCTACACTGTAGCTGTATATAATAGAACCACCGAAAAAGTGGACAAGTTTGTAAATGGTCGCGGTGCTGGTAAAAACTTTATCGGAACGCATTCTATTGAGGAGTTAGTAGCTTCTTTGGAGCGTCCTCGTAAGGTTATGATGCTAGTAAAGGCAGGAGCTCCTGTGGATGCCTTAATCGATCAGATTATTCCTCACCTAGAAGAAGGAGATATTATTATTGACGGTGGAAACTCTCATTTCCCAGATTCTATTCGCAGAACTAAATATGTAGAAGATAAAGGTTTATTATATGTAGGCTCTGGTGTTTCTGGTGGCGAAGAAGGTGCCTTAACGGGTCCATCGTTAATGCCAGGAGGCTCCGATAAAGCTTGGCCTTTTGTTAAAGATATATTCCAAAATATTTCGGCTAAGGTAGAGAATGGTGTGCCTTGCTGCGATTGGGTGGGACAAGATGGTGCTGGTCACTTTGTAAAAATGGTACACAATGGTATTGAGTACGGCGATATGCAATTAATCAGCGAAGCTTACCATATCATGAAAGAGTTTGTGGGACTAAACCACGACGAAATGCACGACATTTTTGAAGAGTGGAACAAAGGCGACCTAGATAGTTACCTGATTGAAATTACACGCGATATTATGGCTTACCGCGAAAATGGTGAACCATTAGTTGAGAAAATATTAGATGCAGCAGGACAAAAAGGAACGGGTAAATGGACCGGCATTTCGGCCTTGGACCTAGGTGTACCTTTAACCCTTATTGGCGAATCGGTATTTGCACGTTGTTTATCGGCTCAAAAAGCTGAGCGCGTAGAAGCGGCCAAAGTATTGGGTTCTCCAATCAAAAAATTTGAAGGCGACAAAACGCAGTTTATCAAGTATATTAAAGATGCTCTTTTTGCTTCTAAAATTGTATCGTACGCACAGGGTTATGTACTCATGCGCGAGGCAGCTAAAGAAAACAACTGGGATTTAAACTATGGTGGAATCGCTTTAATGTGGCGTGGTGGATGTATTATTCGTTCTGCGTTCTTAAAAAATATTAAAGAGGCTTTCGATAACAATCCTGAATTACCCAACCTATTGTTAGATCCTTATTTTAAAGGTAAGGTTTCTGAAGCTTTAGAAGGATGGCGTCAGGTAGTTGGACAAGCGGTAATGAACGGTATTCCTGTTCCTACCTTCTCCAGCGCTTTAAGTTATTTTGATGGTTACAGAACCGAAACATTGCCTGCTAACTTATTACAAGCACAGCGCGATTACTTTGGTGCGCATACCTACGAAAGAGTAGACAAAGCAAGAGGTGAGTATTTCCACACCAACTGGACTGGTCGTGGAGGCGATACAGCTTCTACTACTTATGATGTTTAATTAGATCAATAGACAATAGATCGTTAGACTTAAAATTATTAGATATTTACAAAGGCTGTTCATTCATTTGGGCAGCCTTTGTTGTATTCAATAGTAAAAGCTTTGTAGTATTTGTACTTTATTTGGTAATACCAATATTACAATGGTGTTTCAAACCATCTCCCCACTCTTGTTTCGCTGTACTGCTCCTTCAAAAAAGGAGGAGAAATTAACAACTCAGAGGTATCACTTAAAGCGAGAAACTCGGCACTATATTGATAAATACTATTCTAATATGATTTATTCTTCAATCACTCTATTTATACGCAACTTTATTATTGTTCCGGCGTAACATAGCCGACATTTAGAATAATTATACTGGACAAAACTTAACATAAAGAGCCCAGACAATTCTGATTAACACTTTTCAACACACATAAAAATCAACTATAAATATTTTACTATGACTAAACAATTACTATCACTAGTACTATTAAGCTTTATATTTAGTATTACCTATGCCCAATACACACTTACACCCAATGACGTAACATTTAACACCAGTAGTAAAAGCATTACAGCTTACAACAATACAACGGAGAAGAACATTAAAATACCTAACAGCTTTACCATTGATGAAGTAGAGTATACCGTATTACAAATTGGCTCTAATGCATTTAATGACAAAGAGCTAACCAATGTTACACTTCCTAACGCTTTAACCTCAATTGGCTCACGTGCATTTTACAGCAATAAATTAACCGAAATAGATTTTCCTAACACCTTAACTTATGTAGGTTCCAGTGCATTTCACGCCAACCTAATAACCTCCTTAGTGTTGCCTAATTCATTAACCAATATAGCCAGTGAAGCTTTTTCATACAATAAGATAACAAGCGTAACTTTACCAGCATCCTTTCAGTATTCTGGTTCACGTGCTTTTAATAGAAATGAAATTACTACCGTAAATGGTGCTCCTTCTAACGGACTATTTTTTGCTCGTAATGCCGATGGTAGCGAAGATGTAACAAAAGTTGTAAGTTATGGAGGTGTTAGTGCTGAAATAGATTTTATACCCAATACGGTAACTACCTTAGGAGAAGGGATATTCAACAGCGTTCATTTGGATCGTTTTGTATTTCCAATAGCCTTAGAAACCATCGAAGCTTCTGCGCTGCGTTGGTGCGACCTAACAGAGATTGTCATCCCAAACACGGTAAAATTTATAGGAAACACAGCCTTTGCTTATAACGAACTAACATCGGTAACTATCGGTAATTCAGTTGAAACAATTGACGACTGGTGTTTTCATAATAATGAAATTACTAATCTTACAATTCCACCTTCCGTTAAAAGCATAGGTGACATGGCATTTTTCAAAAACAAGCTTAGTAATGTAAATATCGGCACCACGGTTACATCTTTAGGTGCTGGATCTTTTACTGCTAATGAAATTACTACCGTAAATGGATTATCATCCAATGCCTTATTTTATGCTCGTAACACAGATGGATCGGACAATACGAGCAAATTAGTAAGTTATGGTGGCCCTGGAGGAGTTATTGACTTTATACCCAATACAGTTAAGGACATCATGACATATGCATTTGAATCAAGCAAAGTAACATCCGTTACGTTTCCAAATGAACTCATATCAATTGGGCGTAGAGCTTTTTACGTGAATAGTCTTACCGAGGTTATTTTACCCAACACCATGGAATACATCGGCTCTTGGGCTTTTAGCGCTTCAGGTGTTAGCAGTATAGCTTTGCCTGTAAATAACAAAGAAGGATATACTACCTATTGGACTAATGGGGGCACTGAAGCTGTAACTGAATTGACAGATGTATATTCGACGGCTAACTTAAGAGAAAATTTAATTACATATACAATTACTTATCATTTAGATGGAGGCAGCCACAGCAACCCTAGCAATTATGATATTGAAACCGAAGAAATTACTCTTACCGATGCAAGTAAAGCAGGATACGACTTTAGTGGTTGGTATACAGAAGCCTCTTTTACTAACGAAATAACTTCCATACCACAAGGTAGTATTGAAGATATTGAACTTTGGGCTAAATTTGATATTACAACAAATATGGATGAATCCTCTTCAGCTAACAAGCTTAATATATATCCAACCATTGCCACCAACAGAATTAACATTAAAGGAAACATTAACCTAGAAGATATTTATATTTTCTCAACCACAGGCGCATTGGCCAAACGTTTAATGGCCACATCCGCTCAAGAAATTATCTATGTCGGAGATTTAAACAATGGCACTTACATTGTTAAAATAGGAAATACTACTCGCAAGACTATTATTCGCAGATAAAACAATACTCATATAAAATACAACAAGGCTGCTCATTAATTTGGGCAGCCTTGTTGTATTTTTGTATAGTTTATACATGATTTGATGCTCGATATATACTTTTGAATATTTTACAATTCATATAATTTCATTCATATATCATTATATTCTTTCAGTAAATCGTTTTATTTATATTGTAAATCATCATATTTTATTAGTATATCACTTTTACTGATTGGTATATAGATATACCATACTTTTTATCTGATCTACATTACATTTATGTTGATGTCCCAACTAATTATTTTGAATTACTTATCCTAAATATTGAAATACTGACACTTATTATTGATACACAAATGATATTAGTCGAGTTTCTTACGGCGTTTATTATTCTGCACTTTCACATAGTTACTTTGATAACCCTTTAAGCGATTTGGCTTAGACTTAAATACATACTTTCCGCATGCGCGAAGCTCCTTAAGCTTGTTTTTTAGTAGATAGATTAACTGATCTCTTTTCAGTTTATCGAAATTAACCAGTGTATCCGAATTCATCCGGGCATGAGATTCTGTTATTTCTTCCGCTAGCTGCTTAGCCTCATCTAAAAGAGCTATATCAAAATTAACCGCACTCAAAAGAGGAATGCTCTTTCTGCCAATCAATGTTAAAAAATCCAAGTGCGAGCGTATTTCAAATTTGGCATAAGGCTGTTTTATGTAAGAAATAGAACCCAGTTTTTCTTTATCATGTCTAAAGGCAAATTTAAACACATGCATCAATTTCTTAACCAGCTCAACACCTCGCTTTTTATCTGCTTCCCAATTGCTCACTGACTGCTTAGGGTATTTACTCTTATTTGCATACCTGGTATGTTCTTCTTTTGCCAGCTCCAGAAGAATTTCGGCCTGTAGTAATTTTGATGATTCGAAACCTACTTGTTGAAGCTGTTCTGCATCCTGCTTTGCCCACTGAATAAGCTCACTACTCTCTTGCAAAAAAGTATCATAAGGCATTCCTAGTCGTTTAATCTCTTTGCGTGGTATAGCAAAGGCTTCTTGTAGTAATTGTTCTTTTATGGATAACTCGCTCATAACAGGATGGTTTTTATTTATCTATAAAAATAATTAATCCTTAATTATAGGCAAAAATTGTATGTGCTTTTACACAAGACTTATGCTCCGTTGGAGCGATGATTTGCATTCCGCTAGATTCCCATAGCGTTGCTATGGGCTATTGCCATAAGTCCGTTGGACTTTTTATAAGAGACCGAGATAGAAGAACAAAAATCAAGCAATGTACAAATTTCACCAAAAACGAGATTAAGCTGTAGCAATGGGCTACATCCCTAATTCTGTTGGACCTTTCTACAAAAGGTGCAGAATGCTTGTAATATTTATACACTACCCCAAAGAGGTATAAGCAACAGCATTGGGCAACGCCCGATGAAGCGAAGCACTATAAACATTTGCTCCGAAGGAGCAAGAGCAAAACATCTCACAATCTATGAGCAGAAAACAAAAAGCCATTAATCAATCTAGCCCTTGAGATTCGTAATTATTAGCCGTACATTTAGTAAACCACTAATAAAAACAGATATAACCATGAGCTACTATTTCAGAAAAACATTAAAAGACGTCAGTTTTGAGGAGGTTATTGACCGTGTGACTGACGAACTTAAGGAAGAAGGATTTGGCGTACTTACAGATATTGATGTAAAAGCTACTTTTAAAAAGAAGCTGGATAAGGATTTTAGGCAATATCGCATACTAGGAGCCTGCAACCCGCATTATGCCTATAAAGCTTTAAGTGCAGAAGAAAACATCGGCACCATGCTTCCTTGCAATGTGGTGGTGCAAGAAACCGAAGATAACGACGTAGCCATTTCCGCTATCAACCCCATTGCTTCTATGCAAGCAGTAGAAAATGAATCCTTGGGAGAAATTGCAGGAACCATAGTTGATAAACTAAAACGTGTGATTGAGAAGCTGTAAAAATACCAATATTCCAATGACAGATATAAAACCTCTATTACAAATCAGCGATAAAATAATTGCAGAAGAGATTAAACGGATTCTTGAAGAAGCTGGTATATTTTCCTTATTAGAATCCAGCAATCCGGCATCCTCTTTTATCAATACTTACATAGGCTCTGCCGCTCAGGATGATATTACCATTAGCGTTACCCTGACAGATTATGCTAAGGCTAGTGAAGTAATTAAAGAGCATGGATACAAGGATTTAATGGTTTAATAAATCGCTTATACTCCTTTGGAGCGTTGATTTGTATTATGCTAGGTTCCCATAGCGTTGCGATGGGTTATTGCTATAATTCCCTTGGACTTTATTAAAAGATCGGCTTTGTTTTCTAAACTCCTAATCGCTACCCCAAAGGGGTTTAAGCAATAGCATTTGGCAACGCCCGATGAAACTAAGAGACTTTAAATCTTGCTCTTAAGGAGCAAGAGCTAAAGGATTTATCGCACTACCCAAGCCTCATCATTGAATATTTCACAAGGGTTTCACATAAGTAAAACCCTTGATTGTTGATTTATTTAAAACTCTACTTTTACAGAATAAGAGTAAGATACGGCGTTCCCTCTTTGTTTAGCTGGAATCCAATCATTGAGTTCTTTTACGATTTTAACGGCAGCTTCCTTGAGCTCCGCTTCACTATCTCCAGATACAGCAGGCCAGTTTACATTTCCACTTTGGTCTACATAAAACCTAACATCTGCACTACCTTTAAATCCTTTTTCCTTAGCAATTTTGGCAGACTTACTATATAGCTGGGCAAAATACGTTTCCATACCATATTTGTATTGAGGCAATTCCTCTACTGCCATAAACATTTCATCACCTTTACTATTTGAAGGTTTCGTATTTACTTCTTTCAGTTTGATATTATTATTAGCCTTACCAAAATACTTTGCTCTATACTTTTCAGATTTTAAAACTCTTGGACTTGCTCCAGCTAAAGCTGCTCCAATATACTCTTGGCCTGTGTATTTAATCTCCTTTGTTTTAAAACTAAGATGAGAAAAAACAAGAACATCTCCTACATTCATCTTTAATTCAAATTTTCCATCGTCATTAGTAAAAGTTCCCAAGTTGGTTCCTTTAATAACAACATTAACATCACGCAAACCTCCCACAACAATTTGCTGCTGATATGTACCGTCCTCTTGTCTTACTTCCAAAGTATCGGTCTGTAAAGCCCTACCTTTAACAAGCTCTGTTCGCTCAATGTTAGAGACTTGCGCTTGCACTTCGTCTTTGGAAACATACTCAGGTTCACTAAAGGCCCAAAGCATTATGCCCAGCAATGGGAGTATGGTCAATAACTTCCATTTTCCGTATTTGGATTGTTTTACATTTTTCATCATTTTTAGTCGTTGTTTGTTTTGGGAGGTACGGAAATGATTGGCTAGCACAATGGTTTCCGCTCCCATCGTTTCACATAAAATTGATTGTATATACGTGTTTAACTGCAGTCCGGTATTTAATACGCCACGATCGGCGATGTACTCCAAATTATTGAGTACGGTTTTTCGATAGATATAGGCCAAGGGGTTAAACCAAGCCATGGCCAATAATAATTCACTCATTAACATATCCACCCAATGCCTTTGTTGCTGATGAATTTGTTCATGAATTAATACCTGTTCCTTCTCAGGCTGCAGATATGTGGAATCTTTTAAAAATATTTGGTTTCCAAAAACCATCGGATTATTTACGCTACTGTGGATATACAAATAGGTATCACGCCATTTTACTTTTTTGGCTTTATAAGTTAGTCTGATACCAAATATCACAGAAATCATTAGCCGAATTATAAAGAGACTTGATACAGCGCAATAAATCCAGAATAATATATTACTCCAATCTGTTCTTTCCACAGAAACAATATCGGGTGTTGCAACCGCTATAGTCTCTACTCCAGTATCTGTTGCTATTTCTAGATACTCGGGCATTTCCATCTGTACATAAACTGGATAAGTAATATTTACAAAGGGCAGTACTATGGCAAGTCCCAAGCCCACCATTAAAAAAGCTCTGTGAATATTAAAGTCAGAAGTTTTACGTAAAAAAGTATAATACACCAACAAAAAAGCAGCTAGGGCAACGGATGATTTAAGCAATATGGCCTGTATATGTTCCATCATTCAAATTTTTGAAAGGATTAGGGTTTTACTACTTATACCAATTCTAATTTGGAATGAGCCTAGAATTGTTTTGGATATTTTTAATTCAGACAAGGCGAAAAATTGAGACATAGCCATAGCTACGGCGATATTTTTTAACGAAGTATGAATTAAAAATAACGGAAGAATAAGACTCATTTCAAGGTAGTATTGGTATTACTATCCTCAGCCTCTTTAAGCATAGCTTCTAAGTCGGCAATATCCATATTATTATCTTTAGCAAAGAAGGTGGCTAAACGGGCAAAGCTTCCTCCAAAATAATTGTGCAAAAGGTGCTTTACCTGGTGCGACGAATAGTATTCCTTACTCACAATGGGAAAATAGACATAAGTATTGCCTACCGCTTTATTATCAACAAAACCTTTTGTTTTTAACACCTTAAGCACAGTGGCAACGGTATTATATGCTGGTTTCTTTTCTTTAAATGCAGCTACAACATCCTTTATTATGGCTTCATCTTTATCCCATAATATCTGCATTATTTCCTCTTCGGCCTTTGTTAACTGTTTCATCCTTTTTTATTTCAAGATAAAATTACTCTACTACAAACCTAATACTATTTTTATAGTATTCAAACTATGTTTGTAGTATTTGTTGAAAATAAAAAACGAGAACTTTTAATAAGGCCCTCGTTTCATGCATTTTAAATAAATATTGTCCTAAATCGTTGCTATGCGCTATAGACTACGTCCATTGGACTCTCTTTAATTAAGCCAATAAATAATAACCTTTGACATGCTCTACTACTATCAACCCTTAACCCTACACCATAAACCTTATTCCCTTTTTCCTTTCTCCCTGCTCCCTTATAGCCTAGCTGTCCAACGTAATTCTACACCCTTAAAATCGAGCACTTCGTAACACACTCCTGCACTACAGGCAGGACCACCTCGACGTTCTCCGGCAAATAATTGAAAAGTATTTTTCGAATTCAGCTTATAACGCGCATTTCCTCCAATCCATATTTTATCGGTTTCGGAAATATATCTATCGTTACTCCATTCGGTATTTAAACCAAAGTACAATTTAGATTTATTACGAACCGTCAGACCCAACAAGTAGTTATTCACATAGGCATCTGGTCGCTCAAAACCCTGTGCTTCACCTTCAATTATTAATCCCCATGTATCCGAAACAGGATTATCCAAGTAGAAACCAGCCGTTACACGATTATCCTCATCTTTAAAAGGATCTAAAGCATAATCGGCAAAAAGCTTAATATCTCCTTCCTGAAAAACAACGCCAGAATACTCTAGAAACCATTCGTTATAATCAAATATCTTTGCAAAATCGTTTCTGGCATAGGTGTAGTTAAATGTGATTAACGAAAATAAACCTGGCTGATAAAATGCTTCTAACTGAATACCACTCTCATTGACTGGTTGCAACACATGCGTACTTCGATTCAGTAACTTATAGCTATGCTCTCGCACCAATGCAGGCGGCTCATTAATGCCATTGCCAATTAAAAAATTTTGATACTTCTTATATTCCAAACTTAGCCCAAAATTATTTAAAGACCATCCAATATTTCCGTAGATCGCAAAAGCATCTTGCTCTTCAACCGACTTACCTGTTCCACCCAAATAATCCGCATATCCCACATAGTAGCTTAGGTCGGGCAAAATATTACCCGTTAAACCACCCATGGCATAATAACTTTCTTCTACTTGATTGCTCAAGCTCAACCCTGACAGCTCTACTTTTTGCTTACCAATATTGTAAGTAAATTCTGCACCCAACACCTCATCTGGCCTTCGTTGCTCCCATTCTTCGGTTGGAGGCTGTAGATTATTTAAGGCATAACCCCATAAAACCTTTGCCGACCACTTATCCATCTTATAATTAAAAGCACCACCCAACATATCTGTATAAAAGTATTGCTTCGATCTAAAGCTTAAATCTTCAATAACAGCACCTGGAATTTCATAATTCCTGAGTAGAATTCCCTTACCAAGAATTTCGCTATAATTTCCGAGTTGAACCGAGATACGTTTGGTTTGATAACTGGCTCGTGCCTGAGCTAAGTCAATGTAGTTACGATCGCCATAAGGAGATTGATACAACTGCATACCAGCTCCAAACTTAAATTCGTTTAAGGTGTAGTTCAAATTTACCCGACTATAAATCGAGTTAAATTCATCCGCCTTTTCATTAGGTAATTTCCCATACTGATATTCTGTTAGGGCAGTTCCTGAAAATTGAGCATTCACCATCGACGAAAACATGACAATGGTGAATGCTAAAACTAATCTGATTTTCATTGTGCGAGTAGTTTTTCAATTTTTTTACGCCATTCCTCTTCATCACCAGCAGCATAACCTTCGTGGCGATACACTACTTTATTCCCTTTGATGATGAGCAAGGTGGGCATAGAGCTTACTTCTAACTCATCCTTCAATTTACCTTCAATATCACTAATATTTGTATATGATATTTTTAAAGAATGAATCAGAGGAGCTGCTTTCGAGAAGCTTCGGGGACCATCAATATTAACCCCCACTACAGCCACTCCCTTATCTTTATACTCTTGATAAACCTTCTCTAACTTAGGCATGGCCTTAATGCAAGGCCTACACCACGAAGCCCAAAAGTCAAGTACTGTTAACTGATCACCCTTTAAATCTTCGAAGCTACGTACTTCATTACTTAGGGTGTTGGTTTTAAAATCTCTCACTACCTGGGCGTTTGCGCTTAAGCCTAGCATTACAACTAGTGCTATAAATATATGTCTGAGCAGCATAAGCTAGTTGTTTAGGTATGTTTCTACAGTATCTTTTGCATCATTCGCATCACTACTGGCCGCACGACTTCCTTTAAAACGGATAAATCCTTCTTTATCCACCACAATTAAACGATCGTACGTTGTACTAAAAGAACTTGCCGCACTTGAAGCATTTAAAAGTAAATCAAAATCTACGCCTGTTGAATTTTTAAAACCTTGTACCGCAGACTTTGTACCATCCCATTGGTCTAAACCAAGAACTACCACCTTATCATTTGAACTATATGCATTGGCTAACTTTGACTGCACACTTGGAGCAGACGCTTTACAAGCCGGGCATGAGTTACCAAAAAAGAATAGCACCACCACTTTACCTTTTAAAGCAGACAGAGAAACTGTTTCTCCAGTTAGATTTTGCAGACTAAAATCAGGGGCAGCTGTAGCAGTTGTTCCACCACCAGTATCACCGCCAGAAGTATCACCTCCACCCATGCCATCACCTCCAGTTGTAGGATTTGAAGTTTTTTCAGGCTTAGGGTCATCTCCCGAATCACATGATACTATTGTAACTGCTAATACGAGTATAAGTGCTAAATAAATTGATTTAATTGCTTTCATTGTTGTATGTTTTTAAGATTTGTACACAATGAGTCGGAGCTATTTATATTTCCTTACAAAAAACACCATCTTTTTTATATTGATTCTAAATAAGCAACCTTAACACCAAACATACAAGCATAAAAAAGCCGGAATGTATAAACATTCCGGCTTAATCTAATACTCTCGAATAGCCTAAGCTATTCTAATTTCTTCATTAAAATTACTATATTATAGTACTCTAACGTTTACTGCGTTCATTCCTTTACGACCTTCTTTAAGTTCGAATTCAACTGCATCGTCTTCACGAATTTCGTCGATTAAACCTGATACGTGTACGAAATACTCTTGGTTTGTTTCGTCCTCTTTAATGAATCCAAATCCTTTAGATTCATTGAAAAATTTTACTGTTCCTTTATTCATTACTGTATTTAAAAAAAATATATGTGCCAAAGGTAAAGGAAATTCTAACAATCCCAACTTTTGTATCTATTTATTTCGCAAATAATTAAAAATATTTCACGCCAATAAGCACACGAATACTGATTATAAGCATCTAACCCTTTTTCTTTCTGAAAAATTGAATTCCACCAAAACCTGATATAATAGAAATATAGAATCCAAAATCGTACCACCATCCCGTATTAAATGGCTCGTATATGGTAATGGACTTATTGAATAAACCCAGTATTAAAGAAAAGGGTGCTATCCATCCGTGCCAAACACCAGTAAAAAAACCAGCAGGCTTTAAAGGGTGATAATTACCTCCACCTGGCAAGCAAGAAGTCAAGGTGAATACAAACAATACTAAAACAAAACCTAAAACTATTTTCTTATAATTCTTCATACTTTTATATTTTAACCAATATATTTACCGTATAATTTTAAAACTTATTTGCGATGAAATTGAAATCATTACTCCTCATAGCTATCGTTGCACTAATATCAGCACCTTCATTTGCCAACAAAAATAAAGTGATAGGGATATGGCTTACACAAGATAAGGATTCTAAAATTGAAATTACTCAAGACGAATCAGGTAAATTTATTGGAAAAGTAATCTGGCTAGAAAATCCAACCGAAAATGGAAAACCTCAGCTTGATGATGAAAACCCTGAGGAAAAACTCCAATCACGCCCTATTTTAGGATTAACCTTACTGGAAGGTTTTAAATATGACGCGGATGATGAAGAGTGGGATTCGGGTACTATCTACGATCCTAAGACAGGCAATACTTACAAATGCTACATGTGGTTTGATAAAGATGAAAACACACTTAATGTAAAGGGGTATATTGGTGTTTCGATCATTGGCCGAAAAGTTTCTTGGACCCGTGTAAAATAACTGACTCAGCAATCGATGGAAATATGCATTCTTGTTGATAATTTAAAAAACGATAAAGCTTATCGTAGCGAGCATGGCCTGTCCATCTTGATTGAATTTAATGGAACCCACATTCTTTTTGACACTGGAAAGACAGATGCTTTTATTCAAAATGCAAAAGTATTGGGCAAAGACCTTACTCAAGTTGATTATGTTGTGTTAAGTCACTCGCATTACGACCATACGGGTGGATTAGAAGCTTTTTTAGAGCTGAATAAAACAGCCAAAATTATTCTTAAAAAAGAGGTTTTGGATGAACGATGGAGCATCTCGCAAGGGCATAATCGTAAAATAGGATTTCCACTAAGAAAACGCTTCCAGCAATTAAGCAATAGATACAAGTTCATTGAAACTACCGAAGAAATTGCACCAGGTCTTTTCATCTTCCCTCAAATAAAAAAACATTTAACACACAGTTTTACAGACTCCTACTTATACGTTCAACAAGATAAACAACTTGTTTTAGATTCTTTTGAAGATGAGCTTTTTATGGCTATTGAACTGGATAAAAAACTGATTGTTTTTACGGGATGCGCACACAATGGCGTAGAAAACATGCTTAAAACAGCGGTTGATTATATGCAGATAAAGGAGATTGAATTTGTTGTAGGAGGAACACATTTAAACAGAGGTTCGCAACAACAACTGGAGAATACCATTTCTGAACTGAAAAAGTTTAATATTAAGAGAGCAGCTTTTAATCATTGTTCGGGTATCCAGAATATTCCTTTAATGAATAAGAAATTACAAGGAAGTATTGAATATGGTTATGGAGGTAACTGTTATAAACTATAAGGCACTAACTATAGCGGCCTAATATATACCATCGTATTTTCCTCTATCCTATCAACCCCAATGGGCACCTCCATTAAACAATCGGCATAAGCCAAGGCTCCAATATTTGCAGAACCATTAAATTTTAAAGGCTTTATTTCATTACTGTCTAATATTTGCGCTGGAACAAACATATGTCTGACGCTCTTTTTGCGTTTAAACGATGTGGATATAGGTAACTGAAAACGCAATGGTTTATAAACAGAGCCTTGTAGAGCAAACAAGAATGGCTTTACATACAACTCAAATTGGATAAAAGAAGCTACTGGGTTACCAGACAAGCCAAAAATATATTTGCCATTACAATGAGCAAACACCATAGGCTTTCCAGGTTGTATTGCTGTTTTATCAATAGGTATAGTAAAGCCTAGATCATTTAGGATATCTGGCACCAAATCAAACTCTCCCACAGAAACACCTCCACTCATCACTAATACATTTGACTGCAGTAAGCTTTCCTTAATCATAGTTTTTAATGAATCCTCATCATCTTCAATAATACCTTGATAATTATGCGGAATACCTAATTCGTTTAATTGAGCTATGATTTGAGAGGCATTACTATTTCTAATTTGATGTGATTGGGGTGTTTCTTTCGGCTCAACAAGTTCTGTGCCCGTGGTTATAATATTTATTTTTGGTTGTATAAAAACCTTTACTTGGTCATATCCTGCACCAGCTAAAAGAGGCAAATGCCTTGCTTGTAGTTTTGTATTTTGAGCCACCACAACATCCCCTTTCTTGATGTCTTCACCCAAATAACAGACATTTTCCTTTGAATCTTTATTCTGACAAACAACCTTACCATCCGATTTTATCAGTGCATCCTCTTGCATAAAAACCATATCGGCTCCCAAAGGTATGGGCGCTCCAGTCATAATTTTAACGCATTGTTTCTGTTTTAGCGAAGGTACTTCGTTTTTACCGGCATAGATGGTATCTACCAAAGTAAGTTCTTCATATAAATCGGCTTTTGCACAAGCATAGCCATCCATGGCAGACTTATTAAAGGGTGGCATATTAATATCATAAACCACATCCTCTGCCAATACCCTAGATAAAGCTTCATTTAATTGAACCCACTCGGTACCTAATGGTTGCGCACATACTACAATCTGCTTAATAGCCTCTTGAAATCCAATCATTTTTTTAAATGGTTCATTAATTCTTGTCATCGGTCATTAGGCTGATTTATCTTGCACACAATACTCTGCTCTTAAATACAGAAACTAACCTTCGAGATAATAACCCATTTTACTTAGCTCCGCTTCTATTTTTGGAATATCAGGAACACCAATCTTTTTACCTTTAACTACTAACAAACCCTCCTTTTTAAGAGCAGATATCTGTCTGGTAACTTGCTCCTGCGAAATTCCTGCAAAACCCGCAATATCTTTTCGCGACATCGTTAAATTGAAGTATCCATCTGATTGACCAAACTTTCGTTTAATAAACAACAATCCGTTTATTACTTTATCTTTAACAGTCATCTTAGCAAAACGTTTTGCATTGGCCTCACTTTTCTGAAGCTGGTCGGCATAAAACAGCATAAAATCAAACATTAACTCGGGTGTTTTATGCAACATCTCAATTAAAACATCGGTTGAAAAATGACATACTACCGAGTCTGACAAAGCACTGGCACTAATATCATAAACATAATTGGTACCAAAACCACGATGACCAACTATTTCTCCATTCCGCGAAAAGCGAATGATTTGAAAACTTTCTTCATCGGTTTGTTTATATACTTTTACACTACCTTCATAAATAAAATATAGTCCATTTACTGGCGCTCCCTCCAGAATAAACTGTTGGTCTGTTTTACATGCAAAAGCATTTTTTTTATCGATAAAGGCCTGCATACTGTCCTTATCGATATGCTTTTTTATCAAGCAATTCTCATTGATACATGATTTACATTCTGCTTTTATCACACTCCACTGTTTTTAATGATCTAAAAAGTCAAGCAAATGCTGACGATGCTTATAAAAATCTGGATCTTCAATGGTGACTTTACGGTGGCGAGGACGTGGCAAATTAATATGTGCTATATCTCCCACTTTCGCATAAGGACCTCCCGTCATCATGATAACCCTATCCGACAAAAATACAGCTTCATCCACATCATGCGTTACCATTACGGCAGTAATTTTTTCTTTAGTCCAAACATCAATCAAAACATCCTGTAGCTCAACGCGTGTCATCGAGTCCAACATTCCAAAAGGCTCATCCAACAACAGCACCTTTGGTTTTAAGGCAAAGGCTCTGGCAATTCCTACTCTTTGCTGCATACCTTGCGATAAGCTTTTGGCTTTAATATGAAACGCATCCGACAGACCAACTTTATCCAGATAATATTTACAAATATCCTCACGTTGCTTTTTGGTAGCGTGCCCAAATACTTGTTTCACCCCTAACATTACATTTTCTAAAGCCGTCATCCATGGGAATAAGCTAGGCGATTGGAACACCACGGCTCTATCAGGTCCTGCCCCTTGAATCTTATTGGCTTCCAATAAAATTTTTCCTTCGGTAATATCGTTTAAACCTGCTATCATAGTGAGGAGGGTAGATTTTCCACAACCTGAATGACCTATGATAGAGATAAATTCTTTTTCTTTTATTTGAAGCTGAAAATCTTCGAGTACCACAAACTCACCGTTACTTGTAGGATACGATTTCTTGAGGTCGGAACACTCCAGCATTATTTTTTCTTTTATTACTGATTCCATATCACAAAGTATTAGCGGTTAATGACAAAACGGTTTGGTTTAACAATAGGTTGAATATCTGGCAAAACAAATTCTTCTTCTTTGCTTGCTCCCCTATGCTCTCCAACTTCATCTAAATAAGCCAAAATGGCGTTTCGCTCTTTCTTAAAATTTGGGTCAGCATTAATAGCTATTTTATTACGAGGCCGTTCAAATCCTATTTTAAACTCCGTTCCTAAAGTAGCATTAGGCCCAGGTGTTAGAGGAATAACTCTATCCGCCAAAAGGATTCCCTCATCCACATCATTGGTAATTAACATGATGGTTTTCTTCGACTCTCGCCAAATACGTTCAATTTCAATTTGTAACGATCCTCTGGTTAAGGCATCCAATGCACTTAAAGGCTCGTCTAGTAGCAATATTTCAGGATCCATAGCTAAGGCTCTGGCTACCGATACACGCTGGCGCATACCGCCTGATAATTGGGTAGGATTTTTTTGCAAGGCTGGCGTTAAGTTTACCATGCCCACAAATTTCTCTACATGCGCTGCCAATTCTGTTTTATTGAGCTTAGGAAAAACTTGCTTCACCGCTAGTTCCACGTTACCTCTAACGCTTAACCAAGGTAATAAAGAGTAATTTTGAAATACCACACCTCTATCGGGACCTGGTCCGTTTACCTTTTTTCCCTTTAAAAGAATTTCTCCTTCATCGGGTTCTATTAATCCAGCAATTAAGCTAATGAGTGTAGTTTTTCCACTTCCTGTAAATCCTACAATGGCAATAAATTCGCCTTCTTCAATGGTCAAGTTGACATTTTTCAGTACATCAACCATAGTATCTCCGCTTCCGTATGACTTAGATACGTTGCGTAATTCTAAAAATGCAGCCATATTAAATGGTTTTAGGGTTGATATTACTTACTATCGAAACTTGCCAACTTTTGAATAAACATCATGATTCTATCTAGCATAAAACCGATGATACCAATCACAAACATGGCTACTATAATTTTTGCATTTGAATCGTTGGCTCCATTTTGGAATTCTTCCCAAACAAATGATCCTAAACCTGGACTTTGCGCTAAAAGTTCAATGGCAATTAACACCATCCACGAAACAGACAAAGTAATTCTTAAACCTGTAAATATCATTGGTATAGATGCAGGTAATATCACTTTAAAAACATTGCTAAATACCCCAAGTCGTAATACCTTTGATACATTTAAATAATCCTGATCAACCGACGAAACACCCATTGCGGTATTTACCAAGGTGGCCCACATACTACACAAGCCCACACTAATAAAAGATATTACAAAGGATTTATCAGAATCGGAATTTGCTAAAACAGTTTTCACTACCATAGAAACCAATAACAACCAAACTACTGGAGATACTGGTTTTAAAATTTGGATTATCCAGTTGATAGAAGTGCGCAAGGTTTCGCTTAAACCAAGTACAATACCCGCAGGAATGGCTAATAGTGCGGCCAATAAAAACCCTGCAAACACCGTTTTTAAACTGGTATATATCTGATCAACAAACGATGGTCGACCTGTATAAACAATGGCTTTTTGTCCAGCTTCTTTTCTTTTTTTATTGATAGCGGCCGTTTTTTCCTTAAAGGCTGATTTTTTGGCTGAGATAGATTTATGATCTTCCCAAAGTGAGATAGCTCCTTTTTTTACATCAGCAGGTGATGGAAGAGAGTTTGGTTTACAGCTTTCATCACCAGAATCAATACACTCTTGCATTTGTTTTGCTGCAGCATCTCCTTGCACTGTTCTGGTCTTTTCAATTTTTCGGTCGCGCTCAACCTTAAACAAATAATCGGCTCCTATATTACAGGCTCCTAAAAAAATAAATACCGACAGTACCGGTACAATAATTTGCCTAAATACCAATCGTATATTTTTTTCAACTTCTTTTCCTTGAATGAGCATTATTAACGGCTCAAAAAATCCGAGCCCAATCCATTTTAATGCTTTTATTACTCTTTCCATACTGTTTGCTTTTAGTTGGATTTGTTTTATGACAACATCAACTTGCGATTTAGCAGTGAGGAAAGGCTATTCTTACTTCCGGATGAGAATATGCCTTTCCCTTTTCACCAACTAAAAAACAATGTGTTTATTTTTTATAGAATTATTGATCTTTGTTCCCGATAGAGAATTTAGTTAAATAAGAATTAGGGCTTTTACCATCGAATTCTGTTCCATCAATAAAGTCTGTAGTTACCGGTTTATATCCATCTGTTGCAGGAATATCAGTAGCTGGAATTTTTCCTTCTGCAACCAATAGCTCTGCCGCTTTTGTCCAAATATCTGGACGATATACTTTTTTAGCCGTTTCCTGATACCACTCATCTGATTTTGGTTCCGAAATTTGTCCCCAACGACGCATTTGTGTTAAGAACCAAACCGCATCAGAATAGAATGGGTATGTTGCATTGTATTTATAAAACACGTTAAAATCAGGTAACGAGCGTTTGTCTCCTTTTTCAAATTCAAAAGTTCCTGTCATTGAGTTGGCAATTACAATTGAATCAGCACCTACATAATCTGACATAGAAAGAATACCTACTGCTTTCCCTCTGTTTGCAGCTTCATCTAACCATTTACCAGCTCTAATTAATGCTTTTGTTACTGCAATAGCGGTGTTTGGATTTTCAGCAATAAACTTGTCGGTCATTACAAATACCTTCTCTGGGTTGTTTTTCCAGATTTCGTAGTTAGTTACTACAGGCACACCAATTTGCTTAAATACAGCTTGCTGGTTCCAAGGTTCACCCACGCAATAACCATAAATAGTACCTGCCTCTAAAGTAGCTGGCATTTGTGGCGGAGGTGTTACTGACAATAATACATCTGCATCAACCTGACCTTGAATATTACCTTCGGTATACATTCCTGGATGAATTCCAGCTGCAGCTAACCAATATCTAATTTCGTAGTTATGCGTAGATACTGGAAAAACCATTCCCATTTTAAATGGACTACCATTGTTTTTATATTCCTCAACAACAGGCTTTAAAGCATCTGCCGAAATAGGATGAATTGGCTTACCTTCTGCATCTGCTGGAATATGCTTTTTCATCTTATCCCAAATAGCATTAGAAACCGTAATGGCATTACCATTTAAGTCCATTGAAAACGGCGTTACCAAATTAGCCTGACGACCAAATCCTGCTGCTGCTGCAATAGGCTGACCCGCTAACATATGCGAACCATCAAGCTCGCCATCAATAACTCTATCTAAAACATTTTTCCAGTTACTTTGCGCTTCAATAGTTACAAATAAACCTTCGTCCTCAAAATAACCTAGCTCTTTAGCTATAGCTAATGGAGCCATATCTGTCAACTTAATAAATCCAAAAGTTAACTGAGGTTTTTCAATTAACAAACCTGTATCTGCACTTGCATCCGATTCGCTTGAAGATGCTTTTTTACCTGAACCTCCTCCACAAGAAGAGAATAACACGATGGCTCCAACAAAAAGAGCTGCTATATGAAATATGCTTATTTTTTTCATCTCATTATATTTTTAAATGTAAGGATGAGACTACATCCTTACAGATTAGAATTTGTTGCTTTTATAAAAACTTAGGACTAAAGGCTAACATCACCCAGCCCCACGATTGCATACCTTGAATTTCTTGGTTAGGATTACCAAATTTCAATTGCTTCATGGTATCCGTAATTCCGAACATTTGTGAGTATCCTGCTTTTAGCACTAACTCAGGCGCCAACTTTTGTACATATACTAAGTCAATCTCAGTACCTAGATTTCCTTTATAACTTTCTCCGCTGTCTGCATTAATTCTTTCTTCAGCAGACATAAACTGATGCAAGTGCGCTAACAAGGAAGATTTTTCGCCCAGTTTAAAACTTGTTTTTAGGTAGATATCTACTAAACCTGCACTGGCTGCATTTCCGCCACCATGACCGTTACCAACGTAGAAATAATCCATAAAACCGTAAAACTTATGGTTGGTACCATATTTTGGAGCCCATCCTTCAACTTTATCACCAGTAGATTGGTCATCTCCACTTAAGTAATCAAATCCTAACAATGGTTTTCCTTTAACTCCTGTAGCTTGTACAAAGGCATTAATCATATAACCCGACAGGTCTGTTTTAACAATATCGCCTGCATCACTTTCTGTTTTATTGGCCGTACCTCCAGTATAAAAGAACTGACCTCCAAATTTCATTTTACCAGAAGTGAAAGTAGGAGAAACGCCCAAGGTAAGGTTGCTGTATGTTTCGTTAGCAACAGTAGCCGCATTGTAAATATCATTTTCTAACATGATACCAATATTACCGCTACCAAAACTCTTTTTGTAATACACCATTTGCTGGCTCTTAGGTAAAGCTAAGTTGAAGATTCGTGGATTTGCGCCTCCACCCGTCATAATATTATACTCATTACCTACTAGTTTTGCCGGTTCTGGCGCTCCATCACCAAATCCTGGTTGATTCCAGCTTACCATTACGTCAAACTGTGTATCATCCGACTTATACATATAACGAACGGCATCTAAAGCTCGTCCTTGCATGGCCCAGTCTAAACTCCCGAAGAAACGATGATCGTCATAAATTACCTCTTGACGACCTACACGAAAAGTACTTTTTTCAGAAGCATAAAAATCTCCATAAGCCTCGTACGCACTTAAAAGATTATCTGATTTATTAATTTGCCCTGTTTCACCCCAAATTCTAACATCCTGAACCGAAACTTTAAATCCTACTTTTTCCTTTTTGTAACTAGCCGTTAAACGAGCCCTGTGTTCGATAAATGCCCCTGGCTCTTGTCCATCTAATATAGGTTTTTTAAATCCGTTACGTACCTCACCTCTGGCTCGATATTGACCTGTAAAAGAAACTTGAGCTTCCATTACTCCTAAGCAACAAATTGCAAACATTAATGTGAATAATTTTTTCATTTTGAGTTTAAGTTTTAAACCCATCAAAAAACAACTTCAATCATCTTAACCTGAATTTATTTTTTGATGTGTTTGAATTAGAAAAAATAACTTCCTTTTTTATTTACAGCATTTAAGAGCTTTATATCTCTTTTGTGTTTAAATAAAAAAGGAATAACCCTTTTAAATCAATTTACCATTACGCCGTTGCTCAATGGATTTTTTTAATCACTTACCTACTTACTTACTTTTAAGAAATGATTCTGATGTAAAACTAAGGATAGTGAAACGGGTATTTTATGTCATTAACATGTTTTCAAAAGTCTTTTTGTCATCTTTTAACCACGTTTTAGTGCATAAAAAAACCTGCGCATGCGCAGGTTTAATATTATATATGGTTAATTTAGTAGCGTTTAGCTTAACTTTGAATAAAGTAGTGATGCTCGTCAATTTCCCTTCCCAGTAAATCAACATCCGGAATTCCAATCTTTTTCCCGAAGCTTTCTGTTAGTTTTTCCTTTTTTAAGGCTGATAAAACACGTATTACTTGCTCCTCTGTTGTTCCTGCAAAATCGGCAATATCCCGCCTGCTCAATTGAATATTTAAAACCCCGTTCGTTTGTCCAAACTTCCTATTAATATATAATAAGGCATCAATTACTTTTTCACGAACCGTCATATGAGCAAACATACGCACCTTTGTTTCGCTTCTATTTAGCTCCTCAGCATAAAATACCATAAAGTCATACGCCATTGTTGGCAAAGACTTCAGCATACTTCGCATGGCATCCAAAGTAAAATGACACATAATAGTATCCTCCAAGGCCACAGCACCTACAGGATAAATCTGTCTGGAACTGAAACCACGTTGACCTAACATTTCGCCATTTACAGCAAAGCGCAAAATTTGCTCCCTTCCATTTATACCCGTACTAAATACCTTAACCTGACCCGTATGAACAAAGTACATTCCATGTATAGGCGACCCTTCAATAACAATGCTCTGGCCCTTTCTACACTTCATGGTATCTTTATTTTGTATATAAGATTCGATACCAGGCTCTGAGATGTGTTTTTTAATCAAACAACTCGTATTTACACAACTAATACAGTCCGTACTTTTAGGATACATTTACTTTTATTTTAATTAACTAGAACTTACCAAGGGGTTGAGGCCGAAAAATTACAATTATTTTATCACATAGATGAAGTAATTGCTACACAATCTTAATTTTTTTATTTTTTTAAGACTATAGATAAACACATGATATACTTAATCGTTCATTCTTTCGTAGATAAAACTACATGAATTACCATTAAACCTTTTTACACATTAAGTGTACTACATTAAGTTCTTGCAGATATGAGAACGAAGGATGAATTATGGAGAAGCGTAGATTTAAGAAACTAAGAATAAGTCTAACAGACACTTGCAATATGGCATGTACCTATTGCGTACCCGAAGACGATGCAGATGGAATTCGTTCCCAACTAAAACCAAGCCTTACAGCAGGCGATATGGTTAAGATAATTAAAGCACTCCATCAAGAATTAAAGCTTGAAAAAATTAGGATCACTGGTGGAGAACCTTTAATGTACCCAAACATCGTTCATCTAATTAAAGAGATTAAATTATTAGGTATTAACGATATTGCTCTAACAACAAACGCTTATTATCTCGAAAACCTTGCTTCCAGATTAAAACAAGCTGGTGTAAAATCCATTAATATCTCCATTGATGCCTTAGATAAGGAGATATTTAAAAAGATGACACGTAAAGATATGTTAGCGCAGACCCTAAAGGGAATTTACGCCGCTATTCATGAAGGATTTCCTATAAAAATTAATGCTGTTATTTTAAAACACGTCAACAGTAGCCAAATCATTCCTTTAATCAAATTTGGTATTCAACATCAAATACCTGTTCGCTTTCTAGAATTAATGAAGATGGGATATTTACATCATAACTATCAGGATTATTCTTTTTCGCAAGCTGAAATTTTGGAAGAAGTAAACCAAGAATTTAGCACCCATAGAAAACTAAGGAAAATCTCGGCAACTGCTAACTATTGGGAGATTGATAAGACTAACTATAAATTTGGAATAATAGCCAACGAAACAGAACCCTTTTGCTCCGACTGTGATAGGTTGAGGTTAGATAGTTATGGAAAACTCTATGGCTGTATCAGTGCTATTAAGGGCATATCTGTATTACAAAAAATAAAAAACAAAGAAAATATTGAGCCAGAATTAAGTTTGGCTCTGAAACAAAAACAGCCCATCCGTTTTATAGGAAATGAGATGAGCATGAGACATATTGGAGGATAGATGGATGATTAAAATAAACTTTTTCGCAGGCTTAAAAAGAACCTTCCCTAAAAGTATAGAATGGGAAGTGAACGAAAATACCAGTGTAAATTCACTTATTGAAGAATTAAAAAGCAACTTCCCAGACGCAGAAGAATTACTAACTAGGTCGAGAGCTGCCATTAATGAAGAATTTGTAGAAATGGCAACCCTACTAAAGGATGGTACAGAGGTTTTTATTATTCCACCATCGAGTGGAGGCTGATTATAGCTGTATATTATTAGTTGTTAGTTTAATTTATTCCATTGAAGAAAACGAAATGCATATTACTGAAGAAAATATTGACGTAATCGAGTATTATAACAAAGCCAAGGATCCAAGATCAGGCGCAATCGTCATGTTTAGTGGTGATGTTCGCGATTTAAATAAAGGTCAGGAAGTATTATATATAGATTACGAAGCATATATACCTCTGGCAGAAAAAACAATTGCCAAAATACTTGCTGAAGCAAATGAAAAATGGGACTTACAAGCCTCCGAATGTGTTCATAGAGTAGGAAAAGTGGGCATTTGCAAAACTGCCGTTGTGGTAATAACCTCCTCTGCACACAGAAAAGAGGCTTATGCTGCCAACCGATATATTATAGATAGAGTAAAACAAGAAGCGCCAATTTGGAAGCATGAGTTTTTTGCTGATGGAACAAGCGAATGGGGAACCAATTGCGATTGTGCCGAACCTCATCATCATGATTAAAGTAATGATTCCAGAGGTAAGTCCATGTTTAAAATAGCTGTTTGATTAAAATCAACATCCAGTTGTAAATCAAAATCGGCATATGGTTTATAGCGCAGGTTTTTAGTAACAGCATTACCTGACACAAATAAAAACAGAGCTGGCTTAAAAAACTCTCTTAATCCGCCAGATTCACATATGACAATAGCATCTGAAGGTATTTGACCATAAAGTGCTTTAAACTTTTCGAATAAACGCTCCTGGCTGGTAGATTGCATATAGTAACTCTCTTTTGTACCAGCCTTTAATAATAGAGCACTATCTTTAGTAGTATTCCTTAACTCCTTAACAACAGCATAATCTAGGCCTCTATCGATCACTAGTTCTTCCTTATCTAAATCGTGCAAGTGAGATGATGTTTTAATGGCATAAACTTCCTTTCCTTTTTGAGTGTAATATTTAACAATCAGCTCAGAAAGCGTAGTCTTCCCAACATGCCTACCCGAACCACAAACCATAACTACATTTCCGTAATCTATCATGCCCTTAAATTATTTTAAATCCTCTATCGTATTGATATTTTGAAATGCCTTTGTTTCCTCAAACTTTACAAACTTTACATTTACCTTATCTAGAATATTCATTAAGGCGTAACTTCCAGCCTCAATCTCTTCTTTCATAAAACCAATAATTCGCTTATCATATACTCCTATTAAAGGATGCACCTTACCATTCGCATCTACTGCAACAACAGCCTCAAAATCATCTTTAAATGAAATTAGTTTTTCAAGAATATCAGCCCTCATATGCGGTGTATCGCAGGGCAAAACAAGATTATGCAGCGTTGTGCTTTGAAATAATCCTGCATATAATCCTGCAATAGGTCCGGCGCCAATCATATCTTTTACTAGCCAATCGCCAAACTCCGCATGACCAGCATTACTACTAGCCACCAACACAGGATTACAAAACAGACGTATTAGGTCTGCACTATAGGTGGCCATCTTTTTACCTTTATAAAGCATCAAAGCTTTATCTTTTTGCATTCTTATACTCTTACCCCCTGCAATTAATACTCCTGTTATGTTTTTCATAGCTATTTTAACTTTTACACCCTGCAATAATAACACATTACGACTTCAAAAATATATATTTTTAAATAAAAGAGTTATTTATCTTTTATTGTTCGATAAAAATGCTTTATATTTGTTCCCACTTACAAATACTTACTTTTGAGTTGATTCTGCTAATAGTTTGAAATCAAAAGTCATCTCGGTTCTCTTAATAAGAATACTGCATGACTTTTAAAATCAACAAAACATGCAGAAATATCAGTCAACTTGTTCATATTGCGGTGTTGGTTGTGGCGTTTCCATAGTTAAGGATAATCAAAACAACATTCAAGTCTCGGGCAATAAATTATATCCGGTAAATAAGGGTATGTTATGCTCCAAAGGTTTGGGATTAGGACATGTTGTAAACGACACTTCCGATAGACTTCTCTATCCTCTTATACGCGAGCAAAAATCCGACAAGCTTAAAAAAGCCTCTTGGAAAGATGCTTTAAATACGGTAGTAAATTCTTTTTCAAACATTATTGAAAAACATGGACCCGACGCGGTTGGATTCTATGTTTCCGGTCAATGTTTAACCGAGGAGTATTACGTAGTTAACAAACTCGCTAAGGCTTGTATACAAACCAATAATATTGATACCAACTCGCGCCTTTGCATGAGTTCGGCAGTAGTTGGTTACAAAATGGCCTTAGGTGAGGATGCTGTACCTATTTCGTATAACGATATTGAATTATCAGACTGTATTTTTATTACAGGAGCTAATCCTGCATGGTGTCATCCAATTCTATTCCGGAGAATTGAAAAGCACAAGCAAGAAAATCCTCATGTAAAAATTATAGTGGCCGATCCGCGTAAAACACAAACATGTTTTATGGCTGATATTCATCTGCAATTAAAGCCTGGTACGGATGTATTCTTGAATCATGCAATAGCAAAATTAATCATCGAAAAGGGTTATGCTGATATTGATTTTATCAAGCAATACACCGATGGATTTAAAGGGCTTAAAGAAAAACTAGACGAACTTAACATAGCTGATTTGGCAGAATCATGCGGTGTTCCTATTGAACTTATTCACGAAACAGCAGAACTTATTGGGCAATCGAAAGGGTTTATCTCGATGTGGGCTATGGGACTTAACCAGAGTAGCATTGGAGTAAACAAAAATCTTTCCTTGCTCAATCTATCTATCCTTACGGGTAAGATAGGAAAACCAGGTAATGGACCATTTTCTTTAACTGGTCAGCCCAATGCCATGGGAGGACGCGAGGTTGGAGGAATGGCCAATTTACTTCCTGCTCACCGCAATTTAGCGGATGCCAATGACCGACAAGAAGTAGCAGATTATTGGGGAGTAGATACTATTCCTGCTAAACCGGGCTTTACCGCCACTCAAATGATTGATGCTATTTTAGATGGTAAGTTAAAAGCCATTTGGATTATTTGCACTAACCCATTAACAAGTCTTCCGAATGCCAGAAGAGTTGAAAAGGCTTTAAAAATGGCTGACTTAGTGGTGGTTCAGGATATTTCTAAAAACACCACTTCTATTGAGTTTGCTGATATCGTTTTACCTGCCGCAGCTTGGCTTGAAAAAGAAGGTACCATGACTAATTCAGATCGACGAATTAGTTATTTACCCAAAGCTGTTGATGCTCCTGGCGAATGCCGTTCTGATGTAGATATTCTATTGGACTTTGCCCAAAGGATGGGTTTTAAGAATATGGATTTTGAAAATAACGAAGCTATATTCAACGAACACAAAGGGCTAACCAAAGGAACCAACATCGATATTAGTGGGCTTGACTATCGTCATTTAATTGAAAATGGTTCGGCTCAATGGCCGTTTATCGAAGGTGCCGACAAAGGTGAAGAACGTTTATTTACAGACTTCAAGTTTTATACACCTAACCAAAAGGCACAGCTATTTGCTGTTGACATGGATAACCAATCGGAAGCTTTAAGCGAAGAGGCTCCATTGATTTTAACCACTGGCCGCATTAGAGACCAATGGCATACGATGACCAAAACTGGTAAGCTTTCGAAACTCAACAAACATATTGCAGAACCATTTTTAGAGATTCACCCTAAAGATGCAGAAATCAGAGGTATTAAAGACGGAGAAACGGCAGTTGTAGAAAACATTAGAGGTACAGTTCAGGTTAAGACGGTAATTACTGAAAACATCCGCGAAGGCGTAGTATTTCTGCCAATGCATTGGGGAAAAATGTTGAATTCTGATTTTTCCAGAGCCAACAATTTAACCAGTGATGTAACAGACCCAAAATCGAAAGAACCCGATTTTAAGTTTGCCGCCGTTGAGGTTAAAAAGTTTGTAAAAGCAAAAGAACGTATAGCTATTATTGGGGCTGGAGCTGCGGCCTATCAGTTTATCTCGGAATACCGTACATCTAATAAAACGGATAGTATAGAGGTATTTTCTAAAGAGAAGCATCCATTTTACAACCGTATTTTGCTACCTGAATATTTGACCGAACACAAGTCGTGGGAAGATATTCAAAAACATAAGGCTAGCGATATAAAGGATTGGAATATCAAGTTACATACAGAATGTGAAATCGTTCAAATTAATAAGGAGAAAAAATACATTGTTGATGGTGATGGTAACGACTATGCATTCGACAAATTAATTATTTGTACAGGCTCTCGTCCAAACGTTCCTCCTCAAGTTAAGATTGATTTTGAGTCTACTTATACTATCAGAAGTAAAGAAGATGCCGACCGCCTAAAAGAGAATTTAAAAGGAAAGAACTCTGTAACCATTGTAGGTGGAGGGTTATTAGGTTTGGAGATTGCTAGTTCCTTACTCGAATTTGGCATTCAGGTAAATGTGATTCATCGCAATGCGCGATTGATGGACAAACAATTGGATGAAATTTCAAGCCAAATGTTGAGCGAAACCATAGGTGAGATGGATGTGAATCTGTACTTGAAAGATGAAATTCTTACATCAGAAACCTTGGTTAATGGGGGCATTGAAATAGAATTAAAATCGGGTAAACAGTTTAAAACTGATGCTTTGGTTTATGCCATAGGTACAAAGCCTAATATTGAAATTGCCATTGAGGCAGGCTTAAACACCAACCGAGGAGTCATTGTTAATGAGCGATTAGAAACTTCCCAGGCAAATATTTTTGCCATGGGCGAAATTGCTGAATTCCAAGGCAACTTATACGGTATTACTTCAGCCGCCGAAGAGCAAGCCTCTATTCTGGCCAAATATTTTCTGGGCGATTTAATGTCCATCTATACAGGCTCAGTGCCGATGAATATCTTAAAATTTCCAGGCATAGAACTTTGCTCAGTGGGCATGGTCATAACACCAGACAATGACGAATACGAAGAAATTACTGTACTGGATAAAAAGTACAGATACTATAAAAAATGCATCATCCACAAAGATAGGATGGTGGGCACCGTACTGATGGGTGACAGAGCTGAATTTGGCGAATACAAAGGCCTTATTCAATCTAAAACAGAACTATTTGCCAAGCGCAAAACCCTACTGCGAGGAGGAACCTCAGCAGTTGAAGTAAAAGGGAAAGTACTTTGCTCGTGCAATAATGTGGGCGAAGGAAATATCAGTGAGCTGATTGAAAAAGGCATCACAGACCTTAAACTAATCTGCGAAAAAACCAATGCGGGAACTGGCTGCGGAAGCTGCAAACCCGAAATTACCATGATGATAGAAAAAGCAAAAAACACCAACGCTTATGCTCAATCATAAGTCACTAAAAAACAAAACGTATGAGCACTAAAAAGAAATTAATTGTAGTAGGAAATGGAATGACTGGCTACAAGTTTTGCGAAAAATTTATTGAAAAAGGATTATCTAAAATATATGATATCACGGTATTTGGTGAGGAGCCTTGGGCGGCCTACGACCGTGTTCACTTAACTGATTATTATACGGGCACTTCGGTACGTGACTTAAAGATGGCGCCGCGTGAGTGGTACGAGGAAAACGGTATTGAATTACGAACCAGCTATAAGATTACAAGCGTAGATAGAGATAAGAAAATTGCTTACAATCAGCATGGTGATGAATTTACCTACGACACCTTGGTACTTTCAACAGGGTCCGATGCTTTTGTACCACCTATCCCAGGCGTAGATAAAAAAGGCGTTTTCGTTTATCGTAGAATTGAAGACTTAGATGCCATTAAAGAATATGTTACCAACGCAAAATCTGCAGCCGTTATTGGTGGCGGACTATTAGGTTTAGAAGCGGCAAAAGCTGTTATGGATGATGGGCTTAAAACCAGCGTTGTTGAATTTGCGCCAAGACTTATGCCTCGTCAGCTTGATGACGATGGTTCTAATATGTTAAAAAGCGAATTAGAGAAACTGGACTTAGATATTCTTTTGAGTAAAAACACCAAGAGTATAAATGGCAATGGAAAAGTTACGGCCATGGAATTTGCCGATGGTAGCATTTTAGAAACCGACATGGTGGTTGTTTCTGCGGGAATCCGACCTCGTGATGAGTTAGCTCGCGAATGTGGACTAACCGTTGGTGAAAGAGGTGGTATTTTAGTAGATGAAACCATGCGTACTTCCGACCCATCTATCTTTGCTATTGGCGAATGTGCTTTAGCTTTGGGGTCTATATGGGGTTTAGTGGCACCTTGCTACGACATGGCCGATGTGTGTGCCAATAACCTACTTGGAGAAGAGGCTAAGTTTGAAGGCGCAGATTTATCCACCAAACTTAAATTAATAGGTATTGAAGTGGCCAGTTTTGGAGATGCTTTTGGTGTTACAGAAGGAGCTAAACCGATTGTCTTCCATAATATCCCCAACGGTATTTATAAAAAGATTTTTATTTCGGAAGATGGCAAACATCTATTAGGAGGAATCTTGGTTGGCGATGCCGAAGATTACAACATGCTGTATCAAACCTATGCTTCAAAAATAAAACTACCTGCTAACCCAGAAGGACTAATTATCAAAAGTGATGGTGGAGGATTTGAATTAAGTGTGCTTGATTTACCTGATGAAGCTGTTATCTGTTCTTGTGAAAATGTCACCAAAAAAAGCTTGATTGAAGCTGTGGATGAGTTTGATTTTACTCAAGTGGGCCAGCTTAAAAAAGCGACTAAAGCAGGAACTGGTTGTGGAGGATGTGTTCCTATGTTAGATGATTTACTAACCGCAAAACTAGAAGCCAGTGGCAAAGTAGTCAAAAAAGTAATCTGCGAACATTTTGATTATACACGTCAGGAATTATTCGATCTTATTAAAGTAGAAGAAATAAAGACCTATCCTGAGTTACTAAAAAAACACGGAACTGGCAGTGGTTGCGAAATATGTAAACCTCTATCTGCATCCTTATTGGCCAGCATTTGGAATGAGCATATTACCAAGCATTCTAATATTCAAGACACCAACGATAAGTTTTTAGCTAACATCCAAAAAGGAGGAACTTACTCGGTTGTACCTAGGATTGCAGGTGGTGAAATTACCCCTGATAAATTGATTGTTATTGGTCAGGTGGCTAAAAAATATGATTTATATACTAAGATTACAGGTGGTCAGCGTATTGATTTATTTGGCGCCAAAGTAGAAGAACTTCCTGAAATATGGAAAGAGCTTATTGAAGCAGGGTTTGAAAGCGGTCATGCCTATGGAAAATCCCTGCGTACAGTAAAAAGTTGCGTAGGCTCAACTTGGTGCAGATACGGGCAGCAGGATTCTGTTTCCTTTGCGCTGAAAGTTGAAAATAGATATAAAGGTCTTCGTTCGCCGCATAAATTAAAAGGAGGGGTTTCTGGCTGTATTAGAGAATGTGCCGAAGCTAGAGGCAAAGACTTTGGTATTATCGCTACCGATAAAGGATACAACTTATTACTTTGCGGTAATGGTGGAGCAAATCCAAAACATGCTTTACTTTTTGCCACGGATTTAGATGAAGAAACCTGTATTAAATATTTGGATAGATTTTTAATGTTCTACATTAAAACAGCCGCTCCATTAACTAGAACTGCCAAGTGGTTAGACAATTTGGATGGTGGAATAGATTATCTGAAAGAGGTGGTTATCGAAGATTCCTTGGGCATTTGCGAGCAATTAGACAAAGACATGGAGAAACTAGTTGATACTTATGCTTGTGAATGGAAAAAGGTAGTTGAAGACCCTGAGATGATTAAAAAATTCAGACCATTTGTAAACTCAGATGCCACAGATGATTCCATCAAATTTACGCCAATGCGCGAAATGAAAAAGCCAGCCAATTGGTAATCTATAGAATTAAAGCACTTAGTATAAAGCAATAAAACATTCAGACATGACAGATACAGCAACAATAAAATGGATAGAAGTAGCCCCTCTTTCTGAATTTGAAGTAGATGGAGGAAAAGCAGTTATTATTGAAGGCAAACAAATTGCCGTATATTATTTTCAAGATAGAGACGAATGGTATGCTACAGATAACGAATGTCCGCACCAAAAACAACAAGCCTTATCCAGAGGTATGATTGGGAGCGATGGAGACGAGCCTAAGGTGGCTTGTCCTTTCCACAAAAAATCATTCTCTCTAAAATCGGGTAAATGCCTATCAGGAGAGGATTACGAGATTAACACTTATCCCGTAAAGGTAGAAGGAGATTTAGTCTATATAGGTTTAGATTAGATTACAAAAGCCCCTCAACTTTAATAAGGAGAGGGGCTTTTACTTGATGTATTTTTTAAGCTATTAACTTGCTTTTAAGCGCGCTAAGCTTTCTTTATCGATTTTATCCTTGGCGTACTCTACAGTAATCACCAATTCTTTATCATCACGTGATGGCGCTTCAAACATCATATCCATCATTATCGTTTCACAGATAGAACGCAATCCACGTGCTCCTAATTTAAACTCTACAGCCTTATCAACAATATAATCTAGCACCTCATCCGTAAAGGTTAAAGAAATATCATCTATACCAAATAGTTTTTCGTACTGCTTGATTATTGAGTTTTTTGGCTCATGTAAAATTCTTCTCAGTATGTCTCTATCTAAAGGATTTAAATAAGTCAATACTGGTAAACGACCAATAATTTCAGGAATCAGACCAAACGATTTTAAATCTTGAGGAGCAACATATTGTAACAGATTCTTCTGATCTACTCTATCCTTGGCTTTACTTGCTGCATAACCAACCACCTTAGTATTTAATCGCTGACCAATTTTGCGCTCAATACCATCAAAGGCACCACCACAAACAAAAAGAATATTTTTAGTATCTACCGGAATCATTTTTTGCTCTGGATGCTTACGCCCTCCTTGCGGTGGAACGTTTACAATAGAACCTTCTAATAACTTAAGTAGTCCTTGCTGAACACCTTCTCCAGATACATCACGTGTAATACTTGGATTATCGCCTTTACGTGCAATCTTATCAATCTCATCAATAAAAACAATCCCTTTTTCTGCAGCTTCAACATTGTAATCTGCAGCTTGTAACAAGCGAGTCAATATACTTTCAATATCCTCACCTACATATCCAGCTTCAGTTAACACGGTTGCATCAACAATGGTAAATGGCACATGTAACATACGGGCAATAGTACGCGCCAATAGCGTTTTTCCTGTACCTGTTTCACCAACCAAAATAATATTCGACTTTTCAATCTCAATATCATCAGTACTCTTACGTTGCTGTAATCTCTTATAATGATTGTAAACTGCTACCGACAAGTATTTTTTTGCCTCATCCTGACCGATGATATATTGATCAAGAAAAAGCTTAATCTCAGTTGGTTTAAGTAGGGTAATATCCTCCACATTAAATCCTCCCTTCTTTTTAAATTCTTCTTCAAGAATTCCATGAGCTTGCTCGATACAGCTGTCGCAAATATGCCCCGAAACACCAGCAATCAGCAGGTTTGTATCTTTTCTCTCTCTTCCGCAAAATGAACACTTATCCATAAATCACCCGTTGAAAATATATAAACAACAATGCAGAATACCGTATAAATACAGTATTCTGCATGTGCAATATCAGTTATTATTTTACTTTTTATCTCTTGTCAATACCTCATCAATCATACCATACTCTTTCGCCTCAGTTGCCGTCATCCAGTAATCACGATCAGAATCTTTCTCTACTTTTTTATAAGTATTTCCAGAGTGATTCGCAATAATGGTATATAACTCCTTTTTCAGTTTTTGAATTTCACGTGCTGTGATTTCAATATCCGAAGCTTGTCCTTGAGCACCACCCATTGGTTGGTGAATCATTACTCTTGAATGTTGAAGAGCAGAACGCTTTCCTGTTGTTCCAGCTGTTAATAAAACAGCTCCCATTGATGCCGCCATACCTGTACAGATAGTAGCCACATCTGAAGAGATATATTGCATGGTATCATAAATACCTAATCCTGCATATACCGAACCTCCAGGAGAGTTAAAGTAAATTGAGATATCTTTTTGTGGGTCTGCCGACTCTAAATACAATAGCTGTGCTTGAATAATATTAGCAACAGTATCGTCAATAGGCAAACCTAAAAATATAATACGATCCATCATTAAGCGAGAAAAAACATCCATTGAAGCAACGTTTAACTGACGCTCCTCAATAATAGTTGGTGAAATATACCCGCTTGTAATAGATGTATATTTATCTAATGCAAGGCTATTGACCCCCACGTGCTTAGTGGCGAACTTTTGAAAATCTTTTGGATCTATCATGATTTTTATTTTTTTACTTTTCTACAAATACGAAAAGCTAAATTATAAAAAAATAACCTTGCTTAGCTTAATCGCTTAATTTTTTTCAAACAGATTGTTGAATTCTTCACGATTAACCGTTTTATCTTCAATCTTAACAGACTCTTTGATAAACGCTAACGCTTTTTCTTGAGCAGCTGTTTCAGACATATTTCTGCGTTGCTCCTCTTGCTTCATCATATCCTGTGCATAGCTTATTAAATGCTCTTCTGGAATATTAGATAAACCATATTGCATAAACTGCATCTTAGCATTTTTCTTAGCTACTTCAAGAACATCTTCTTCTTCAATCTTAATCTCGTTTTTCTGAAGAATTTCATTCTTGATCAATTGCCATTTTAAATCTTCCATATATTTTGGTAGATCCTTTTCAACTGACTCAGGAGTAATTTCTTCTTTATCGTGATTGATTGTTAAAATCCAACGTTTTAAGAATGCCTCTGGTAAAGCGATGTCGATTTTATTCATCAACTTGTCTTTAGCATCCATTGAGAATTTATAGTCACTTTCAAAAGATAAAGTCTTTTCTAAATCTTCTTTAATTTTAGCTACAAACTCTTCTTCTGTAGAAGCCACATCTTTTCCTAATACCTGATCGAACAACTCTTGGTTCATCTCAGCAGCAACGTAGTTTGTGATTTCTTTAACAGTAAATTGAAAATCACCGTCAATTTGCTCTGCCTCTTCAGCAGTAACTTTTAACATATATGAAACTTGCGTAGCATCCTCAAATGTAGATTTAGGATTTAACACAATAACATCACCTACTTTAGCACCAACTAATTTAGCTTTAGCTTCTTCGTTTTTAATAGAAACAGGAGAAAGTACAGTATCTTCAGTAATTACACCTTCTTCTAATACTTTTCCATCTTGATCTAACTGAACGAAATCACCTTTTAACATAGCTTCTTCAGTTGCTTCTTCAATATTTTCAGAAGTACCAAAACGGCTAGTAGCTTGTTTTACTTGTTGGTCTAACATTTCGTCAGTTACCTCGATAGAGTAAAAAGGAAGCTTTTCTCTTTTAGATAACTTCACTTCAAACTCAGGAGCAACTGCTACATCAAAGTTAAAGTTGAAGCTTTCTTGCGTTTCAAAATCAATTGTTTCTTGGTTTTCACTTGGAAGTGGCTCACCTAAAACATTTAATTTACTCTCGTATAAATATTTCGAAATTTCTTCAGAAACAATTTTGTTCACTTGCTCGGCCAACACATGTTTCCCATACATCTTTTTAATCATGCCAGTAGGAACTTTCCCAGGACGGAAACCTGGCATATTGGCTTTCTTACGATAATCCTTTAATACCTCATCAACGCGGCTCTCGTAATCTTCTTTCTCTACAGTAAGCTTTAGTACTGCATTTAAGTCATCAATGTTTTCTTTTGAGATGTTCATCAGCTAAAATATTATTAGTGAACTTTTTGTGTGACCACTTGTGACCTACCTTAGGTCGTTATCAACTTATTTAAACTTAAAAAAACCGTCCTACTACCGATTTTCATCGTAAGTGAGACGGTTTTTGTATCTTTTGCTTGGTGCGGATGAAGGGACTCGAACCCCCACGCCTCTCGGCACTAGATCCTAAGTCTAGCGCGGCTACCAATTACGCCACATCCGCGTTATTTTTTTGCGATGCAAAGATAAGCTCTTTTTATTTTAATCTGCAAATTTATTTTCAAAAAAAAGCAAATTAAATTACTACACTCTAATTATCAACCTCCTATATCAAAAACTCTGCGTTTCAATTCAAAATCATTTCCTAAATAAAGCCTTCTTACTTCAGGGTCCTCAGCTAATTCTTCGGCTGTTCCTGCCTTTAAAATATTACCTTCAAACAATAAATAGGCTCTATCAGTTATCGAAAGTGTTTCGTGTACATTGTGATCCGTAATTAATATACCAATGTTTTTATACTTCAACTTGGCTACAATTTCCTGAATATCCTGAACCGCAATTGGATCTACCCCAGCAAACGGTTCATCTAAAAGAATAAACTTTGGGTTAATCGCTAATGCACGTGCAATTTCGCAACGTCTACGCTCTCCTCCTGAAAGTTGAATTCCTAAACTCTTACGAATATGTCCTAAACTAAATTCATCCAAAAGCTCTTCAAGACGTTCCTTCTGATATTCCTTCGTAAAATCGGTCATCTCAAGTACAGCCTTAATATTATCTTCTATACTTAATTTACGAAAAACAGACGCCTCTTGTGCTAGATATCCGATCCCCCGTTGCGCTCTTTTGTATACTGGCTCTTTAGTAATCACTGTATCATTCAGGTAAATTTCTCCTTCATTGGGGGTAACCAAACCCACCGTCATGTAGAAAGTTGTTGTTTTACCTGCTCCATTAGGACCTAATAATCCAACAATTTCTCCCTGCTCCACTCTTACCGAAACACCTTTTACAACAGTTCGACTTTTATATTTTTTAACCAGTTTGCTAGTATGTAGTACTAAATTTTCTTCAGACATAATTCTACTATTTTTTAATCGAGACCTACTGCATTTGTTCTTTTAGTTTTTTACGCTCAATATTTCTAGCAATTAGTATGCCGCCTTCGTATAAAAATATTAAAGGAAAACATACCAACACCTGACTAATAATATCAGGAGGTGTAATTATTGCTGCTAAAAGTAAACTAACGATAATAGCATGTCTTCGATATTTTTTTAATGTTACTGCTGTAACAAGGCCTACTTTAGCTAAAAAATAAATAAGGATAGGTAATTCAAAAATGACTCCCCCAGCTAACACAATAGACGTTATTGTTGATATGTAAGACCCCAGGTTTAAATCATTTTCAACTATGGCACTTACTTTATAGTTTGCCAAAAAGTGAACAGACAATGGACAAATCACATAATATGCAAATAATACACCTACCGAAAATAACACCGAAGCAAAAAATATGGCTCCTCTGGAATGCTTTACTTCCTGCTGATAAAGAGCAGGTTTTATAAACCTCCAAAACTCCCAAAAGATATATGGAAAGGCAACCACTAATCCAGCAATAAATGACACTTTTAAGTGCATGGTAAACTGGCCAGCCATTAATATATTCTGAAAATCGTATTTTGTTTGATTTATACCAAGTGCTGGCATATTAATCATTTGACCTAACTCAAAAAGCTTTATGTTGGTGAAAAAATCAGGCCTACTGGGGCCAAAAATAATTACATCAAACAGTATCTCCTTATACATAAAGGCAAGCACAGCCACAATAAAAACCGATACAAATGCCCTTACCAAATGCCATCTCAACTCTTCAAGATGTTGTAAAAATGTCATTTCTTCCTTCTCTGATTCTGCCATTGAAAGTATTCTTAGATTAGCTTAAACGCTAAAAACAAAATTTAAATAGTTTTCTTAATGTTTGCGAAGATAACACAGTAATTTTACATTGCCAATAATAGGAATTAGGACTTCTTATTCTTTATTTAAATCTCCGAATTGTAGATATAGCAGCAATTACAGCATATCTTGCTAACTAAAAATTAGATATTTGTAGTTTTTTTTGAGATAAGTACAAGAATTTCTCGAATAAAAAGTATTTTTGTTTATGGTGATCGTTTGGAATAAAAAGAAACATTTTAGTCTCCTGTCCGTTTGATGCGGTAAGTAAGAGGATAATGATAGATTGTTATGGGAAAAAAGGTTGATCTTGGAGCTCATCTAAAGAAACACTTTGGTTTTGACACGTTTAAAGGAAACCAAGAAGAAGTTATTGAGAATGTACTTAAAGGTAATGATACATTTGTATTAATGCCTACTGGAGGAGGTAAATCCTTATGTTATCAATTGCCGGCATTAATACTACCAGGCACAGCGATAATCATATCTCCATTAATTGCTTTAATGAAAAATCAGGTGGATGCCATGCGTAATTTCAGTGAAGACGATGGCATTGCTCATTTCCTGAATTCATCCCTGACAAAAGCAGCTATAGCAAAGGTTAAAGAGGATATGCTTTCTGGCAAAACCAAACTTTTGTATGTAGCTCCTGAATCACTGACTAAAGAAGAAAATATAGAATTCTTAAAAAGAGTTGAGATTTCGTTTTATGCAGTAGACGAAGCACACTGTATATCAGAATGGGGTCATGACTTTAGACCAGAATATAGAAGAATACGACCAATTATTGAAGAGATTGGCACTAAACCACTGATGGCACTTACGGCCACAGCTACGCCCAAAGTACAAAGCGATATTCAAAAAAGCTTAGGCATGGTGGGCTCTTTGGTTTTTAAATCGTCGTTTAACCGACCAAACTTGTTTTACGAGGTACGCTCTAAAAAGCACGCCACTAAACAAATCATCAAAATCCTTAAAGAAAACGTTGGCAAATCGGCCATCATATATTGCTTAAGCAGAAAAAAAGTTGAAGAACTGGCAGAAATGCTTGTGGTAAATGGTATTAAAGCAAGAGCGTACCATGCAGGTATGGATGCTGGCACTAGAGCAGGAAATCAGGATGCCTTTTTGATGGAGGAAACTGATGTTATAGTTGCTACCATTGCATTTGGAATGGGTATTGATAAACCTGATGTGAGGTTAGTGATGCATTACGACATTCCGAAAAGTTTAGAAGGATATTATCAGGAAACAGGTAGAGCTGGTAGAGATGGTGGCGAAGGAAAGTGTATTACTTTTTACAGCTACAAAGATATTCAGAAGCTCGAGAAGTTTATGCAAGGGAAACCTATTGCCGAACAAGAAATTGGCAAGCAACTATTGTTAGAAACGGTTTCCTATGCAGAATCTTCAATATGCCGTAGAAAGATATTACTGCATTACTTTGGTGAACACCATCATGAAGATAATTGTGATACTTGCGACAACTGCACTAATCCGAAAGAACAAAGTGAAGGCAAAGACAACGTTGTATTAATGATAAAAACGGTGCTAGAGCTTAAAGAGCGTTTTAAAGCAGACCATATTTCCCCATTCCTTGCAGGAGATGCTAACTCTGCCATTAAATCGTACAAGCATCATGAGCACAAGTTATTTGCCGCTGGAAAAGAAAAGGAGTCAAAATACTGGAATGCAGTTATTCGTCAGTTATTAGTTGCGGGCTTATTAGTTAAAGAAATTGAGAACTACGGAATCCTTAAAGTAAGCGATAAAGGAAAAGCTTTTTTAGAAAAGCCTCGTTCGTTTATGATTACACAGGAGCACGAGTTTGACGTTGACGATATGGAAGAAAAAGCAGTAGGTGGCACAGCAGCAGTCGACCCACAGCTTTTTAACATGCTAAAGGATTTACGTAAAAAGATATCCAAGAAGAAAAATCTTCCTCCGTTTGTTATTTTCCAAGACCCATCGTTGGAAGCCATGGCCATTCATTACCCAATTACCTTGGAAGAAATGATGAATATTCCAGGTGTTGGTTCTGGTAAAGCCAATCGTTTTGGAAAAGAATTTGTTCAACTGATTAAAAACCATGTTGAGGAAAACGAAATTGAGCGTCCTGTTGATATGGTAGTTAAATCCGTAGCCAACAAATCTAAAAATAAAATTGCCATTATTCAAAGCATCGACCGAATGATCCCGCTTAATGACATTGCTGAATCAAGAGGTTTAAATTTGCAAGAACTACTGGTAGAAATTGAATCAATTGTATATTCTGGCACAAGAGTGAATATTGATTATTTTATCGATCAAGTGATGGATGAAGACCACAGAGATGATATTTTTTACTACTTCAAGGAAGATGCTGAAACCGATGATATAGGTAGCGCATTGGATGAACTTGGTGAGGACGAATACTCTGAAGAGAACATTCGTTTGGTTAGAATCAAATTTTTATCGGAGGTAGGCAATTAATTCAAATGCTATAACATACTACTTAAAACTTAATTTGCATCTGTAAGCGAATATTTGTTTTGGTGCTTGAGTATATAGTTTCCAAACCAGAGCCCATCTCTTCTCTATCATTATATCTGGTTTGCCCAGCTTTTAGCCATAGCTTAACTTTAGGCAATGGCTTATATCGAAGCATAGCATAAACTCTTGAACCTTCTCCTTGAAACGATGGAGTATAAAAGTTGTACAACAAGTCGTTTTCGTATGCATATAAACGAGTGTTATAATTATCCGTATCAAAAATTAAATAACGCACCCAGCAAGCCCACTTAGTATTGGAAGAAGAATACTTTATTCCTGCATAGGACAATACACCTTGCGAATCAGTCTTATTCTCCTCTTTATAAAACGACTTTTCTATTCTCATCTGCAACATCCAGTTTTCATTGGTTTGCATATCTGCATGCAATCGAAGCTTCTTAATATTTGTCTGCACTACATTAAAGCCAGACAACTCTTCAAGTGTCTGATTCTTTAGCTTATCTTTTTCTCTATACCTCAAATAAATTTTAAGTTGCCTATTAAAGGTGTAATCTGCTTGCAAGGAAAGATCATAGCCATATGAAGGTTTATCTATAGAATACTTTAACCAATTGGTTTTAAAGAAGTCAGCATAACCAGATATTCTCACTTTTGAAACAGGATAGATATCCATCCCTAAATAAAACCCAGATTCGCCTGCAGCTAAAGAATTTTCAGTCAAAGCATTTTGCCATGTTGAATAGTAATTATTAGAAAAATACCGATACAACAAGGCCAAAGAAACATTATTTACAGGCTTAAATTGGAGTCCATTAAGCATGGCAAATCCACCGTTATCTGCATAAGCTAGCTCTCCAAACATCAATACTTTATGGAGTCCGTAATTGTAGGATAACCACCCCTGTTTAGATTGGATTCTTTCATGTGACAAATATTTATACAAATCACCAACTTCAATCGAATCAGCATTAAATTTTTGACAATAACCACCAGCTGATAATGTTAAATGACTGCGTCGGTAATTAACATTGACACCATAAATAGATTGCCTAAGGGTATTTCTATTCTGCAATTCATTGGCTGTTCTGTGATAACCTGTCTCAGGCATGGACGAAACCAATTTTAATTCTGAAAGACCTGCATCTCTTTGTTTATGGGAAATAAATCCAGACACATCAAACTTTCCTACACTAACCTCAGTGGCAACGCCTCTTAAAAAAGCAAACTCGTTGGCCGATGAATATTTACGAATACCCGCTCCTCTTTTCCGAATACTTAAAGGCTCTGAAGATTTCCCCATGCTGGTGCCTGTCCACATAGCTAAACCCTGACCAAAATTTGCATGATAATCGCCTACTATTATTGTTTTTACAATACCCTTACCGTTATACATGGCGTATCCCGAAATAAAATCAGGAGGCCACATTTTCTCTCCTGGATCTTTATCCATTACTAAACCTCCGCTATATTTGCTACCGTAAGATAATTGAAGGCGTGAATATAAATGATGCTTATTGCCTTCATATCCTAAAGCTCCTTCATCAGCTAAATATCCTTTAGCATTTTCAACATTAAACTGATCGCGAAATATAACTTGACCGTTTATATACTTTGGCTTATAACTGTCAGCTTTAGCTTCACCAACAAAGGTAAACATCATTAATCGCTCAATATCAGACCTGGCAAAACCATCCACACCTTGCAATTGATATTTTGAATATATTGGCCCGGCATTTTTAACATACTCCATCAAATTAACTATTTGAATATCCGATAGAAATACCAACTTTTCTAAATCATCCTTATTAGCTAAATTTAACTCAACAGGGCGTTCATATAATTCTACCAAGTCATCAAATACCTGTGCATTATTCTTTAAGTTATTTTTATTCTCGGCCATAGACTCCAATAAATCCTCGATAACTTTTACCGGATTAATGGTCTCTTGCGCATGAACGACAACCATATACGACAGAAACATTATAAGAAGCAGAAACTGTTTCATCACTTTTTATTAAATTGATAAGAAATACCAAAGCATGATGAAACACCCAAGCTTGGATGAATAGCAATACCCGTATCCAAATTAAAATGATGTACATTAAAACCTAAGCCCATTGTATAAACAGATGGCTTTCCTAAAATACCCGTCCTTAACCAAACTCTGTTTTTAATGCTATATTCTAAACCAAGCTTATATATCAACTCTAAGTCTGTTTGCTTTTCAACTTCAGCAGAAACATTAAAATTATCAGAGCTTAACCACTTAAAACCAAGCACAAACAAGGATGTAATTTTTTCTACTTCATCATTAATTTGAATATTTGCTTTTTCAGGGTTAGAAATATAACACGCCAAAACGAGGTTCTCTAGAGCGGCGTATCGCAATCCTAAGCCCGCGTATAAATTGCCTCCAGATCCAGATTGACTAATGTGAGTCCGTAAATAATTGAATTGAAAGGCTACATCCAAGTTTGATGTTATTCCCCTAGCATAAGCCAAATTGAATGTATTTTCTTGATAGAGAGAAAAACCGTATTGATTTACGGAAGCTGCAATAACACCAAATTTGAAGGGAAGTATTCCTGAGATAGACTTATAGCTTAATTCATCCACAAAATATGGAAGATGATAAGCAACCGCAATGTTCGCACTTTTTAATTGAGCAGTACCTGCAGGATTTATAATGCTACTCCAGCTATCATTATCTGTTACTCCAACACCACCTTTGCCCATGGCATTTGGTGAAATAAAAAAACTAGATTGTCCTATGGCTGAAGATGACAACAGCATAAAATAGATCCATAGTAATAGTTGGTTTGGGCCCATAAAAAAAGGTAACTTTAAGTTTGCACCTTAAAAGTTACCTTTTTTATAAAATTTGACCAAATAAAGAAGTCAATAAATATGTACAATAATCAAACTTATCTTAGTTTGTTTTAAAATCATATTTAATTTCACTTAACTCTTTATTCGCTTTTTCGATTTTAACCTTCAGGTTATCTTTAAAATCAGCTACTCTTTCAGCTAAAACAGGATCTCCTAAAGAAATCATCTGTGCTGCAAGAATACCTGCATTTTGAGCTCCATTAATTCCAACTGTCGCTACAGGAATTCCGGGAGGCATTTGAACGATTGCTAACAATGCATCTAAACCATCTAAAGATGCCTTAATAGGTACACCAATAATTGGTAACTTAGTCATAGATGCAATTACACCAGGAAGATGCGCAGCCATACCTGCAGCAGCGATAATTACCTTTATTCCTCTTTCCTCTGCACCTTTTGCAAATTTCTCAACAGCTTCAGGCGTTCTGTGTGCCGATAAAGCATTAATTTCAAATGGAATCTTCAAATCATTAAGCACTTGAGCTGCCTTTTCCATAACAGGCAAGTCGGATGTGCTACCCATAATAATACTAACTACTGCTTGCATAGTAATTCTGTTTGTAAATTGTTTAAACTAGCGCAAAATTAACAAGTTATAAAAATAAAATACCTCTTACATGGTAATTTTTTGTATTTTTGCGGCATTAAATTAAAAATTCCCCCATTTAATGAAGCGTATAAAGCTATTAGACAGAGAGTTTGAACTGTCTATTCCTTTTAAAGAAATTGACGCGGCAATTGAAAAAATTGCCCACAAAATGAATAGAGAATTAGCAGATAAGGACCCATTAATGATTTGTATCTTAAATGGCTCTTTTATGTTTGCTGCAGATTTGATGAAGAAACTTGATTTTCCTTGCCAAATAAGCTTTGTTAAATTATCGTCTTACGAAGGAACAGGAACCACAGGTAAGGTTAAAGAATTAATTGGATTAACCGAAGATATTGAAGGTAGAACTATTGTTATACTAGAAGATATTATTGACACAGGTATAACCATTGAAAAAATCCTAAAACAACTAAAAGGTTATAATCCAAAGGATTTACAAGTAGCCAGCATGCTGTTTAAGCCAGAGGCTTGCAAAGCTGATATTGATGTGGATTATGTAGGCATGGATATTCCTAACGATTTTATTGTTGGATATGGTCTTGACTATGATGGTTACGGAAGGAATTTACCTGATATTTACACCGTTGTTGAATAAATAAAATATAGTTAAAATGTTGAATGTAGTGATTTTTGGCCCTCCGGGGTCGGGTAAAGGTACCCAAAGTGAAAATATTATTAAGAAGTATAACTTAGCTCATATTTCTACCGGAGATTTATTGAGAGCCGAAATTAGCGGCCATACTCAATTAGGCACAATTGCTAAAAGCTTCATCGACAAAGGAGAATTAGTTCCTGATGAGACTATCATTGGAATGATTGACAACAAAATTGAATCTTTATCAAACACTAACGGTGTTATTTTTGACGGCTTCCCAAGAACAGAGGCACAAGCTACTGCTCTTGACGAATTACTTGCAGAGTACAAAACAAAGGTTTCTGTAATGGTAAACCTTGAAGTTCCTAAAGAAGAGTTAGTGGAGCGTTTATTAAAGAGAGGTGAAACTTCTGGTCGTTCTGATGATAACTTAGAAACAATTGAAAAAAGAATCAACGTTTACGAAACGCAAACTAAACCAGTTATTGATTTCTATAAAAAGAAAAGAGTATATAAATCAATTCAAGGTGTTGGCTCTGTTGATGATATCTTTGGTGCAATTGCCGAAGCTATTGATGCAGCTAAATAAGAAATTACAATAATTTTATAAAAGCCACGGAAGTTATATCTTACCGTGGCTTATTATTTTAAAAACTAGGTTATGGCAAGCAGCAATTTTGTTGATTACGTTAAAATTTTCTGTCGTTCAGGAAAGGGTGGAGCTGGTTCTATGCATATGCGTCGCGAAAAGTTTATCCCTAAGGGTGGACCCGATGGTGGCGATGGTGGTAGAGGTGGTCACGTAATTGTAAAAGGTAGCCGTAACCATTGGACTTTATTACACCTTAAGTTTCAACGCCACGTTTTTGCTGGACATGGTATGTCGGGTAGTGGCCAGGGCAGCTATGGAGCACAAGGAGAAGACAAAACGATTTTCGTTCCGCTTGGAACCATTGCCAAAGATGCAGAAACGGGAGAAGTAATCTGCGAGATTACCGATGAAAACCAAGAATACATTTTAGCTAAAGGTGGTTTAGGAGGTAGAGGTAATATGCACTTTAAAACCTCCACAAATCAAACACCTCGTTATGCACAACCTGGTCAGGATTTAGTTGAAGTACCTGTTATTCTGGAATTAAAAGTATTAGCAGATGTTGGTTTAGTGGGATTCCCCAATGCAGGGAAATCGACTTTACTTTCGGTGGTTTCTGCAGCAAAACCCGAGATTGCAGATTATGCTTTTACTACATTAGTGCCTAACCTGGGAATTGTAAACTACAGAGATTACAAATCTTTTGTAATGGCAGATATCCCTGGGATTATTGAAGGAGCTAGTGACGGAAAAGGTTTAGGTCTGCGTTTTTTAAGACATATCGAAAGAAACTCCATTCTTTTATTTTTAGTTCCGTCGGATGCTGATGATATTAAGAAAGAGTACGAAATTCTATTAAACGAACTTAAAAACTTCAATCCTGAATTACTGGATAAACAACGAATATTAGCTATTTCGAAATGCGATTTGCTTGACGAAGAGTTAATGACTGAAATTAAACAAGACCTTCCTGAAATTCCATATACTTTTATATCTTCGGTGGCCAATTTGGGCATTACCGAACTAAAAGATATGATATGGAAATCACTGGAGGAATCCAACAAGGATATAACGAAATAGAAAGTAAATACGAGGAATTAAGTTCCTTGTATGAAGGCCAACTGCAGCAAATATCTAAAAAGATTATAAAGTCGGGCTGGATAAGGGTACTTATCTTCCTTTCGTTATTTGCCGCTCCAATTTATATTTACGATTATTCACCAATAGCTGCAGCGCTTTTATTTATTGGATTTGCAGTTTGTTTTGGAGTGCTAGTTAAGCGCTTTATCCTATTAAAAAAACATAAAGCAGAACTCCAGTCTCTCATTCAACTCAATAAAAACGAACTTAAAGCTTTACATCGCGATTGGAGCGTATTTGAATCGGGTGAAGAGTTTATTAATCCTCAGCACGACTTTGCCCACGATCTTGATTTATATGGTCCAGGATCTTTTTTTCAATTCATCAACAGGTCTTCAACACTAGCAGGAACTGAATGCTTAAAGCAAAAGATTAGTGATCCTTTGCTAGAACAAGAAGACATACTGAGTGAACAAGAGAGTATAAAAGAAATCTCCACCCGATTAGATTTCCGTCAGAATTTCTATGCCAAAGGGAATATGCTGAACGAAACTAAAGAAGACTTAGACAAACTCAATGGTTTTAAAAACTACACTCCTTTTATTGAAGGCAAAGGAAAGGCATTTAAAATTTTAACCGCTATACTACCTTGGGTATTTTTTATTTCTATTGGACTTACTTTCGTTGGACTGCCTGCCTCCGTCCCTACAATGTTGTTTTTCTTAAACTTAAGTTTCATCGGGTCTAACCTAAAAAGCCTTAACAGAATCAATCATCAGTTTTCTTCATTAACAGGAATACTTCAGAAATACGCCATTTTAACCGATCTTATTTCAAAAGAGAAATTCTCATCAGAAAAGTTAAATCAACTGCAAAAAAATTTACTTTCAGATAAAACAAAGGCTTCTGCAGTTATTCAACAGCTGAGTAAATATATGGGTCAATTTGACCAAAGAAACGGCATGCTTGCTGGAGTTATACTGAATGGAATAATGTTATGGGATTTTAAATGGGTGGCTAAAATTGAAGGATGGCTAAAAAGCAATACTAAAAATATGGAAGTATGGCTGGATGTAGTTCATGAGATTGACGCTTTAAATAGTATGGCTGGCTATGCCTATAACCATCCCGATTTCACTTATCCTACACCCCACTCATCCACTGTGCTTCAATCTACTCAACTAGGTCACCCTTTGTTAGATAGAAACGAACGTATTTGCAATGATTACGACTTTAAAGATTCCATTTTTTCTTTGATTACAGGAGCCAACATGTCGGGGAAAAGTACTTTTTTACGTAGCGTAGGATTAAATTATATTGTTGCCAGAAGTGGCATGCCTGTATGTGCTAAAGAAATGGTCTTTAAACCTATGCCTTTAATTTCAAATATGCGAACTACCGATTCGCTGATGAAACACGAATCGTATTTTTATGCCGAACTAAAAAGATTAAAATATATCATAGACCAATTAAAAGAAGGCAAGGATGTATTTATCATTTTGGATGAGATATTAAAAGGCACCAACTCCAAAGATAAAACTTATGGCTCCATGGAGTTAATTAAACATTTGCTTTCACTCAATGCCTATGGTATGATTGCTACCCACGACCTTGAATTAGGCGTGCTTGAAGAGGAAACCAAAGGTAAAATCACCAACCTATGCTTTGAGGTTGAAAACAGAAATAACCAACTTATTTTTGATTACAAATTACATGATGGAGTTACGCAAAATCATAACGCCACCTACCTCATGAAAAAAATGGGAATTATCATATCTAACTAATTTTTTCATTTTCAGTAAAAAAAACCCTAAAACGTTATGTTTTAATAATTTTTTTGATTTTTTTTACGTTGATATTACTCAATCTCCTATTGACTAAGTTTTTATAAACTTATTTACAAGGAGAGTTATTTACCGTTAAATTATTTTCGGTTCACAAAATTTGCAATAAACGAGTTCATTAATTTGGACTCGTTTTTTTATGTCTCATCGTTTTTACACAATTTCACTTTCGTTTATTTCCGATAATATCACTAATTTACAATCGTAAAAAACGAAGGATAACAGCCTGAACATAAGAATTGAAGCTATATCACATGAACGTCTTTAGCATATTAAATAGCACATCATATAACCTTTCTTCTATTGACCACTGTAAGCTAGGTAAAGAATGGGACTATAAGAATATCATTAGTCCATTTTCGCGATTGTATTTAATTACGGAAGGTGAAGGGTTTATTCAGATTGGCGAAACATCCGTTAAGCTTAAAAAAGGCTACCTCTATTTAATTCCAAGTTACATTCAGTGTACATACAAATGTCCTGAATTTATGGAGCAATATTATGCTACCTTCAGCATAAATCTACCCAACAATTTAAGTATCTACTTATTGTATAGGTTCAAGAATGAAATTAAAGCAGCTGCGCACCATTACGAATACTTCAAAGAGCTTTGTGAAATAAATAAAGGAATGGGACTTCCAACAGGCAACCCTAAGGTTTATCAAAAGCAGATGAAACTAGGTATTAATAGAAATATAGATAGTGATGCTAGTGACATCCTAAAATCTGCAGGAATTCTGAACCTGTTTTTATCTGAATTTATAGAAGGTTCGCGAATGAAGCTGAGCAATGAAACTGATAATCATATATCAAGCTCAATAAAATACATTCATCTGCATTTGCATGAGAATATTACGATTGCACATTTAGCTAAATCTACTTATATGTCGCCAGACCATTTTACGCGAAAGTTTAAAGAATTAACAGCTCAAACTCCTTTGGACTACATTAACAAACAACGTATTGAAACATCTTTAATGTTATTAAATACAACATCAAACTCAATTACTGACATAGCCCATCAATGTGGTTTTTCGTCGACTACCAGTTTTGGAAAAGTATTTAGAAAGTATATTCATCAAGCCCCAAGAGAATACAAAAACAACTTAACAAACGAGTTTAATCCGTTTTAGTAAACTTAAAAGTTGAATAACAGAGGGAAGTATTAAACCAAACCCTCCGCTTTCAATAATCCACAACTAATAGGCTTAATATTATTTTTTAAAACTCTCTGAATCTCGATACTTAACCGTCTGTAAGTGTTCGCAATACAACACTAATTCTCCCGGCTGCTTGTACACCTCGTAACTTACTGTAATCAATCCCATCTCATCATACTTTGGTTGTTTGTTAAGATGTGTTCTGATGGTATAAATAGTATCACCAATAAAAACAGGTTTTATAAAGCGAAGTTTATCATATCCATAGCTAAATGTATTCACATTATTATTGGCCATTAAACCTAAACCTAAACTAAAGACCATAGCTCCAGCTACCAAGCGCTTTCCAAAAAGCCCTTGCTCTTGGGCAAACTTTTCATCTCCAACATAAGGGTGCATATCTAATACAAGTCCGTTAAACATCATAGACTCCCCTTCTGAAATGGTTCTACTTATAGAACGATCTTTCTGACCGATTACAAAATCTTCATAAAGCCAATCCTCTGTATTGTAAAGCTTAATGTCGTTATGCTTTTCTACTGGTGTATTTTCTGGCATATCTGTAAAATTAAAAGTTAATTATTCTTATTATTTAATGACTTCACACTTCCATTATCACTTGAAATGCAAGCTGCTTCTGCGCTATCAAAAACTCTCGAAATATTAAATTTTGGCTAAGCTAATAGCTCTTTCCTTTGTTTTATTGGTAATACCATAAACCTTTAAACCAGCCAATTTATATGCAGGTAAGTGAGCATCATTAACAATGCCTCCACCTACTATAATAATGATGGTCCTATTTTTTTAAGGTAAAGTCTGTTTATAATCGATATTCACAGACTTCTATATTTGAATATTGTCAAGCTTTTGTTGTGCCCTATTTAATATTTGCTCAATAGCCTCATCTGTATTTATTACATCCAGAACAACTTTATCAATTACTTCACCAATTTTGGCCCAATCAGCCATACACGGCAAGGCTCTTGTGTTTTTATGCAACTCCTCTAACTTATGAAAATATGGTGCAATTTCATTCACCTCATCATCTTGCCAAGTTTGCTTTCTGCAGCCTATTCCTCCCTCCATCGTCATTAACTTATCATTTTCAGGACGAATGGCATATTGCATAAAATCGTAGGCCAGCTGTTTATTCTTGCTGCCTGAACCTAAAGCATACAACCAATATGCATTAAGCGAAACCCCTTGCCCATTTTCTCCTGCAGGAACATTAGCCACATCCACCCTACCTTTTACCTTGGACTTATCGGAAACCTCACACATAGGTGCAAAACCAAACCAATTTACCATCATAGCAACCTCGCCATTCGCAAAAGCCATTCCCGACTGTACAGAATCGAAATCGCGAGACTTAGGATGTATCACTTTGCTATTATTTAAAACAGCTCTATAATAATTCATACCTTCTATTGCCGCTTTAGAATTCAGCACCACTTTATCATCCGATGTCATCAATTCACCTCCTCTTGTCCACAATTGCAAACAAAAGTCAAAAACCGTGTTATGACCATCGGGATAGGCAGCAAAAACAGTCCCGTATAAATCCTCTTCAGGTCGTTGAAAAAATTCAGCTATAATATTAAAATCTTCCCAGGTACTTGGCACCTTCAACTCCTTACCATACCTCTCTTTAAATGCTGTTTTCTCTATCGGATTCTCAAAAAGATCCTTTCTATAAATCAAACACTCGGGACCATTATGCATGGGAAGCCCATAAACACAACCATTAAACTCTTGCATTCTCAACAAAGATGGCGACCATGCATCTGGATATTGCTGCGGTGCCGACTTCTCAAAAAACTGGTTTAAATTCTCTACATGACCATATTCAACTGCTTCCGCAATCCAATCGGTATTGATAAAAGTGATATCCCAATCGCCATTTTTCAATCCATTTTTATCAATAAGCTCCTCATATAAAGGATGCAAATCTAAGGCAACAAATTCTGCCTCGATGGTGCAGTTATACTCTTGCTTAAACTTGCGCCATATTTTTTTCATTGCAGATTGAAAAGGATCATATTTCCTAACTGCAACTCTTAGCTTGTTTGTACTCATCTACTAATTAATTTTAAACACAAAGGCATGCTCACAAGGCTTAGTATCCGGCAATTGAATTTCTAAGGCTGTTGTATTACGTTTCCATGTCAATGGAGAATCACAACCAATCAATTCTATTTTATCAATGCTTCCATTAAAAGATGTGGTACTTAATGATTTAATTGGAAGAATACCTGATTTGGGCCACCCTAAAGCAATGGCATATAACTGCCCGTTGCGTGTTGTAAAACGAATATCCTCATCACCAAAACCATCAAACTTCATATCGGCTAAATGCCCCGTTTTTGTTTCGGTAGGACCTTCACCAAATATCAACCATGGACGACTTTCATAAATAGCTTCCCCGTTCAACTTTAACCACTTACCCATTTCGCGAAGTCGTTGCTTTTGATCATCAGGAATGGTGCCATTAGGGTGCGGTGCCACGTTCAATAGTAAGTTCCCGTTTTTACTCACAATATCAACCAAGTCATCAATAAGATTATTGGTAGGGTAGCATTTTAAGTCTTTGTGCCAAATCCATCGTTGTTTAGAGATTGAGTTATCTGTTAACCATGGGTCTGGATATATCTTTGGCATACGATTACGCTCAAGATCAACCGTTCCTGTTCCTAACGGAAAGTCAGGGCGCTTAAACGTTAATACAAATTCCTGATCGTTTTTAGCTGCATTATTATAGGCATAAGCCATCATCTTCTGGCGAGTTTTCTCAGATAATATCTGCACTCTATTATCAAACCAAAGTAAATCTGGATTATAGCCATCTACAACCTCCTTTACCTTTTCGAGCCATACACGTTCAAATTCGGCACTTGGCATTGGATCCACCGTATAATAACCTTTGCTGCCTTCTACCTTCCAAGCCGATACAGGTACTTTCTCTCCGTATAAGGATGCATTTGCTGGATCAGAACAATCCGTATTTTCGTCCCATGTTGGAAACCATCCCCATAACCATGAATGGTGCAGACTTACAACATATTTTAAGCCACGCTTACGAATGGCCTTTTCCATTTCAGCCACAATATCGCGCTTAGGCCCCATATCAACTGAATTCCATGGGTTCACTTCTGAATCCCACATCGAAAAACCATCAGCATGTTCACCTGCAGGACCTGCAAAACGTGCTCCCGACTCTACAAATAGGTCAGCCCACTCATCAGCATCAAACTTAGGTGCAGTAAAAAGTGGTACCAAATCTTTGTACCCAAACTCCTTAGGATCACCATAATTTTCTTTATGGGTCTTATTATTTGGATGTCCTTCGGTATACATATAAGTGCCATACCAATCCGACTCATCTTCAGGAACCGAATAAACACCCCAGTGTGTATAAATACCAAACTTAGCATCCCTAAACCATTCTGGACATTCGTATTGCTGCAACGATTCCCAAGTAGGTTCAAAATGTTTTACTTCTTTTTTCTCTGCTTCCTTCTGCTGGCAGCTATAAACGGCCAAAAGCAATAAAGACATGATGATATAATTGCTAATTTTCATATGTATATTATTTATCAAATATTAGTTTGCTTCAGCTTATTTTGAATTGACATCTGGCTCTATTATTCATTCCAATGTTTATCAACAATCGTTTGAATTTCTGGACAATTCACACCCGTTTCGTTCAACTCTTCCCTCTGTTTCAGTAATTCAGCCTTTAATTCTTTCATTGTACACTTGTATTCTAGGCCATCATAACAATTGTTTAACTCCTGGGGATCATTCCTTAAAACGTAAAACTCCCAAGAGTGAGGAGTCATGTCAGCTACACCATATTTCCTTCTATTATAAGGTAGTTGAATTATCCCTATTTATTGGTATGTAAAATTATTTGAAAAGGTATTTTTATAAAACCACAAAACCTGTAAATCATAGTCCATTTCCGATATTAGAACATAGAATATCATAAAATTGACAGAAGTAATGGCCAACATGCACTGAAACAAAGAATATTGAATAAGGAATCGAATTACTAATTGCAGCAAACGATATTTAAAGAGAAGAATATACGTGTAGAATTTCTAATTCATAGGGTATATTAAAAAGCCGTATGCAGAAAAAACAAAAGCCACTTACGAAATAACGTAAGTGGCTTTATTATAGTGGGCCCACCTGGGCTCGAACCAGGGACCACCTGATTATGAGTCAGGTGCTCTAACCAACTGAGCTATAGGCCCGGCTTGTTATACAAAAAGCGTTTTGTATATTGCGGATGCAAAAATAGTAAGTTATCTGAATAATTCAAATACTATATCAACATTTTATGACAAATTTGAGAGATAAAAAAAATATTATATTCGATTTAGGAAACGTAATTATAGATATCGATCTGAATATCACCTATGAACGCTTTAGAAAACTAGGTTTTAGCGAGAAAGGTGATTTTTTAAGTAAGTACAAACAAATAGGTGTTTTCTGCGATTTTGAAGAAGGCAAAATAAATAGCGAACAGTTTATTCAGGAAATTAAAAAACGTATGCCGGATGAGGTAAGTAGTGATGAGATAAAAGATGCCTGGAATGCCTTGCTATTGAATTATAAAACCGAAAGAATAGAAACTATCCTAAAACTAAAGGAGACACATAATATATATGTATTAAGCAATACCAATGAGTTACACATTGATTCTTGCGAAAACTCTGTGCCGATTGTCGGGAATCTCCGCAATCTTTTTCATCAGGTATACTATAGTTATGAAATGAATATGAGCAAACCTCACGAAAACATATTTACAGCCCTATTGGAGCATGCAAACATTAAGGCTGAAGAAACGCTATTTCTAGATGACGGGCCAGCTAATATAGAGACTGCAAAACGCCTAGGAATTGAATCGTGGCTCATAGAGCATCCCGACGAATGGGTGCCTCGTATGAATGCATTAATTCAAGAAGCTGGATATTAAAATATAGACTCTGAGTAAGCGTTAATCATCTGCTTCGAAAAACAATTATACCATACTCCTAATACAAATCATCGTTAATGCCATAATAGATTAACGATGATGTATTCGCTTATTTCTTAATCAATAACCAAACCCCCTCGTACTGTGAATTTCTTTTTTCAAGGGCTAGCTCTTTAAAAGCCTCATCTTTATCATAGAAGCCTTTGTACGACACTTTATAGAAATCTTGATTTACACCTCTACTACGCACAATCACTTCTGAATCAAAACCTTGCTCTTTAAGCTCGTCTTTGTACTTAATCGCATTTGCCTCTTTCACAAAACTTGCAGCAATTAAAAAGTACTTATTATCAGGTTTTGGAGGAACTACCACAGGCTTTGGTTTCTCCACTACTTTTACCGTGTCCTTATTTACTACAGGCTTTGGTTTAATCGTTTCCTGCTTTACCTTTTTCTTAGGCTCTTCTTTCTTCTTACCACAACCAACAAATGTTATCGATAAGACAATGCATATAAATATTGCTCTGTACATCATAGTTTCTTAAAATGATATATGATCTTATTTTACTAGCGTAAGATAATTCTTTTTGCGAGTATAAAAAAAGAGAAACCTACTGGCTTCCCTTTTTATATTACCTTAATAGTTGTAGAATATTGTTACTCAACAAATTTATACCCTACTCCTTTAATTGTTTTAATATGGTTTTGCCCAATTTTCTCTCTTACCTTTCTGATGTGCACATCGATGGTTCTATCTCCCACTATAATACTATCACCCCAAACAGAATTGTAAATTTCATCACGTGTAAAAACCTTATCTGGCTTGGAGGCTAAAAGCATAAGTAGCTCAAATTCCTTTTTAGGAAGTACCAACTCCTCTCCTTTATTAATAATGATGTATTTTTCTCTATCGATAACTAAATCACCAATTTTTATCACATCCGACTTTTCCTCAGGAGCACTTCCATTCTCAGGATTATACCTTTTTAGCAATGCTTTTACCCGAGAGATTAGCACCTTTGGCTTAATTGGTTTTGAGATATAATCATCAGCACCAGCATCAAAACCAGCTATCTGAGAATAGTCTTCTCCACGTGCTGTTAAAAAGGCAACAATGGTATTTTTTAAAGATGGTATTCTTTTTATTTCTTCACATGTCTCAATGCCATCCATTTCAGGCATCATAACATCTAAAATTATTAACTCTGGAATTTCTTTTTTTGCTATTTCTATAGCCTCACTTCCGTTTTGAGAAGTAATTACTTGAAATCCTTCCTTCTTAAGGTTGTAACTAACAAACTCCAAAATATCGGGTTCGTCATCAACTAATAAAATCTTAAAATTATCAGCTTCTATCATATTTAAAGCATTTGAATTCGGTGGGAAAGGTACATAAATGATTCATTTCTGCACTTTTCAATTGTTAACTGATTGTAAATATAAAGTTATATTATTTATAATTCCCAAAAACCAAGCCTTAAATGACTAGGCTTTAGCTTTATCCAACGTTATGGTAAAACTTGTTCCACTACCAAAAGTACTGGTTACATTAATGGTTTGATTATGCGCTTCTATTAGATGTTTTACTATGGCCAAGCCTAAACCTGTACCTCCTTGCTCTCGCGATCTACTTTTATCGGCCCTATAAAAACGCTCAAATATTCGGGGTAAATCAGAGGCTTTAATACCAATTCCATTATCCTTCACCTCAATCAAGTAACGATTATCCATATCGTAATAGTTGATAGTGGTTTTTCCTCCTTGCTTACCATAATTAATGGAATTAACTACCAAATTACTAAACACTTGAAACAAACGCTGTTTATCACCATTCACCATCAATTGCTTTTCGCCTGCTTTATTTAAACTGAGTTCTATATTTTTATCCGTAGCCCTAATTTCTTGCAAATCAAAAACATCTTCAATCAATTGAAAAACATTAAATCCATCAGAATTAATCTCTAATTCTCCTGCCTCCAGTTTTGATATTGCTTCTAAATCCTCAATAATGGTAATCATTCTATCAATACTTTTTTCTGTACGATTTAAATACAACATATTGATATCTGCATCATCAATTCCTCCATCCAGCAACGTAAGTATATATCCCTGAATATTAAAAATAGGTGTTTTTAGCTCGTGCGATACATTACCTAAAAACTCCTTTCTATATTTCTCCATCTGCTTTAGCTGCTGAATCTCCTTGGTTTTTCCTTGCATCCAATCAGCCACTTCCCTATTAACTTCTGCAAACGGATCTTTATCATTATCTGGCTCATCACCAGTGGTAGATGGTTTAAAATGATGGATTGTCTTATAAATGGGTTTTACTTTAGACTTTATAAAACTATTGATAAAGTAACCAGCATACAAGCTATACAAAACCAATAATATGGGTATAGATATCACTAAAGAGATAATAATATCAGACGAAAAATAATTAACCAGAAAAAATAGAATTGTAAGAAAAAAATAAATAGAGGTGGATAAAGCAGTTAGTTTCTTTGAAGTAATATTTTTCATATGTTTAAAATTAGCAAAACCTTAACAACAAACGCAAATTTTAATCAAGCTCCTGTGTGCCTATTAATATCTGCTCTGGCCATGCCAGTTTCATTTTACAATTTCTATTTGTCAGGTCATACCATGACCAAATTAATGAAAACAAAATAATGCCAATAATATAGAACTGACAAGTTACGAAGGTAATTTTTACATTATATTTTACCCGCAAGTGTTACTAAATTATTAAAACGTTAATAAAAGTAGGTCTTTTAGCTTTTTAGGTATTTCCAAATTATATTTGCAGCTCAATAAATAAAATTGAATGGATTACCTATATTTTATAATAGTTGTATTATTAGCCCTAGGTATTGTTGACCTGGTAGTTGGAGTTTCGAATGATGCTGTGAATTTTTTAAACTCAGCTATTGGTTCCAACGTGGCTAAGCGACATTATATTTATATAGTTGCTGGAGCAGGCTTATTGCTAGGCGCTGGTTTTTCAGGAGATATGATGGAAGTGGCCAGAAAAGGTATTTTCTATCCTGAGAACTTTTATCTCAATCAGTTATTGGTGGTATTTCTAGCCGTTATGATAACCGATATCATATTAATAGATCTTTTTAACACCTTTGGATTTCCTACCTCAACAACCATTGCTATTGTATTTGAACTATTAGGTGGGGCCTTAGCCATGGGACTTATTATTATAAGTGGCGAAAATCCTGACGGTTTGGTAATAACCGATCTAATCAACACACAACGAGTATTGGTAATTTTAGCAGGTATTACAATATCCATCATACTTGCGTTTGCAACAGGCTCACTGGTTCAATTTGTTGCACGTAATATTTTCACCTTCAGATATCGTGGAAGATTTAAAATTATGTTCTCATTAGCAGGAGCAATTGCACTTACCTCTATTGTCTTTCTTCTGCTCAAAAAAGATATCGCATTTGCTAATTACTTAACAGGCTATATAGATCTATTGGTTCACGAAAGTCTAGCACTGGTACTTTTAGTGTTCTTCGCAATCGCTTTTACTTTATTTACATTGCTAGCTTATGTGTTTAATGCAGACATTCCTAAAATTGTAGTGTTTTGCGGAACGTTTGCCTTAGCACTATCATTCGCAGCTAACGACCTTGTTAACTTTATCGGCGTTCCTCTATCCGCTTTTGAAGGCGTTAATGTATTTAAGCAATCAGGACTTAGTAATCCAAGTATGCTGTTGATGAATATTTGGCAAGGAGGCGTTTTAAATAACACACTTTGGGAGAGTAGTTCGTACCGCCTCATATATTTTGCTTCAGGTTTAATTATGGTGATCACTCTTTTTTATTCAAAAAAGGCAAGAACTGTAACCAATACGGAATTATACTTAGGAAAGCAAGATGCTGGTCAAGAAGAATTTGAACCATCACAACTATCGCGAACTTTAGTTAAAAGTTTTTTAAGCTTATATAATTACACCAGAAGAAACATGCCTGTTAAATGGGTAGATTTTTTTTCTAACAGATATGAGCGTAACATTGAGGATGCTGAACAGGACTCGGATGCCGCCGTAGTATATTTTGACACAGTTAGAGCTAGCGTTAATCTAGTAGTTGCAAGTATATTAATTACCATCGGCACCTATTTACATTTTCCACTATCCACCACTTTTGTAGTTTTTATGGTAGCCATGGGCACTTCATTGGCAGATCAGGCCTGGGGTAGAGAAAGTGCTGTATACAGAATCTCTGGAGTTTTATCCGTTTTAGGAGGATGGTTTATTACAGCCAGTGCAGGTTTTGTTGGTGCGTTTATAATTACCGTATTTATTTGGTGGGGTAATATTTACGCAATAATTCCACTCTTAATAGCAGTTTGCATCGTTATATACCGAACCAACACAATACATAAAAAAGCTAGGCTACAGCGTATAGAACTTAAGGATGAAAGAACTAAACAGATTGCCAGCGACATTGACAATTTATTAGATGCGGGCAATGAAAGAATAAGAAAACACATTCTTGAAACATCTAAAATATATATACTCATCATTCAAGGGTTTGTTGAAGATGATGAAAAACAAGTAAAGGAAACTTGCGAAAAAAGTAAGTATCTACAAAAAGTATCCAAATCGATAAAGCGAGATTTATTCAATAGCTTTTCTAGCATGGATACTGAAACTTTTGATTCGGGCCATTACTTTATACAGGCCATTGATTATTTGGGAGAGCTTTCTAATACTTTAATTCAGATTGCTGAACCTATTTACAACCATATAGAGAATCAACACAAAGGTTTATCTGACACACAGAAAGAAGATGTATTATTACTTTTGGAAGAAATTATGAGCTTCTTCAACTTCTTGGTTCATATTGAAAAAGAAAAACGTTTCAGCTCGGTACCTGAGATGGTTGAAAAGCAAAAGTACATCGTTGCACTAATTGAGGATTTAAGAACTAAACAGATTAAAAGAATCATGGATGGTGATGGTAAAACGCGCTCTAGCATTCTTCTCTTAGAATGTTATGCGGAATCTAAAAACCTCATCCATTATACACTAAACCTACTTAAGTCGCATCGCGATTTCCATACCAATACAATTAGCAGATAGTTGATATTAGTATAGTCCACTAAAGCTTACTGTATTTTGGTATGATGAAATGCATATAAAATACCTAAATATTTCAGAAAACACGTTTCACTTTTACAAAAACTAGACAACGAAAATAGGTAATAAAGCTTCAATACTTTGTTAAAGTTACTGCAGTATTATTAAAATGTTAACTGGTCTATTTTTTAACATTGTATTTTATCAGATAAAACACATACACTACTCAATATCAACCCACTTCACTCTTTCCTACATTAATCAATACTTCATATACCCTTAATATTTACTTATCGGTTCCATCACAGTCAAGACATATTTTTGCTGGCGAGTTTTAAAGTAATAATTACAAAACAAAGCACTCATTATACAATTTCAACCTTATACACACGGGAAGGAAAATTAATGAGTCTCGAATGCAAAAAGAAATAAAAATGAGACAGAAGTTATTTGCTGTAGTTATGTTCTTAATGGTTGGAATGGGAACAGGAATTGCACAGCAAGGTTTTTTAAAAGGGAAAATCACCGATAAAAACACAGGTGAAGAACTAGTAGGAGCAGCAGTAGTTATTGATGGAACCACAACTGGAACCATTACTAACTTCATGGGAGAATATATTATGCCAGCACTTGACGCTGGTACATATACAATAAGAGTGCAGTATATTTCATACGATCCTATAGTATTTAACGACGTAGTTATTACAGCAGGTAAAGAAACTGAATTAAATATTCAACTAGCTGAGGCTACCATGGATATTGCAGAAGTAGCAGTTGTTGCTAAAGCAAACCGAGAGTCTGAGAATTACCTAATGATGGAACAAAAGAAAGCCTCTATCATTAAAGAAAGTATTGGAGCAAAAAGAATGGCAACATTAGGTGTTTCCGATGCTTCTGATGCTACTTCAAAAATATCAGGAGTTACTAAAAGTGAAGGTTCTGGCGATGTATATATTCGTGGTCTTGGAGACCGTTACTTAACCACAACTCTTAACGGATTACCTGTTCCTTCTGATGATGTGGAGAAGAAAAACATTGACCTTAACTTGTTTGGAACGGGTGTAATAAAAAACGTTGGGATTAGTAAAACATACAGTCCGGATGGTTATGCAGATCAAACATCAGGTATTGTTGACATCAGCACAAAAACGACTGCCCGTAAAGTAACTTTAGGTGTTGCAGGAGGCGCAAACACAAACGTATTTACAAATGGTGTTTTCAGTGACTTTAAGGCCTCTCAAAACTATAACGACCAAACTTTAGGTTATTATAGCGCTCCATACAATACCAAAGATGCAATCACTCAGCAAAGCTGGAATACAACTACAAAAAAAATGCCTTTAAATTATGGTGTTTCTTTAGCAGGAGGTGGTAAAGTAGATAAACTATCATTTTTTGGTTCTCTTTCTCAGACAGCTTCATCAGATTATTACATAGGTGAGTTTAAGAGTTATCGTTCCAATGTATTAAACACATCCTTTGATGATGTAGAGCAATTTCAAACAGAGTATAATACAACAGCATTAGCGAGCCTAACATACGATTTCGATATCAATAATATATTATCATTCAATAGCCTCTACGTTCACAAAACAACAGATATCAATTACGAGCAAGGAAGAAATGGGAATGGTTTTGTATATGATCAGGATCCGAAAGAAACTGAAGCATTTGTGAGAGATCAAAACCTTAAGCAAACAAGTATTTTTGTCAATCAACTTTTGGGTACACATACTTTAGGTAATAATACAGTGAAATGGGCCTTGGGATACAACACGGTAAATGCCGAAGAGCCCAATCGAATTCGTAACGAGGCAAATATGTATAACTCGTACAACCAATTCGCTCACGTTGGAGATTTCCAACAAAGGAAATCAACTCAAGGAATAAATGATAACGAGCTTAACGGATACCTTAAGGATGAAATTAAAATTATTGACGAGGACAATAAGTTAATAAAGGTTGATGTAGGTGCAAATTTCAGAAATAAGTCAAGAGACTTTAATTCTTTATTTGTTGGAGTTAAAGGTAAAGGTGTTCAGTTTGAATCCATCGACAATATGGATGAAGTTCTTTTAGATGAAGAACTTTACAATAATGGTTCGTTACAAATAAAAAATAGAAATTCCGACTTGTATAACGCAGATCTTTCGGTTTATAGTGGGTTTGCCAACTTTACTTACGATGTTAATAAATTAGCTATCAACATTGGTGCACGTTATGAAGTTGACAAAATTAATGTAGCATGGGACGTGGCTAACTATATTAACCCTGAAACTGGAGAAAGTCGCATTGGCTCAGTTACCAACAATTATAATAATTTTTTACCAGCGCTCAATTTAAAATATAATTTAAACGACAAGAGTGCACTTCGTTTTGCTACAAGCAAAACAATAACATTACCAGAATTTAAAGAAATAGCTCCTTTTGAGTACGTATCTCCGACGGGTCGTGTTACTAAAGGTAATCCGAATCTACAAAAATCGGACAACTATAATTTCGATTTAAAATATGAGATGTTCCCATCAAGAGGACAACTAATATCTGCTACAGCTTTCTATAAAATTATTAACGATCCTATAAATATGACTCAAACGAGAGGTTCATCTGGTTACTTCTACTATGCAAACACAGGTGAGCAGGCCAATATTTATGGTTTCGAGGTTGAAGGAAGATTTGATTTAATTAAAGCTGAAGAAGATGGCCAGCCAAGCTTAGGCTTAGTTTTTAATGCTACCAAAATGTGGTTTGAGCAAGATTTGCTGAAAGAATTTCAATACAATAACAAAACAAACTCTGATTTACAAGGTGCTTCTGACCTTATACTTAACGGAAGTTTAACTTTTAATAATCATAAACCTAAAGAGTTTATATCAACTTTGAGTGCAAACTATTCGTCGGATAAAATTTTTGCACTTGGTGCACCAGAAGACTATACTAACAGTGATAGATATTTTAACAATGAAATTATAGAAAAAGGGTTTGTAACAGTTGACCTAGTGTTGATTAAAAAGGTTTCCGAAAGAGTTTCATTGAAATTTACAGGTAAAAACCTCTTAAACCCAACCATTGAGCAGACTCAAGTTATTGAGCCTTTATCGCGCCCTAGCTCAACCGCTATAGTACAATCATACAAAAAGGGTATAAGCCTAAATTTAGGCGTAAAAATTAATTTGAACTAAACTATTATTTAAACAAAAACGAAAATGAAAAAGTTATTATTTTTAAACTGGCTTTTATTAGGAGTATTAGTAGCACCATTACTAACAAGTTGTGATGATGATGATAATCCAGATCCAAAACCTGAGTTACAACCAGGTAAATATACTTTCAACTCTGGTTTACAAGATGCTGCTACCGTTGACGTATCGGGGTGGACTTGGACAGAAGCTTCTTTAAGCGATGATCCTACAACTGAAAATTTAGAAGGAACAATTACAGATAACGTAACATTGGATGCTAATGTTAAATACAAATTAACCGGAGCATATATCGTTCCTGAAGGTTTAAAACTTACTATTCCTGCAGGTACAGAGATTGAAGTAATAGTTGATGCTAACACGGAAGCTACTTCTGTATATATCGCAGTTATGATGGGTGGAACAATTGACATCCAAGGAACAGCTACTTCACCTGTTGTAATGTCATCAAAAACCGCTAAGCCAGGTGACTGGGGTGGTTTAACCATTTGTGGTAAAGCTGTTACCACTGCAGGAGAGAATGCAGAAGCAGAAGTTGGTGGTTTTAGATACGGTGGAACTGAGCCTACTGACAACTCAGGTTCTGTAACTTACCTTGTTATTAAAGGAACGGGTGCAGCTATCAACTCTGAATCTCAATATAATGGTGTTTCTTTATACGCTGTAGGTTCAGGAACAACTTTTGAGAACATTGCCGTGATTAACGGTGCAGATGATGGTATCGAATTCTTTGGTGGATCAGCCATAGTAGAGAATATCTACCTTGTAGATAACGAAGATGATGCTGTAGATTGGACAGAAGGATGGGATGGTTCTGTAAAGAACACCTACATCAAACATAACATTGATGGTTTTTCTACTGCTTTTGAAGCAGATAAAGACAATGCAAACCCAATGTTCACTAACGTAACTTGTATTTCTTCTACTGGAGGAACTGCTCTACAATTCAAAAAAGAATCAGGAGCTACAATAACTGGTCTTTATATTGATGGTTATGATGTTGAATTGGATATGAAAGATGACGGGCCAACTGCAAATGTAATAGTAGAAGGTTCACCAGCTGATGTTACTGGTATTCCTGTTGAATAATTCAACGTATTACTGATAAAATACAAAAGGGGCTTGCACGTTTGCAAAGCCCCTTTTTATTGATTTGGAAAAACAGAAATTTCTTATTGTATTTATTATAATCTAGCGCGCCACATTAGGCCTAGGACCATTAGATCCAATTGTATACTTGTCGTTCTGACACCCATTATGCAACCAAACTAAAGCAGCACTTCTTGTACTAAAAACTTGATATTTGTAATCCTCCATATTACTTATTTTGGTATATATCAAAGCTAAGGCAGTATCTAAAGGTCTTTTCATAACCAAGGCCACTCTTAACGAAGAATACTTTCCAAACATCTTAGCATTCTCCTCAAATATCCTATATAACTGATTGGGTTTTATAGATAAGGCTCCATCTGTAGCATCAATTAGTATGTTCAGATCACAAGGGTAAGTCTCACATACCCTAAGGTCATATATAAAATTAATAATCTCACTTTGGCTTACATCACCAATAAACCTTGCATCAACATGTGCACTGTTATGATTATAATTAAACGACACCATAATATTTTCATTTTGAGTAGGCGGTTTGGTTTAACCACATACGTAATTAAAAACTAATTTTCATTCTATACTTTTTATTAAACTTTAAAATTGTTGTTGTTGTGTCGATATAATTAAACAGCAATTAAGCGGTTTTACTTCTCTTTCCTTTTTTAAGTTTTCTATCAATTGAGATTATCTGAGCCTCTTTATAATCATATGTTTTTACAATATCAGCAAGTTTCTGAGCAGTCTCTAACAGCGAATGCGAAGTAGCACTTAATTCCTCACTCGAAGCAGCATTTTCCTGAACTACCTTACTTAGTTCTTGTACCGATGAATTAACTTGGTTTGCACCAATATTCATTTCTTGACTTGCAGCAGCTACCTCAGAAACTAATTCAGAAGATCTTGATGTTTCTTTATCCAATTTACCAATCTCTGCCATAACCTGATTAACTTTAAAAACTCCCTCTTTAGCTAATTCTGTAATTTGCTTAGCCGACTCACTTGAAAGTTCAGCTAATTTACGCACCTCTGTTGCTACAACTGCAAAACCTTTACCTGCAGCACCAGCTTTTGCGGCCTCAATAGACGCATTTAACGCCAATATATTTGTTTGTCCCGCAATTTGCGTTACAGCCCCCACTTCAGCATTAATTTTATTCATTAAAACAACAGCCTCCTCAACCCCTTTATAAGATGAGGAAAGCTGTTTATTTGCATTTAAACTTATATTCTTGGATTCCTGGGCATTGTCAGAATTATTCTGAATATTAGCAGTCATCTCTTCTATTGAAGATGAAATTTCTTCAATACCACTAGCTTGTTCCGTGGCACCATTACTAATACTCTGAGAACTTGAATTAATATGAGCGCTCGAATTTAATAGCGTTGTAGAACTGGTATCTAAATTAGACATTAATCCTCTATTAGAAACAATTAATGCTTGCATAGAATCAACAATCTCTTTTATCTCATATTTTTCATTAAAATATTTTGGGTCGATATTAACCGTCAGGTTTTTATTACTCATTAATTTAATCACATGCGTTAAATGCTGAATAGGATCCTTTACCTTTTTTGATAATAAGAAGTAACTACTTAATATCATTACAATGGCAACAGGTACAGCCCAAGCTAGATGAATAAGCCCTTTTTGACCAACCGTGAAAGCAAAACATGCAATTGATGCAATAACGAATAAAAATACAGAACCGATTAATAAAACAAACGTGCGTTTGAATGCCATATATAACAAGCCCCAACATAAAACTGCTGCCAGCATAATAAGCACATTACCCAAAATAAAAATATCCATAATATAAAGTTTTAAAATAGTATCAGACTGATAGGGCTGAACCAAAAGCCACCAAATACTGTGGGTGAATTTCCACTTCTGGCGTAATCAGTTTAAATCCCTTTTCCATAAAGACTTTTTGAAGCGTTTTATGGTTAGCAACACCCCCAGTTAAGAAAACTTCTCCGCCCTTTTGTAATTCTCTTGGCAAAAGTTTTATAGCCTGAGTAGCTACATATTCATATAAACCTCTTAATATAGCTTTACGTTTTTCATCCGAAGCCTGTATTAATGCAGATACCACATTGGTTACCGCAAATATTCCGCAAGTAGTATTTATAATCTCTCCACTTTCGGCTTCGTATGCCAAATTATCTAATGTTTCAAATGTAAATGATGAATTGGTTTGTTTCCATCTTTCAAGAATTTGGACTAACACCATACCTGTACCAGCACCACAACTTTTATTGGTATTTATCCAAGGAGAAGAATTCATGTCAGCAAAGTTCAGAATCTTAACATCCTGAGTTCCTATGTCCATAACAAGCAACTCTTCGCGGCTTTTAAAAAGCTTCTGACACGAATTTATTAAAGCGTTCATTTCAGTGGTTTGGCGGTGAACCATTTCTTTAAAGATTGGATTATCACTTCCTACACCAGCAACGCCTAGCATTACTGGTTTGGTTAAATTGATTTTACCTGTAATTTCGGATAATAATCCGGGATAATCAATACCTGAAGCAAAAAGTCCTTGCTGAACTACCTCATCAAGCTCATCGAGCAA
>NZ_LXYE02000002.1 GCF_001659685.2 Labilibacter marinus
AGATGTCAGGAACAATTGATGCTGTTGGTGAAGGTGTAAGTGATTTTAAAATTGGTGATAAAATTACGGTTCGTCCTTTGGATAATCGTGAAGAAGCACCTTCTGATAAAGGGTTCGGACATATCGCTAAAAAATTAAAGTTTATCGGTATCGATAGTCCTGGAGCAATGCAAAATTACTGGAATGTTCCTGCTTTTACACTACATAAATTAAAAGAAGAAACAGATTTAAAATTGGCCGCTTTAATTGAGCCACTTTCTGTTGCTTGTCATGATGTTCGTATGGGTGGATTAGTAGCTGGAGAAACTGCTGTAGTTTCAGGTGGAGGTCCTATCGGATTATTGGTTGCTATGGTTGCTAAAAGCAAAGGTGCCAATGTAATCATCTCTGAGGTAAATGAGATTCGTATTAAAATGGCTCAGGATATGGGATTTGATGTTGTCAATCCTATTAAAACTGATTTAGTGGAGTACGTTGACAAGAAAACCGACGGAGCTTTAGCTGATGTTGTTTTTGAGGTAGCTGGTGTTCAAGCTTCTTTAGATATTACAACAGAAGTAGCTGGTATTCGTGGTCGTATTGTAATGGTTGCTATCTACGGCGAGCCAAAACCAGTGAATTTATTCAAATTCTTCTGGAAAGAGTTGAAACTAATTGGAGCTCGTGTATACGAAAAAGAGGATTACGAAGAGTCTATCCAGTTAATTACGGATAACAAATATCCATTCGAAACAATCATCACGGATACAAAACCTTTAGAGGAAATTCAGCAGCTTTTCGAAAGTATTGATGCCAATCCTGAAGGAATGAAGTATTTAGTAGACTGTCAATAGTAAGCCATAGGCTTTTTATTTGGAGCAGAGGTGTGCCGAAAGTATGCTTGTTGCTCCAAGTATAAATAATATAAGAACTCAATAAATTAACAATTAATAAAATGATAAACGTAAACGAATTATTTGACCTATCTGGAAAGGTTGCTTTAGTAACTGGTGGAACTCATGGTATTGGTATGGCTTGTGGTAAAGCCTTAGCTGCTGCAGGAGCAAAACTATGTGTAAATGATATTGACGATGCAAAATTAGAGGAGTGTAAAGCTGAATATGCTAAAGATGGTATTGATGTTTATACGATTAACTTTAACGTTTGTAGCGAAGAAGGTGTTGATAAAGGAATTAGCCAAATCGAAAAAGAAGTTGGTCCTATCGATGTTCTTGTAAACAATGCAGGTATCATTAAGCGTATTCCTATCTTAGATATGAAAATAGCTGAGTTTGAGCAAGTGATTGATGTAGATTTAGTTGCTCCATTAATTGTTGCTAAGCGTATTGCTCCTGGAATGATCGAGCGTCGTCAAGGAAAAATCATTAACATGTGTTCTATGATGAGCGTTTACGGTCGTCAAAATGTATCTGCTTATGCTGCTGCAAAAGGTGGTTTAAAGTTATTAACTGAGAACATGACTTGTGAGTGGGCTAAATATGGTTTACAAATCAACGGAATCGGACCTGGTTATATCGCTACTGCGCAAACTGCTCCTATCCGTGTTGGTGGTCACCCATTTAACGACCTAGTAATGACTCGTACTCCTGCTAACCGTTGGGGAGAGCCAGAAGATGTAGGTAATGCTGCCTTATTTTTAGCTTCAAAAGCAGCTGAATTCGTAAACGGTCACATTTTATATGTAGACGGTGGAATCTTAGCTAACTTTGGTTACGTTAAAGGTGAAAACGAAATTTAAGATACCCTTAAGACAAACAAACTAGCCAAATCAATAACCTAAATATTAGTAAGGATGAAAACAGATATCCTAGAATTTGATCAGTATATAAACGGACAATGGATGAAGCCTGATAGTGGTGAAACCGTTGAGGTATTAAACCCTTCAAATGATGAAGTTGTCGGTTTGGTTGCAAAAGGAAACGAAAAAGATGCAGTGGTAGCCCTTGAGGCTGCCGATGCTGCACAAAAGAGTTGGGCAAAAGTTCCAGCGCGTAAAAGAGCTGAGTTACTTTATGCTTTATGCGATGAGATTAAAGCAAATCGTGAAGAACTTGCAACCGTTTTAACCAAGGAACAAGGAAAGTTATTTAAGGTAGCTTTATTCGAGGTAGATGTATGTTGTTCTTTTATTCAATATGCCTGTGAGTGGGCACGAAGAATTGAAGGTGATATTCTACCGTCAGACAACGAAAATGAGCAAATTTTAATACAGAAAGTTCCTAGGGGAGTGATTGTTGCTATTACAGCATGGAATTTTCCATTTGCTTTAGCAGGCCGTAAACTTGGGCCAGCTTTAGTAGCTGGAAATGCTATTGTAATAAAAGCTACGGATGAAACTCCAATGTCAACATTGATGTTAGGTGAATTAGCTAAAAAAGCAGGGATTCCTGATGGTCTTTTAAATATTGTTACTGGGCCAGGACGTGAAATCGGTAATGCTTTAGTGAAGCACCCTATTACTAAAATGGTGACAATGACAGGTAGTACACCTACAGGTCAGTCTATTATCAGAAGTGCAGCAGAAAATATGGCACATGTTCAATTAGAATTAGGAGGTAAAGCACCTTTTATAGCTTTTGAAGATTGTGATATTGATGATGCAGTTGAAGGAGCATTACATTCACGTTTCGATAACTGTGGACAGGTATGTACATGTAACGAACGTATGTATATTCATGAAGATATCTATGATGAATTCATGAAAAAATTCATGGCTAAGGTAAAAGCTATTAAAGTAGGAGATCCATTTGATGAGACTTCGGACATGGGAGCTAAGGTAAACAAGTCGGAGTTAAAACACATGGAAGAACTAGTTGCCGTAAGTGTTAAAGAAGGGGCAACATTAGCATATGGAGGTAAAACTCCGGAAGGTCCTGAATTTGAAAAAGGAAACTGGTTTATGCCTACGGTTTTAACCGATGTAACACAAGATATGACTATTGTTCATGAAGAAGCATTTGGGCCAATTTTACCTGTGCTTAAATTCAAGGACTTTGATGAAGTAGTTGGATATGCCAATGATTGCGAATTTGGTTTAGCAGCCATGGTATATACAAACAATATGAGTCGTATTATGAAACTAAATCAAGAATTAGAGTTTGGTGAAATATACGTAAATCGTGGTCATGGAGAATTGCATCAAGGATTCCATAACGGATATAAAATGTCCGGTACAGGAGGAGAAGATGGAAAATATGGTTTTGAGCAATATCTAGAAAAGAAAACTTTCTACGTAAGGTTTAAAGCTTAAGAAATAGATAAAAGTATTAAGTATAAAGACAAAAGACTTAGGTCGAAGTCTTTATACTTATGTCTTTATACTTTATACTAAGCAGAAATGACAAAAATAAAAAACGTAAATACCCGCATATTTAAAGTGCCTTTAGCAGAGGTTCTGTCGGATGCTAAACACGGAGATCATTACCATTTTGAATTAATTACATCAACTGTAACGCTTGAAGATGGAAGTGAAGGAACGGGTTATACCTATACTGGAGGAAAAGGTGGACACGCTATTAAAGCGATGATTGATCATGATTTTGCGCCAGTTTTAGTGGGTAAGGATGCAGAAAACATTGAAGAACTTCATGATTTTATGTGGTGGCATATTCACTATGTAGGTCGAGGAGGTATTGATGCTTTTGCTATGGCTGCTGTAGATATCGCTTTATGGGATATCAAATGTAAAAAAGCAGGTGAGCCATTATGGAAAGTTGCTGGAGGTACTGATAATACTTGTAAAGCTTATTGTGGTGGTATCGATTTACTATTTCCATTACCTAAATTGTTGGATAGCATTCAAGGTTATTTAGATAGAGGTTATAACGCGGTAAAAATTAAAATTGGCCGTGAAAACATGGACGAAGATATTGAGCGTATCAAAGCTGTACGTGAATATATTGGACCAGATGTTACCTTTATGGTTGATGCCAATTATTCAATGACGGTAGAGCAAGCTATAGAATGTGCCGAACGTTTTAAAGAATATAATATTTACTGGTTCGAAGAGCCTACTATTCCAGATGATCATAAAGGGTTTGGAAAAATTGCAGATGCAACCGGTGTAGCATTAGCCATGGGAGAAAATCTACACACTATTCATGAATTTGAATATGCCATGGAAGATGCTAAATTATCATTTGTACAGCCAGATGCATCCAATTGTGCAGGAATAACAGGATGGTTGAAAGCAGCTAAACTAGCAGCAGAACACAATATTCCTGTTTGTTCTCATGGAATGCAAGAACTTCACGTCAGCTTGGTTTCTTCTCAACCTAATGCAGGTTGGATTGAAGTACACAGCTTTCCAATTGACGAATACACTAAACGACCGTTGGTAGTTGAAAATCACAGAGCAATAGCTCCTGATACTCCAGGCGTAGGTGTTGAGTTTGATTGGAACAAATTGGCAGAGTACGAAGAGAAATAAGAAATAGTATCAAGTATCAAGACACAAGTATCAAGATTCAATCTTATCTTGATGCTTGATATTACTTAAAATCAGAAAAAAAACCCAAGTATTAAGAGATTGAAGCTGTAAATAGTCTTTTATCTTGATACTTACTACTTGATACTAAAAAATGAAATCTACACAAATCAGTTTTGGAAAACACAACAACCAAGAAGTAACACAATTCGTTTTAGAAAACGATAACGGAATGGTTGTAAAGATATTAGATTTAGGGGCTACCATCAGCTCTATAACAATTCCAGGGAAGGGCAACAAACCCACATCTATAGCCTGTGGGTTTGATACCCTGGATGGGTATTTTTCAGAGGAATATAAGGCCAACTCACCCTATTTTGGATGTACTGTTGGCCGTTATTGCTCTCAGATTAAAGATGCCAAGTTTAATTTAGATGGAACTACTTACCAATTAGCGACCAATTGCGGCGATAATAATTTACACGGCGGAACAGTAGGCTTTGACAAAAGAATGTGGGAAGCTACTCCAATAGAGTCTGACGGAAAAATCGGCGTTCAGTTTCAGCTTAAAAGTGCCGATATGGAAGAAGGCTTTCCTGGAAACGTGGAAGCCGCTGTAGTGATGCTATTAAGTAACGATAATGAGATTATTCTAAATTATTCTGCTACTACCGATAAAACTACTCCGCTATCGATGACTAACCATTCATATTGGAATCTATCTGGTTTCAAAACTAAAGTGGAAGGGTTTAAAGTACAGGTAAATACCAATCAGCTTCAAGAAATGGATGATACTGGTGCAGGTACAGGAAAAGTACTTGATGTTACAGGAACAGCCAATGATTTACGAGAAGGTAAAATAATTAAAGATGTTCATGATGCTGTTGGCGGATTTGAGCATTTTTATGTTTTCGACAATAAGAATGAAGATCTTATTCAAACTGCTAAAGTCGAAGATCCTGAGTCTGGAAGAAGTTTAGAGGTTTATTCAACAGAGCCATGCATGTTATTTTATACGGCAAAGTATATGTCTGATGAGTTGAAAAGAAATGAAAGTGAGCTATACGGACAATATCGTGCTTTCGCATGTGAAACGCACCGTTGGCAAAATGGTCCAAATATCGATGGATCGCCAAAAACGTTTACAAAACCAGATGAAGTATTTAAAAGTACAACTATATTTAAGTTGTCGTTTTAAAGTTTCAGTATACAAGAATTTGCTATTAAAGCCAGTTTAAATTTAAGCTGGTCAGTATAAAATAATTTCAAACTAATTAAATAATAGATGTTATGGGAATATTATTAGCGATTACAGCTGGTATTATGCTTGGTTTTTGGGCCATGCCTGAAAAATATATTAAAAACTATTCTTTTGAGAATGCATGGGGACTTTGTTATGTTTTTATGTTATGGTTGATTCCTGGTATTGTAGCCTTTTCTATGATCAACGATTTTGGACAAGTACTGTCAGACGTAGGAACACCTGTTTTATTAAAAATGTTGATACCTGGTTTCTTATGGGGAGTAGGTATGATGTTATGGGGTAAAGCCATCAATTACATTGGTATGTCTCTAGGTTTCTCCATTTTTATCGGAACTATTATTTGTATTGGTTCATTATTATCATGGGTATTTAGTGGTGTGCCAGAAGCGACTAAAATGACTACTATCTTAGTTGGTATCGCAGTAATTTTAGCGGGTATCATCTTTAATGGACGTGCAGGTATGCTGCGTTCTGCGGCTGAATCAAGTGATGGTAATAAAGGAGCTTCTATGGTGACAGGAATTGTAATTGCTGTTGTAGGAGGTATTTTATGTACAGGTTTTAATGTGGCTTTAGAAATTACTGCTGATGGAGTAGCGGCTAAAAACATCATTGGAGAAATGGTGGTTAAAAACGGAAACGAATCTTGGTTGGCATCGGTAGCATCTATGTTTATCGTGTATGTATCAGGTGGCGTTTTTGTAGTGCCTTACTTTGTGGTAATGCTTACTAAAAAAAGACTTTGGGGTGGTTTTAAAGTGCCAGAAGCTGGTAAAAACATTTCAATGACAGGTTTAATGGCTGCATTAAACTTTACGGCTTCAATCATATTTGCTTATTCATCATTCGTTTTAGGTAAAGATGGAGGCTCTATTGGATATGCCATATTTAATACGCTTTCTGTTGTAACGGCTGTTAGTGCAGGTGTATTTGCTGGAGAGTGGGGAGGAGCTCCTAAAGCTTCTAAAGTGTCTCTTTATGTGGGTATAGCCGCTATGGTTGGTGGAGTAATGATTATTGCTTTTGGCTAATAGTTCGTCTTAATAAAATATAAATTCGAAAAGGGTTTTTGCGCAATTGTGCAAAAACCCTTTTTTTATAGGTAATTTAAATGTATAAATTCGACTCGAACGAAATGTTCAAAAGGTTTAATTAGTCATAATTCAGATAACAAAAGTCATAATTTTCCTATTAAGACCATTTGTATAACTAACTTTGCGGCTTTAAAAAATAGGGCCAAAAATGAATAATAAATCACATCATACTTTCCATATTCCTGTCATGGGTACAGGTTATACAATTGAATCTCCATTAAAGGTTGGACAATACGGAATTAACTCTGTAGTTCCATTGACTGATCATTATATTATGGAGCATTTAATTAAAATTCATAGCGAAAAGAATGGTTTTGATTATACTGAAACGGATGCTAAAGATCCTAATAACAGACCAGCAATTGTTAAGAATTATTTGAACTTAAGTCATAAAATTGTTCAAGCTAAATTCGAATCAGTTAAAAGTTCAGAGTTTACTGAAGGTAGTGAAATTACCAAGTATTTTGAGTTGTTACCAGAATCGTCATCTTTAAGACAAGACTATCTTAACATGTTAGCTGCACCTGAAGCGGATAAAGAAGCTTTACAGGCAGAGCTAAGAAAAGGTATGACAGCAGGTGAAATTGATGTTAATATCATGACTAAGTTAGATGGTGTTAATTTCGATAAAGAAGGTAATCCACTTTCATCTGAACTGAATGATGCTCATGCAGCTATCAAAGGTTTTGCTACAAGTGATCTTACTTCTTCGGTAGTATTATCTGCAGGATTAAATCCTAGGTTATATGGTTATATGGCTACCTTCGATGATTTCTTTCCAGATGAAAATGGCATCATCAAAAAACGCATTGTACTTAAAGTGAGCGATTATCGTTCGGCTATGGTTCAAGGTAGGTTTTTAGCTAAAAAGGGACTTTGGGTTTCTGAATTTAGAATTGAATCAGGACTGAATTGTGGAGGTCATGCTTTTGCATCTGACGGTTATCTTTTAGGACCTATCTTAAAAGAATTTAAAGAAAATAAAGAGAAGTTGGTGGAGATGTTATTTGCTGGTTATGCAAGTGCATTAAAATCACAAAAAGATATAGAAGTTGAGAAACCATTCCCGGTAGCTTATACAGTGCAAGGAGGAGTAGGTGACTCGGATGAGCACGATATGTTTATCAAGTATTACGGAATGGAGTCTATTGGTTGGGGATCGCCTTTAATGTTGGTTCCAGAGGCTACTACGGTAGATGATTTTACTTTAGGCGTGCTTAAAAATGGAAAAGAGGAAGATTTCTACCTAAGCGATGTTTCTCCACTTGGAGTGCCTTTTAATTCTGTAAGAGGAAACTGGGCGGATATTGAGAAGCAAAAAAGAATTGATGCGGGTAAACCTGGTGCGGCTTGTTTAAAGAAATTTTTACAATTCAACACGGAGTATACTAAATACCCAGCATGTACTTCTTCTATCCAATATCAAAAAACTAAGATTGCTGAATTAACTGAAACGATCTCTAATAAAATTGAGCTTAAAGCTAAAATAGATAAGGTAGTTGAAAAGGCTTGTTTATGTGTTGGTTTAGGAAACACTATTATGGAGCACTATAAGCTAAAGTTAGCTAAGGGTGATCATGGTGTTGTAGTATGTCCTGGGCCAAACTTAGCCTACTTTGATAAGGTAAGTTCGTTGAAGGAAATGATAGACCATATTTATGGAAAATCAAGTGAATTATTTAACTCGGAAAGACCTAACGTTTTTGTAAAAGAGTTGAAGATTTACATGGATTACCTAAAGGATAAAATTGAAGATTGTAAAGAGGAATTCTCTGCACCTGACATTAAATATTTTAATGCTTTTAAGTCTAACCTACAAGATGGAATTTCTTATTATAAGGATTTGTTTTCGAAAGGAGATGAAATGTTTGAGAATATGAAAGAGAAGGCATTAGAAGATCTTTCTGCATATACGCAAGAGTTATCTGCGATGTTTGTTCCTCAGCCAGCAAAATAAGAATACAGTAGTTTAATAATATACTTAAAAAGGCAACCTTTCGAAAGAGAGGTTGCCTTTTTTGTTAAATATAATTTCGGCTTTTAAAATTTATGCTTAAATTGTTCAATGTATAAAATGCTATTATACATTGTCTTGTCTATCTTATTTTCTAAACAATTTCACCTATGAAGAAATTCGTATTATTTATTACTGTGCTTACGCTCTCGGTAAGTGCATTCGGACAGATTAGTGCCAAATTAATGCGCTACATGGATATATCGGAAACGCAGATTACATTTGTGTATGGAGGAGATATCTGGTTGGCACCTAAAGCTGGTGGCACGGCAATTCAAATTACGCACTCGCCAGGAGAGGAATCTTGGCCTAAGTTTTCACCCGATGGAAAAGAGATAGCCTATACGGCCAGGTATAACGGAAATTCTGATGTATTCGTAGTTCCTGTTACTGGTGGAATTCCAAGACGTATTACATATAATTCCTTCTCCGATAGAATGATTGATTGGCACCCCGATGGTAAACAGCTACTTTTTGCTTCTGGTAGAAATAGTGGAGTAGGGCGATTGAATAAGTTTTATATAGTGAGTAAAACGGGTGGTCTCCCCAAAGAGTTAAATATTCCATACGGTGAGTTAGCTTCTTTTTCCGAGAATGGAAACAAGCTGGCTTATATTACAAAGATTACAGAAAATTATCCTTTTAAAAGATATCGAGGTGGCTTAACTTCTGATATTATAGTTTATGATTTTATATCAAACAAAACTGAAAGAATTACAAGCAACGAAGCCAATGATGGCAAGCCAGCATGGGTAGGTGATAATATTTTCTTTCTATCTGATAGAGGTGAGCATATGCGTTTAAATGTCTGGCAGTACAACCCTAATACAAATGAAAAAACGCAAGTAACCAAGTACAAGGATTTTGATATATCGTTTTTATCTGGAAGTAAAAATGAGTTAGTATATGAAATGGGAGGAGATTTATTTGTGCATAACACAAGCACAAATAAATCGAGTAAGATTGATGTTAATGTTGTGAGTGATTTATCCGTAGAAATACCACGTATTAAAAATGTGGGCGGTAAAATTTCAAATGCTTCAGCTTCTCCAGGTGGCAAGCGTATTGCTTTTGAAGCAAGAGGAGAGATTTTTAACGTTCCTGTAAAAGAAGGTTTTACTTTGAACTTGACCCAATCGAGTGGCGCATTTGATCAAAATCCATCATGGTCGCCTGATGGCAAAACAATTGCTTACTGGAGTGATAAATCAGGAGAATATGAGATTTGGTTGCAGGATAGCGAGTCTAAAACCGAAGCTAAAAAGTTAACGAAGCGAGGCAAAGGTTTTGGTTATGATTTATTTTGGTCTCCTAATAATAAGATGTTGGCTTTTATAGATGAAACCAATACTATCTACGTAATTGATGCTGAAAGTGGACAAACTACTAAAATAGCCCAAAGCGAATGGAATATTGGTCATTGGTCAAGGTTTTATTATCCTATCTCATGGTCGCCAGATTCTGAATGGTTGACTTATACCTTGGATCAGGAGAATGCCAATGGAGCTATCATGGTTTATAATGTAAAAGCTAAAACTCAGCATCAGGTAACCAAAGGTTTTTATAATGATAACTTTCCTGTTTTTAGTCAGGATGGTAAGTACATTTTCTATCAAACTAATAGAAGTATGAATGCTGCTTATTCATCTTTAGGTGATGGAACATGGATTTACCCTAACTCAACACAAATAGCTTCTATCGCCTTAAAAAAGGATATTCCTTTACTGGTTAAAGTAAAAAATGATACTGTTGACATCAAAAAAGAAAAACCAGAAAAGAAGGAAGAGGACAAAAAGGATGATAAGAAAAAGGACGATGATAATAAGAACGGAAAGGATAAAAAAGATAATGGAGTTAAGGTAGAAATTGACTTTGATAATATTGAAGCCAGGGTACAAATATTATCGCCCAAAGCAGGCAATATTGGTGCTTTACTTCCTTTTAAAGATAAGTTGGTTTACGTGAGAAGAGCCAATACAGGATCAGGTGGTAAAAATAGTACTTTATTTGTTTTAGATTTAAAAAAGAACGAAGAAAAGAAAGTAATAGATAATGTTGGCTTTGTTAGTTCTACAGCGGATGGTGAATCGATGTTGGTGAGTGTAAAAGGTAAGTACGGAGTAATAAAACCTGCGGCAGGGCAAAAACTAGATAAGCCCATTCCTACAAAAGATATGACCATGAATTGGGTTCCGAAAGAGGAGTGGAGACAGATTTTTAATGATACATGGAGGCGTCACCGCGATTTCTTTTACGACCCGAATATGCATGGCGTTGATTGGGATGGCTTGCGTAAACAATATGCTAGCTTGGTGGAAGATGCTAGAACGCGTTGGGATATTAATAATATTCAGGCTAGTCTGGTAGCTGAGTTGAGTGCAGGACATACCTATGCCGGTGGTGGAGATATGGAACGTAGTCCATCTACTTCGGGCGGATTTTTAGGAATTGACTGGCAGTTGGATGGAAAGCAATATAAAATTAAACGTATTGTAAAACCAGCCGATTGGGATACTCAAGTGCGTTCGCCATTTGATAAACCAGGTGTTAAGGCGAAAGTAGGAGATTATATTCATTCGGTAAATGGGATTAAACTAAACCCAGAACAGGATCCTTATGCTGCCTTTGAGGGGTTAGGTGGAAAAACGGTGCAGTTAATGATTTCTTCAACAGGAGAATTAAAGGATGCTAAAGAGGTCGTGGTAAAATGTTTAAATGGTGGTCAGGAACGTAATTTACGTTATTTAGAATGGATTGAGAATAACCGTAAAATGGTTGATCAACTTTCTGATGGACAATTAGGTTACGTATATATGTCTAACACATCTAGTCAAGGACAGATGGAATTGGTTCGTATGTTCTATGGTCAGTTAGATAAAAAAGGCTTTATTATTGATGAGCGCTTTAATGGCGGAGGACAATTGGCTGATCGCTTTTTAGAATTGCTTCAACGCCCTGTAAATTGTCACTTGCATTGGCGACACGGGAAAGATCATCGAAGTCCTGTTAAAACCAATACAGGCCCTATGGGAATGTTGATTAACGGCTGGGCTGGTTCTGGTGGCGATGGTCTTCCTTGGGCTTTTCAAGAGTTAAAAGCTGGGCCTATTGTGGGTGAACGTACTTTAGGTATCTTGGTTGGACCAGCCACTGGTCATGGTTTAATTGATGGTGGAGGGATAACTGTTCCTGGAGCCAGATTATATGATAATGACGGGCATTGGTTTTGGGAAGGAGAAGGTGTGAGACCAGACTTTAAAGTTTGGGACGATCCGAATGTGCTAATGCAAGGTCGCGATCCGCAAATAGAAAAAGTAGTGGAAGAGGTACTGAAGAAAGTAAAAGAAAATAAACATTTAATTACACCAGCCCCTCCGTTAGAAGAAAGGACAGCAAAGTCGATGCTTAAATCGAGTTAAGCTGGGTTTGATAAGAAATGAAAAAAGGGAGAAAGCTGATTATATGTTATCAGCTTTCTCCCTTTCTTTTTTATATTAATTAAGGTGTTTATACCTCACAAGAATCACCCATACAATTTGGTTTTTCCTTAGGTTCTTTGATTACTTTAATTTTTATCAAGCCATAATAAATTTTACACCCAATACATATTCCAAAGGCTGTTTCTAAAAATAATAGAAGCAAGCATACCAAACACATCATACAAATAGGGTCGAAATATTTAACATCCTCCAATAAAAAGAATGACAAAATAAAGATGGCTCCTGTTAATAAACTTCCTAAACTCCAGGCAAAACGTTTTTGAATAGCACCTATATGCAAAGGTGTTTGTTTGCGTACTAATAACCAAGAAATAAATACGGTTGGCGCAAACTTAGGGTTAATCAGCACTGCCACTAAGAAATTGAATAACAAAATACCAGATAAGTATGGCAGAACGATATAATTTTCAAGAATAAAAGCATTAATAAAAGCTATCATGCCCAATAAAAACATGATGCCTGAGTTTCCTCGTACAACTCTTTCGTTTAAAACTTTATAGTTTATACCTTCAATGTTTTCTCCAAAACTAAAAAATGACATAGTATTTTTGTTTGAGTGTTATTATTAATAGGTGATTTACTTCACCCGTTCTTCTTGTTGCTTCCTCTTTATCCTACTTCCATTCAGGATTTCGTTTATCCTGTGGAGTGATTTTTCTACAATAGCGTTTCATATCTTCGATACTTACACCTATTTCATCAAAGTTTAATTGAGCTTGTTCTAGCGAAACCAAATTGCAACTAAACTCTAATTTTGGATCTTTATACTGCAGTTCATCATCCTCCCAATAACAGATCTGGCATATTTCCATTTCAAGTCTTTTCTCAGGTATGCAGGTGTTGTATCCGCAGCAAGGACAGTATTCGTTAAGCTCAATTTTCTTCATAAATATAAAAGTATAAAAACGCTGATGGTCAGTATAAAAAGTAATGAAACAAAAGTGTTTTAACCAATTATCTCGACCATACGTGTTTTATCGCAGCAAATATAATAAAAGGGATGGCTAATGCCTTAAATAAAGCATACCAAAGCTAAATATTACGCTCACACACTTTAAATGGATGCTTGAATACATAAAAATATACTTTTTAGTGTATTTTAGCAGGAAGTTAAACAATAGTAATAAAGCTGCTAAAACTTAGTTGGCCAAGCTTTAAAAAAGACAATATGCACAAACTCATTTTTAATCTATTCTATTTATTTGTATTCATTGCTACAATAGGATTAGTATCCTGCCAAAACCAAGCTGCAGACGAAAAACAAACTGTAAAGTCGAATAAACCTAATGTGATATTGGTGGTGTCGGATGACCATGGTAAAGATGCCTTAGGGTGTTATGGAAACCCGATTATTGAAACCCCGAATCTTGATAAATTGGCTTCGGAAGGCGTAAGGTTTAATAACGCATACTGTACTAGCGCTAGTTGTGCGGCCAGTCGTTCGGTTATTTTAACAGGACAATTTGGTCATGCCACGGGGTCTTACGGGCATGTTCATGATTATCATCACTTCAGTACATTCGATGGTATTAAATCTTTACCTGTTCTTTTAGAGGAGGCGGGATATGCTACAGCCAGAATTGGAAAATACCATGTGGCACCAGAATCGGTTTATCATTTTCAAGAGGTACTTGAGGCTGACCCGCGTAATACGGTGGAGATGGCTAATAAGTGTGAAGGTATTTTAAGTTCAGATAAACCATTCTTTCTTTACTTTTGTCCTGATGATCCACATCGTGGTCACCCGTTTAAGCCAGCACGTTGGGATATGCCCAATACCTTTGGTAACAAAAAGGAGGGTTATGAAGGTGTAGAAACCAAAGTTTATGATCCTAAAGATGTAATTGTTCCTGAGTATTTGCCAGATACAAACCAATCGAGAGAAGAGATAGCGGAATACTACCAAAGTATTTCGAGGGTTGATCAAGGATTTGGGCGATTGATGAATATGTTAGAAAAGGCTGGTAAAATGGATAATACTATTATTATTTATATATCAGATAATGGTATGGCCTTTCCAGGAGCAAAAACAACAGTGTACGAACCAGGTATTCAATTGCCATGCATTGTTAAAAGCCCTTCGATAAAAAATAAAGGAACCCAAAATAACGCTATGGTTTCGTGGGTAGATTTAACACCTACCATATTAAATATGGCTGATGTTAGTTATAAGGCAGAAGATTTTCAAGGACGCTCATTTAAAAATATTGTAGAGAATGATAAAGCTGAAGGATGGGATGAGGTATATGCTTCTCATACTTTTCATGAAATAACTATGTACTACCCTATGCGTGCATGTAGGGTTGGTAATTACAAGTTAATATGGAACACTGCGTGGCGTTTAGAATACCCGTTTGCATCCGATCTTTGGGCTTCGTCTACTTGGCAGGGAGTATATAGAAGTGGCCAGGAGTTTTATGGTAACAGAAAAATGGAAGATTATTTATTTCGTCCAGAATTTGAATTATTTGACTTGTCAAATGACCCTTGGGAAGCTAAAAACTTAGCGAAAGATAAAAAGTATGCCGATGTACTTAAAGAGATGAAGGCAAAATTAAAAGCCTACCAATTAGAAACACGCGATCCGTGGATTATCATGTGGGATCATGATAGCTCTATGCAAGGCACTGGTGTAAACCTTTAATTTAAGATAAACATATTAAGATGCTGTTAGAAATTGATTCTGGCAGCTTTTTTTATACCCGTAAAAACATGGTTGGTATTGCGACGAACTTTTGCGAGCGGAAAACTTCACACTTTTGGCATATAATGTCATCCGATAATTTACCGATAGTTTACAGGTTGATATTGATTAATTAAACTGATAAGTTATGAAGAGATATCTGTTAATTACGTTTTTATGCATATTGAGTATTAAAGGTATTAATGCAAGCAACAAGTCTAAACCCAATGTATTACTCATTATGGTGGATGATATGAACGATTGGGTAGGTGCTTTTGGTGGGAACCAACAAGCCATAACACCGCATATGGATAAACTTGCGGCTAAAAGTGTAATATTTAAAAATGCCTATTGCTCGGCCGCTTTATGTAATCCATCACGTACAAGTATGTTGACTGGTTATCAGCCTGCAACAACAGGTGTTTATGGTAATTCAGAACATTTTAGAGAATTACCTGGTTTTGAAAATACAGTAACCTTACCACAGTATTTTGAAAAGAATGGATATAGCACTGCTGCGGGGGGTAAAATATTTCACAGCCCCAGAGGACCTGCAGCTAAACCTAGACCAGGAAGTGATCCTGGGTCGTTTCAAGAAGAATTGCGAGGAGGATTAGGAACCTCTTATCCTGATAAAGAATTGCGCAGTCAGCATGGCCTTAATTTAAACCAGAAGGGCATTAATAAGCATTTTATACATTCGTTTGATTGGTATGGTGTTGATGAGAAATTAGAAGATACACACGATTGGAAATCTTCGGACTATTGTGCTCAATTTTTAGAGAAAGAACACGAAAAGCCGTTCTTTTTAGCATGCGGAATATTCCGCCCCCACTTACCTTGGTATGCCCCTAAGGAGTTTTTCGATTTGTATAATTTAGATGATATAAATCTTCCTGAGGTAAAAGAAGATGATTTGGATGATGTTGGGAAATTAGGAGCCAGATTGCCTCAAAAGGTATTGCACAGTGAGTTGATTAAAAATGATAAATGGAAAGAGGCAGTTAGAGCCTATTTAGCGAATTTATCTTTTGCAGATGCTTGTGTGGGGCATTTAATGGAAGCGCTAAACAGTAGTGCCTATGCCGAGAATACCATTATTGTTTTAATGGGCGATCATGGTTGGCATTTGGGGGAAAAGCAACATTGGTCTAAAAATGTGCTTTGGGAGCGATCGGCAAAAACACCATTATTAATTCTCGATCCAAGAAATAAAAAAAGTGGGATAAGTACCCGTATAGTTTCTTTGTTGGATGTGTATCCAACCTTAGTTGATTTATGCGAGTTACCTGTTAAAGATGATTTAGAAGGGGAGAGTCTAAAAATACTTATCAACAATCCGAAGGCAAAATGGGACAAGTTTGCTCTTACCTCCAAAGCCAAAGGAATGCATACCCTGCGAAATGAGAACTACAGATACATTGTTTATCCAGATGGATTCGAGGAGTTGTACGATCATCGTAACGATCCTAACGAGTGGACGAATATTGCCTCTGAAAAAGAAAATGATACAATTTTAAATATGTTTAGGGTTGAACTAAAAGAGAAGCTGAATAAATAGTTTTTTAGCTTACGAATTAAAAGTAATTGTTCAATTTTAATATAAATAATAGAATTTTTAAAAGTAATTAGCAGGGTAAAGAGTTTTAAGTGGACAAAAATAAATAGCGTAGTTATAAATCGTAAGTGATCTTTAAAACGTTTTAAAATATTCAATACTGAAGAGAGTTTGGTTCTTTGTAATTGTTTGTGATATAGATTGTAAGGGAGTTTGTTTCGTATTTTAGAAAGTGTGAGGAATTAACTAACAGATTCATATTTTGTACTTGCAGGCAATAGTGTGGCAGTTATAAGCAATACTTTAGCGGCTTATTATTTGGAATCTACAGTTATGCACCAGAAGCTTTTTTATATTGATATCAAATCCTTAAAGAGGGGAGATAAAAAGGTATATGAAAGTGTGTATTTTGAGTTTTTTGATGTTTTATATCATTTAGCTCTGCAGTATTTGAGAAGGGAAGATATTGCTAAAGAGGTGGTGCAAGATGCTTTCGTAAAATTGTGGGAAAATAAAGGAGCAATTGAAAACAACTCGAATATAAAAAATCTACTTTATACAATTACCAAGAATAATTGTCTTAATCATTTGCGAAACGAAAAGGTTGTAGCTAAATATCTGGATAATATTAGACATTTGGAACTGCAGTTTCAATATGATGCCTTATCTAAACTAAGTGATGATGCCATCATTTTTGAAGAACTTCAGGAAAAACTGAATGCAGCCATTGAGAAACTACCAGAAAAAATAAAACAGGTTTTTATCATGAGCCGTTTTCAAGAGCTTAAGTATCGCGAGATAGCCGACAAATTATCTATAAGTCAAAAAACAGTTGAGTCCAGAATGAGTAAAGCGCTTGCTTTTTTGCGTAAAGACTTAAAAGAATATCTGCCATTTTACATTCTCCTTTCCGAATTTCTTAATTAAATAGTCTGAATTTTATCAAATCATAATGTTTGTAACTATTAGTATTTTAGGCGTTTGTGTTCGGGTGTTAAAATTGACTTAAAAAAATACCATTTTTTTGATAGGGTATCAAAGTATTGAGGTGTTAAGTGTGAAAATAAGTTAATCCAGAATTGTGTAATAGATTTTCTAAAACTAATAATAGGATAAGCTTAGTTGTTATAACCATAGTTAAGAATAATTCATTGAATATAATCAATAAAATATTGGCCAATCAGGCTGATCAAACAGAAAAGGAAGCTTTTTTTAAGCAACTCGGTGAGGATGCCAAATTTAAAGAGGAATCCATAGGTATTCAGAATCTTTGGCATTTATCTCATATTCAAAATAAACAATCTTCCGATATAGATAAGAAACTATTGTTTAATGAATTTTGGGCTAAAACAGGCGGTAAAAAAGTCAATAATTATTGGATAGGTAATTTTCAGAAATATGCTGCTGTTATTCTGGTAGCTTTATTTTTAGGCATGGCTCTTCAGTATTTTATTCCTCAACTTAGGCAGGGTAAAGTAGAAACCTATGTATATCAATCCGAAAAAGGTAGCGTATCAACAGTTATTCTTCCAGATAGCTCTAAAGTTTGGTTAAATTCAGATTCTAAATTAGAACTCACAAACCGTAAAGGATTAATTACAGCAAAACTTAGTGGAGAGGCTTACTTTGATATTAAACATGACGAAAACCGCGAGTTTGTGGTAGATGTGGGTGAGTTTAAAATTAAAGATTTAGGTACTAAGTTTAATGTTAAGGCGTATGAGTGTGATAACTATTATCGTGCTGCTCTACTCGAAGGTGATATTGATATTTTAAACACTGCCAATACAACATTAGCCAATATCAATCCAGGTCAAGGTGTTATCTACAATAAACATACAGGCAAGCTAAAAGTAAGTAATATCGATACTTCTATTGAATCGGCATGGACCGAGGGTAAGTTTGTTTTTGTAAAGAAAACGCTGGCTCAAATGTGTGAAGATTTAGAGAAGTGGTATAACGTAGATTTCAATATTCAGAATAAAGACTTAGCCAATGAGCAATATACCTGTGTGTTAAAGAAGACTACCACGGTTGAGCAAATGCTAAAAATTTTAAAAGTGACTTCGGAAGTGAATTATCAAATACTATCAAACGAAACAGGAAAGGATATAGTAATTATTAAATAAAAAAGTGCACCTGTGGAGAGGTGCACTTGTAATGTAAATAAAGAATCCGGGTGGAGCCGGACTCAATGTTTAACGAGTACAAAACAAATTTATGAAGAAAAATCGACAGTTCAATCCCCAAAATTGGGACTGGACAAAAAAAACTATCAGGATTATGAAATTGTCCTTAATCATGCTTATTGGCTTTGCCTCAATGGTTACAGCTAGTACTTATAGCCAGAATACACGGCTAAATCTAAATTTAGAAGAAGCTACGATACTCGAAATTTTTCGTGAGATTGAGAATACGAGCGAATTCGGTTTCTTTTTTAAGAGTGACGATTTAAATACAGAAAAAAAGCACTCAGTAAAAATTAAGAATGCTTCAGTAGATGAAGTACTATCTGACGTTTTAAAGGACGAAGAGGTAAGTTATCGTATTGAAGACAAAAATGTAGTCATTTATAAGACTAAACAAACAGAAATAATTGCAGCATCCATTCAACAGGAAGCGGGAGAAGTTAAGGGAGTAATTACTGACGAAATGGGTGCTACAATGCCTGGAGTAGCGGTAATGATAAAAGGAACCATGAATGGTACTATCACGGATATTGATGGTAATTATCTTATTTCAGATTTACCTGCGGATGCAGTACTGGTATTTTCATTTGTAGGAATGGCTAACCAGGAAATTGCTGTTGAAGGTAAAAGTGTAATCGATGTAGTAATGAAAACCGATGCCATTGGTTTAGATGAGGTGGTTGCTATTGGTTATGGTACAACTACTAAGCGTAAGGCAGTTGGTGCAATGTCTACCATGAAGGCTGAAAAACTAGAGCAAACGCCTTTTGCTAATGTGGGTAACGCGCTACAAGGTCAAGTTCCGGGTTTAATTGTAAAAAATAGTGGTGGTGGACCAGGTAGTACGCCTTCTATTTCTATTCGAGGTGGCGGAAAACCTCTATACGTGATTGATGGTGTAATTACTGAGGAACAGGATTTCAATGCCATAAACTCCGAGGATATTGAGACTATCTCATTTTTAAAAGATGCATCGGCAACGGCTGTTTATGGATCGCGTGCGGGTAACGGTATTGTATTGGTTACTACAAAACGAGGCGAAGAAGGAAAGGTGAATATCAACTATTCATTTAACCAACAGTACAGTGAGCCAACTGTTTTACCCGAAATGTTAAACTCGTATGAGTATGCTAAACTTCAAAATCAGGCCAATGTGTACGATGGTACACCTGCTACTTATTCTGATGAGGAGTTAGATATCATTAAAAACCATTCAGATTGGGATAGATTTCCGGATAATAACTGGCCCGAAATGACACTAAAGAATTTTGCGCCGGAACAAAAGCACAACTTATCCTTAACGGGAGGAGATAAGAAAACCAATTATTTTGTGTCTTTAGGTTACATCGATCAAGGTGGTATTCTTAAAGAAGACGTAGTGAATTACGACCGTATGAATATTAGAAGTAATATGAATACAAAATTTGAAAGCATTGGTTTAGATGTGGGTGTTAATGTAAATGCCAGTATTGAAAATTACCAAGAACCATCCACAAGTATGTATAGTATTTGGCGTACTATTAATCAGCAAAATAATCCTATGTTTCGTGCATATAATGAAGATGGAACGCTGGCTGGTGGTGGCGATGGAGATAATCCAATAGCCATAACTAGCAAAGATGCTGGTTATAACAGAACACGTGATAAGTTTATTAATGTGCAGTTAAAAGCGGACTGGGCAGTACCAACGGTTCAAGGTTTAAAGTTTGGTGTTATGGCCAACTACCGTGATGGTGACGGTTTTCAGAAACATTGGCAAAAAGAAGTGCCTTTGTATATGCAAGATGGTTCTTTAGCACCGCAAATAGCACCTGCATTATCGGCTGAGTCGTACTATAGCAAAAGATTGTATTTTGAATCAAGTGCTCATTACGGCAAAACGTTTGGGGTACATGGCGTTGAAGGTACTTTTGTTTATAATCAAACCACTTCTGCTTACGAAGAAATGAGTGCATCTCGTAGAGATTATGAATCGGGGGCTGTAGATCAACTTTTTGCTGGCCCTCCTACAGGCATTGGTAATGATGGAACAGAAAGAGAAGGGGCTAACGCTGGTTATGTGGTGAGATTGAAGTATGACTACGATTATAGATATATTGCTGAGTTTAGTGGTCGATACGATGGAAATGATAATTTCGTGGATGGAAAAAAATGGGGTTTCTTTCCTGCAGTGTCGTTAGCTTGGAATTTAACGGAAGAGAATTTTATGGAATCTATTATGGATAAAAATATCTTTAATAGTTTAAAATTAAGAGCTTCGTATGGAGAGACTGGTGTAACCGAAGGAGTAAATCGTTTTGGATATATTCCTGTTTATAATCTTGAAACCAGTGCTTATGCGATAAATAACAATCTTGTAAACGGATATTCAGAAGGACCTTTAGTTAGCCCTAATGAGCTGACTTGGTATACCCGTAAGTCGTATAATTATGGTCTTGATTTTTCTTCTTTAGGAAATAAATTAAGCGGTACGTTAGAATATTTCTACTATACTACCCAAGGGTATTTAGTTTCGCCAAAAGATACATATTCACAACCTTTAGGTAAAGATTTACCTCAGATAAAATCTAACTCAGAGCATCGTAGAGCAGGTCTTGAATTTTCAGTTCGTTATAAAGGCAATGCCAATAAATTAAAATATGAAGTAGGCTTTAACTATGCTTATTTTAATCAGCTTTGGAAACAAAAAGATGATGAGGATGAAGCAACGTTTAAGAATCCGTACCAACGCGTAACACACCGCACAGATTATTGGAACGGTGGTCAGGTTTACCTGAATGATGGATTATATCAAAATGCAGATGAGTTTTTAAATGCACCGCGTCCATTGGGTTCTACCGAAACACAAGGTGGTGATATCAGATATAAAGATTTGAATGGAGATGGAAAAATTGACGATCAAGATAAGCGTTTAGTTGGTCTGCCATCTTTACCAAGATCTAATTACGGTATCGACTTTAGTTTAAGTTACGAAGGCTGGTCGCTAAATGGATTATTCCAAGGAACGGGTGATAGATATATGGCTTTTGATAATTTTATGGTGGTTGAGGCCAAAAGGCGTACTTATGAGTTTCAGTTAGATTATTGGACTCCAGAAAATCCTAATGCACTTTATCCACGAATTTCTCACCAAGAAGGTGTTAACGGCAGTAACAACAGCAATGCTGATAATAAATCAGATTTTTATCTGAAAAATGCCAAGTATTTCAGATTGAAGAATTTACAATTGTCCTATAACTTAAAGAATAAGCTATTGTCTAATGTACAGTGGTTATCAGCTTGTAAAGTGTATGTAAGCGGTACTAACCTGTTCACAATTTCAGAAGTGATGGACTATTTTGATCCAGAGCAAAATGAAAGTGAAAATAACGGCACGCAGAGTTATGGATACCCAGTACAGCGTACCTATTCTTTTGGTGTAAATGTTGGATTTTAAAGAAAAACGTAGAAAATGAAGAAATTAATATATAGTTTGATTGTAATGGTCGGATTGCTTCACATTTCGTGCAGCGACGATTTATTAAATACAAAACCCTTGGATAAATACACCGAACTAGATGTTTGGAATGATGCTAATTTAGCCCAAGGATTTATTTATAACACGTATACTTCCGTTATTCCTGAATTGTTGGTAAACCCTAACGACCCGGATAGAAAGTTTGGAGGAGTAGGTAGCGATTATTCAACCGATAATATGCTGACTGCGAAATCGGATATTGTATCGCGCGATTTAATGGATAAATATTACGATGCAGGTTGGGCAAAGAATAATTCATATTATTGGTTTGGAGGAGCTCCATTAGGACGTAAAAATCCCATCAAAGAAAAATCTTTTGAAGTAATTAGAGATTGTAATTTAATAATCGAAAAAGTAAGCGCTTCAAATGGTATTGCAGACGTTGATAAGCCAGCTTTAATTGCACAAGGTAAAATGTTACGTGCATTAATCTATTATACAAAAGCGCGTTTATTTGGTAAGTATGTAATTGTTGATAAAGTTTTAACTCCAGAAGATGACCTGAAGTTACCGCGTTCTAGTACAATTAAAGAAACCTACGATTTTATTGTAAAGGATTTACAAGAGGCGGCGGCTGACTTACCCGTAGCAGGCGATAAAAACAAAGGTCAATTAACACAAGGTGCTGCATACGCCATGTTAGCAGAAATTGCTTTACAAGGTGCGGCTTATATAGAGTCGGGTAAAAATGAGTATTATCAAATAGCCAAAAAAGCAAGTGAAGATTTATTTGCATTAGGCTACGGTTTAGATGATAATTACGAGGCTCTTTTTAATAATTATGCCAATGCATTAACCTCCAGTGAAATAATTTTGGCTCAGTATAAACACGTTGATGCTACCATGTTTATTCTTACCCCAATGCAAGGTTTAGTGCCCAATATGGAAGTGGCAAAAACTACAGGTACACCAAAGCTTAATGAATCATTTTTAGGTTGGACTAAGTGCTGGCCTTCATTTGATATGGTGGAGGCATATTTAGCTATTGATACAGATGGAACAGCTAAAAAATGGAATGAGACTACCTATTATCAGGATTTTATGACCAATGGAGGGTATGTTTCTAAAGCCATTCATGGGCATCGAGATGCAAGACTTAAGGCTTCTATTGTATTGGATTCAACAAAATATTTTAGCAATACTATTACTATGCGTTTGGGTGGTAATATGCATTACAAGGAAAGTAATAAAGGTATTAATATGTCTACGCCTTCTGGATTCTTTACCAAAAAAGGAATTTATGATGTAGAAAATTTTAAAGCTAAAGTAAACACCAATTATCACCATTGTATTACTCGTTTGGGTAGAGCGTACCTGAACTATGCCGAGGTAATGTTACGATTAAATGAGCCTGGTGTAGCTACGGAATACTTAAACAAAACCAGAACTACACATGGTCAATTGCCAGCATTAGCGGATGGTTTAGCCATTGATGAAGTATGGAAATGGTATAAAATAGAGCGTAGGGTTGAGTTGTTTATGGAGAATGATAGATACTGGTCTTTATTACGATGGGGTAAAGAAGCTGGTGGCGGAATAATTCCTGAGTTGAATAATGTAAAGCATAAGTTTTTTGAGATTTCAGCCGATGGTAAGAGCTTTGAAATTAAGGATCTTGAAATTCACGCTTCTAACCAGGAAAGTAGATTTACGGAAAAGCGCTATTTATTCCCTGTACCCGAAAAAGAAAGAGAGTTAAATGATTTGTATGACCAAAACCCAGGATGGGAGTAAAAAATAATAGATATGATGAATAAAATATTAAAATTAGTACCCGCATTGTTAAGCATCTTACTTTTTACATCTTGTTTAAAAAGTGGTTTAGATGATCTTCCTGCATTTGAAGATGCTGAAATTACAAGCTTTAAATTTGAATATAGATGGGTAGTTAAAAATGTAGATAACGATCAATTAAGTGTTCAAACATTAGATGTAACTAATACCATTGATACTGAAAATAATGTGGTAGATTGTACAATTACTGTTCCTGCTGCATCAGATGATTTTCCTACAGAGGTAAGAGATTTGGTTACAGAATCAAATATTGTAGGATATTGTAATATTTCTACAGCGGCTTCACTAAAGCCTATTGGTAATGCTCCTAAACTGGGCATTATTCAGGATTTTAGTGGATCTTCATTTCAGTATGAAGTAACAGCAGCTGATGGCAAAACTAAAAAAGTATGGACCATTAATATTGTTGATTTTATCAAGTAATCAGTAATATAAAGGAGTTTTATACTTCTAAAATTAAGGATGCTACACCAATGAATTTTTTCATAGTGTAGCATTTTTTGTAGATACAATATTTAATAGGAATTGTTTTAAGAATAAGGTGATGGTAAAAAGTATCGTTTCACAGAATAATTCTAATATTATACTGGTAAGCACATATTGTGTACTGTTAATGCAGGTTTAGAATGAAATAACTAGCACCTTGAAATCGTTAAACCGAAAGAAAAATTACGCAATGAAAACTCAATACCTATTTGTAATTGTATCTGCTTTAAGCTTAATGTTGATGAACTGCACAGGATCGTCAAAAAGCAAACATAACCAGGGGCTTACTAGTATTGAAACAGGATATACTATAAGTAAGGTGCGCACCGCAAAAGCAAACCAAAACTATATTGCAGCAAGTACTTACGAAGGAACAATTATAGGCGTAAGTGAAGGAGGTCAGGTGCTTTGGGAGAATAAATTATCTGGTTTTATGAATCATGATATGTGGTGTGCTGATATTACAGGAGATGGGGTAGATGAAATATTTGCTGCAAATGCGGATGGTACCTTATACTGTTTAAACCATAAAGGTGACTTGGTTTGGCAATTTAAGGAAAACGATGCACCTATGTATTCAGTTACCGTTATTCATCAGGACAAAACGCCTTACGTGGTTTGTGGAGGATACAATAAAAATATATACTACCTTTCTGATAAAGGGGCGTTGGTAAAAACAATTTCCTCTTATAGTTACTCCAATGAAAATCCCGTTCAACCATATTCAAAGGCCATTCCAGATAGTACTTGCCATTTAGCTAATTACATCAGAACCGTAAAAAAGAAGGATGGAAAAGAAGTGTTGGCGGTCCATGGTGTGATACATTCCATGGCTGTATGGGCGAGAGGTTCGGTGTATTTTTTTAATCCCTTAGATGAAAAACCATTTAAAACCATAAAGCTTAAAGATGGACGACCTATAGGAGAATTAAGAGTTGTTGATACAAATTTGGATGGTAACGACGAATTGTTATTCGGAACGAGTACCATGTTGGATGCATCGCAGTTATTAAAGCTGGAGATGGAAACTGAGCAGCAGTCCATTTTTAATATGAAAGAGCTGAAAGATTCCATCGATAATTTTGGCTATCGTGTGACGCAGCCAGAAGTGATAATGGATAATAATCAGCAAAAATATTTTATTCTTTTAGGAGCTAGAATTCTATTAGTGCCAATGGATTTAAGTACAGATGGTGCCGTAGTGCTGGCTTGTAAGTATTCGTTTAACGATATGTGGAATGACAAAGAATCGAATAAAATTATTTTAGCCAGTGCGCAAAGTGGAGGTAGTTGTATTCATATTATTGATACATCAAATCCAAACTGGAAAAATGAATATGAAAACTTAAACCCGACTGGTAAAATAGAAAGTATTTTAAAGAACACTGCTGAAATAAAAGCAAACTTAAAAGATTATACTGCTCCTGAATGGGAACGAGAACCACTTCCTGTTAATTTACTTTCAGAAAGTACCAGAGGTGTTGGTGATTTGATTGACGAATTAAAGACAAAGTATAGCAGTCCTGTGTTTTTTAATAAAACGCATTTAGGAGTAGCTGAAAATTCAGATAGATCAGATATTAAAGATGAACGTTACTTTGCTAGAAGAGATAAACGCCGAAAATATACTGCAACAAGTCAGGAGATTGTGGATGCTGTGGTGCCGCATTATAAAGGTGGCGAAGGTTTGGCTTTTTGGGGCGGTCATGGTAACGATCCGTATATGCTTCGTTTAAATACGGTTAAAAAAATATTAGATCATGCCGAGGGTAAAAAAACGGTTTTAATATATCCTGAGTTAGAGGATCATTCTGATCATTTTGCCTATGTAATGGACGATTATTTTTATCCATTAGCTAAATATTGTAGAAAGAAGAATGCCAACATATTTGTGCGCACCAAGCATTCGTTTTGGTTTTCAACGGCTCATTTACCAATGTGGAACGGTTTAATGTCGGGTGAATATTCAGATGTGTTTGTACCATCGATGGAGGAAACGTCAGATAAATCAATGGAATTGAGTATTGCAGCACGCATGGGTGTGTGGGCTTGTGGAGCAACAGATAGTTGGGGTTCGAGATGTGCACGCGATAATCCAAGTTTCGATCGTTTACGTCAGCACTCGCACCAAATGTTACCCAACCATTTTTTACGTATGATGGTTTATCATATTTCAAGTGGAGCGCAGTATCTCGATAACTTTCCGGTAGATCAACCATATATGAGTTTACTTTGGGAGTTGATTGCAAAAGGAGCTTTATATGTACCTAAACGTTCCGAAATTGTTAGCTTTTCGCCCGTTCATATAGGTATGGTTAAACCCGATGAGCATTTTATCAACAGAAGCAGCAATATAAAATGGACTACCTTTTATGATGAGGAGTTTGAGAAAAACAACTCCTTTGTTTTTAGTCGTTTGAGTGGATCGTGGCCAGCAGCTCCGGTAACGGATTGGGATTTTTCTAAATATGCAGCAGGCGTTAAGGATCGATATCAGAATTTCCTAGCCAATTATAGCCATGGTATGGTGTTGCTAACGGCTCCACAAAATGGTGTTTTTGCCGATGAAAAAGCTGTGCGAGGCGCACTAGCCGATCATCTACATCCTTTGTATAAAAATATTAGTAAGGAATATTTAACGGATGGAAGGTATTACTATTCGTCGGATGGAAAACAAAAATATGCGGCTGATGAGTATTACAAAACTATTCAGAAGGAGATTGAAAGCAGTGCCAAACAAATTCCAATTACTGTAAAGGGCAATGTAGCATGGGTGGCTGCCGAATCATCCCCAAATCATATTAGACTTACGCTTATCGACGGAGGTTATATTAATCCTGATGATAGAGATGTTTTTGTATCGTTTCATACTATAAAGCCGGTTGTAGTAAAGGATATACTGAGCGGGGAACCTTTTGAAGTGAGTAATGCCAGAGAGCTGAAAATCAGTATTCCTTGTGGATCTTTCCGATTTATTGATGTTGAAATAGCTGAACCTTTGAGATAAAAGTTATTTTTGTTGTTTCAGAATTACAACTCAGGTTAAACAACAATACGAGAACGAATAATATGTTGAGAATATTTTTTTCATCCTTGCTTGTTATTATTAATTATTCAATGATAATGGCAAATCAAGTAAAACTTGATTATTCTCAAAAAATAGCCATTGAAGAAGGTTTATCCCATAACGGTATAACTGCTATACATGAAGATTCACGAGGATATTTATGGTTTGGAACGTACGATGGACTGAATAGATATGATGGTTACGAAATAAAAACCTTTAAAAATGACCTGAAGGAGGATATCTTATTAAGTAGTCGCATCCGTTGTATTAACGAGGATAGTAATGGAAACTTATGGATAGGAACTGAGGAAGGAATTACCTTATTCAATTTTAATCAGCAACAATTCTCCGATTTATATTCCAATATATTAGAGGGCAAAGGTAAAGTTGGACCTATAGTCCGAAAAATTATAATGGATGAAGAGAATAAGGTGGTGATTTGTATCACGGATGAGGAAGGTATTTTACTTTTTAATTTCGATTATGGTTTTATTGGTCAGTATCTTCCATCCAAGTATATATTTCAAGGGAATATTTTAATTCATGATGCCTTAAAAATATATTCATCAGAATATTTATTGGCTACCAATAAAGGGGTGTTGTTATTTGATGTAGATTCAAAGGAATACCGTCATATATTAAAAAAGCCATTTCCTGTATGTCATGCCTTAACTGCGTTGAATGATACTGCTGTGCTGGCTTATGCCAACGTAGGTATGAGTGTTATTCGGTTGGATAGCTTAAAGCAAAAGCCTAGAGTAGGACAACGGTATTTTGAAAAGGAGCGTATAAGAGCAGCATCAATAGATTCTATTGGTAATATCTGGTTAGGAACCATAAATAACGGTGTAGTTCGCGTTAAAAATATTGAAGGCGTACTGCAAGGTAAAGAAATACAGAGTTCGGTTTTTCAAATTAAAAATGCAAAAGTAAGAGCCAATACTATTATTCAAACCAAGCAAAAAGGCTGTTGGATAGGAACGCAAAATGAGGGTGTTTTTCGCTTCGATGTGAATGACAATCCCTTTAAATCCTTTGATATTGGCATGAAGCAGGAGAACAGTATTCGTTCTAATATGATTGCCCATATTGCGCCTTTGGATAGTGCTCGATCATATATTGTTGGTTCCATAGGAGGGGTTGGTTTATTTAATACCGAAAGCCAAATGTTTGAACCCTTGCCATTTGAATTATCACCTCAGGAAAAGGCGCGCGTGCAAGTGATTTTATTAGATTCAAGAGGGAATACTTGGTTATATATTTATCGTTTGGGTTTGTGTATTGTTAAAAAAGATGAACAGACTATTGAGGTTTTAAATCAGGACGATTATCCTTTATTGAAGAACGTTTATCCGCGCGATTTATTGGAAGATAAATACGGGAACATATGGCTAAGAAACAACAATAACGTACTTAAACTAGCCGTTAATGACAGTTCCAGAGTAACGAATGTTAGTTCGTTAGCAGATAACTTATTCTTTAAAAACAAAAGTTTAGAGAATACGAAAAGCATGTATCTGGATCCGACCTATGATTTTTTATGGTTAGGTACAAAAACGGATGGTTTATATCGCATTAACTGTGCCAATGATGAGTTGCTCAATAAGGCTGATGTAGACAATTATCAACGGGATAAAACAAACCATAGGTCAATCACCAGTAATTTTATCACCAGTATTATTCGCTTAAAAAATAACGAATTATGGGTGGCCACGGAGCGTGGTGGAATTTGTCAGGTAAAAGATAGTAATTGGGAGCCTACTTTTTATTCCATTTCTGAGGAGGATGGTTTATCCAATAATGTGGTGCGTGATTTAGTGGCTGATAAAAATGATAATTTATGGATAACGACCAATGCAGGACTAAATGTTTATGAATCAAAATCGAAGATATTAAGAAAATTTGGTATTAGAGACGGACTACCTTTTCACGATTTTTGGTTTTCATCTACAAGTTTAAATAATGGACAGGTGTTACTAGGTGGTGTAAATGGTTTATGTTATTTCAATCCTGAGGATATTAAGTATCATGATTATTTTCCCACATTTGCCTTCGACGATTTTAAAGTTTTGAATAAAAGCATTGCGCCTGGAGATTCTTTAAATGATAGAGTTTTATTGAAACAGCACATTAACAAAACACAACATATTAGTCTGGAGCATGACGAAAATGTATTTTCATTTGAGTTAAAATCCTTGCATTTCGGAAGTCCTAAAAACTACTATTACAGGTATAAGTTAGTTCCTTTTAATAAAGATTGGATTATCAATACAACTGAGCATAGGCACATCAGTTATAGTGGTTTGCCACATGGCGAATATACTTTGTTGGTGAGTGTATCCAACTCTATTAAAAACTGGACCGAGGCAAAGGCCTTAAAAATAACCATTGAAACACCGTTTTGGAAAACTGGGTGGGCGTATGTAATTTATGTGCTAACTGTTATTTTGGTGAGCTTTGTGGTGGTTTACTTTATCGTTCGACTACAAAGGTTAAAGTATAATTTGCAGATTGAGAAGGTGGAGAAGGACCAAGCTAAAAATATAAATGCAGCAAAACTTCGCTTTTTTTCTGATATCTCACACGAAATTCGAACGCCTATTACGCTGATATCTGGACCTATATCGCAATTACTAAACAGGTATAAAGGTAACGAAGAATTAAATGAAAAATTGATGTTGGTAAAACGTCAATCGCAAAAAATATCCCAGCTAGTCGACCAGGTTCACGATTTCCAGAAGGCAGATGAAAACTTACTTAAAATGGAATATTCCAATTTCTGTTTTAATGATTTTGTAGATCATTTATTATCCGATTTTAGATTCTTATCTAAACACGAGAATAAATTACTTGAAGTGCATGATAGTCATGAGAAGATTTACGTTTCGGCAGATAAAGATAAGTTGGAGAAGGTGCTGAATAACCTGTTAAATAATGCCTTTAAGTACAGCAAACCCAATGATAAAATAAGTCTTGCATACGAGCGAAAGCAAGGAGAGTTAATCGTTAAAATAAGCGATACAGGAAAAGGTATCAGTGCAGAAGATTTACCGAATATTTTTAATCGTTTTTATCAATCAAAAAATAGAGAACAAGTTCATGTAGGTGGTTCTGGTATAGGATTGGCATTTTCGAAAAGGTTGGTGGATATGCACTATGGGTTTATAAATGCTGAGAGTACCGTTAATATTGGCTCCACCTTTACTTTACGTTTACCCATAGTTGTAGATGATGTAGTAACTACGCAGCAAACAGCTGAAATTCTTTCTTTGGAAGAGCAAGGTGTCAGTGCTGATTTAAACGAAGACATTCATCAAAACAGTGATATTGTTTTGGATAGTAGTTTTTCTAATATAAAAGTTTTTTTGGCGGAGGATAACCAAGATATGCGTGAGTATATTACGGAGTCTCTTTCTGAATACTTTAAGGTGAAAGCTTTTTCTAATGGTAAGGAGTGTATGAATGCCTTGGAGAGCGAATGGCCCGATATATTAATCAGTGATGTTTTAATGCCTGAAATGAATGGTCTGGATCTTTGTAAGCAGGTTAAAACTGATATTAAAACAAGTCATATACCTATTATATTGCTGACCGCATGTATTGCGGATAATGATAGGATTAAGGGCTTAAAAGTGGGGGCTGATGCCTATATCAAAAAACCGTTTGACTTGCAGCATTTGGTAACGAATATGGAAACATTGCTTAAGAATAGGAAGCAGTTGCGAGAGCGTTTTCTATCGAATTTACCATTGACCTTAGATAGTAGCCAAGAGAGCAGCAAAGACCATGCTTTTATCGAAAAACTATATAGTCTTATATCGGAGAATATGGATAATCAGGATTTAGATATTGATTCCTTTGCTAAGGAATTGTTTTTAAGTCGTTCTTTATTCTTTAAAAAAGTAAAAGCGGTAACTAACTCAACACCATATGAACTTTTAAAAGACTACAGAATTAAAAAAGCAGCCGAATTTTTAGTGCAAAAGAAGATAAGCGTCAACGAAGTTTTTGCCATGACTGGATTTAAAAGCAGAACGCACTTTACCAAGCTGTTTAAAGAAAAATTTGGTGTTACACCGGGCAAGTATGCCAGCGAAACCAGAAGAAAATTGGAGTAGGTTTTATTCTATCAACACAGGATAATAACTATAGTGAACTCTCACTCTTTAAATGGTTAGTGTTTCAACTGCAACTCCTTTATCATATTCTCAAAAGTTGAAAATAGGGGAGCTCTAAGAATTATTGGTTCCTCTGTTATGGGATGAGTAAAATGCATTTCTTTGGCATGAAGAAGCATGGTCATCATATTCCACTTTTCTTTGAACATGCGGTTTTGCTTATTGCAACCATGCGGGCGATCTCCTATGATAGGATGGTGTAGGTGGCTCAGGTGTTTTCTTATTTGGTGCATTCTCCCTGTTTTTGGAGAAGCTTGAATAAAAGAATAACGCGAAGTTTCAAATTTACCCAATGGGATATTTAGCTCTGATCGGGTAAATGTTTTAAAGGAAGTCACGGCTTCTTGAACTTTGCCTTTGTCGTTAGTGAGGGCATAATCTACTTCAATCTCATCAGGAAAATAACCTCTTACAATGGCCCAATATATTTTTTTAGTATTATCATTTACAAAAATAGTTTGCATGGCTTTGGCATACTCGCTACTTAATGCAAATATTAAAATACCCGATGTTTTTCTATCTAAGCGATGTATAGGAAATACCTTTCGCTCCAATTGTTCTTGAAGTAATTGTACGGCAAATTCTTGCACATCGGTGGCAATGGGGCTTTTATGAACCAATAAACCGTGTGGTTTATTAATGGCCACAAAATACTCATCCTGATAAACTATCTGTAACATATGCTTTTTCTGTCTTTTAAAAAGGAAGTCCGCAAAGATAGTAAAGCTTATTAGTAGCGAAAGCTACCTTTCGATTAAAGTTAAAATTTCTAATTCTAATAAAAGACTTGAGTTGTATTTTCTACATTATCAATTATATATATAGATAGTTTTAGATACGCTACCAAAGTTTGTTTCAATTAGCAAATAGTTAACAGCATATACCTAGTTATATTCTTAATCTGTTCTTTTGTGAAAAAACAATAAATGGATAAGATGAATAATGATGGTACTTATTTGAGTAGTCGTATTTATAGTTATTTTACTATCATAAAAGAAATGGAGTGCTTTTGTAATGATGAGGAAAAAAAGTGTTCAAACGGTAAGGAAAACGCTGCAGTATTAAATCGGATTAGATATTATAGTCGTAAATCAAAGCGTGTTGGGCTAGATTTCTTTTCAGAAATATGTTCATTGAAAGCGATGGATATAGATATGCGATTAAAAATTCTAGAACAAATTCAAATACACTTACTAAGAGCGCGAAAAATGTATGATAAATTCAATGAAGATGAAACATCTAAATCATATAAAGAAGCGATAACAAGTTTATTCCTACTTAGAAAACAAATTATTGTTTTTAGTAAGGGGTGTAATGGTAGAAATATAAATACAGTTACGGATAACCATCATCAGAAGTGTATAAAACAATCCTTAGAGTTTTTAGAATCACTCAAAAGCTATATTCATATACAAGATATCGATATCTGCCAAAATTAGTTTTCATGATTATTCAGTAGAAACGCATTTAAAGTATCTTCTAATATCACCTTAACCTCTTGGTCATAATTATCATTTTAAGGTTTCAAATGGTTAACAAGTTCTATTTTATTAATACTAGTACTGGTACATTTGATGGTTGATTTTAATATCTGATAATGAAGAGAAAGAAAAGGTATTTTAGGCCGGTTGTTGAGGAGATTGATATAGATAATGAAATTTCGCTAATGATGACCAGTTTACCTCCAGGAGATCCAGGGGATGATAATCCATTTGGAATGAGCCAAGCAAAACAACGGGAGGAGTTAATATTTAAAAATCAGAATAGTCCATTTGGAGGAGATAGTCCAGACTATAATTAGTTGTTTAATAGTGGTGATGATTGGCAGTGAGGTTGGCTGCCGATGGAGTGAGGAGTTTTAATAACTTCTCACTCTATTTATGAATAAGCCATTTACTTGCAGCTTCGTGAGTACAGAAAATATTTAGTTGATAATTCGGATCATCTACTAAGCTTTTGTAAATACAAGCAAATGCAGTTAGAATAGGTTCTTTTACTACAATACCAACACGAACAGATCCAAATGCAATAGCTACGGATTTGCTTAAACTCCAAACTGTATTTAATTCATCTACACTTATTCCTAATGCATCTTTCTCTATTTCAACGATCATGCGAATGGGGCGAATGCTAGGAGGGTAATGAAGTAGTGAATTAATAAATACCTTTATTCTATCTATATTATTTTCATGCAGTAATAAAACATCAAAATAGTTATCTTCTGGATGGTAAATTTGATATATCATAAGCATAATATTTGTTTTCGTCCTATTAAGATAAATACAAATACATAGTTATGAGAATTATAGAGTTAGCAAAAGGTATACTAGCACTGAAGCTAACTGGTTAATCTTTTTTTATACTGATTTATTCATCTTTCTGCCATTTAATTTCTACAATTGTTTTATTAGTATCCTCATGACCAAACTCTTTTAAAAGAGTTTTATAAATTTTGCTTAATAGGGAAATATTAGATGATGCCTTAATCACACCAATAGGATAATCATTACTTTTTGCTAGAAAAACATCCCCAACTTTAATGCAATATATTTTACATTTATGCTTCATTAATAACTCCCTGATTTAAAATGCTTTTTTAAATGCCAAAACACTTTAGTAAGAATAGGTTTTACCCAAAGAGTAAGCTTCATTACAAATACTATTATACGTTTATTAAACAGTGCTATTAAGTGAAGTACTATTATTACAGCACACCCTATTATAAATTGATTTAAATACATTGTTTATAAAACCACTTTTTTAGTTATCTCCATACCATCGCTTTGTACTTTTACAATAGCAACTCTATTTCCTTTTAAAGGTATTTGGTAATAGGATGTATTAAAGATTCCTTGATGAATACTTTGCCCGCTTAAGTCATAAATAGATACTTTATATTCCGAGGATTTTAATGATGAATTTTCGTTAATATTTATTTTCACCATCTCGTCTTTAGCGTAAATATTAACCTCCGATTGATTTAACTTTTCAGATGGCAATGTAGTGGAAAGTTGATTTTTGCACACCAATAATTCAAATCTATCATTCGTATTATCCATATGTTCAAAATGGTATGCCGATTGGTTTCTAAGGTTAATTAAATGATTCTTAGCATTATCTTTTAATAAAATATCCCAAGAGGTATTAACACTATTAATATCCGAAATATTCAACTGCAAGGTGCTATTTGGCTCATTACTTAACTGATACCCCACTGGTATAACAATGGTATCGTTAGGCTGGGGCAATACATTTATAGAAAGAAGTTTACTTGCTTTTTGTGCAAAAATATTTGCTGATGCATCATCACCCATTCGTTTCTCCGAATCGTACTTCGTCACATCAAAACTACCTTCTTCCCTAAATGCCAACACTAACTCATCCGAAATATCACCTTGCTCCAATAGTAGTCTGATTACATCATTGGCCTCAGCTGATGCACTTTTTAACTGTGATGCGACAGATGAATGTAGCTGTGCTCGCGAATTGATGACAATGTCATCATTACCAGTATAGGTTCTTACCCAAAAACTTTGGCCAGGTACAATATATTTAGTCCCTCCGTTTTGTCCTAAACCAGATGCTATATTATAGGTGGCAAAACCACGAGAATTGTTACCTAGGTTAGTTCTTACCCAAGTACTTTCTTTAAAACTACCCAAATCAATACCGTTGGTAATATCTAAATAGCTAGGGTACGGATTACCTACCAAGTACCATCCTGCTTTTACAAAGCTCCTACTGTAACTATCTGAGGCGTTCAGTTTTCCGTCATACTCCAAAGTAGACGATGCATCTTTAATGTTTAAAGAGTAACCTTCTAGCGCTGTTGTATTGATATCAGACGATTCATAAAAGTCGTAATTCATGTTACCCTGTATAGAATTCCAGGCATCCTTGTAATTATACAATACATAGGCGTTTCCATTTTGTGTTAAAGATTGCTCAAAATCTTCCATAGTAACACCTGATAATGGCAAACCAATATACCAATACCTTAATTGTGGTAATTGCCAGCGATAAGTAACCAATGGCTCAACCGAGCCTTTGCTTATTAATGAACTCAGGCCTGTATTAGAATTCTCTACGATTAAGCCATGATCAATACCCTTTAAATCGCCATTGATGGTAACCTGACTTCCTGCTTTTATGGTTAAATTCCCACTGACAATATTTAGATGGCGGATTTGTGCATTTCCATTTAATGAAGGATTATAAACAATACCTGTATTGATGGTCACATCTGAGTTAGCACTTGGTACTTCATTTGAGCTCCAGTTGTCCGCTGTAAACCAGTTGTTGCTAGTTCCACCTAACCATGAGTAAGCCAACAATACATCGCTAGCAAAGGTGTAATAACTACCTTCATTACTCCAATCAAAGGATGGTCTGGCAGTGCTTGTGGTGATGGTTCCTGTCTGATTACTACCTGTAGGTGTGTTACATGTAAGCGCCTGCCACTGGTCGCCAGAAGGACTAGACTTCCAAACACCCATGGTCACAATAGACATATCTACACCACTATGAGCTCCCCAATTAAAGGTCATGTGAGCTTTAGCCTGTGCATTAGGGCCTAAAACTCGCCAAAATTCCTGATGACTAATATATTTCAATGGATCCTCTAAGGCCTCCACATCCATGTTGCGACTGTGGTCTGATGGCGAATATTTATAATACTCAGCCACCCAAAGACCACTTGAATTTTGACTAGTATTGATATGGATGGGTGCAAACTTACCTGATTGCCCTAGCGGAAATCTAAAGTTTTGACTCGACTGCATAACTTTATATAAAGGTCCGTTTATATAACTTTGTACATCGCCTCCAACAATGGCATTTACCGAATTATTCAATACCGTTAATTTTGCTGTAGAACTTGTGCTTACAATACCACTTTGTAAATCCAATATATTATTGATAGAACACGATGTTTCTAAATCTACACCGTAGCTATTATCAATACGTAAACAATTAAAAGAATTTGCATCTGTAAATGATGACGCACCATTTATATATTGCTTCACACCTCCCGAAAATTCAACCATTGGATTACTATTACCTACAGCACTTCCCCAATTAACAGATCCACTAACAAAGCTTAGGTTACCTTTAATAATCATATCTTGATTATGCTCATTAATGCAATTTAACAAGGTATTATCTCCTTGAATTGTAAAGTTTCCTTTTAGTTTAAGACTTACATTGGGAAAACGACGTTCACCTGTTCCGCTTAATTTTAGATTATTAATATCCGATAGGTTATTTAAGATGTCATAATCATTTGTTCCAGAATACTCTAAAGTACCTCCCTCTTCAGATAAAAAAGTATCGTAAAAACCTGCAGGTATTATTTCCGATTCACTGATTAAGGTTCCAGTACCTTCAACAATACCCAGGCGATTCCCAAAAGTTGTTCCCGTACTTATCGTTCCGTTAATGGTAGTACGATAGGAGGATCGATACTTTTGAGCTATAGTAACCGTATGTTCTGGATTAATGATCACTTGAGCTCCAATTGGGCCGCCTACAGGCACCGCACCTCCAGCGGGCACTGTTTGCCAAGTGGATGCCGATGACCAGTCTCCCGACACAACAGACTCATAGGTAGGAACGCTATTAGGAATGGCTCCAAGACGCGTTTGTGAGTTGGGCTGAACTCCTGCAGTATAATCTCCAGAAATCTCACTGTCTGAAACACCATTATAGCTAAATCGCATTAAATCATTTGACTCTTCAAAATCAGCCCAATCAAACTTATTCCAATCCGACTCATTAAAAATCAAACGCGCAGGAATGTAATCCGCAGCGCTATACGTTGAACCATTTTGATTACTGATAAGAATATCATTAGATGTAAAATGCATTTCAACATGGCCTGTAAAGGAAGTTACTCCGGTACTGCGTAAGCTCCAATAGTAGTTCAGTGCATTTTCACGATCGACAATTTCAGTATCAGGGTTCTCAATATCTTCTTGAATGGATGGATGCATTTCATTAGCTGCTTTTACAATAAGCGCTGATTCCCCTCCCGAAATAGATGAAATATTTGCCACAACTGGAGTGTATTTACCTCCAGATCCTATAGGGTAAGTTGTACTACCTACATATCCATTATTAAAATACTTTTTAATACCACTATCTGTAAAAGAAGCATTGGTTTGAATCATATTATTTGTCCCATAAGATTCAATGGGAGTAAAAATGGCGTCTTCAGACATTACAAGAAGATTTTCGCCTATATCCAGGACTCCAGCTTTTAAGCACAGTTCATTCTTAATCGTAATGGAATCTGTAGCTGTTGTTAGTTTAACTCCGAATGCCCCATTATCAATGTACATTTTACCCAAAGTACCACCATTGCCATCAATCAGTTGTTGTTCGTTGCCTTTAAATAAGATTCCATCGCCACCAGACAAATGAATAATTTCTGAAGTATTTTGAAGGTTTCCTTGTAGTGTGACTGTATGACCACCGTCGGAAAGAGTACCGGATGTAACGTTTAATTGATTTTCTACAGTACAATTTTGTTCCAGCACTAAACTGTTGGCACCTTGTTTGCTTAAGGTTGAAAAAGTTGTTTCAGCTGTTCCTCCTATTATTTGTTGCGATTCACTTGTGAATATGGTTTCATTGCCATTGGATTCATACACTCCATAATTAGTAAAATCCTTTTTTATGGTAACAGTTTGCCCGTTGGCATTAAATGTTGAAGCAATAGGAACAGTATTTTGTAAATCACCTACATCAAGATTTCCAACAGTTAAAGGTACAGTTACCAATCTAGCTTCATTATTTGCTCCTAATATGCTTAGATTCTCTATTTCCTTGTTTATATATAGGTCAAAGAACCGAGAATTAAGGTCTGATGATTGACCAATTTGAATACTCGTGCCACTTTCAATACTGACCGTTTCAGGATCAAAATAGAAAGCTGGGAAAGTAGCATTTTCCTGTGGCCTGACAATATGAAGGTCGCCGGCATTTTGAGTAAAACTACTTCCGTCATTTAAAATTTCGAAAACACCTCGATTATTAACTGGCGCGGCAAATTCTCCAACCACCAATCCGCTCTCGTTATTTTGTGTGTATTTTAATATACCTTCTTCCGTATTCTCTGGTCGACGAATTTGCGAACCAACGCACAACATACCTCCATCCAGTATCAATTCGGCATTACCCGAAGCAGAATATTCGATATAATTATTGCCATTACCTGGCGCATCTCCAAAGAACGACGCCATCATACCATTAATGAGGACTGTGCCGGCTGGAATAACTCCAGGAATAGATCCCGTTTGAAGGCGACCATCTAAATAGATTCCACTATCATCACCATAAAAGTGAAGCATCCCAGCATTCACTACTAAGGCCGCATCCGCAGGTATTCTAAAATCAGCTCCTCCAGTATTTAATGGTAAATTGATTTCTGCAGAATTAAAAATAGCTGAACCACTTTTTAGGATAAACGCTTTTTCTTCGGCTAACCCATTGGTTGGTCCTGTTAAGTTAAATGCATTTTCAAACGTAAATGAATGATTTTGTGAACCTCCTTTATCCACAATTATGCGCGAGAATACAACATTCGATGATTGAGATGAATATTTGTGATCACCTTCTCCCAGCAAATTAAGTACAGCATGGGCATGGTTAGTATCATTTCCTAGTTGAACACTTGCATTAGCTGATTCAAGCTGGAAATCTCCGTATACATTCAGATTATGCTGCAGCAGCTGATTACCCGCATTATCTATGGCAATTTGAGAAGCCATGTTATTATTTGAAGTATTGCGTAGTATTATATCCTGAAGAACATTAATTTCAGAAACATTAGCGTTGGAAGAAGAAAGCAAAAACTGCCCGTTATTATAACTTGAATGACCTATTTTTAAATCCTTACCAATGGTTAATTTCCCTTCTCCTGCGCGGACTATAGAGTGATGCACAATGTTCATATTTCTGTTAATGGTTACATCCTCATTTGGCATGTTAATTAGGCGACTATTGTTTCCACCGCTAAACCATAAAGAGGGATATTCGGTAAATGAATCTGATAGGGTTATTTCAGCATTTGAAGAAGCTCCACTCCAATCATAAATGATAAGCGCATCATCATATTGATGAAAATTGGAAAAATCACCATTAGGCAAATCACCATTATAATGCTCATCTATCTCAAATGCAATAACAGCGGCATAATTATCTAATTCGGTTCCTGTATGTGTATCGGCTACCTCAACATAGTTAAGTGTAGATGAGTAAGCATGGTAGTTATTATTATTGGAAAAAATAATGCGCGGACATCCACCTGAATAACCATGCTGATCATCAAACACAACTCGTCCCACATTTAAAGCCTGATTAACCGTTACCAAACCACTATAAAAAGCACCTTGACGTTGAAGAATAGCCACATCACCTTCCTTGGGGTAATCAGAGGCAGCTATGCTAGCGTCTCGATCCATTACCCATGATGTTGGATTTGTCCAAAGATTAGTTCCTGAACCTGTATTTAGATAGTATACCTCAGGGCTGCCTTCAAAGCGAGCTTCTCTACCAGCTGTATAGGAGGCATTTTTTATCTCAAACCCGTTATCACTAGAACCGTTTAAAACAATGCTTTTAGAATTCTCAGCAACACTGCTATAATCAGGGCTAGGAGAATCCTCATACCATCTGGTAAACGCACCAGTATTAAGTACTTCACCAGCTACATAGTCATAGGCATTATAGATACTACCTGGAATATCGTTGTTGTTATACCTAAAGGTTAATTGAACAATAGGTTTAGTAGCTTCAAAACCTTGCGGTTGTACGTCCCAATAATAACTTAAACAGCTACCGCCATTTAAGTTAGTTGTTTGTAACTCCTGATCAACAGGAACAATGGTAATGTAACCATCGGAAATATTAGAATTTTTTACCTCAACCATGGCCGGGGTATATTTTCCATTGCATCCTATCGGAAAAATGTAATTACTCTGGTTAGCATCTACTTTTAATTGTAAACCGCCATCCGAAGCATTACCAGCAGTATAAATCATCTTAGTAGAACTGGCATCTCCAATATTATTAAAAGGTACATAAGGATTCCTGGTATTATATTTCACAAGGTAATCAAGCTTTAGCTTATGAGTTCCCAGGTTAATATTACCCCTTTTGTAGTCTAATCGTTTAATGTATATATCAGAGGTAAATGTCATTGCTGTAGAAGTACTTCCTTCAAGTTTTACATACCCAAATATGGCATCATCTGAAGATTGAATATCCTGGTTGCTGATATTGGTTGCCAAGTAAGCGCCATGCCTTGTTACCCCATGCTCATAAGTACAAAGTGTACCCTTGTTAACAATGGGTCCGAAAGCTCTGATTCCCCAGTTTCCTTGATCTAGGGTACCATTTTCGACACGTAATTCCCCCATTGATCTCACCAATCGGGCATACGTATTATCTGTGACAACACGGTTATTATCATCACATTCAACTTTTATGGAAGCGCCATTTTGTTTATCAACCGTTAGGTTCCAAAGAACTTGCTCCTGTGCGTGAGATGGATTATCATACCAGGTATAATAAAGAACCCCATCTTCTGTACCATTGAATGTTGTTGTATTCTTGCTCCAGCTCGTCAGCCATTGGGTATTGTTTCTATTGTTATAACCACTCATAGCATGATGCTCATAGGTTGCTGCGCGCTCAATGGTGAAATTTCTTCCGATAGTTACATCATTACCATTGTGCAAAAACCGAACAACATCTTTTGAGAAGTTAGTTACCTGATCTGGTGTTTCCAAGACTAAATCATGCAGTACCACAAGATTGCTTTCTAACTTAAAAGCATGACTCATACTTGTAATAACTTCCCCCTGTCTTTTTACGGTTAGATTATAAACGGGTACCGTTGAATGATAGTCAAAATCATCCGTATCATCCATTTCAACAACAACATTACCTCCTGTAACTTGGTAATTACTTTCTGCTGATAATACTTTGAATTCAGGAACAGAACTGTTGTTAGCATCCTTAAAATTGATGCTTCCACCACTCATTTGAAAAACAGAACTTTCACTATCGAGTCCAAACAAAGGGAAATTAGTACCAATGGCAGCTCCATTTTTATTTCCCCAAATAATTATCTCACCACCCGATTGATTGTAAGAAACAACTCCAGACGCACCTGACTGACTTCGAATCTGCCCAGCTTCAATAGTTCCTCCACTAATTTTCATCTGACCATTAGCATCACCCCAAAAAATTAGTCCTGCACTGTTTCGAGTACTCAAAAATCCATCGGAAACCATTAATTCACCATATATAGACAACGCTTGATGGCCGCCTCCACCATTAACTCCAAGAGCTGTTTGTCCGGGCACATCATTAACACTTTGAGCAGTTGTATATACTCGGGTATCTGCCGACGCTATCCACAATCGTCCATTTTGACCAATCTGAAAATCACCGTTACCACCATTTGAATTACCTTCACTTAAGGATGGGATATGAATTTTTCCATTCAACTTTAGGGTGCCGTTCTGAATCCATAAGGCTTTTCTAACTTCTGGATTTGATTCGCTATAGGGAGCACTTGTGACTCTTCCTAAACTGTTGGGGCCCAATAGAGCAAAATACGATTCATCGGTTGCATCAATCTCTAATTGATAGGTTTTATCCACACCTTTATTAACAATTAAAGTATATAAGTTGCTTGTTCCTTCTAATAGCGCTTTACTATCCCTTAAGGTGTTAAATTCTAAAACAGCCGCTCCGTCTGTAGCTAATTCATCATAAACAGGAAAGGTTCTGTTGGTTAACAAAAGCTCTCCCTCATTATGTAGATTACCACCTATCGTTAAACGGTGATGCATGTTATGGTAATTTCCTACACTTGGTAATTGATTAGAACCAATGCTGTTGCTGCCAATTGTATTTCCTTGACCAACGGTTATTTTAGCACCTGAGGATATCTGTAAATCATTCTCAATAGTAATATTTAAAGTACTTGTTGATACATCATCATTAATTTGAAAAATACCTTTGGATATGACCAAGGAGTTAGATAAACTGCAGTTTCCGAGTAAAGTTAATACTTGGTTGGCATCGTTTAAGTTTACCTCCATATTGTAATACGTAAAGCTCTGAGAAGATACAGTATTTAACGCATAAGATTCCCCTGTATAAACAACCGTTCCTTGTCCGCTGGATGAATTAAAGTGTGTAGCATCTCCATCTGGAAAATTGTTATTCGCCAAAATAATTCGTCCACCTCCACGTATTTGTCCAAAAGAATGTGTGATATCCGAAGCCGAAATATCTAAACGTCCATCAATGGTTATTCTGCTACATTGTAGTACTCCATTTGCTTGGTGAATAGATATGGTTTTACCTGTATGAATAACAATAATATCCTCTACAGAAGGAACTTCATTAATTGGGTTATTGGGTAGGTTTCCGGAAGGGTCAAGTGTCCAGGTTTCCCAATCGTTCCAATCACCCGAACGCAGTGCGTACCAAGTTTGAGTTTCTGATAACACGCTAATTTTATTATTCTCAAAGGATTCTCTTTTTGAGGGATTCACATCGTTTGCCACTACACTTACAAAACACATTAGCATTAATGCAAGTAGTTTAACACTTTTAAATACCGTACAACACATAACAACAAGATCTATATTAATTACTCCTATAAGAATTGGAGTAAGTGATTATGCAAAAGTACGTATGAGGGAAAATAAATGGTACGTTTATTGGTATAGCAAAAGGTTAACAAACTACTGTAGTATTTTATATTTAGTATATGTCTAATTGGTATGTTAACCTTTTGCTAATCCATTTTATGCATTGAAAACAATGGATTGTATGTGTTTTCTGTTTGTTTTGTATGAGTGGATTTTAGTTAAAATATTATTGTTTTTAATATAAAAGTGCATCTTATTTTGAGAGGAAATAATAAAAAATATATTCTGGTGTACTTGTTTCTTATACCTTTTGCTTTACAAGTAAATGCCAGCCAGCATTATAAACTATTAGTACTACATAGTGATCCACAAAATTATCCAGCTGTTAGTTATTTTAACGAAGGGATGCAACACTATTTTGAACATTCGGATTTTGACGTAACTATTCATTATGAGAATTTTGATTCTTCAAATTTAGGAACTAGTGTAGCCTACAGAAACAAGTTTTCGCAATTATTAGAGTTAAAATACAAAGATCATTTACCCGATGCGATTATTTGTACCGAAAGAGATGTTGCTATTTGGTATTCTAATTATTTGCCTTCAATATTTAAAGGTATTCCTTCTTTTTACTTAGGAGGCATTTATGATTTAGAAAAATTACCAAGCCTGAATACGATTGAAGTAATGAATGATATTAAGGATTGTTTCAGAAATATAATGGATGTTCTACCAGGTACTAAACATATCTATTACTTTACGGATAAATTTACGCATCAGCGCTTGGTTGATGAGTTTGGGCAGGTTGATTTCAATGTAGATATTCATATTATACAAGACAAAACTCCCAAAGAAATTGTAAAAATACTTCAAGAATTACCTAAACAATCGGTTGCATTCTATCAATACATTCATAAAAATCGTAATGAAAACGTTATACCCTTTGATGCCTTAAAAGAAATTAGTAAAGACCTGCAAGTTCCATTATTTGTAAATGTATCTCATTATATAATCGATAATGTTTTAGGAGGAAAGTGCATAGATTTTAATAAATTAGGGTACAAAACAGCTGCCTGTATTGATAGTACTTTAATGAGCAAAAATACGCATTCTAATTACTATCGCATCAATAGTTCACGCTTTATTTATAATCAAAGAGCATTAGATAAATTTAATATATCCACATCTCATCTTCCTGACAATACTACTATTATAAATAGTCATAAAACGATTTGGGATTACTGGATTCCTATATCCTTGTTTTTGGTGTTAGCTATTATTGAAGCTATTTCAATAGTGATACTATTATGGCAAAGAAAAAAAACGAAGGCAGCAGAATTACTGGTTCAACAAATTAATAATGAACTGGAAAATACTATTGATGAGCAAGTATCAGAAATAAAAAAGCAGAATATATTATTAAAGCAGAAGCACGAGAAAATACTTATTCTACAAAAACACAAGGAGCTCATTTCAAATATGATTGTACATGATTTAAAAAATCCACTTTCTGTAATTTTAAATTACAATCGTATAAGCAATTATAAATTAAGAGAAGAGTTGGTTCAGGGAGCTGGTAAAAGTATGCTCAGCCTAATATCCAATATTATGGATATGTACAAATTAGAGAATCGACAAGATCAGTTAAAATTCAATACATTTTCGGTTTCTAAGCTAATAAAACAAGCCTTAAACGAAATGATCATTCCGGCTCAAGGGAATTGTATCATCATCAATACCCAGAATAATTATGACGGTTTAATCAATGCAGATATCGAAATTCTTACACGTGTACTGATTAACCTGTTATCTAATGCCATTAAAAACTCACCCAGTAGGAGCACTATTCAAATTGGTACAGAATATCTTGAAAAAGAAAAAATGCTCAAAATAATTGTAAGCGATAGTGGAACGGGTATTGATGAAGCTTTAATGGATACTATTTTTAATGATTCCCAGAAAAGCTTTAAAAAAGACCGTCTATCATCGGGTTTGGGTCTTACATTTTGTTCAGTGGCAGTGTCAACATTCAAAGGTAGTATTGGTGTAAAAAACAATACAGATATAGGTGCTTCTTTTTGGTTTACTATCCCTTATAAAGAAAAGTTTGATAAGCCTTTTAATTACGTAATCAATGATGATAAACGAATAGATGATACTAATGCATGTGCATGTGTTGAAATTAAATTCATTGAAAAACTGAAAAGATTAAAAGTTTTTCAGTTTTCTGAGATACAAGATATTTTAAATAAAATAGATGTAGAGACTAATAAAAATACTTTAGTTTTTATTGCAAAGATTAGAACAGCCATTAGACTTTGCGATGAGGAACTTTATTTAGACACTTTAAATGAATTGGAAAAACGAACTAAACAGTAGGATTCTAATTGTTGATGATATTATCGAGAATCTGGAATTGATTTCTCAATCATTACAAGAAGCCATGCCTAATTGTATTATATATCAAACCAATAGTGTTAATAATGCTATTAAAATTGCTCAGGAAATGCATCCCGATATTGTGCTTAGCGATTGGGATATGCCTTTAAAAGATGGGATTGATTTAATAAATGAGCTTAAGAAAGATGATAAAACAAAGGATATACCTGTTATTATATTAACTGGTATAAATTGCGATTCTAACAGTTTAAAAGTGGCATTAGAAGCTGGAGCTGTTGACTTTTTAAAGAAACCCTTTGATATAATAGAATTACAAGCCAGGATACATGCCACCTTATCCATAAATAATGAGCACCAAGAGTATATCAGCTCTAAAGAAAGAGAGCTTATTCAAAATGCGCTTAACTTAGAAAAGTCTATTGAGTTTTTGGTAAAGCTTAAAAGTAAATTAAGTCAGTTTAAACAGAATGCAAATCTTCGAAAAAAGGATCAAGCTGATATTGATGAAATGCTTGAGCTAATAGAGGATAGAACTTCATATGATAATTGGAACCAATTTGAACTGGTGTTTCAATCGGTGCATCCCGACTTTATAAAGAAACTTTTAAAAGTCTACCCCGAATTAAGTATGGCCGACCTTAAGTTATGTGTGTTAATCAGGCTTAATATTAGCATTAAAAACATAGCTTACATACTTCATATTAAACCAGAAAGTATAAAGGTTTCACGTTCAAGGCTCAGAAAAAAAATGAGATTAGAACAATCCCAGAATTTAGTTTCATTTTTATCTCAGTTTTAAATGATTGTGACAAATGGATTATTAAAGTTTATAAAAGTCGACCATTTCTGTAAGATGAAGGAGACATTCCAAACTTATTTCTGAAACTGCGAGAAAAATGAGCGGAATCATTATAGCCTAAGTCTAGAGCAATGTTTGTAATGGGAGTACTAGTGTCTATTAATAAATTACGGGCATTTTCAAGTCGAGAATTTTGTAAAAATTTGATAGGAGGAACGCCAAAAATTGTTTTAAAGTTATGATGAATTCCAGATTCACTAATTCCAAACTCAAGAGCTAAGGATTTAATATCAGGTGGATTATTGATTCGCTCGAGTAGTGCATCTTTAATTTTGTGCATAACTTTTAGGTTCTCTTCAATAACATCAAACATTTTACTCTTTTCTTCCTGTAAAGAAAGCTGAATAAAAAAATGGGTTAGTAGAGCCAATGCCTTCGATAACATCAATCCATTTTTTCCAATGCGCGTTTCTTGCAATCTAAATATATCATTAAAATACTCCTCAATACTTAAGTCGCCATATAGCTGATGTTTCCAAGCCAAATTAAAATTTATTAGTTCAGGTAACTCGGGCCATGTATCTTCACTAAACTGCGTTAAAACATTAGTGTTGACCTGAAAGCCTATCAAGTATATTTCTTCACCCTTAGGAATCAATAAATTTAAAGGTGTATGCCGATTAAACAAGCTAATATTACTTACTTTTTCATCGGTAAACTTGTAGTATTTATTAAATGTATCCTCAACCAGTTCTTTGTTACAGAAACGAACTATAGTAAGTGGTTTTTCCTTAATATCATCATCTTCTAATAATACATCTACATTAAACTTAGCGCGAATAATATTCATCTGTAATCCTTCAATTTGATTGAAAAAATTAACCTTTACAAAAGAATTACCATAACTCCCACTTAGCTCATGTTTCTTAACCGTTAGGTTTGAAAAAATACTTGTTAAAGAATTTATCGATTTATTAATGGAGGTGTATTTTATTTTTATCGTTTTAGCCTCATTCATTTATATAGCATTTAAAGCATAAATATAAACTATTTATAATTTGTGCAGATATCGACAAGTCATTTGCAGGTATATACAATTTTCACACTGGAATAATTTCAAATTTTGTCATGTAAAAATAAGTATCCTTAAAAATACAAGACATGGAAAATTTAATTAAAAGATTAATCTTAGCATCATTTGTTATACTCCTTGGAGCAGTTGCAACTATAGCTCAAAAGCAACCAAATATTTTAGTCATCATGGGCGATGATATCGGAGCGCCAAACCTAAGTATTTACGGTCATGGCATCATGGGCTATCAAACTCCAAATATTGATAGAATCGGAAAAGATGGTTTAATGTTTACGGATTATTATGCTGAGCAAAGCTGTACAGCTGGCCGTTCTGCATTTATAACAGGACAACATGTTATTAGAACAGGCCTGTCCAAAGTTGGCCTTCCTGGATCTAATATTGGCATTCAGGATGAAACGGCCACATTGGCTGAAATGCTGAAACCTTTGGGTTATGCGACAGGTCAGTTTGGGAAGAATCATTTTGGAGACCTAGATAAACATTTGCCTACTAATCACGGATTTGATGAATTCTTTGGTAATTTATATCATTTGAATGCAGAGGAAGAGCCTGAACATCAAGATTGGCCAACTGGAGAAGAGGCTAAAAGAGTAGCAGTACCAAGGGGTGTTTTGCAAGCATCTGCCGATGGCCCGATTAAAGATACTGGACCTTTAACCAGCAAAAGAATGGAAACAGTTGATGAGGAATTTATGGCGGCTGCTTTTCAATTTATGGAAGAAAAAACAGCAGAGAATAAGCCGTGGTTTACATGGATGAATACAACTGGTATGCACTTCTGGACGCATATAAATGACGAATGGAAAGGAAAGTCAGGCTTGGGTGATTATGCTGATGGTATGTTACGCTTAGACTGGATTGTGGGTGAATTTGAAAAAAAGCTAAAGGAATTGGGAGTAGATGACAACACCATAGTAATTTTTACCACAGATAATGGTGTACATCAGGCTACCTGGCCCGATGCTGGTGTAACTTGGTTTCACGGTGAAAAAACAACGAATTGGGAAGGTGGTTTCCGAGTGCCTTGTTTAGCAAAATTCCCTGAAAGATATGATATTGAACCTGGAACTATTGTAAATGACGTTACATCACACCTAGATTGGGTACCCACACTACTAGCCGCAGCAGGAGACAAAGATACGCCAGAAAAGCTTTTAGCAGGTACTTTCGAATCTAATAATAAAGTATTTAAAAATCATTTAGATGGGTTTGATATGCTACCATTATGGAGCGGTAAAACGGATGAAAATCCTCGTAAGTATTTCATTTATGCTACCGATGCAGGCGAAATTTCTGCCATTAGATTTGCCGATAGATGGAAGGCTATGTATATGGAACAAAAGGCAATTGGTCAGGATGTTTGGGTATATAAATTAGAATCTCTAAAAGCACCTCTGTTATTTGACCTCAGAAACGATCCTTTTGAGAAAGCCAGAGAAACAAACAGCTATCATGATTGGTATGCTAGGCACCCATTCGTATTTGGCTGGGCTGCAAGTTATGTGATAGAGTTTAAATCAACCTTTGAAGAATATCCTGCTGTTCAAAAGCCAGCAACATGGAATATAACAGAGTTATAGCTTATATAAAGCAGCAAAACAATTTACAGAAGATGATTTCTATATTTTAAGTAATAAGAAATCATCTTCTAAAATAAGTTTCTTTGCAAAACAAAATATTTGGTGTAATACCTAAGCAATAGAATCCTCTTTAAATAAGTGAGTGTCAAAATATCTATTTCACTTCCAGTTTTAACTTACCCAGTTTTCCGTAGTCTGCAGTATAAGTTCCTTTTTCAATAGCATGTATTTGTCCTAGAGCTCCAGTAATTACAATGTCACCTTTTTTAGGCGAATAACCATGCTCAATGGCAAAGTTAATAGCCACGGATAGAGCTTCCCATTGGTTATCCATTGCATCCGTTCCCTTACCTGTATTAATAGCTGTGTTGTTATGGAAAAGTTCAGCGACTATGCTGTTTGGATCAACGCTTCCTACGGGAACAGCATCACCAAGTACTTGATGCGAACTAAAAGTGTTGCTTCCAATTAATTCAGGAACGGTAATGTTTGCAGGATCTTCTGAAGTTACATCAGGTACTTCAAATACAGGAAGCAATTCAGCAATAAAAGATTGTACATTTTCTACAGAGGTAAGTTCACTAACGTCCTGCGCTAATCGGTAGCCTATTTCAGTTTCAATCTTAGCTAATTTAAAGTCGCTAAGCTCAATGGTACTGTTGTTTTCAAGGTTGCCATCTTGATAAAGTACACCAGCAAGCAATGTGCTTAAGCCCATGTTTTTCTGTCCACCTCTTCCTGAAACTGCCGCTTTGTATCCAGCAATTCCCTTTGTTTTAATTACTTCGGTAACCAATTTTTTCTGATTTGCATAAGCTTGTTCTAGAACGTCGCTTGGAATTAGTTCAGCCATAATATGTTATTAATTAATGTTTGTGTGGTATATTCGAAATCATCCGCTTCTATTTTTGGATGAAAATATTCTTCATTTAAAATTTCACGCTAAAATATAATTTATTTTGGAATAATTAGGAAGTGCATAAATGTTCCGAATTCCTTGATTTACCTATGTTTTAAATGTAAGTGATAGAATATTAGCAAAGTATGAGGTTGAAATAAAAGAAATGATTTACTTTGGAATTAAGAAATAAGTGTTAAATTTGAATTTTGTATACAAAAAACAAACAAGTGAGTAGAGTACAGATTGAACAGCCAGATTTGAGTAAGCCCATTTACGATAAAGTAAAGGCCATGATATTAAGTCAGGAGTTAAAACCTGGGCAAAAAATCATTCAAGAAAAACTGTCGGCACAATTAGGTGTAAGTCGCACGCCATTAGCAAAAGCACTTCAAATGTTAGAGTTTGAATTGTTGGTAGAAAGCAAGCCCAGAAGGGGAATGTATGTAAAGGATATTGACTTACAGGAAATGTTGGAGGTTTTTGAATGTAGAGAGGCGCTAGAAGGAATGGCTGCTCGAAAATTAGCCGAGCTAACAAATAAGGATACGATTAAAAGGATGGAGGCTTTAATCACTCCATTTATGAATAAGGATAAAAAAATAGTGACAACGAAATATGCTAGAGCCGATGAGAAATTTCATCAAATATTAATTGATGATACAGGCAATAAGGTATTACGTCGCCTATTTGTTTTTGGAAGTATCCATGATAAGATTGCCCAAATGGGATTGGTTCGACCACCAGAGGAGACCTTAGAAGAGCATATTAAAATTGTAGAAGCCATTAAAGAAGGGGACGGAGATAAGGCGGCAGAAGCAGCTTCAATGCACGTTCGTAGGTCAAGAGAACTGATTGAAAAAGAAATTCAGAAGATAGATAACTAATAATTAATTAAGAAATGAAGAACTACAAAATTGCTGTTATTCCTGGAGATGGTATTGGTCATGAAATTGTGCCTGCAGCGGTTAAAATTTTAGATGCAGTAGCTTCTAAAAATGATTTTGAGTTAACGAAAGAAGACTTCACCTTTGGCGCTGGTCATTATTTAAAAAATGGTGAGTTTATGCCAGAGAATGGACTGGAAATCTTAAAAGGATTTGATGCCATATTTTTTGGCGCAGTAGGGCTACCTGCTGTGGATGATTCTTTACCAGCCAAGGATTATACGTTTAAAGTAAGATCTGCTTTCAGACAATATGCCAACTATCGACCAGTAAGAACTTATGCAGGTATCGATGGACCACTTAAATCTGATAAAGAAATTGATATGGTGGTGGTGCGTGAGAATACAGAGGGTGAGTTTGTTCAAATAGGAGGTCAGTTCTTCCCCGATTTTGAAAATGGTTTTGGTGTAGATACTTCTGTGTTTACACGTAAAGGAACCGAGCGTATAGCACACTATGCATTTAAATTAGCTCGTACCCGAAGAAATAAAGTAACCTTTATTACTAAATCAAATACTTTAATTAATAGTTTAACCTATTGGGATAGAGTGATCAATGAAGTAGCTGTAAATTACCCTGATGTAAAGTGTGAGAGAATGTACATTGATGCAGCAGCGGCTAACTTTGTGCTTAAGCCAGAAACATTTGATGTGGTATTAACCACGAATTCGTATGGTGATATCTTAAGTGATTTAGGTGGTGCTATTATGGGAAGTTTAGGTTTAGGCGGCTCAGGAAATGTTAACCCTGAAAAAGATTATCCATCTATGTTTGAGCCTATTCATGGTTCTGCTCCAGATATTGCAGGTGAGAACAAAGCCAATCCTTATGGTCAAATTTGGTCGGCAGCTATCATGTTAGAGCATTTAGGCGAAAGCGAAGCAGCGCAACAAATTATGGTGGCCATGGATAAAGCTACGGCTGATGGTATTTTGTCTGTTGATTTAGGTGGTAAGTATGCTACCGATAAAATTGCAGATGAGGTAATTAAAAGATTATAAAAGGAATTACTGAAAATACGTGTATTTAAATTGTTATGCCTAAATATATTGATCTTACATTAAATCTTGAATCTGGTATGCGCGGTGTATCAGTGGATGTGGCCCGTCGTATCGAAAAGGATGGCTGGAACGCAACCACCTTTCATCTATATTCTCATGCAGGAACCCATATGGATGCTCCCTTGCATTTTGATAGGGATAATGGAATAAATACCATTGATGTCATTCCTGTGGAGCGCTTTTTTGTGGATAGTTACTTGATTGATGTAAGTACGATAGGAGATAAAGGTTTGATATTGCCATCGCATCTAGGGGATGTTATTGATAAGATAAAAGCTGGAGAAGGTCTTATTTTTAAAACAGGCTGGAGCCAATATGTTGGTGAGGACAAATTTAGAGATGACTTGCCTCGCATTAGCAAAGAGTTGGTGAAGTGGTGCATCGATAAAAAGGTTGGCTTGATTGGTGTTGAACCACCATCCATAGCCGATGTAAATAACCCACAGGAGCTGACCGAAATTCATGCCTTGGTGCTTGATGCAGGAATAATGATTGTGGAAGGCTTATGTAATTTAGAAGCCATCACCCAAGAAAAAGTACACTTAGTTTCATTGCCTCTGCGCGTTAAAGGTGCCGATGGTGCGCCTGCCAGAGTTGTTGCTATTGAAGAATAATGAAAAAAAATACTACTATGATTAGCGATTATTTTTACAGAGTTGGAGCCTTAACGCCAACAAAATTTTGGATTAATAATGTCACCAAAGAAGAAGCTAAAATGGCCATTGAAGCAGGCGCTTTAGGTTGTACGCAAAACCCTTCATATACCTGGAAAATGTTAACGCATCCAGAGTATGGAGATTACGCCAAAAAGGTATTAGCTGAAACGCTAAAGGAGTCTGATGATGATAATGAGGTAGCTTGTATTTTTCAGCGTAAGCTAATTGCTGAGATTGCTGAAATATTTATGCCTGTTTATGAAAAAACAAACGGAAAGCATGGGTATGTGAGTATTCAAGGTGACCCGATTCATGAACATGATGCACAGGTTATTATTGATGAGGCGCGCAGAAATAGAGAGATAAGCCCCAATATGATGATAAAAATTCCTGCTACTAAAGCGGGAATTGAAGCCATGGATGTATTGATTGCCGAAAATACGCCTTTAAATGCAACAGAGGTAATGGGTATGAGTCAGGCTCTTCAGTTGTGTGATATGTATAAAAGTATCACAGAAAGAACTAAAACAAGGCCTGTGATGCTATTGTCTTTGATAACAGGAATTTATGACGAATGGTTGCAAAAAGATGTACAAGAAAAAGGAATTGAGGTTAACCCTGATGCACTTTATCAGGCAGGTATGGTTATTGCCAAAAAAGTATATAAAACCATGCACGACCGCGGAACTGAACTTGGTTTTATTGGCGGTGGCATGCGTGGTTTACATCATTTTACAGAGATGGTTGGCGGTGATGTGAATATTACCATGAACTGGAAAGGTCATGCTGAAGAATTACTAAAATTAAATAAACCAGTAGTTTCAAGATTATTCAACCCAACGCAAGATGTTGTGCTTGAAGAGCTGTTAGCTAAACTACCAGAATTTAATAAAGCATACTTCGAAAATGGTTTAACAGTGGATGAATACGAAGAGTATGGTCCTGTTAAATATTTTTGGGAATCTTTTGTTAGCGCATGGAAAAACGTAGTAAAAACTATCGGAGAAATGCGATAGTACCAAAATATAGATAACCATTTCTTGCTGGTATTTTAAGGTAGGAATAGTTATCCGTTGTTTTCCAAAACACAATTTACCGAAGCGATAGTTTATATGATGGTTATTCATTGTATATTCTATCGTTTTAAAAATCTACATTTTAATCTACACTTAAACCAACGGTATGGTATTAATGATGCTGTTGGTTTTAATCCCTTAAAATAAATCTATGTTTCCCAGACGAATAATTCTGGTTATTGGAACCTTTCTGATAACCGTTCTCCTTTATGTGGATAGAGCCTGTATTGGAGCAGCAAAAGAAAATATAAGTAGCGACTTTAACTTAACCAATCTACAATGGACGTGGGTATTGGCTATTTTCACCTTAGGTTATGCGCTTTTTCAACGTCCAGCAGGACAATTATCAGATAAAAAAGGTCCTCGCTTTGTGATGGCATGCATCATTGGGGTTTGGTCGTTTTTAACCGCTTTAACTGGGGCAGCCTGGAATGCCATGTCTTTATTGGTGATTCGTTTCTTATTTGGAGCAGGTGAAGCAGGAGCATTTCCTACCTTATCAAAGGTGGTGTTTAAATGGTTTCCAATTAAAGAACGTGGTATTGTACAAGGTATTAATTTCTCTGGTTCGCGACTTGGAGCTGCATTTGCTTACCCTATCGTATTTATATTAATTAGTGCCGTGGGCTGGAAATGGAGCTTTGGTGTATTTGGTATTGTTGGCGTATTGTTCGCTGTAGTATGGTGGATATTTTTTAGAGACACACCCGAAGAGATTGAAGATATTAGTGCAGAAGAAAAAAAGTATATTATTGATAATCGTCAAGAACAATCATCGGCTAAACCAAAGCCATTAGATTTTATAAAAACCATGAAATCGTCTAATTTGTGGATGGCGATGATTCAGTATATTGGGAGTAACTTTACTTTCTATTTTACATTAACCTGGATGTTCCCTTATTTGAAGGAAGCTTTAAAAGCATCGGGAACAAACACTAGTTTTTATGCCATGGCACCTTTAATTGCTGGTGCATTAGGTAATTGGGTTTCAGGTTTTATGGTGGATAAAATGTATGCTTCAGGTCGATGGCGATGGTCTCGTAGATTACCAGCAATGATTGGTTTCACTTTGGCTGCAATAGGTATGTTTTTAATGCCTCAGGCAGATTCTACCATGATGAAGTTATTGTTATTAAGTATTGCAATTTTTGGGGCGGATATGACCTTAAGTCCTTCGTGGGCATTTTGTATCGATATTGGTAAAGAGCATGCCGGTTCTGTTTCTGGAACGATGAATATGGCAGGGAACTTAGGCGCTTTTGCATCTATCCTTGTATTTGGTTATTTAGCAGAATCCTTGATTTCGTCAGGATTAAATGCCAAAGAAGCGATGGCAGCTAATGATATGTTTTTCTATATCTGTGCAGGTTTAAGCGTACTGTCCATCATCATGTGGAGTTTTATGCGACCAAGACGAAGTATTGTTGATTAAAAAAGAGTTAGTATGAAGAAATATAAAGGAGTTGCTATAGGAGCAGGTTATTTTAGTGGTTTTCAGTACGAAGCTTGGCAACGGATGCCAGAAGTTGATTTGGTTGCTATGAGCAACAGAAACGAAGATCGTGCGAAGCCAATTATGGAAAAATATGAGGTAGCTCGTCATTATACCGATTGGAAAAAAATGATAGATGAGGAGAAGCCTGATTTTGTAGACATCATTACGCCTCCAGAAACACACTTGGAAATGGTGACTTATGCTGCCAATAAAGGGGTGGATATCATTTGTCAGAAACCATTGGCGCCTACTTTTGAAGAAGCCGTTGAGGTTGTTGAAGTAGCTAAGAAGGCAGGTGTTCGTTTTATGGTGCACGAAAATTTTAGGTTTCAGCCTTGGCACCGCGAAATCCGTCAGCTCATCGATCAGGATGAGATAGGTCAAGTGCATAGTCTGTTTTTCCGTTCCAGAATGGGTGATGGATGGGGAGAAGATGCTTATTTAGCGCGTCAGCCTTACTTTAGAGATTATCCAAAGTTGTTGATTTACGAAACAGGTATTCATTTTATAGATACTTTCCGATATCATGCAGGTGAGGTAAAAGAGGTGTTTGCTAAATTGCGACGCTTAAATTCTGTGATTAAAGGTGAGGATAGAGGTATGGTTCAGTTGTTTTTTGAAAAAGGAACCTGGGCCACCTGGGATGCAAACCGTTTTAATGAACCTAATTTTGAGAATTCGAGATATACTTTTGGTCACTATTTAGTAGAGGGAGAGAAGGGAGCTATTCGTCTTTATCCCGATGGTAAAATAACCATTCAAAAGTTGGGTGAAAAGGAAGTGGAGAGAGAATATAAACATGTAAACAATGGTTTTGCAGGTGATTGTTGTTACATCACGCAACGTCATTTTGTAGATTGCTTGATAGATGGTTCCGAATTTGAAACCAATGGCGATGATTATTTAAGAAGCTTAAAAGTTCAAGAGGCCGTATACGAATCGGCGGATACAGGAACCTTAGTTCAGTTATAAAAGATATATAAGGGTGGGTAGCAATATCAACCCTTATTTTTTTTTACTGGCAACTCTATTGTAAATTTAGATCCTTCGTTGGGAGAGGAGCTTAAAGAAATCTTACCGCCCATAATTTGTAATAAACCTTTTGAGATAGATAATCCCAATCCAGTACCTTTTATTTTGTTGACTATCTTGGTATTGCCCTGATTAAAACGATCAAATATAATTTCGTGAAGGTCTTCCGAGATACCAATGCCAGTATCCAGTACACTTATTGACAAATAGTCCTTCTCTAATTGGGCTTTAATGGTAATCACCCCGTGTTCGGTAAATTTAATGGCGTTCGAAATAAGGTTGCTTAATATCTGAAATAACTTGGTTGAATCCTGAAGAATAGTAAAGTCTTCAGATAAAGCAGATTCAATTTCTAATTTTAACGCCTTTTCTTTGGCTTCAGCTTCAAATAACTGTTTGGCACTATTCAGTAACTCGTGCACATTAACTTGCGTTTGATGTAGTTCAACTTGCCCAGATTCTATTTTAGAAATATCTATAATATCATTTACAATAGCCAGTAGTTTTTGTCCGCTCACATTAATCACATTCACATAGTGGTTTCGGTCTTCATCGCTCAGTAATGGCTCTTTTAATAACTGACCAAAACCTAGAATTCCATTCATAGGAGTGCGTATTTCGTGGCTCATATTGGCTAAAAAGGCACTCTTTAAACGATCGGATTGTTCTGCTCTTTCCTTGGCAGTAACAAGTTCTTTTTCTATGCTTTTAAAATCGCTTATATCTTCGTAGGTACCCAATACTCCAAATACTTGATTGTTATCATCTACCAAAGGAACCTTATTGGTTCTAAGCCATCTTAATGCATCACTTTTGCTATCGTTTTGTGGTTCCTCATAACTTAATTTAGAAATGCCACTCTGCATTACTTGGTTGTCGTCATTTTGGTATATTTTAGCAATACTATCGCTAAAAAGGTCAGTATCAAATTTGCCCACCACTTCATTCGAATGACTTCTGCCAGCATCTTGTGCAAAATTTTTATTGCAGCCCAAATATTGCGATTGGGTATCTTTCCAAAAAACACGAACGGGAATATGGTCAAGAACTAACTGTAACATGTTATTAGCAGCTTTTAGCTCTTTCTCTTTTTGCATCAACTTTACGTTGGATTGATATACATGATCAAAGCTTTCGGAAAGCTGCTCGTTAGTTACCGTCAGTTCTTCGTTTTGGGCTTGAATCTCTTCTGTTTGTTCTTGCAGTCTTATCTCGTAATCGGCTACCTCGGTATGTTCTCTTACAATAATAGTGATAAGATTTTCCTCCGAGGAAAAAGCTTTAAGGTAGACGGATTGTTTAATTGCTTCGTAATTCACCAGCTTTTCTATGCTGTATTCCGACCTTAAAACCAATGCGATATCGATGGAATCGAATAAACCTTTCAGTTCCGGTTGTAAACCTGATAATAAACCATTTTTTAACTGGCCTGATGTCCTTAGTATTGTTTCCAAGTGATTATTGGTTTCTTCTACCCAGTAATCGTTGGGATGCTTGTCTTTATCTACTCGCACAAGTAAATAACCCATTTTTAGTTGGTCGAAGGTTTTTAAATAATGCGTTGCTGCCGTAGCTGTGTTTTGTTGACTAAGGTTTGTAGACATACGATGCATAAATTTTGGCAAGTGGCAAAAGTAACTTCTTTAAAGAGAAGCCAAGTAAAAAAAAAGTCGCCAAACAGGCGACTATCATTAATTCATCTAAGGTTAAAGTCTTTCTCTTTTACTAAAGAAAAAATCGCATTCTCTATCTGCACTTTCATCACTATCCGATCCGTGAATGGCGTTGTGTGATTTATCTGTGGCAAACATTTTTCTAATGGTGCCTTCCTTGGCATCATTGGGGTCGGTAGCTCCAATTAAAAAACGAAAGTCTTCCACTGCATTTTCTTTTTCTAATATAGCTGCTGTAACTGGTCCTGAGGACATAAAATCAGTTAAGTCACCGTAAAAAGGCTTGCCTTTGTGTTCTTCGTAAAAAATCTCGGCATCACGCTTATCTAATTTAAGCGTTTTAATGGCCGCAAATCTATATCCCGATTCTTCAATTTTATGAAGTATAGCTCCCAGATTCCCATTTTTTACCGCAAATGGTTTTATAATTGTTAAAGTTTTATTTCCAGCCATATGTATTGTTTTTTGTAGTATTAGTTAAATCAACATCTTAACATGTCAAAAGCTAAGATGTTTAAGAATGATGCTTATTATTTATTCTAATTGTTATGGTTAATATTAATAATAATTTAAAGTAAGTCAAAATGGGTAGATTGAATTTCTTAACTTTGATTTTTCAAAAGTAGAATATGATAGATAGTTTTAAAACGGACGAATTAAAAAAGTTAATCGAGTTATCACAAAATATAGTCATTGTGCCTCACCTAAATCCCGATGGTGATGCCATGGGTTCATCCTTAGGTTTATTGCATGTGCTAGAAGGTTTAAAAAAGCAAGTTCAGGTGGTTAGCCCTTCTGCTTATCCTAAGTTTTTGTCTTGGATGAAAGGTTCTGGAGGAGCTATAAACTATGAGGAGGAAAAATCAAAAGCTGAGGAAACCTTTCGTAAAGCTGACCTTTTAATATTTGTAGATTTTAATAGCCTGAAAAGAGTGGGGGAGATGCAGGAATTAATCGCCTCTTTATCTATTAAAAAGGTAATGATTGATCATCATCCATACCCTGAGAATATTGCAGATATCATGATATCAGTACCTGAATCGTCTTCTACTTGCGAATTGGCCTATCATGTGATTAATCAATTGGGTTGGAACGAATATGTTTCGGCAGATGCTGCAGAGTGTTTTTACACAGGTATTATGACGGACACGGGTTCCTTGAGTTATAATTCATCTAATCCGGAAACCTATCGTATGGTAGCTGGTTTGTTGGAAAAGGATATTGATAAAGATAAGATTCATCAATTGGTGTTTCATAGTAATTCCTTTAGCAGGATGAAATTATTGGGACATGTACTTGGCCAGAAGATGATATTGATGGAGGACCAAGGTGCTGCATATATGTGCCTAAGTGCCGAAGAATTAACAGAATTTGGTTTTCAACCCGGAGATACAGAAGGCTTTGTAAATTACCCATTGGGTATTGAAGGAATTAATATCTCGGCTTTCTTCATGGAAAAGGATGGCATTATTAAATGCTCTTTCCGTTCACGCGGTGATTTTCCTGTGAATAAGTTTTCAGAGATGAACTTTTCCGGAGGAGGTCATAGAAATGCTGCGGGAGGAATGTCAGAATTGCCATTAGTGGAGGCTGTACAAAAGTATAAAAACGAATTACCAAAGTTTTACCAAAAATATTTAAAGGATGCCCTATAAGTTATTAGTACAAGTTTTAGTGCTTGTTTTATTGGTGAGTTGCAAAATACAGAGTAACGAAAAGCCACAAACCAGAAAAGTAACTTCTGAAGAACTGATTTCTGTAAATAGATATATGGTTGGTCAGGATGCATCTGCTATTAAAGATTACGTAGAAAGAAACGATCTTAAGATGATTGAGACGAACACGGGTCTTTGGTATGAAATAAATGAAAATGGAGCGGGTGATTTTGTGCAAAAGAAGGATGTAGTAAAAATAGCCTACGAAGTATCATTATTAGATGGTACAACTTGTTACTCATCCGATTCATTAGGCTTGCAATCGTTTAAAGTAGGACAAGGTGGCGTTGTTTCTGGCTTAGAAGAAGGTATTTTGTTATTGCAAAAAGGAACTAAAGCTACTTTTATTATGCCTCCGCATAGAGCGCATGGATTAGTCGGTGACGATGATAAAGTACCTGGGAGGTCTATTTTAATATATAAAGTAGAGTTGATTGATCTTAAAAAGAATAAATAAGTGCAGAGTATTTTTGATGGATTATAATAAAACATTTACTTTGCGCTATTAATAAAAAAATAGAGATAAACGGATGACCAAAATATTTATACGAGTTTTTGCCTTATTACTTATCATTGTTGCCATCAGCTGCGAAAAAAACAGAATTGATAGTCCTAGACAGCTGCAAGAAAAGGAATTTAAATTGTTAAATGAGTTTTTAGAGGTGGTTCCTCATGATAGTATTAATCCTGAAGGATTAACGGTAAGAGACATGTGGACTAAAAATGCGGTAGATACAATAGATCAGGTTGGTGAAGAAGGTATCCTTTACTTTGAAAATGTAACTGGCTCTGGAAAAGTATTAGAAGTTGGAAAAGAAGTTGGATATAGATATATAAGATCAGTAATTTATACAGATAGTATTGGAGAACCTAATTGGGGTGCTATCTCTTCTAACTATTATGAAGTTAATCCTCAGACTCATGTTATTGGCGATGCTTCGGACAATAGTGTGCCAGCAGGAGTTAGACAAGCTCTTATTTATATGCGTAAATATGGAAAATCAAGAGTTATAGTTCCTTCTACACAGGGTGGAGGTAATTATGAAACATCGATTTATGATCTGGAAGTTACCTATGCTGCCAATTAAGGCGTTTTCATAAAAAATATATAAATCATCAACCTTTTAAAGTTGGTGATTTTTTTTGCGCTTAATTGTAGATGGTATTATACCCTTAGTACACTGCTGGGGTATTAGCCTACATCTTACCACATTCCTATCGCCGCTTATTCGCAATCGTATAGCGAACAGTTTGTGTACATTTTGCGAACAGCTTGCGAAGAAGTGCGAAGCGATACCGAAGCATTTGCGAAGCGGTCTCGAAGAAAAGTACCAAAAAGTGCAGAAACTCTTAAAAACGGAACCAAAAATTGAATAAACGCATCATTTTGGAATGATTTTTTGGATTTACGGCCATATTTGGAATCATGGTGTGTTTTAGCTAGTGATTTATCTTCTTCTATTTAAGTATTTGTTTTATAAGTGTCATGATGTGAGGTTTTTATATCTTTAAAAAGTTACAGTAATTTTCTGGTAATTCTTTTTTGTAATACTTTGTTATTTCATTTGAGGTTAACTTAATAGAAACATTGGTCTGGTTTAAATTTTATGGTTCAACTGGGCTTTAGTTGTATCATATAAATAGCGTTTGTTCTATAAGTTTCTAACATCTATTGGGGTAGATAAGGTGGATTCAGAAAAGTTAAAACTGTTTAGATGATGATACCAAGCCTTTTTTATGCAATATCCGCTACTGTACGAATCTTTTGAACGGTAAAATACTAAAGTTACACGATGTAATTGTGTTGCAATTGAGGATAACTTTTTAAGATTATTACATAGTTATCCTGATATTTATTTTCTTTCTTTTTTAAGCCCTATTATTCAAATTTACTTTACTGTTTGAGATGATATTATCATCGTGCGATCTAGACTTATAAATCTTGGAGTTTTGGTTAAAAATGTTCTAAAATTAAATCAGTACTGATTTGCTTAAAATGCACATGTTAAATTCATAGGGAAATTAGTGTTGAATATCAATATAAATGTGCCGAAGTGCTCATTATTTTGGATAAACATGTTTTTATATGGCGTTAGTGGGTGTTGTGAGGAAAATGCAGTTACCCTTGAGAAAAAGGGTGTTGTTTGCTAAAAACAAATAATATTTAGTAGTGACCTAGTAAAAGAACATGGTTGTCATTAAAAAAAGGTCTTTTGTCAAGCCTAAAAAAGCGTTAACACGAGTTAACAACTTTCTGTTCTATTTTAGCAATGTAAATATAAGGTCATCTCAATTGTCCTAGATTTCGATTGACCATATGAGTGAAAAAACTGAAATGTTCTAAATATTATTTTGGGACTGACAGGGCGAAGCTGTATCCAGCAACAAAAAAGACACCATATAATTACCCTAAAAAAAATATTCAATTACATTTGTACAAAATAGCAAAACATTTCGTTTGTTCGGGGTGTTTGAATTGAGTATTAAAGTTGAATATTATATAATTTTCTAAACCTGGTATGCAAAAAAAAGTAACAAATATCTGCTGTATAGGAGCAGGTTATGTAGGAGGACCTACAATGGCGGTTTTGGCGCAGAAGTGTCCTCATATTAAAGTAACTGTTGTTGATTTAAATAAACAGCGAATTGCTGATTGGAATGATGAGGATTTAAATAAATTGCCGGTATATGAACCAGGCTTAGATGCTGTAGTGGCAGAAGCACGTGGTCGTAATTTGTTTTTTTCAACGGATGTGGATAAAGCCATTGATGAGGCGCAAATGATTTTTATATCGGTAAATACACCTACTAAAACCTATGGCGTAGGTAAGGGTATGGCTGCCGACTTAAAATATATTGAGTTATGTGCGCGTCAGATTGCTTCTATAGCTAAAGATGATAAAATTATTATAGAGAAATCTACTTTACCGGTTCGTACGGCGCAAGCTATTCGTACTATTTTAGATTCAACAGGAAGTGGAGTGAACTTTCAAGTGCTTTCTAGTCCTGAGTTCTTAGCAGAAGGAACAGCTGTAACGGATTTACAAGATCCTGATAGAGTGCTTATCGGTGGAGATACTGATGAGGCAGGTCAAGAGGCTATTCAAGCGCTTGTAGAGGTTTATGAAAACTGGGTAAAGAGAGAGCAAATCATTACCACTAGAGTTTGGTCTTCTGAGTTAAGTAAACTTACCGCGAATGCATTCTTAGCACAACGTGTTTCATCTATCAATGCTATTTCTGCTTTATGCGAAAAAACAGAGGCTGATGTGGATGAGGTAGCAGGGGCTATTGGAATGGATACCCGTATTGGAGCTAAGTTTTTAAAGTCATCTGTTGGTTTCGGAGGCTCATGTTTCCAAAAAGATATTCTAAACCTGGTTTACCTTTGTCATCATTTTGGTTTACCTGAAGTTGCAGATTATTGGGAACAAGTGGTGATCATGAACGATTATCAGAAACATCGTTTTGGTAAGGTGATCATGGATAAGCTTTTTAATACTGTTTCGGGTAAAAAGATTGCTTTCTTAGGTTGGGCCTTTAAAAAGGATACCAATGATACCCGTGAGTCGGCATCTATTTATGTGGCTGATCAGTTATTACAAGATAGAGCAGAAATTCATGTGTATGATCCTAAAGTAACAAAAGAACAAATATTTGCTGATTTAGAATATTTACAAACACACCGTGTGGGTAGATATGTGGAAAAAGGCGAATTAATGGACATGGAAGAAATTAGAAGTCTGGTGACTGTTCATACAGATGCATATAGTGCTATGGAAAGCGCACATGCCGTAGCCGTTATGACGGAGTGGGATGAGTTTAAAAGCTACGACTGGCAAAAAGTATTTGATGCCATGTTAAAGCCTGCTTTTGTTTTTGATGGAAGAAATATCCTGGATAAAGCACAATTAGAAAATATGGGCTTTGACGTGTTTAATATCGGAAAAGGCTAGGCCTTCGCTTAGCTCAGGCTGGAGAAAGGGATTTACAGTAAACAGTATTCAGTAGGCAGTGATTTGCAGGTTTTAGAAAGGAACAAGGAGAAGGGAGAATGTGACTTACAGCTTGCTTATTTGCATCCTGTAAATTGAGCTCTGAAAGAGCTAAAGATAATAGCCCTGGGCAACGCCCAGGGGAAACAAATGATTAAGAACGGCGCAACCACAAAATAGTTAAATATGCCTAATTATTTTGCGCCGAAATTGTGAGCAGGTAAAATTCATTGTGAAGAAAGGAAATCGGAAACGGAAAACCTTAGCAAGAAGAAAAAAACCGAAGAATATAAAGAAATAGATTCCCCCTTGGAGAAGGGGGAGTTAATAAAAGGTGTATCAGATTAAAGTCTCTTTAGGGGGATTAAAAATTATAAGTTAATAGATAAACAAAATAAAAACCAGAACCTAATCTAATAATAACCAAATCCTAATTATTCTGAAATAATCTACAATTCTGTAGGGGGGAAGTTCTCATAATTCTTAGCAATAAAATTTATAGTGATTAAAGTATCTCCATATATTGGACTAACTGTGTTATTGTTTGGCTTAAACTATAAAGCAAAGGGCCAGAATATTAATCTGTTTGGCAAACCCTACTTTTTAAGTAATCCTGCCTATTCAATGGATTCAGGTACCTATGTTAATATATTTGCATTGAATACCTTTGTACAAGGTAATCGTATGTCCTTAGGATATGGAGATTTATTGAAGTTAGACCAACAAATGCTAAGAGAAGGAATCATTGGAGTAAATCAGGGTTCATCGGGTTGGATAAATACAGAAATTATTGGGCCTTCCATATCCTTTCCGTTAGGCGAAAAAAATAGGTTGTCTTTTTTTTCTGCTTTACAAGTATTGGGACACTATGATAATTTAGATGGTAGATTAGTAGCTGAGGTCAATGAATCACATCGTTTTAGTCAGACTTATCCTTATGATGTAGCTACTAAAGAAAAGATGATGACTAATGTAGCCAGTTGGAGTAAGTTTGGTTTGGGATTTTCAAGAAACATCTATAGTAAACAGCAACACAAAATAAATTTGGGACTTAACGTATATTATATCAAGGGCGTAGATCATTCTTCTGTGGATGTTGATTTGCAAGGTGGAGAAGTTGACCTGGCGCCTAGTTATATTACGGGTTCTTCAGGAACGATAAGTACTACAACAGCTGGTGCCTGGTTTAATCAGCCTGGTTTATCGGGTGTTTTAAAAGGCCGTGGAAGTTGGGGGGGAGATATAGGTATTAGCTATCAATATAAAAAGGAATCAGACAAGGATTATACCTTAAAAGCTGGTATTACAGTAAATAATTTTGGGCAAGTAAAGTATACTTCTGACAGTACTTATAGTAAAGACTTTGATATTACATTAGAAAATACCAGGTTATACTTTAACCAACAAAGAGATGACTTTAAATTTAATAGAATAGCCAACTATCTGGAAGAAAATGAAAATGCTTTTAAAAAGACGAATGCCAGAAATGAGCACTATCAAATATCTTTACCAACTTCTCTTAACTTATTTGTGGATTATAGATTTACCAATAAATTAGGTTTGTTGGCCAGGGCAAACACATCATTAACTGAGGATAAGTCTATTGATCAATTATATCATTCAAACGATTACGGTATAACACCATATTATACCGATCAACAATTTGGTGTGGCCTTGCCTGTGAGTTATAGAGAATACTCGAAATACAATGCAGGTATTCATGTTGAGTTAGGAGGTTTTAGTATCGCTTCAGAAAGTGCCATATCTTCCATATTAAAAGGAACAGACCAAATAGATGTACACCTAGGAGCAAGGTTTACCTTAAACAAGAAGAATAAAAGCGTTGAAGGTCGCATCAATACTTCTATATCACGACCTCACGATAACACTATTATCCAAAATCCTAACATCAAAAGTTTTATATCTCTAAGTGCTATTGCTACTTCTAATAATACAGTCCCTTTCTGGATGAGGAGTATGCAGTATGGGAGTATTCCTTTAAGTGGTTTATCCACATCCTTAGAGGCGGGTATGACTAAAAATTATAGCTCCTCAAAAAAAGACCAATTATTTGATTGGGGGGCTGGAGCAGAAGCGCGTTTTAATGTGGGTTATACTACGCAAGCTATATTGGTTGAAGCTTATGCTAAAGCTCGCTTAGGTGTTTTTCAGCTTAAAGCTGGACGCTCCAAAGACATGATGGGCTTGGTTGACTCTACCTTATCTACTGGTGCTTTTGCCATTTCTGGTAATGCATTGGGCATACCAAAGGTAGAGTTAAGTATTCCTGAGTATTGTGATGTACCCTTAAGCAATGGACTTATAGCTGTAAAAGGGAATTTTGCCCATGGGTGGATGGGTGAGCAAAGGATTAATACAGATATGGATGGTTTTCCGGTAAAAAATGAATTTGTTAATTCTTATTTACATCAAAAGAGTCTTTATGCCCGACTAGGAAAAACAAAATGGCGGGTTAAACTTCATGGCGGTTTCAATCACCAGGCTATGTGGGGTAATGAAGATGAAATTACCAATCATACATTATCTACTTTGGAAACCTATAAGTATGTTTTTACGGGTACTGCTTATCATCCAGATAATTTTCCAGGGTCCAAAATTGGGAATCATTTGGGCTCTTTAGATCAGGCTATAGAGATAGATTTTAATAAGTTTTCTTTAATGGCTTATCACCAGTTTTTTTACGAAGCGGGGGCTTTAGCTTATTTAGATAATATTAATGATGGTATAACTGGCTTAAGTTATACTAATAAAACACAAAAATATCAACGTAAGTTCAGAGTGAAGAAAGCATTACTGGAGTTTATATATTCAAAAAGCCAAGGAGGAGAAGTTGATTCAAAAGGGCGAGCTTCCGCTGCTGAGGATTATTATAATAATTTTCTTTACAATCAAGGGTGGAGTTTTCACCAAGAGAATATCGGAAATGTTCTTTTTACTTCTAATAAGTATTTAAGAAACGAATTGCCTAAAGGGGATATACAATACTTTACCAATAATAGGGTAGTAGCTGTGCATTGTGGAGGTGTTGGAGAATATAAGAAGTGGATACTTAAGAGTTTTTTTACATGGTCTAATAATTTTGGCACTTACGCTACAGCTCCAGCAAGCAAAGGTAGGGGGAATGAAATATATTATAATTCACCACCTTATTTTGGTAAGATAGGTCAGTTTTCAGGATATCTAGAGGCAAGCAAACAACTAAAGAATGGTTTTAGATTAACACTTATTACCGCTATTGATCAAGGAAGCCTTTTATATAATTCAATAGGAGGTATAGTTAAACTAAGTAAAACCTTGTAATTATTTAATACTAGTTATTAACCTCAATTTTAAACAATATCTAAATGAAAGGAATAATCTTAGCTGGGGGATCAGGAACTCGGTTATATCCAATAACTAAAGGAGTGTCTAAACAACTGCTACCTATTTATGACAAACCAATGATATATTACCCTTTATCCGTATTAATGTTGGCTGGTATAAGGGAAATACTTATTATTTCTACTCCAACGGATTTATCTAGTTTTGAACGTTTGTTAGGTACAGGTAAGGATCTTGGAATAGAGCTTTCTTATAAGGAACAAGTAAGTCCTGATGGTTTGGCCCAGGCATTTATTTTAGGAGAAGAATTTATAGGAAAAGATGATGTTAGCTTAGTGCTAGGAGATAATATTTTTTACGGATATGGATTTTCGGGTTTGTTAAAAAACGCCGTAAGCACTGTAACAAAAGAAAAAAAGGCTTGTGTATTTGGCTATTGGGTTAAAGATCCTGAACGTTATGGGGTATGTACTTTTAATGAAAATAAGGAAGTGACAAGTATTGAGGAGAAGCCTGAAATACCTCAATCTAATTATGCTGTAGTTGGATTGTATTTCTATCCTAATTCAGTTGTAAATATTGCAAAGAGTATTAAACCTTCACCAAGAGGGGAGTTAGAAATTACTACTGTTAATCAAGAATATTTAAATCAGGATAATTTAAATGTAGAGATAATGGGGAGAGGTTTTGCATGGTTAGATACAGGAACCCACGATTCTTTATTGGAAGCAGGGAGCTTTGTAGAAACTATAGAGAAAAGGCAAGGTTTAAAAGTGGCATGTTTGGAAGAAATAGCATATACATTAGGTTTTATAAGTAAGGATCAGTTAATAAGTTTAGCTCAGCCCTTATTGAAAAATGAATATGGTCAATATTTAATGGCACTAATAAATAATAGTAATTAACAAGGTAATAAATATCATTAATGAAATTTACTCCAACAGAAATCCCAGAAGTTATCATTATTGAGCCAAACGTGTTTGGTGATTCAAGAGGCTATTTTTTAGAGTCGTTTAATCAAAAAGAGTTCGAAGAAAATATTGGAGCTGTCAATTTTGTTCAGGATAATGAATCTAAATCTTCGCGCGGAGTATTAAGGGGGTTGCATTTTCAGAACCCTCCGTTTAATCAGGCAAAATTAGTTCGTTGTATTGAAGGTATTGTATTAGATGTTGCGGTGGATATACGAAAGGGTTCTCCTACATATAAAAAATATGTATCCGTATTATTGACAGGAGATAATAAAAGGCAATTATTTGTGCCAAGAGGATTTGCTCATGGATTTGTAGTACTTAGTGAATCGGCATGTTTTGCTTATAAAGTAGATAACTGGTATGCACCTGAACACGATTCAGGTATTGCTTGGAATGATATTGAAGTTGGTGTTGATTGGCAAATTGCTGAAGAGTTAATTCAACTTTCAGGAAAAGATGCGCTACTTAATCCGTTAAGTGAAATTGAAAATCCCTTTTATTACGAAGAGGCAATTGTTTAAATGATAACATGTATAAAATGACTTATAAGAGAAATATACTCATTACCGGGGGTGCTGGTTTTATTGGTTCGCATGTTGTTCGATTATTTATTAATAAATATCCGAATTACAACATTATTAACCTAGATAAACTAACCTATGCAGGTAATCTGGCTAACCTAAAAGATATAGAAGAAAAGCCTAATTATACGTTTGTCAAAGCAGATATTTGTGACTTTGAAAGGATGCAAGAAATATTCTTGCAATTCAAAATAGATGGAGTAATTCACTTAGCTGCCGAAAGTCATGTAGATCGTTCCATTAAGGATCCTTTTTCTTTTGCCCAAACCAATGTAATGGGAACATTATCTCTCCTACAAGCAGCAAAACATAGTTGGGGTGCTAATTTTAATGATAAATTGTTTTATCATGTTTCTACCGATGAGGTATATGGAAGTTTAGGGGAGCAAGGTTTCTTTACAGAAGAAACAGCTTACGACCCTCATTCTCCTTATTCTGCGTCAAAAGCTTCATCGGATCATTTTGTAAGAGCTTTTCAAGATACCTTTTGTTTGCCAACGGTAATATCCAATTGTTCTAACAATTACGGTTCTTACCAGTTCCCAGAAAAGTTGATCCCTTTGTTTATCAACAATATTTGCCAGAATAAACCATTGCCTGTTTACGGTAAAGGTGAAAATGTACGTGATTGGTTATATGTGGATGATCATGCAAGAGCTATAGATGTAATTTTTCATAAAGGCAAGCAAGGAGATACATACAATATTGGAGGATTCAACGAATGGAAGAATATCGACTTGATTAAAGTAATGATTAAAGCCGTGGATAGACTTTTAGGACGTCCAGAAGGAATTTCAGAAAAATTAATTACTTATGTTACCGATCGTGCAGGTCACGATTTACGTTATGCCATCGATTCTACTAAGTTAAAAGAAGAATTAGGGTGGGAACCATCTTTGCAATTTGAAGAAGGGATTGAAAAGACGGTTAAATGGTATTTGGAGAATGAAGAATGGCTAAATAATGTGACATCTGGAAAGTATCAAGAAAGTAATGAATAGGTGTGTCAATAATGTTTTTTATTTTAAATGAGATACTATCAAAGTAGAACGTAGTGGGACAGTCTAATAATAAAAGAATAGCTAAAAATACCATTTTTCTGTATATAAGAATGCTTTTCACCGTAGGTGTAGCTTTGTATACCTCTAGGGTCGTACTAGAAACTTTAGGCGTTGTTGATTATGGAATATATAATGTAATTGGCGGAGTTGTTGCTATGTTTGGTTTTTTAACAAATACAATGGCAACAGCATCTCAACGATTTTTAGCCTTTGATATAGGCACAAAAAATATTGAGAACCTTAAAAGGACTTTTAGTGTGACGTTTGTAATTTATCTTTTTTTCGCTGTAATAATATTATTAACTGGAGAAACTATTGGTATATGGTTTATAAAAAATAAACTTACTATTCCTCCAGATAGACTTGAAGCTACGATAATTATATATCACTTATCTTTAGTTAGTTTTATTATAGTTATTATGAGAATTCCTTATAATGCTGTAATTATTGCTTATGAAAAGATGGGGTTTTATGCATGGAGTAGTATTGTTGAAGTTGGGCTTAAATTGATTATAGTATTTGCATTAGTTTATTTTAAGTATGATAAGTTGATTTTATATTGTACACTAATGCTAATTGTTGTTTTTATTATAAGTTTACTTTATCTGTTATACTGTTTGATTCATTTCAAAGAGACAAAGATAAAGTTTTGTTGGGATTCAAAATTATTTAACTCTATGTTCGGCTTTGCTGGCTGGTCATTATTTGATGGACTGGCAAATATAGGTAAAAATGAAGGGGTTAATATTTTAATAAATATCTTTTTTAATCCTGCAATAAATGCAGCAAGAGGTATAGCTTTTCAAGTAAGTAGTCAAATAATTGGTTTTGTAACAAACTTTCAAATGGCAGCATCTCCTCAATTGACTAAGTATTATGCATCAAATGATTATGAGGGTTTAAAGAAGTTGTATTATCAAAGCTCGAGACTTTCTTATTATTTATTACTTATCATTTCGGTTCCAGTAATAATTGAGGTCGAGTTACTTTTAACTATTTGGCTAAAAAATGTACCTGAATATACAATTCTTTTTACAAGATTAATATTAGTAAATAGACTGATTGATTGTTTGACAGGCACAACCAATTCGGTAGTACAGGCTACTGGTAATATTAAGTACTATCAAATTATCAGTGGGGTAATTATGCTGCTAAATTTACCTGTTTCATTTATGTTCTTAAGTGTTGGATATCCTCCTGAAAGTACATTAGTGGTATCAATAAGCATAAGTATAGTTCTACTATTAGTTAGGTTATATATTACACAACGTATTATTGGATTAAATTTTAAAGATTATTTATATGGTATAGTATTTAAGAATTTACTAATTACTTTAATTGCAGTAGTTATTCCAGTTATTTTGTATACACAAATGGATGTTGGATACACAAGGTTCTTATTAACGACAGCTTCATCCATAGTGTCTACAGTGTTTGTTATCTATGCAATAGGGTTGTTAGATAAAGAGAAAAATTTAATAATAAGCTTTATAAATAATCATTTTCGTAAGTATCTTTCGAAGTAAGAGTCAAAATAATTGTAAATGAAGAAAGTATATACATTTCATGAGCATGGTTCTCCATCACATTTTAACGCATTGGAACATTTAACAAATAGAGAAAATATAAGTTTGTGTCATAGGGAATTCGATTATTATCGTCAGCTTGTAATGTTAGTCAAAACAAGAGGAAAAAATACTTTAAAACTATTTTTAAACTTTAAATTTCTAATATCTTTAATATTTACATCTAATAAAATAATTATTGTAGGCATAGCTCCGTATAACTTTAATTTGAAATTCTTAAGACCTTTATTGAAAAAGCATAGGGTATTCTTATTTACCTCTTATACATGCTGGGATCAATCAATAATGGCACATAGTAAATATTTCTCGAAAAATATTCTAAGTGTTTGGAGGCAGTTTATATTTAATGATACCGAACATGTCTTTGCAGTTTCAGAGAAAACGAAAAGAGAATTAATCGCAAATGGGTTCAAAGCGAAGGATCAAATAACAGTTGTTCATCATTCTTATAAAATGGAAATACAGCCATCTGAAAATAAGGAAAAAACATTAAACTTTATAACTGTGGCGAGTTTATCAGAAAGCAAAGGTATTGATGAATTGTTAAAAATATTTAAAAAATTACCCAATTGTAAACTAACAATTGTTGGCAAAGGGCCAATGGAAGGAGAAATTAAACAGGCATGTTTAGATTATATAAATATATGTTATCTCGGATATATTAAAGGGTTAGATAATTTGTTACCTGTATATAAGGAAAACTGCTTTTTGTTATTGAATTCAAAAAAGTCTAATTATTGGGAAGAATTATTTGGTATGGTTATTATTGAAGGTATGTCTTGTGGTGTAATTCCAATTACAACGAATCACTCGGGTCCAAAGGAAATTATTACAAATAATAGAAATGGTTTAATTTGTGCAGAAGGTGATATAGAAAGTGGAATTAAATATGCTATTAAAATGCAAGGGGATGAGTTTTTAGAGATGAAGAATAGTGCCATATTAAGAGGACAAGAGTTTCGAAGTAATGTTGTTTCTAGGAGATGGGAAACTATTATTAATTAATAACTTTTCTTAGTGTTTAGTATTAAATTTAATTATGCTTTTGGCGATTAGTGTATTTGATTTAGTAATAGAATTAATCTAGTTTCTAGTACTAAAAATTGTTATTTATTTTCATACTATTTTAGAATAATGGCTCAGGAATTATTGATAAATAAAAAGAATAGGACAGATAGGCTAAAACATTTTGATTTTATTAGTGGTGTTTTTATAATTCAAATAATTGTAATGCATATATTACAGTTTTCGAATAGATATTGTGATAATTCAATTTTTGATTTTGTTATGCAAATATCATTCTTTTTTATGCCTTGGTTTTATTTTAAATCTGGTTTTTTTTATACGCAACCAACAAAAATTGACTTTTATTTTATTAAAAGTAAATTTCAAAAATTACTTGTTCCATTCGCTATTTTCGGATTTATTGGGTTTTGTATTAATTTACCTTATAATATTTTAACAATAGATAGACCTTTTCTTGAAAATATTACTTCGCCAATTATTGGATTTCTAAGAGAGGGGAGTGTAGGTTTTGGTAATGCTCCACTTTGGTTTTTACTTTCATTGTTTATTGTAAATATATTATATGCTTATTTTGATATCATTAAAGCTAAATATATTATCATTATCTTTCCATTTCTAGGGTTTAGTTTGTATTATTTTAATATAAAATTACCATTGGGTCTAAGTAATTTGTTTTTAGCTACATTTTTTTTTGGAGCAGGCTCATTGGTGAGGAAATATATGTATTTAGTAAGTTATCGCATTGTAATCGTAATTAATTTGGTTTTGTATTTGTTATTGATCAGTTATGCAGCTAGCTATATTGATTTTAGATCCAATAATCTTGTTAATGGACACTATTTAGTTTACTCTTTTTCTGCCATAGTAGGTTTAATATTAGTAAGCGGTGGGTTAACTCGATTTAGTGGAGTAAGGATAGTTAATAAGATTGGAAGTAATTCATTATTATATTTTATTTTGCACTGGCCACTAATTCTAACGTGCAGATTATTATTATATCTACTTGGAATTAGCACGTTAGGATATCATTTTGCGGCTATCACATTTTTTGTAATATTCATATCAATACCTCTGTTAAGTAGCGTATCTGGTAGGGTATTAAGCTACAGGTTGTTTAGAAGTAAGTGAATACTTATTATTTTAGAATTCAAGATTGTTTTTAATGAAAAAAACGACATATATATTTATTTGTTTCCTTCTTAGTACCTGTTTTTGGAATCTATCATTTATTACTAGATTTTTAAATTTAAATAGTATACATTTTCTAACGTGGACTTGGTGTTTTTGTGCTTTTTTATTTTTTAAAAGAAGAATAATATTCAAAGAAATATATAGAAAGTATTATCAATATGTTTTTTGGATATTTCTAGGAGTGTTTATTTCAATGTTCTCGGCATATTTTTTTTGGAAGCAAGATTTTGTACAAACGTTTAAAGTTCAGAAGGGGATTTATAGTTTTGTCTTATTGTTAGCTCTCTACTATGTTCAGCCATCTGAAAAGGATATAATTACTGGATTGGAATGGATATCTATATTAACAATCATAATTTGGATAATTGTTGCTGTAAATCCTAATTTAATTTCAATAAAGGAGGAAGTTATCGAATTTGAAAGCAATACATCTAAGAGTGATTTTGGATATAATGTGCATGGAATCCATTTTGTAGTAATGCTATTTTACTATAAAACACAGAAATACATTGAAAAGTTTACTTGGAAATATTTTACTGTCGCAATGCTCCTTCTTGGATTTGTTTTTTTGTTTCAGAATAGAAGTATGCTTTTAGGTATTTTTCCAATTTTAATTTATTCTTTGATAAAATTAAAGTCAAAGCAGAAATCATTAATTATTGTTTCAATAGTTGGTTTTTTAACGTCATTTATCATTTTTTCTAAAAGTAGATGGACATTGCTTTTGGAACAATCACAAAATGAATTAGTTGATACTGACTATAATCGATGGAAATCTTTTTATTATTATATTAATGATCACTCTCCAAATTTATTTTGCAACATTTTTGGAAATGGAGTAGCTACTATCGAAAGTGATTATGGTATTTACACAAATAGTCTTGAGGGGAATGGTATATTTATTAGTGATCTTGGTATGATTGGTATGTGGAGTGATTTTGGAGTGATTCCTATAATTCTTATATATTCAGTTCTAATAAATATTCTATTCAAAAGGAAATATCCATTATACCTCAAGTTTATTAGCCTTCATGTTTTATTAATACCAACAATATTTCATTTTTGGAGCAATCCTGGAATATTCTTTTTTGTTATAATATTATATCTCTTTTCATATCATAAAGAATTACCGAAGTATTCAAAGTTAAAAGAATCGATAAAAACTTTTGAGTAAATAACTAAATGATTGCTATGAACACCAAACCACTTATATCTATTGGTATACCTACTTTTAAGTCTGATTTTTTGCATGAGGCTATAGACTCTGTTCTGTCACAAACGTATTCTAATATAGAGATAATTGTCGTAAACGATCAGTCTCCTGAAGATATTGGCTCAATTGTTAAATCATATAGTGACAGTCGTATTCGATATTTTGTAAATGATCAAAACTTAGGCAAAGAAGATTTGGTTGCAAATTGGAATAAATGTCTTTCGTATGCTAGAGGTGAGTATTTTGCACTTTTATGCGACGATGATGTATACAGTCCAAATTTTATAAAAGAGATGTATGAATTAGCTATAAAATATCCCAGTACTAATGTCTTTCGTGCCCGTGTAGAAATCGTGGATGAGAATAGTGAAATTATAGATTTTTATCCTAATCTGCCTTCATGGCAGAGTATGGCTGATTATATGTGGCATGTTTTTAACGGTTATGGATGTCAGACTGTAACAGAATTTATGTATAGACGTGAACATATAAATAGATTAGGTGGATATGTATCTTTACCTCTAGGATGGTATTCTGATTTCTTGTCAACATACATATTTTCACAAAAAGGGGGTATTGCATCTTCTAGCAATTTTCTAGTTAAGTTTAGAATGAGTGGACAAAATATTACTTCTTTAACAGATGAAAATTCAGAAAAGAAACTAATTGCTGCTAGACTATATAAAGAAGCTGTAATGCAGCTGCTCAAGAGTACTAAGGCTGAAAGTTTGACAGGAATGATAAAAAGTTTAAATAGAAAAATAAAAGAGCAGAATGAATATGTTCTGTTACATTCAAAGCTTTCTAGTTTTATTAAACTTTTTATGAGTAGAAGGGAATATGGATTAACGGCTAAGTGTTTAATCAAATCACTTATTAAAAAAGTTGTAAATTGATTAAAAAAATATTTGATACGGTAATAAAGTTGAATAGGACTTTTATTTTAAATGCTAGATACTTTGGAATAAAGTTAGCTATCTTCAACACATTACATATTATCACGTACCATTATCCTCGAACTTCAATTTGTCACTTTGTTAACAAGAATAGACATAAGTTTGTAAAAAAGTATTTGTTAAATGAGTTCAGTGAATTTCTTATAAATTTTAAGAGTTCATTACCAGATATATCGAAACAAATAGGTCGTAAATCAGAGGAGAATATTATATGGCAGTGTTGGTGGCAAGGAGAAGAGTTTCTGGAGGGGATAACAAAAGTGTGCGTTGACTCTGTTAGAAAGAATTTCAAGTCTTATAAAGTTGTTCTTATAACGAAAGATAATTATTATAAATATGTTTTTTTACCAAAACATATCATTTCCAAAATGGAAAATGGAGAAATTTCACTTACTGTATTTTCGGATATACTGAGGACTAGTCTTTTAAAACAAAATGGAGGATTATGGATTGATGTAACGGTTTATATTACTGAAAAAATTAAGGATAGATATTTAAATTTAGATTTCTTCAGTTGTAAAGAAACTTCCAAAGACAATTTTTATGTTTCGAATTATAGATGGTCAACATTCTGTTTTGGAGGCAATAAAGAGCATGTTGTATTTGACTTTATTAGTCAATTTTTCTATGAATACTGGAAAACCAAGAATATACTTATTGATTATTACTTGTTCGATTATATTATTGATATAGGGTACGATAATATAGAGTCTATTAAAGTAGCTATCGACAATGTTCCTATTACAAACCCATCTAAACATCTTCTGCAAGAATACCTAAACAAACCATACGATAGTATGCTTTTTGAGAGCTTAAAAACAAATACTATGTTTTTTAAGCTTTCAAGAAAAGCCAATTATGAGAACATATTAGAAGATGGTAAAATCTCTTTCTGGGGATACTTGATGGATAATTAATTTATGTTATTATGAAAATTATATTAGTTACTGCATATACTCCAACACCTGAAAACGTGAAAGGCCCATCAGCTATGATGTACCATTTGTTGAAGTCTAAACCTGATAATTGTAAAATGAAAACATATTCTTTAAATGTGAATAAGGTTTCTTCAGGTAAGAGTAAGTTATATGCAAATCAAATGAAATCAGAGATCTCAATAATTAAAGATTCTGCATATAATTTTTTGCATAAAAGGCATACTTTGGCGGAATTAAGGCTAGCTCTTAAAATTGATCAATCATATGGGGAGTCAAATTACTGTTTGCCTAAAAAATATATAAAAGAAATAGAGGATTATAAACCAGATATTGTTTTTTTGTATTATGGAATTTATGTTAAAATAGCAAAACAGCTTTCTAAATTTAATTTAGTCGTTTGCGGGTATGATTGTTTTCCATTGCATTATAACCGTTTATTAAAAAATTCTTTTTGTTATAAAAATGAATCTAATTATAAAGAAGCACTTAATAATTATAAAATTTCTATTTATAGAGAGTTACAATACAAAGATGTTACAGCAAGGAAGTTTTATGTAGGTATTGAAGATTGTATGTATTATAGTAAAATAACTCAGAAAACAAATTTTAAGTTTTATCCTCATCCTCATTTTGATCTTGTAGATAAGGATATTAGTCTTAATAAAAACAGATTAAATATTATCATATCTGGGAAATTTGATGAATATACATATTCAGATTCATGTGAATTGTTAGGAGCTTTATTGAAGAGTTCGGACAACTTAAAATCAAATATTTCCATTACATTTTTAGGACAAGGATGGGAAAGTATTTGCAATGAATTAATAGTAAAAGGTTACTATGTTGAGCACAAAAGATGGGTTGATGTATATGTAGATGAACTTGTAAAATATGATATACAGATCTTTCCAATTTCAGTAGGTTCAGGTACAAAGGGTAAAGTTTTAGATGCTTTAGCAGCGGGATTATTGGTAATAGGAAGTGATGTTGCATTAGAAAATATATACGTTAAACATAATCATTCGTGTCTCATATATAAGAAGGTGGTTGATGTTTGTGATATGTTGAATGATATATATATTAAAAGAACAGAATATCGACAGATTGCTGAAAATGGAAGATCACAAGTGCGTAAATGGCATAATCCAAATAGAATTTTTAATTTAATAGTAAAAAATGAAATTGAAAGGTCTGATAGTTATTCAGGAATTGGGGAATATATTGCTGTTACTTCAAAATTGGAATCAATAATTTGAAGTTATCGGGTTAAAATTATCAAATAATAGTGAATATGCAAATGTCAATTAAAGTAAGCATAATTGTACCAATTTATAAAGTCGAGAAATACATACATCGCTGTATGGAATCAATATTAAATCAAACGCTAAAGGAAACTGAAATAATATTGGTAGATGATGGTTCTCCTGATAATTGTCCAAAAATTTGTGATGAATATGCTCAGAAATATGAAAGAGTAAGGGTAATTCATAAAAAGAATGAAGGGCTTGGTTTTGCTCGTAATAGTGGGATTCAAATTGCCACAGGGGAATATGTTACTTTTATAGATTCGGATGATTATGTTAGTGAAACGATGATAGAAGAGCTTTATGAAGTTGCTTCAAATAAAAAATTAAATGCGGTTTATAGTAACTATTATAGAGTTTCAAAACAAGGGGGGATTGTAAAGGTTACGGAGACCGATTGTGATTTTATTCTCTCAGGTAAAGAAAATATTGGTGACTTTCTTTTAAATATGATTGGTTCCCCATCTGCAATTTCAGCAGATCGAAAATATAGTATGTCTGTGTGGCATGCAATTTATTCTTTATCTTTAATTCAAGAAAAAGAAATATTGTTTCCTTCGGAAAAAGAAATGATATCGGAAGATTTAATTTTTCATATTCATTTTTTAGCAAATTCTTTAAATATAGGATATATAAATAGACATCATTATTACTATTGTGAAAACGAAGATTCATTATCGAATACCTTTAGGAGAGATCGATTTGAAAGGTATATAGCGCTGCATAAAGAGGTTTGTAGGCTATTGTTAATAAATTATCCAAATTTAGAATGGCAGAACAGCATTGATCGTTGTATATTAGGATATACAAGAAGTAATATAATTAATGAAGGTATACAAAATTCATTAAATAGAAAAGAAAATATAGAGTACCTTAAAAATATTAGAGAAAACAAATACTTTGATGGAATATTAAAAAGGTATCCTTATTTTAAATTACCACTTAAATACGCCATTTTTTTCTTCCTCTTAGATTATAGATTATTACGAATTATTCGTTTCTTCCAATAGTGTTTTTTTAATATTATGATACTATCAAAAGAGGAGTTGAGAAAATATTTACTAGAGGATTCTAGACGTTTTGAAACTATACCAAGTTTAAAAGATAAAATCCTTCATAATGAAGTTTGGTATATATACAAATACCAATGTCAGCTTAGATTTGTAGAATTTTACAAAAATACAGGCAAATCAAAGTTGTTATTCTTATATCATTTTTTTAGATATAAACGTTTGGGTTTTAAATTGCGCTTTACGATTTACCCAAATACCATTGGACCAGGATTAAGAATCTTTCATACAGGAGATTTTGTACATGTGAAAAAGTGTTGTAAAATTGGCAAGAATTGCACATTGCTTCCTGGTGTTGTTATAGGTAATAAGAATATTAATGATGATGGTAGTTGGGTTACAGTAGGTGATAATTGTTATTTCGGATTGGGAGCAAAAATTTTTGGTGAAGTGAAAATTGGAAACAATGTTGTTATTGGAGCTAATTCTGTTGTAGTTAAAGATATACCTGATAACTGTGTTGTTTCTGGAATTCCCGCAGTAATCATAAAAAAGGATGGTAAAAATGTTTAATATGGATTTAATAATTAAATTATTTAAATTACCGGAATATATATATGATAGGATTTTAAGTTTTATATATAAAAGTAAAATGTGTAAAGTCGGTCAGAATGTAAGTTTAAGACCTAGTAGCTCCGTGTTCTTTGGATTGGAGAATTTATCTATTGGTAACCACGTAAGTATACCCCGTTTTGCACATATATTTTGTACTGAAGCTCCTTTGACAATTGGTAATAAAGTAATTTTTGGTCCAGCACCAACAATAGTTACGGGTAACCATAGAATTGATGTTATTGGGAAAAATATTATAGATTCTCATGATAAATTACCGGCCAATGATAAAGAGGTACTAATCGAAGACGATGTATGGGTCGGGGCAAATGTGACAGTTTTGATGGGGGCTATAATTGGGCGAGGTAGTGTAGTTGCAGCTGGGGCAGTTGTAAATAATCAATTTCCACCATATGCCATTATTGGAGGTGTACCTGCAAAGGTCTTAAAATACAGATTTACAATTGATGAAATATTAGCACATGAATGCAATTTATATGAAGCAAATAAGTGTTATTCACGTGTCGAATTAGAAGAATTAAGAGCTAAATATGCCACGAAATAACCCAAAAGTATTAATCGTTGCCACCTCCCGCAAAACACGTGGGGGTATTACTTCTGTAGTTAAAGCACACGAGCAGGGTAAACAATGGAAAAAATACCATTGTAAATGGATAGAGACACATAGGGATGGAAATGCTTTAAGAAAGATTGCATATTTTATTTTTTCCTTGAGCCAATACATGTGTTTACTTCCTAACTATGATTTGGTTCATATTCATATTGCAACAACTGGTTCTGCAAAAAGAAAGCAAGTGTTTTATTACCTTGCAAAATGGATGAATAAGAAAGTAATATTTCATTTCCATCCATCTAATGAAAAGTTTCTATTTGAATCCGCAAATCAAAAACTTTATCGCAAACTTTTTTCGAGTACCGATTTAGTACTGGTATTATCAAAACAATGGCAGGTATGGATAAAGGCAGCATTGGGATTATATAAAAATATTGAAGTCTTATATAATCCTTGTCCTATTGTAGATCGGATTGATACCAATAGGAAGAACAATATATTATTCGCGGGTACCTTGATTGAACGAAAAGGATATGGAGTACTTTTAAGAGCTTTTGCATCTATTGCTGATAAATATCCTAGTTGGAAAATTGTTTTTGCAGGTAATGGTGAAATTGAAATGGCCAAATTACTGGCAGATAAGCTTGGTATTCGTAATCAAATTGAACTTTTGGGATGGGTGTCTGGAAATGAAAAAGAAAGACAATTTCAAAGTGCATCTATTTATTGTTTGGCTAGTGATGGAGAAGGTTTTCCAATGGGTGTTCTTGATGCCTGGGCTTATGGTATTCCCTGCATAGTTACTCCTGTAGGAGGGATCCCTGATATTGTTATAGACGGGAAGAATGGGTTATTATTTCCAGTTGGAGATATAAATATATTATCCCAGCAAATTGAGGAATTAATTGATAATAAATGTTTGAGAGAACAAATGGTAATTGAGTCGGATAAGTATGTTAATGGTGAATTTAATCAAGATATCATCAATAATAAACTGGATAAGATTTATTCAAAAGTACTAAACAAATGTTAAGTATATTAATAAACGCTTACGCGTGCTCACCGATAAAAGGTTCTGAACCCGGAATGGCCTGGAACTGGATAATTAATCTTGCTCAAGATTGCAAATTATATGTTATAACAGAAGGAGAGTGGGAAAAGGAAATTGAAGATTATTTAGAGCAACATCAGTTAAAAGATCGCATACAATTCTATTATAATCCAGTTTCTGAGGAGGTTCAAACTATGTGCTGGAACCAGGGTGATTGGCGTTTCTACTATCATTACAGAAAATGGCAGAAAAGTACTCTTAATATTGCTCAAGAAATAATTAAGAAGGAAAAAGTTGATATTATTCATCAATTAAATATGGTGGGATATAGGGAGCCGGGTTTATTATGGAAAATTAATGGTATACCAAAGGTTTGGGGTCCTATTGGTGGTTTTGGTGGTGTTCCTAATAATTATTTAGCTTTGTACGGGAAAAAGGAAGCCTTAAAACAAAGTATAAAACAGTTTATTAATATGTGGCAAGTTCAACTACCATATATCAAAAAGCCAATACAACAAGTAAATGCTATAGTTGCATGTAATTCTGCAGCAAAAGAAGTTTTATCAGCCATAGTAAAAAGGGATATTCCTATTATTTCCGAGGTTGGAGCCAAGCTATTTGAAGATACCTTAATACAAAAGGATTATAGTGCTAAAACTCTTAAGGTGATCTGGGTAGGCAAAAACGATGAACGAAAGGCTTTGTCAATTGCAATTGAGGTATTTAAGCAATTATCTGATTATAATATTGAATTACATGTGTATGGTATTGATAAGAAAGAGATAGCTTCAATTGAATGTTCAGAAAATGTAACTTTTCATGGGTGGCTAGCACATGCGGAGGTGCAGGATGCACTAAATAATGCACATTTGTTGTTATTTACAAGCCTGTTTGAGGCAACAGGAACCGCTGTTTTAGAAGCAATTTCAATGGGATTACCTGTATTATGCCATAAAACCTGTGGTCAAGGAGATATCATTAATGACACATGTGGTTTTACCGTTGAAATGTTAGGAATAGCGCACAGTATCCAAGTATTTAAAGAAAAAATAATAGAACTACACAACAATAGGAAGTTATTAAAGAAGTTGTCTGAAGGAGCTTTTGATAGAGTTGAAGAAGTGTCTTGGCAAAGTAACAGCAGTAAGATGCTTGAAATATATAAAAGCTTAGTTTAGTAAGCATACATTGAATTATATTACGACTACATTATTTAAAATCAACACTACAATAAACCCATACCATGTTGGTATTGTCTATTACTGTATTTAATATGCAGGTATAATAACACTTAAAGCATAAGGGAAAGAAGAATATGATAAGGTTCGGCTTATTTTTCATTTAAAAATAAGCACCTCCCCACTCATTCTTCGCTGTATTTCTCCTTGAAAAGGAGGTGAGCTATTGGAACTAAATTGCTTTAAACCTTTATAATCTTGAAAAACTTATTTTATGTATTTATCTAACACTGATTTGTTAGGTTATCGCGTTTATGGAGGCAAGTTAGATGATTTAACTTGTTTTAATAAGGTGGTAATCAATACGCTGAATGGTCATTCTTACACTGTAGCCAAAAAGGATAAACAGTTTAGGGAAGCCTTAAAGAAGTCTGATATTTTGTTGCCTGATGGAGAAGCTGTGGTGTTTGGAGCTAAGACCCTTTTAGGTAGTAAAATACAAAAAATTGCGGGTTACGATATGTTTACCCACTTACTAAAAGAATTAAATGTTAAACATGGATCTTGTTTCTTTTTAGGCGCTCAGCCTGAAACACTGGAATTAATAGACCGACGTTTACATACAGATTACTACAATGTATTGGTTGGTGCTTATTCGCCTCCTTTTGTACATGAGTTTTCTAAAGAAGAAAGCGAAGTTATGTGTAAGGTGGTGAATATGTTTCAGCCAGATGTGCTTTTTGTGGGTATGACAGCACCCAAGCAGGAGAAATGGGTACATCAGTATAAGGATGAAATAAATGTGCCTATTATTTGCTCCATTGGTGCGGTATTTGATTTTTACGCGGGTACTAAAAATAGGCCGTCAGAATGGATGATAAATAACAAACTGGAATGGTTTGGTCGTTTTGTACAGGAGCCACGACGTATGTTTCATCGTTACTTTGTGAGTACACCGGTCATTTTTATCGATATTTTCAAGAAAAAATATGGCATCAGAAAAAGACTAAAACGCAAATTATTCCCAAGCAAATATAAAATACATCAGCCAGAGCTGGGTACTTCTGCAGATTTAGACCTAAATGCACATTATAACCTTATGGAAGGCTCTTCTAAGAAGGAAGAACGAACCAAGGTTTAAGGGTTTATTGTTATAAAGGTTCAAAAAATAAGGTATAAGGGTTTAAAGATCAGGAGTAAAAGTGAAAGGTTGATAGCTATTATCCTAATAGATCATTAGTTAAATAGATTATGGGAGTAGAGTGAGTATATGATGACCTTAGGAGGTGCGGAGGTGCTGTGGTAGTATTTAGTTGTCGCTTGCGTAGAGAGGAAGTAAAAAAACACTAATGTGTGTTTTAAGCTTTGTTATGTACGCATCATCAAAAAATATAAGTTACTCACTACTGACCAATAACTAATGGCCACTAACTATTGACTAATTAACTATAACTACAGAATAATTCATAAACAAACAGATAACCAATAGGCTAAAAGCTATTCGCTAATGGCCAATATTAAATAAAAGTAATGTCACAAAAAGTAGCTTTGATAACAGGGGTAACAGGTCAAGATGGTGCATACCTGGCAGAGTATTTATTAAAAATGAACTATATCGTTCATGGTGTTAAGCGTAGAAGTTCATTATTTAATACGGATAGGATAGATCATTTATATCAAGATCCACATGTAGAAAATCGTAATTTTGTATTGCATTATGGTGATATGACCGACAGTATGAATTTAACTCGTATTGTTCAAGAGGTTCAACCTGATGAGATATACAACCTGGCAGCGATGAGTCATGTAAAAGTGAGCTTTGATACACCTGAATATACAGCCAATGCCGATGGTATTGGAACACTGCGCATACTTGAGGCCGTTAGGTTATTGGGATTATGCCAAAAAACAAAAATATATCAAGCCTCTACTTCTGAGTTGTATGGTTTGGTGCAGGAGGTTCCTCAAAAGGAAACTACGCCGTTTTATCCACGCTCGCCATATGCAGTGGCAAAAATGTATGCTTATTGGATTACAGTAAATTACCGAGAAGCTTATGATATGCATGCATCCAATGGTATTTTATTTAACCATGAGTCACCTATCCGTGGCGAAACTTTTGTTACCCGTAAAGTAACGCGTGCCATGAGTCGTATTGCTTTAGGAATGCAAGAGAGAGTATATATGGGTAACCTTAGCTCTAAAAGAGATTGGGGACATGCTAAGGATTATGTAAGAGCCATGCATGCCATCTTACAACAAGATAAACCTTCTGATTATGTAATAGCCACAGGTATAACCACTACTATTAGAGATTTTATTCGATTGGCAGCTGAAGAACTGGGGTTAAAATTAGAGTTTAGAGGAAATGATGCAGACGAAACAGCGCATATAGTGGGTGTTGATGAGTCTTTGTTTATTGAAAAGGTGGGTGAAAAATATTTGGCGCACATCAAAGCTTGTGCAAGCGAGGAAAAAGTTATTGTGAGTGTTGATCCACAATACTTCCGTCCTACTGAAGTAGAGTTGTTAATTGGAGACCCAACCAAGTCAAATACAGTATTAGATTGGACTCCTGAATACGATTTAGCAGGATTAGTTAAAGATATGATGCAGTCGGATGTAAAGCTCTTTAAAAAGGATGCTTATTTAAAAGAAGGTGGTTATAACACTTTAAATTATTTTGAATAAAAAAATGTCATGTATGGGTGGATAGGGTAATGATATAAAAGTTGTATTATAAGTAATACTTTAAGCGTTATGTGTGATGATATGACTTGTAATACAACGTCAAACTATTGCACCTGTTGATGATCGTACCCTAGAGCTGAATGTTTATGCTCTTTATTATTTACACCTATTATTATTATTATTATTATTATTTAAACCAAAACCTACTTTGTTATGATACGAGAGAGAGAAAAAGTAATAGAAAGAGGAAGTGTTATATTCCAGGCTTTGTTGAGTATGGGATGCTTCTATATAGCATGGTTAATAAATGATTTATACATAAATCCTACCCAGGGTGGACTTCGAGAGTATCAAATTATTTTTATTCTGATTTTGCCTATTTGGTATGTCCTGTTGGATCATTTAGGAATGGGCCGTATGGCACGTACTAGAATGTATTCATATATCTTTTTTGAATATTTTTCGGTGGTAGGAATTGGGAATGCCTTGTTGTTTATTGTAGCAGGAATACTGGAGATGCAAGACATTTCTCGTTGGGTGATGGTTAGTTTTATGGGCATAAATTTCTTTGTATTATTTGTATACAAGGCAATGGCTTATAAAACCATGAAGATACTTAGGGGCAGAGGATATAATTACAAACATGTTATTATTATTGCCGATAAGGATTCTATTTATTTTATTGACAGAATCATTGAAACTAAAGATTGGGGATACAAGCTTTTATTTATCGTCACCAATAGTCCTGTGGTGGAAAAGAAATATGGACATCGCTTTCAAATAATACCAGATAACGGAAGTTTACCCACCATTATTGATGAGGGTGTAGTGGATGAAGTCATGTTTTGTAAAGGGGATTTTAACCAGGATAAAATAAGAGATTTGGTAAATTTATGTGCCGAGGTAGGTGTTACCTTTAGGATGCAATCAGAACTTTTGAGTTTGGTAGGAGGACGGTCGTACATGTCGTATTTTAATCAACTTCCTTTCCTTACTTTTATGAGTACGCCTAATAACTATTTAGCTTTAAAGATGAAGAGCATAATGGATTATATAGGAGCCTTTTTAATACTCTTACTTATATCGCCAGTGTTGCTGTTTATTGCCATAAGCATTAAAATAGATGATGGAGGACCGATTTTTTTCAAGCAAGTTAGAGTGGGACAGAATGGCCGTAAGTTCTTTTGTTTAAAGTTTAGAACGATGGTCACCAATGCAGAGGATCTGAAGGATTCTTTGATGGATCAGAATGAGCAGGAAGGACCCGTTTTTAAGATGAAAGATGATCCTAGAGTCACAAAAGTAGGGCGCTTTCTACGTAAGTCATCATTGGATGAATTGCCTCAGTTTTTTAACGTACTAAAAGGCGAAATGAGTATTGTTGGTCCTCGTCCTCCTGTACCCAAAGAAGTGGAAGAGTACGAGCGTTGGCAGCGTCGTAGATTAAGTATGAAACCAGGCATTACTTGTATCTGGCAAGTATCAGGAAGAAATGATATTCCTTTTGAGCAGTGGATGAAAATGGATATGCAGTATATAGATACTTGGTCCCTAAAGCTAGATTTTATGCTATTCCTTAAAACGTTTAAGGTAATGGTGGTTAAAGATGGGCAATAATATAGCGCTTAGTCATTAGGGAATTGTCAATAGTGATTGGTGATTTGGAAAGTTGAAAGACAGCCGGGAAAACGGAATTAGGATGAGTGATTCATCGTATTTCAATAAAGTATAAACCAGTACCTAGTTACATCATGGTACCACTAAAGCGGTATACCTTTTTTCTTATCTTTAAACCCTCATTAAAATCAATTAATCAACAAAAAGTGTACTTCAATCAAGCCCTGAATAATAATAAACTACAACTGTAGAATAAGTATTAAATTGCGGCCTTTTAAAAGTGAATTATAACTTTTACAAAGTCGATAAACAAACAAATAACCTAATTAAATTACCCATGCAAAAAACCATTTATTTTCTTTTGATGATTGTTACAGTTGGACTGTATACCTCTTGTAAATCAAATAAGGAACTCACTTACCTTAGCGATATAGAAAACGAAGAATTACAAGAAGGCATACCTGCCCCTGCATCCATTTATAGGCTGAGAGAAAACGATAATTTATATGTGGATATTCAAACCATGAACCCTGAGATTAATGCTTTGTTTAACCCTGCCAAAGGAACGGGTTTCAATAGTGGTACTCAACAAAACTATGGTGATTTATCCAGTCAATACCTAAATGGTTTTCAGGTAAACTTACAAGGTGAAATTGAAATGCCCATTTTAGGCTCTGTAAAAGTCATTGGCAAAACTTTAGAAGAGGCGCGTGAAATGATGCAAGTGGAAGCAGATAAGTATATCAAAGATGCGACTATAAAATTAAAACTACTCAATTATAAGATTACGATAATGGGTGAGGTGAAAAGGCCAGGCGTGTATTATAATTATAATAGTTTTGTTACAGTGCTGGATGGTATTAGTATGGCTAGCGGCGAAACGGATTATAGCAGTATAGATGAAGTATTGGTGCTACGTCAAACTGAAAAGGGAACCAAGAGTTATCGTATTGATATGTCATCTGGTAAAAAGTTTTTACAGTCGGAGGCCTATTATTTACAGCCTAATGATGTGGTTTATGTTGAGCCAGATAACAGTAAAAAATTAAAGATTAATTTGCCTGTTTATACTTTGATTTTGTCATCGGTTTCTACCTTAATATTATTATTAAACTATATAGAATAGTTTTTAGTCAACACATACACAACAGGAAATAAACAAATTAGTGCATAAAAAATTGAATAGTTGCTATGCGAGATGTAAATGAAATAATGGAATATCTTCAGGAGGAAGAAAGTGTTGATATAAAGGCGTTTCTTTTTAAGATGTTAGCTAAATGGCGATGGTTTTTGCTTTTTGGAATAATAGGGTCTGGTATTGGAATGTACCTCAGTAAATCAACGTCTCCTACCTTTGAGGTGAATAGTACGGTTTTAGTCAATGAAGAATCTGCGAACATGGGTATGAGTGCTATGTTTGAAGATGTAGGTTTAGGGGGTAAGAGTAATATCGAGAATCATCTATTGATGTTACAGTCGTACACGCTTGTTCGCGAAGCATTAGGTAACTTGAGTTTAAATGTATCCTGGTATAAAAGAGGGTTGTTAATAGATAAGAGTTTATATAAAAACAGTCCTTATATTATTCAACAGGATGAAAGCAAGGTAAACCTGGAAGGTGTTAAAATAAATGTCATTCCTATATCTAATAAGTTGTGTACAATATCTGTTAAAGATAAAGTAAGTATTAAAGGCATCGTTACACATATTGAATTTGAAGAAATTATTGAATATGGGGTTCCGTATGAAAGTGATTTTTTCAACTTTACCATAATTAGTACAGAGGAGCCAGTAAAACTTGAAAATAAAGTAGAGGAGTTTTCTATCCAGAATTTATTGATTTCCAGAGTCAATGTAGATAGCTATTATTTTTGCTTTAATGATTTAGAAGGCATGGCCAAGTCTTACCAGAGAAATACTTCGGTTGCTTTGGCGAGTAAAAAAGCAGAAGGTATTAACTTAACTGTAAAAGATGTAAACCCTATTAGGGGGGTAGATTTCCTGAATGAACTGGTAAAAGTATATATGGATTATGGTTTAAGCCAGAAAAACCGTACTTCAGAAAATACGGTAAATTTTATTGATGCTCAATTAATACAATTGGTAGATTCATTGGATTTAGCGGGTAAAAACTTTACGGAATTTAGATCTAAAAATGGAATTGTTAATTTAAGTCAGGAAGCAGACCTGGTGGTTGAGAAGTTAGAGGAGTTAGAATCTCAGCGTGCGGCGGTAAACCAACGTGTGGATTACTATAGAAGCTTACAGAGTTATATGGGAAGTGCAGAGCGAGCCGATTTGATTGTAGCTCCTTCTGTAATGGGAATAACGGATGTAGCTTTAAACTCTCAGTTGGTGAGATTAACGGAATTATATAACAGAAAGTCAAACTGGTCCTTTGTAGCTAAGGAGAACAACCCTGGTATGTTAATGATTGATCAAGAGATTAATTCAACTTTACAATCATTGGAGGAAAACTTGAAAAACTTATTGATTAACTCAGAACAGGAGTTAAAATCATTTGATGTACGTATTTCAAGAATTAACATGGAATTGGCAGGACTTCCACAAACCGAGCAGGAATTAATTAATATCAAACGTAGTTTTGATTTGAATAATGAGTTATATACTTTTTTGTTGGAGAAAAGAGCAGAGGCAGCTATTACCACAGCATCTAATGTGCCAGATGCCTATGTGTTAGATCCAGCTCGATACGAGTCAGCTGTTCAAGTAGGGCCTAAAACCATGATTAACTTAATTATTGGATTAATAGGAGGATTGGCTATTCCATTTTTATTTATTGTGATTGGCGATTATTTTAATGAAACCATTCAATCTAAAGAAGAAATAGAAAAGAGCCTTAAGGTACCTTTCGTTGGGGAGGTAGCGCATAACAAATATAAAACTGAGTTACCAGTATATGAGTATCCCCGTTCGGGTATTGCCGAGAATTTTAGAGGCTTAAGAATCGGAATGCAGCATATCTATAAAGATTTCGATCATCGTGTGATCGCTGTTCACTCTATGTTTCCAGGAGAGGGTAAATCATTTAGTGCAGTGAATTTAGCGGCAAGTATTGCATCTGATCATAAAAAGGTTTTACTGATAGGATGTGATTTAAGAAAACCGCGTTTACACGATATCTTTAATGACAGAAATGATAAAGGACTGTCTAGCTACCTAGTGGGTGAGGATAACTTTGATGACATTATTATACAAACAGAATTTGAAAATCTGTGTTACGCAAGTTCTGGGCCAATTCCACCAAACCCATCAGCATTGATAGGCAATGGTAAAATGGAAGCTTTTATTGAAAAAGCGAAACAGTACTTTGATTTTGTTGTCATGGATAATGCTCCAGTTACCTTGGTGGCGGATGGTATTTTAGCTGGTAAACATGCGAATGTAAACTTGTTTATCTTACGTCAAGGTTATAGTAATCGTAACCAGATTAAATACATTAATAATATTGGTGCGGATCAACGAGTGAAAAATGTTGGTGTTGTATTTAATGATACTGTGTACACTGGATATGGTTATTCATCGTATGGTAATTACAACTACGGTTATGGTTATTACGAAGATGATGATAAAAAGAAAGGCTTAAAGAAAAGACTCTTTAATCCCTTTTCAAGAGCATAAAAGAATAATAGAAATTAAGAGAAGCCTTTGTTCATATATTGAGCAAGGGCTTTTTTATACATATAATCTACATATCGTTTGTATATTATCTTATGTTCTTTAAATTTGACTTTCTTATATCAAGATTCTTTGAAGTTTATACCGTTTATCCTTAATATGAACTGAAAAAGTAGCGACTTGATATACTAATAGAAAAGAACTACAACTATGAAACCAATTGCAGATTTACATTGTCATCCAACGATGCACCCATTTGCTTACAAGGAAGCCAATAAAAAACGAAAAAATAATATGTGGTGGGATAACCCACCGAAGAAGTGCCAACGAAAGAGTGGCTTTCCGGAATATTTCCAAACCAGTATACCTGCCTTAATTAGAGGTAATGTTCGCTTGGTACTAGCATCGTTGTATCCTTTGGAACAGGCCTGGCTTAATCCTAAGTTTTTAGGAACGGGAGTTGTTTCAGACATTATTGCTAAGCAAGTTGTCAGTCATCTTCCCGTGCGATATATCAATAAGGTGCAATCCTCTACTTTTAACTACTTTGAATATTTAAACAAGGAGTATCAGTTCCTTACGGAGGGAAGCAATAAGCCCCATCCTTATAAAGGAGATAAATGGAAGTATATTGTGGCTACAGATGCTTCAGATGTGGAGGAAGCTAAGGATGATGAGCATACCATAGTTTATGTGCCGACGATTGAAGGAAGCCATGCCTTGGTTTCAGGTAATGCCAAACAGTTGATTGATGATCCTGTTGTGCACCAAAGTACTTTAAATAATATTGCAGAAGTAAAAAAATGGGCTCATCCGCCGATGTATATTACTTTAGCGCATCATTTTTATAATGGTATGGTAGGTCAGGCACGAAGTATTCCAGATGGAGTAGCGTCAACAGTCTTGCATCAACAAGTAGGATTAAATCTTCCAGTTAACGAAAGAGGGGAGAAGGTTATTGATTGCCTTTTGGGAATTAATGAGTTTGAAGGGAATGGGAGGCGTATCCTCATTGATACAAAGCATATGAGCATTAGTGCCCGTATTTGGTACTATCAAAAGATATCAGAGTATAATAATGAGAAAAGTGATGCAGATAAAATTCCTATCATAGCGAGCCATATGGGTTATGGTAATCATAAGAGCATGTTAGATTCCATTGAGATACCCGATGAAGACAAGAATAAGTATGAGAAGTCTAAAGAATTTAATCCTTGGAGCATCAATTTATCGGACGAAGAGATTAAAATGATTTTTAAGTCTGGAGGAATTATAGGCGTTAACCTGGATCAACGCATCCTTTCTGGTGACGATGTAATTGATGAGTCTAAAGATTTTAAGCGATCGGATATTCGTAACAATAGAGCCAATGTGGTCAAGTTCTGGACAGAGCAGTTTGCTAAAAATGTTTTGGCAATAGTTCAGGCTGTGCATTCTAATGAGGATATTGAGGAGGCAGAAAAAGCCAGCGTTTGGGATTGTATTTCTTTAGGAACAGACTTTGATGGAATGATTAATCCAGTAGATGCTTTTATCGTTTCTGATGAGTTGCCAAAACTTCGAGAGGCCTTAGCGGATTACTTACCTACTGTGGATCTTTTTAATCAGTTGAGAGGTAGTTTAGGTGTTGAAGAAATTTTAGATAAACTGATGTATGATAATGTATACGATTTTGTGATTAAGCATTACCATTAGCCTAAAGTTGAAGCATAAAAAAAGCCACTGTTCAAATTGAGCAGTGGCTTTTGTATTTTAGTTTAAGGTTGAATTAACCTTGAGCAATCGCTAATACTTTAGTATCGGCCGCAACCGTATCACCAACCTCTACTGTAACTTCAGCAACAGTTCCAGCAAAGTCACATGTAATGCTATTTTCCATTTTCATGGCTTCTAAAATAACAACTACTTGTCCTTTAGATACAGCATCACCTACGTTTACTTGAATATCAAGAATTTTACCTGGCATTGGCACTGTAACCGCTTTAGTTGGTCCTGTAACAACAGGAGCAGCTTTACCATTACCGTTAGTAGGCTCTGCAGCTGGTGCAGCTAACTCACTTACGATATCCATAATAGCAGCATCAGCAGCAACAGTTTCACCTTCTTCAGCTAATAAGTTATTTACATAACCTGCAAAGCTAGAAGTAATACTGTTTTCCATCTTCATAGCTTCAAGTACAGCAACAGCTTGATTTTTTTCTACTTTATCACCTGGTTTTACAAGATATTGTAAAACTTTACCTGGCATTGGAGCAGTCACCTTTTTACCTGTGGCAGTTTTAGCAGCAGCTTTTGGTGCAGCAACAGTTGTCTCAGCTTTAGGAGCACTTGCTTGTTTTGCTTCCCACGCCGCTTTTTTAACACCTTTAAGGTATCCTTTAGCCACCATTGGGAATAACTCAATTAACAATACTTCCTCTTCGGTTTCTGCTAACTTAACACCTCCACAATCCTCTAATACAGGATTTGGTTGCATTTTATAAGTAGAAGTATCAAATTCTCTTTTATCTCTGTGACCGCAAATTTTCTCGCGGAACTCAGGTTTAATGTCAATTGGAGTTTCACCATATTCACCTTTTACAAGGCTGATGAATTGGTTAGATACGTTAGTGTACATAGCATCACCTTTTTTAAGGTCCATTGCACAGTTAACCGCTTGAGCACCTACAATCTGAGAAGTTGGAGTTACCAAAGGAGGTAAACCAGCATCCATACGAACCGTAGGAATTAACTTCATGGCATCTTCTAAGATATCCTCTGATTGAAGCGCTTTTAACTGAGCTACCATGTTAGTATACATCCCTCCAGGTATTTCAGCATCCTTAACCAAGTCGTTTGGTTTTGGGAAGTTAAAGTGATCTTCAATAGCGTGACAAGCTAATAATAAAGCATCGTCATCACCTGTTTTAACAGCAGCAATAGCTTTGTCAAATTCAGCATCGATAGCCGCATCAACAGTATCAGTTAATGGGTTGAATGGATTAGGAAAAATCTTAACACCATCAACGTCTGCTAACTCTGTTCTAATTTCTTTTAACTCTTGGTTGATTTTTGCAACAGCCTCCATGTTAACGTCCATTTCAATGCCTAATTTCTTAGTGAAAAGGTAAATTAATTCAATGGCTGGAGCAGCAGGACCACCTGCAAAATACCAGTTGTTTGTATCTACAATATCAACACCTGCCATTACAGCAGAAAGAACTGCAGCTAATCCATATCCTGGAGTACAGTGTGTATGGAAATCAACAGGAACAGATACGTTGCTCTTGAATTCTTTAACTAATTTATATACACGTGCTGGAGGAATAAGACCACTCATATCTTTGATGGTAATCATATCGGCTCCAAGACCTTCTAAAGTTTTCGCTTTATTAATGAAATACTCATCAGTAAATACAGGCTTTTGGCCTTCTTCTCTTTTTCCTAATAATCCGGCTAATCCTTTTTTCTTAGGAGGAGTTGGGTATTCAGGATCAATAGTATAACAAACAGCACAGTCAGCAATACCTCCATGTTGTTTTACATACTTAATGGTGGATTTAACGTTATTGATGTCGTTAAGAGCATCAAAGATACGCATGATACCTAGACCAGAACTGATAGCGTTCTTACAGAAACCATCAATAATTTCGTTGGTATATGGTGTATACCCAAAAAGGTTTCTACCTCTAGAAAGTGCAGTAAGTTTACTTACATCACCAACCGCTTTTTTTATGGTTTGAAGACGCGTCCAAGGATTTTCGTTTAAGTAACGCATTACCGAGTCAGGTACTGCACCACCCCATACTTCCATTGCATAAAAGTTCGCGTCCTTATAAAAAGGTAATACACGATCAATTTGCTCTTGTCGCATTCTTGTCGCAAATAACGACTGCTGACCATCTCTTAGCGTTAAGTCTCTAATCAATAACTTTTGTGACATGTTTTGGTTTGCTACGGTTATTACTTTATTATTTCGATACAAAAATATATAAATGTACCCGATAAAAATAGACTTAAATCATAGTTTCTGGGTATTATACAACATGAATTTTGATATAAAGAAATATTTCTTTAATATTACCATCCCATTGTATTTACTTGCCTCAGGGATGCTAAAAGGATGACTTTTATCTTGTTTTAAGTAGCATTCGTCACAAAATCACTTGTTGTTTATGTTTTAGAGCAGAGTTTTATTTTAAGCTACATTAGCTTTAATGAAATTTAACATTATTTCAAGCTGTTTTTTGCAAATTTCAGGTGTCTTGATAGGTCATTGAAGACATCATTTTTTACCTCAATTTTATCGATAGAAAGAAAGATAAAACAGGGCGGTTTATTTGATCATGTTTAAAAACTCTTCCTTAAAGCTATCTCCAATAGGAATCCACTGATCGTTAATAACAATACGGTTTTTTGTAATGGATTTGATATGTTGAATGGATACAATAAAGGATTTATGAACTCTTGCAAAACCATTCCCTTGTAGTGTGCTCATAATGCTTTTTAAGGAATTATGGGTGATGATGGGTTTGCTATTATTACTTAAGTGAATTTTTACATAATCCTTTAATCCTTCTATATATAGAATGTCTGCGAAGTTTATTTTTCGTTCTTTATAATCTACTTTTATAAAGAAATAATCTGGCTTTGCAGGTTTTGGTTTATGAGGTGTTTCTGAAGTTGTAACACTCGTTTTGTGTTTTATAGAATAATGATCTACAGCTTTATTAGTGGCTTTTAGAAAACGATCAAATGGAATGGGTTTCACTAAATAATCTATCGCATTTAGGTCAAAAGCCTCAATGGCATATTCAGAATAGGCCGTGGTGAAAATAAATAAAGGTTTAGTCTCTAGACTTTTAATAAAATCTAAACCAGAAACATTAGGCATATGGATATCTAAAAAGACTAAGTCTATCTTATTTTCGCGCAAGCTATCAAAGGCTTCAAATGCCGAAGAGCATTTTTGAATAAGATTTAAAAAAGGAATTTTTTTAATATAATCTTCAATTAAATCTTGTGCTAAAGGTTCGTCATCAACAACGATACAATTAATTACCATTTGAATATAAAATTAGTTTAACCATAAAGCTTTCATCATTTTCATTGATATTTAAATCGTATCTGTTTTTATATAAAAGCTCTAACCTTTTTTTGATGTTACTGAGACCAACGCCCGATTGCTTTGATATTTTTTCTTTTCTACTTCCTGTATTATTAATCACTAACAAGGTGATCTCTGTATCTTCAATAGATATTTCAATATCAATGGAGCAGTTATTGGCATAATCTATACCATGTTTAAAGGCGTTTTCAATAAAAGGCAGAAAGATAAGTGGCTCAATCATTTTGCTACCAATAACCCCTCGTACGTAATAATCAATATCTACACTTTTTGCTAAGCGAATTCTTTGCAGGTCAATAAAATTCTGCACGTAATTGATTTCATCCTCCAATCGAACCATTTTTTTGTCGGCCTCATAAATATTGTATCGCATAAGTTCTGATAGCTTCAGAATAGTTTGTGGAGCTTTATCTGACTTTAATTGTGTTAGAGAATATATATTATTTAAGGTGTTGAAGAAAAAGTGCGGATCAATTTGAGATTTTAAATAAGACAACTCCGCATTGAGTTTTTCTTTCTTGATTAAATTATTTTCCTTTTCGTTGTTTAACCACCTTCCAGTAGCCCTAATACTTGTACCAATAGCTACCAAGGCCAGTGAAACTACCAAAAATATGGCTAAACGATTATCGTAGGAATGGGTATTAACTGTTTTGGAGCTTACTATAAATAATGTGTTTCTTTTAAATAGACCCATGTAGCATTCAACAGGGTAATTGACTTCTAAATAACTCACAATCCACCAAGCTAAACCTAAAAGACTGATGATAGCTATTATATAAACTGCAAATCTTTTTCGGAAGAATAATAAAGGAACTAAGCCTGAATAATTAATATAAAAGATGCCCAATATAATAGAATCAACAATAGCCAACTGCTTATATGGTAGTGTAGCTATATTGAAGTTATATAAAAATAACAATGGACTGGCAAAAAGGAGAAGCCAGCACAATAGGTGTAATACGATAAGGTTTAAATTTATTTTTCTTTGCATATAATATTTATATGTGCGCTCTTACTTTGGTAAAAGTATATCATTTTGTACTTAGATAGCAATATTTTACTATGAACCCTGCTTTTTTATCTATCATCCCCTTAAAAATGTCGATAAACTAGAAAAATAGAAATTAGAGGAAGTTCGTATGCGGTTAAATTGTTAGTAAATAGGCAGTGAACATAGATTGCTTTTATCAGTATTTTTTTACTTTTGTTCGTTGGTGAAATAATTAAACGCATACATGCAGCACTTTGATGTAATTGTAGTATTTGTAGTACTAGTATTTATTCTTATATCCTTGTATAAGGATTTATTGGGAGCAGCTTTTACCTTTTTTGTAGCAGTAATGGTGTTAGGATTTTTTGGTGTGCTTACACCAAGCGAAATTCTGGCAGGTTTTGCTAATGAGCAGATTGCGGTAATAATGATGTTGTTGCTCTTGGGGGATGCTATTCGGCAAATATCTGTGATAGAGATATTTTTCAGTCGAATATTCCCTCGAACGAGTGGGTATCGAGGCTTTCTTTCGCGGATCATGTTTTGGATTGGAGGTTTTTCTGCCTTTCTGAATAATACTCCCTTAGTGGCTGTAATGATGCCCTATGTGCATAATTGGAGTAAACGAAATAATATTTCACCGTCCAAATTATTATTGCCATTATCGTATGCCGCTATTTTAGGTGGATGTGTTACTTTAATTGGAACATCTACCAATTTAATAGTAAATGGTATGGTCATCGATCAAACTATTTTTCCTGATATGGAGCCCTTACGCATGTTTGATTTCTTTTGGGTTGGTTTTCCTATGTTAATTATAGGTTTCTTATACTTGTTCTTTTTTGCCCATAAACTATTACCAGATAGAGGAGCTATTGGAACTGGAATTACTGGTTCCGAGCGCAAGTATTTGGTAGAGGCATTGGTTAGAAAGAGTTCCAAACTGGTTGGTAAAACTATAGACGAATCTGGGCTAAGTAATGAGAAAGGCTTATTCTTAGCAGAAGTGGTTCGGGGTAAATTTACCTTTCAAGTTTTCGATAAGGATTTTATACTTGAGGGAGGAGATTTGTTGCGTTTTGCTGGAGAGTCAGAAGATATAGCCAACTTATTATCTGATGACAGAGGTTTGACGTTGCCTTCGGTGGGTATGATGAGCAAGTTGAAAAGGGCAGATGTAGTTGAGATTGTTATTTCGCATAACTCATCATTGATTTCTAAATTAGTCAAGGATGTAAACTTTCGAGGTAAATACGATTCTGTACTATTAGCCATACACCGCAATGGTGAAAGGGTTCAGGGAAAGCTGGAAGAGGTGAAGTTGAAGGCTGGAGATGTTATTCTTTTGTTGGGAGGTGATGATTTTGTTTCTCGTTCGCAGGATAGCATGGATTTTTATCTTATTTCTAAGGTGAAAGAAGTTCGTAAACCTGAAAGATACAAAGTTTGGACATTGTTTGGAGGTACTTTGTTAGCCATATTTTTATCAGCCTTAAATATTATCCCATTATTTATGGGGTTGTTGGTAGTGTTGGTGGTAATTAATATACTAAAGGTAGTTGATGCGAAGGATTTGCCTAAAAATATTGATTATAACTTAGCCGTTATTATAGCGCTTTCATTGGCTTTAGGCACTGCGATGATTAAAACTGGTGTGGCAGATATGATCGCAGATTTCATGATTTCTATCTTTTATCCACTCGGAAATGTAGCGGTATTATCAGGTATATATATAATTACAACCATATTGGCTGCATATATTACGAATAAGGCTGCAGTGGCCATCGTATTTCCTATTTCCTTAACGGCCGCGCATAGTCTAGGACTGAATCCATTACCATTTGCTTTGGTAGTATCGTTTGCTGCAGCGGCTAATTTTTTAACCCCAATTGGGTACCAAACCAACTTAATGGTGTACGGACCTGGAGGTTATAATTTTAAAGATTTTTTTAAGATTGGGTGGCCTCTGACTATTATTTACATGGTAGTTACCGTAGTTATTTTAAGCTATATGTATCTGTAAAAAAAAATAAGCACCCTTAAGGTGCTTTATGACAATATAGAATTACTTAACGGCAATAGTTTCAATCTCTACCTTTACGCCTAAAGGAAGTTCTTTAACAGCGAATGCAGCTCTTGCTGGAGGATTTTCATTGTAATATTTTCCGTATACTTCATTCATAGCTTTAAAATCTGCCATATCCGAAAGTAAGCATGTTGATTTTACTACATGCTCAAAACCATAGCCTGCTTCTTTTAATATGGCTTCAATATTCTTCATTACTTGCTCTGTTTGTTCAGTAATGGTTTCTGTTTCCACTTTGCTAGTAGCAGGATTTATGGGTACTTGTCCCGAAATAAATAGCATACCATTAGCTTCAATCGCCTGACTATAGGGCCCAATGGCTGCAGGAGCCTCTTCTGTGTTAATTACTTTCTTATTCATTTGACTAATATTTGTTTTTATTTACTATATGGAACTCGCCAGTTTTGTCATTCTCTTGTAATCGATTTTTCTCTCATAGCTTGTTTCATTTTTCTATTTAAAAATAAGCAAAAAAAATCCGTTCCTGAATACAAGAACGGAGTATGGTGTTTTGTTTAACTATGTTTTAAAAACCTGCGTTGTCTCTTGCACTACTTCGTTTATCATACTTCAAGTCTTGTAGTATCGAAGAATTTACATTTAACGAGAAATAATAGGATTTATATCTACCCACAGGAACCAAGTTGAAACTCATACCCCAACAGTGTAAATCTCTTGAAATTCTTAGGTTGGTATGTGATATTTCTTTCCTGTCAAAGTTATAACCAGATGAGAATGAGAACTTCCATTTAGGAGTTAGTGAGAAGTCACCATTTAGGTTGATATCAGAGGTCACCTTCTTTTTAAAGGCCATCTTCTCTTTGTCAAAATCACCATTGACCATCCTAAAACTATAGTTTAAAGATAAGTTCCAAGGGAATTCAAATTTGGTGTATCCATCATCCAGCACAGTGGCCTTCTTTTGGCCTCTGGTATCGGCAAATTCATCTTCTACATTATCAATTCTGTCCAGGGGACTCTCATAGTCGTCTTCCTCTTCTTCTTCCTCCTCATTCGTTTCATCATCGCCTTCCCCTCGTCTTTTTTCCATCCACTTTTTAATTTTCTCAGAACCAATGGATATTCCAAAGTTAAGGTTAGCTGATTCTAAACGAGCTAATTGTCCTGTTGATTTGTAGTGAGAGGTATTGATTCGTATTGGAGCACCATTGTAAGTTGTATCAATTGCATAGGGGTCGAAAGTTGCTCCAAAGTTGATGTTGGTACCTAATATTTTGGTTCTACCACTCATGTTAATTCTAGACCACTTTAATGAGTCGGCCATGAAGTTGTGCGAGGTAGAAAAGTTAAGCCCTTCGATTAATTTTACTTTTTTAAAGCCCGTTGAATCTCGCTGACTCTTCACTTTCATTTCTAAGGTATTGGCCAAGGATAATCCCAAGGAACCTGATTTTCCTCTACCTGGAGTGCCATATAAAGACCCTTCGTACATTGAATAGTCATGACGTATAATGGAATCTTGTTGCGGGTCGTAGTATTCGAACCAATCGTAATAGCCAAACTTCTCATCACCAAAATCAGGGCGATATGATAAACTGGCCGATGGCGTCATTACATGTCTAATTTTATCTACTTTATCACCAAAAAGTTTTTTCCAAGGTGTATAAAAAGTGTAGAATTTGGTAGATGTACTAACTGAGTAGCTATAATCGTATACACGTTTAAAACCAGAAGTTGTATCCGCTACAACTATTTCTTCCAAATCTTCATCCCATTCCTTAGTTGTTGATTTAGTATACCACCTTTCCGTATAGTTAAATGACGGAGTAAGTGTAAAGTATTTCAACATCTTTAAGTTCAAAGAAACAGGAACGGAGTGCTTTACTCCATTTTGCCAATCCTGAGGAAAAGCCTTGTCGCCTAATTCGTATTCTTTAGTATTGATGTAGTTTTTTACATTACCAGTATACGATAAACTTAATTTTTCATACCATGATTCTTTACTCCCAACTTTGTTTTTTTGTTTAAAAGGGAACTTCCTATTCATAGTTAAGGTAAGATCTGGAGCAGTAAAACTAACCGTAGTATCTCTGGTGTTTTGCGATGCCAATAAGTTGGCAGAAAAGTTAAATCCTACTTTGTCAAATCTACGACTGTATGAAATACTTGACCTTTTAGTGTTGGTTGCAAGTTTGTTAGGATCAACAATACTCGATACGTTATTTTGGTCGTACGAACTACTTGAGTAATTTACACTGGCCGAAAAAGTTTGATACGGATTTGCTTTGGCATCCTGACGGTGCGACCACATAAGTGAAAAATCCTTAGTTTTTCGATAATCAGGCAAATCCTCTTCACTATATATATTAGTAATAAAGTTGGTACTTAAATTACCACTAAACGAATATCTCTTTTTATATTTTGATGCTCCACGAATACCCCAAGATTTATTGGCATAGATATCTCCAGTAACTGCCAAGTCAAAGTAATCGCTAGCTGCCCAATAGTATCCACCATCTCTTAAAAATAAACCCCTGGATTGCTCCTCTCCATAGGAGGGCATAATGATACCAGAACTATAACTCGAGGTGGTTGGCACAAAGCCAAATGGTATACCGATAGGATAAATAGGAATGTCTTCAATCACAAGATATGCAGGACCTGTAATCGTTTTTTTACCAGGTATCACCTTCGCCTTGGTCATGTTTAAGTAAAAGTGGGGATGCTCGTGGTTATCACAAGTACTATAATGTCCGTCTTTTATGGAAAAAGAGTCATCAGGCGATTTTTTTGCTAGACTACTCACCACATAACCTTCACCTTGTTCGGTAACAACATGCTCAATAAGTGCTTTTTCACTTTTAAAGTTGTACTTAATGGTTTTCATTTCGTACGAACCTTTATTATCGGTAAAAACGGGTAAGCCAGTAACTACGCCAGCTGTGTCTTGAATACCATAAGCATAGGTTAAACTACTATCTAAATCCAATTCAATACATGCAGCAGTAAGGGTAATGTCTAAATATTTAACTTCAGCTTCACCATATAAAAACACTCTTCTCGATTCACCCTTTTCAGGATTTCCATTACTTAAAATAATTGAATCCTTAGCGGTGTATTGCACTTCTGCATCAATACCTAAACCAGCCGACTTTTGCGGAATGCTATCATTTATTGATGAGAGAGAATCTGCTTCTAAAGCCAAGTTTGGAATAGAATCAGTAATAGGATTATTGTCGTTGACCTCATTGATTGGTTTAAGTTCATTGTTTTGAGCGAATAGATTTAGCCCAAACAAACATAAAACCAATAATATTGGCATTCGAATTAGGTAAGGTTTACGACCTTGGTATATTTTATGTAGAGAAACAATCAATGAAATAGTTGTTATATGATTCAATTTGCCACAAAAATAAATAAAAATTGATGACACCATGGGTTTATTTAATAAAATCGGTCGTGGTATATGTAATGTTTGTTGTAGTGTTAAAATATTCGTGTGTCCAAAAGCAAAAATGATACCATATGTTTGTCATAATTTACTTAAATGCTAATTTTATTGAAGTGTTGGAATGATATTTTCTTAATTAAAGCTATTTTTGGTTTCTGAATACTATAGATGATAGTCTATAGCATATAAATAAGAACAAAAGAATGAGGATATTATATATAATATGGGTTGTATTATTGGTAGGAAGTACTGTTGTTAGCGCGCAGTCTACAGGTAAGCTGAAGAAAGTGGTGATTGATGCAGGGCATGGAGGTAAAGACCCCGGTGCACATGGAAAGTATGCCAAAGAAAAAGATATTGTGTTGGCCGTAGCGTTAAAACTGGGTAATTATATTAATAAATATTTACCTGAGGTTGAGGTAGTTTATACGCGTAAAACAGATGTTTTTATTCCCTTAAATAAAAGAGCAGAAATCGCAAATAAGGCAGATGCTAATTTATTTATATCTATCCATGCTAACTGGATAAGTAATTCAAGGATAACAGGAACGGAAACTTTTGCTTTGGGTTTACACAGAACGGATGATAACTTGGAAGTGGCGAAGAAAGAAAATGCCGTAATTAAGTTAGAGGATGATTATAGTGTTACCTATGAGAACTTCGATCCTAATTCTGCAGAATCGTATATCATTTTTGAGTTGTATCAAAATATCTATTTAGATCAAAGTTTAGAAGTAGCTAGTAAAATTCAGAATCAGTTCTCTAAAAGAGTGGGAAGAAGGGATAGGGGAGTAAAACAAGCTGGTTTTTTGGTTTTACGAGAAACGGCTATGCCTGGTGTATTGGTTGAACTTGGTTTTTTAAGTAATGCGGCTGAAGAAAAATATTTAAGTTCTAATGAAGGGCAAGCTTTGTTGGCTTCAGGTATATTTAGAGCTTTTAGAGATTATAAAATAAAATTTGATGCTAAAAATAGCATGGATGTGGCAGATGTAAATGCAGCAAGAGAGGCTGCTAAAACGGATATCGTTTATCGCATTCAAGTGGCATCGAGTAAAAGAAAAATAAAGGAAGGAACTTCTGTATATAAAAAGTTTACCGATGTATTTGAATACCGAGATGGTAAATCTTATAAATATGCGGTAGAAGGTTCAGGCAGTTATAAAGAGGTTAGTGAAAGTCTACCTTCTGTTAAAAGGAAAGTAAAAGATTGTTTTGTGATTGCTTTTGAAGATGGAGTAAGAATTCCGTTAAAAGAGGCAAGAGAAAAAACAAAGGAATAACTCAAGGGGTAAAAAACAACTATTTTCCGATGTGGGGGCATCGGTATTGTTTTAGGACAGGTTGCTGTCATTTATTTTTGTTACCATGAGAAATTTCATTCCAGTAGTAGATAATAATTCGAGTGTGCCAAAATTTATGCAATTGGTACATTCGTTTGAAGATGCGGTTAGAAGTAATAAATTGCATATTGGTGATTTATTGCCTTCGGTAAATGAGTTGTGCAAGGAGTGCGGACTTTCTCGTGATACGGTATTTAAAGCTTACAGTGAGCTGAAACTGCGAAAGCTGATAGAATCAGTTCCTAACAAGGGTTATTATGTTGCCAGTAATACACAGGATGTATTTCTTTTTTTAGATACTTTTAAGGCATACAAAGAGGTGTTGTATGGCGCCTTCCGCGAAGCATTACCTTCGAGTTATAACGTGGATGTTCATTTTCATCACTATAATCCGCGGGTTTTTGCAGATACCATTGCCAATGCTGCTGGTAAGTACAGTCATTATATTATCATGAACTTTGATCATAAAAAGGTAAAAGAGGCTGTTTCCAAAATTGACCCATCTAAATTGTTGTGTATTGATTGGGTGGTGAACATCCCTTCTAAGTCATCTTATCTAGGGCAAGATTTTGGAAAGCCGGTATACGATAATTTGGCTCAAATAAGGCAACAACTTAAAAAGTATTCAAAACTGGTTTTTATTTATCCAGAGTTTACTAATCATCCTAAAGAATCGATAAAAAGCTTTGAACAGTTTTGTATAGATAATTCCATCGATTATGGGGTTGTTTATAAGGTAAATGAAGTGACTGTGAATAAAGGAGAGCTTTATATTACGGTCAGTGATCGAATTTTAGCAGATTTACTTGATATGGCACATAATCAGGGCTTAACGGTGGGGGAAGAAATTGGAATTATCTCTTATAACGAAACACCAACAAAAAAATATATTAAGGATGGTATAACGGTTATTTCAACCGATTTTAATAAAATAGGTATTCAAATGGCCGATTTTATATTAAAAGAAGTTGAAATACGAGAGTATGTACCTACAGAAATAATCATCAGAAACTCCATCTAATAGAGTGTTAATTATTATAAAATTAATAGGATAAATTTGACTTTGTTTAGAATTAGTAATTAATTTGACTTTTCAAACAACAAAATCGGTTATTGCTGGTTTTAGTGATTGGCGATACGTCAAATTCGAATTATTTATTTTATACAACTTAATCCTGTTTTTCGTCGGGGTGAGGAAGTATGCTTAAACCTAAAACAATCTAAAAGGATGGAACAGATCACACAACTTTTTAATGACTCAAAAGATGTTATTATTGCTTATGGCGGACAACTTGTATTGGCCATATTAACATTAATCATTGGTTTTTGGGTAATCGGCAAGATTACAAAAGCCATGAAAAAAATTTTTAAAAATAAACATGTTGATGAAACTCTACAGCCATTTTTAATTGGCATGTTAAGTTATTTATTGAAGATACTTTTGGTAATCAGTGTTATGACGATGGTCGGAATTCAAATGACATCGTTTATTGCTATTCTTGGTGCTGCTGGTTTAGCCGTAGGTATGGCTCTTTCTGGGACTTTGCAAAATTTTGCTGGTGGCGTAATGTTGTTAATATTAAAGCCATTTAAAAAAGGAGATTTTATTGAGGCACAGGGTTATATGGGTATTGTTGATGAAATTCAAATCTTCGTAACCAAATTAAAAACATTAGATAATCGTAATATTTATATTCCTAATGGAGGTCTTTCTACGGGTAGTTTAATTAACTTTTCTCAAGAAGAAACGCGTAGAGTAGATTTTTCTTTTGGAATAGGTTATGGAGATGATATTGATAAGGCAAAAAGTGTTATTGCGCAAGTTATTGAGGCTTCTGGTAAGGCGTTAAAAGATCCTGAACCTTTTATTGCAGTAGGTGAATTAGCGGATAGCTCGGTTAATATTACTACAAGGGTTTGGGTTAAAGCGCCTGATTATTGGGATCTATTTTTTTATATGAATGAGAATGTGAAGAAAGAGTTCGATAAACAAGGAATTTCTATTCCATTCCCTCAAAGAGATGTTCATTTAATTAAGGAATAACAAGAAACTTATATACTAGAACGAACTGTTTTACCTTGTCGTAAAATGGTTCGTTTCTTTTTTAGATGGGATTACTACCATCATTTAAATTTAAAACTAAACTAGAAAAATGACAAGATTAGCATTAGTGGCATTTTTATGCTTATGCACGTTAGCCGTTGGGGCACAGGAGCAACAAGCTGACTCGATTAAAAATTGGAAAGCTGGAGGTACAAGCTCTCTAAATTTCTCTCAGGTATCTCTGACCAATTGGGCTGGTGGAGGAAATAACTCCTTAGCAGGTACCTTATTGTTTAAAGGATTTTTGAATCATAAAAAAAATAAGTTTGCTTGGGATAATGCCCTGGATTTTAGTTACGGTTTAACTAAACAAGGAGACTATAAGGTTGCTAAGTCGGAAGATAAATTGTATATGTCTTCTAAATTAGGGTACGAAGCAGGAAAACATTGGTATTACTCAGCTTTGTTAGATTTTAAAACACAATTTGCAGAAGGTTATAAAGATCCTTTGGTGCAAGAACAGATGATCTCTGAGTTTTTAGCTCCAGGTTATGTTCAGTTTTCATTTGGTATGGATTACAAACCATCTGATAATTTCTCTTTGTATTTATCTCCTATAACGTCAAAGTTAACGATTGTAAACAATGATTCTTTAGCTAATATTGGAGCATTTGGTGTTGAGCCAGGAGAGAACTTAAGACAAGAGTATGGAGCCTCGGTAAAATTACTTGCGAAGAAAAAGGATATCATTAAAAATGTAAATGCTTATACGCGTTTAGATCTTTTTTCGAGTTATACTGATAATCCAGAAAATATTGATGTGGATTGGGAGTTTGGTTTTGAAATGAAAGTAAATAAATACTTAAGTGCAGTATTTACCATGAACATGGTTTACGATGATGATATTAGTTATGTGGATGAAGATGGAAATAGCAAAGGTCCTCAAGTTCAGATAAAACAATTATTTGGTGCAGGGTTGACTTACTCATTTTAGACATCACTTGAATAGAAACAAAAAAGCCATCCAAAATTAATTCTGGATGGCTTTTTGTTATACATACATGGGTTTAAATAACCTCTAAATACATCAATCTTTGAGCCACTAACTTATCGTTGAGTGTATGCTCTGGAATTTTGTTTTTATCAATGTTAAACTTGTATTTGTGAAGGCAATCTTTCATTAATACAATTGAGTTTAAAATCAATAGGGCCTCGTTACTATCTTTGGAAGTATACAACGCGTTGGTCATAACCTTAGCCGGGTCTGAGACTTGTGTCATTCCAAGAAACTCTGCTGCTCTTACCTGATTTATTAAGGCTTCATCCGTGTTAGAAATTGAAACAATCTGATCTTTTAAAACAGCGGCTTCTTTTTCGAAACTGGTACAAACAATAAGTGCCCAATATCTTTTAATCCAATCATCCGAAACTAAAGCTTTTTCAAGTACAGGTTTAGCTTCTTCAAAACTTACTAAAGATAAATTGGCTAAATCAAGATATTCATTGATTTTAGCTTTGTTCTTTTGTCCAAATGCAACAGGATTATCAAATGCATTTTTAATCAAATAAAACTCTGGGTATAAACATAAGTCAGGCATTGATTTCATTTTATCAATCAATAACTGGCGCATCTCTTTAAGTTTGCCTGTATGCTGTTTATCATCCATTAAGTTGTTAGTTTCAAATGGATCGGCTTCTACATCGTACAATGCTTCCGCTTGTTTTGTATTAAAAAACTGATCTTGAATTTCGTTCAATTTTTTATCCTCATGCATCTGTGCCCATTCTTTATACGCTAATTGCTTGTAGCGATAGTTATTCATCAAACCATCAAAATTAAAAGGCTGAAAGTGTCTGATGTATTTATACTTTCCTTTTCTAATGGCTCTAACCATATCGTATTTCTCGTCAAAGCGATCGGCATAGCTAAAGGTTTCATCACGCGACTCAACTTCTTCGTGCGTAATATCTTTACCTAGAAATGGTTTTCCATCAATACCTTCTGGGATATTAATGCCAGCTAAGTTTAATACAGTTGCTCCAAGATCAGTAAAGTTTACAAAACCGTCGCTTCTGCTTCCTGCTTTCTGACTGATTAAGTGTTGGTATTTCTCTGGCACATAAACAACCAAAGGTACGTGCAATCCAGTTTCTAAAATATATCCTTTACTTCCTGGTAAAACACCACCGTGATCACCGTAATAGAAGATAAAAGTACTCTCCATTAAACTATCTTTCTTAAGTTCGTTTACAATAGCACCTACTTCTTTATCCATTTGCATGATCTTGTCATGATACCATGCATTGGTGAATTTTAATAGTTTTGTATTTGGATGATTTGGTTGCACAAAACAATCATCAGGATTGGTAATAGTCTTCTTTGTTTTAAAATCTTCCTCCGAAAAGTGTAATCTACTTTCGTGTGTTGTAACTATATTCTGAATATAGAAAAATGGTTGTCCTGGTTTTCTGTTTCTCCAATGGGCTTTTTTGCTAGAATCGTCCCATACGGTATCCGATTTTACCAAGTTGTAGTCCTCTTTGTTGTTGTTTCCGGTATAATAACCTGCGGCTTTTAAATAAGCAGGATACATCTCAATACCTGTAGGCATAGGTACGGTTTGAATTTTTCGATGATAGTGTGAGCCTACTCTTGGTCCATAGCATCCTGCAATTAAAGTAGATCGTGCAGCGCTACATACAGCAGCATTTGAAAAAGCATGGTTAAACACAATTCCTTGATTAGCTAAAGCCTCAATGTTTGGAGTTGGAGCCCCATGTTCATCATATAAATCCATGTAATGAATCGAGTTATCTTCCGATGTAATCCATACAATGTTGGGCTGTTCTGGTTTTTGCTCTTCGCTAGTACAGGCAAAAAAGCTCAGTGTAATAGCGCATAATAGCATTGACTTAATAAAGTTCATTTCCATTATCTATTTAAAAGTTTATATAAATATATTTTGAAGGTAGTTCTGAAGTGGAAAGTTAGCTAAATAATCAAGGCTATTGAATCATAAAATAAACAAAAACAGGGGGTGAAAACGATTTTTGATGTACTTGCTAGTGTATAGATATAGTTCAGGAGTACGGCCTAAAAGTAATGTATAAACAAAGGAGATAAATTGAAAGGAGATGTAAAGTATAATAGTTGTAGAGATGTTTATACTCGTTTTAAAACACGAAAAACATCACTACGCCTAAAAAAGCCACTACAGCACCTAGTATTTCTTTATAGCTAATTTTCTCTTTAAATATAACTATTGAAGGAACTATAATTAAAACGGGTACAATAGCCATAATCGTGGAAGCAATTCCTGTAGTTGTGTATTGAATGGCTAAAAGCGACAATGAAACGCCTAAGAAAGGTCCGAATATAGAACCAATAGAAATACCAGTCATTGCTTTTTTATTGTAGAATGTTGTAAAAACTGATTTCCATCTGCCTAAAACAAAAAAGAGAATAGAAAAACCAATAATACCAGCCAATATTCTTATTTGAGTAGATAAAAATGGGTCGTAGTCTTTCATTCCAAGTTTTGAAAAAACAAGTCCCAGACCTTGGCCAACGGCTCCACCAAAAGCTAACAAAACGCCTTTAAGTGGATATTTAATTTTCACTTTGCTCTGCTTGTCTTCCTTGCCCAAAATTACCATTGCTATACCAATGATGGTAACTGTCATTCCAATTAGATTAGTAGTAGACATGGTTTCGTCTAAAATAAGCCATCCGAAAAATGCAGCAATAGGAGGAGTGAGTGCCATGATTAACATGGATACCCTAGCGCCAATTACCACGAAGGCTTGAAAGAGTAGGAGATCACCAATTACAAAACCGATGATTCCACTTATTGAGAGCCACATCCAAGCTTCACTGCTTGCATCAGATGCGATAAAAAGTCCTTTTCTGAAATAAGAGAACACGCCAATGATGAAGAAAGCAAAAACTAAGCGAATAAGATTAACAGGTAAAGAACCAACTTTTTTACCCGCTGATTCAAATGCAATAGATGTAATGGTCCAACAAAATGCGGTGGCAAGAGCCGTAAGTTCTCCTATTAAAGATGACATTAAAATGGATGTTTAGTTTTTCCACCTAACATCTTCTTTTTTCTTCGATGTATTAAAATAGCAGGAATGTACGATAGTGTTAAACCCAAAGTTAAGTTTAAAAGTGTGAGTTTTAAAGTACCTAAGTTTCGCAGCCAGAATGATAGCAATACAAATGCAATATTGATAAGACCGATTATTATGGTAATATGAAAATGAGAATAACCTAAAGTTAATAGTCTATGGTGAATGTGATTTTTATCCGCTGTAAACGGAGATTTTCCTTTTGAAATACGGAATACAAAAACGCGTAAAGTATCAACTACAGGAACTATTAAAATTCCTAAAATAACCGCAGGAGCAGAAATCATAGTGTAGGTTAAGTTTGTTGAATTATCTGGTGTATTAAATTCTGCGAATTTGATAGCCACCACAGCCAACAAAAAACCTAGTAATAGTGAACCTGTATCTCCCATAAATATTTTTTGCCGTTTAGAAAAGACATTGAAATACGTAAAGGCTAGTAAAGCTCCAAGAAGGGCAGCCGAAAACACTGGAATATGGTAATTGCCATTAATGTAAAACCAAATAGAGAATGAAGTGATTGAAATCATCCCAGTAACAGAGGCTAATCCATCAATACCATCAATTAGGTTGAAACCATTTAAAATAAAAACAAATAACACTAAGGTTATGGTAACGCTGGCTAAATAGCTTGGTTCCAGACCAAAGAATCCATGAAAAGAAGTGATCCTTAAATCTCCCCATCCAATAATAACAAAGGCAGCTAAAATTTGTCCAAATAGTTTAACCATTGGAGCAGTTATCATGATGTCATCTTTTATCCCGATGGAAAAAATGATTAATAATGCAGGGATTAAAAATGGTATTTGTGTAAAACTAAACCAATCTGAAAATAGCGAATAGGTAAACAAAAAACTTAAAAAAATAGCTAATCCACCTAAGGTTGGTATTTTAATTTTATGAACCGTTCTTTTATTGGGTTCGTCGTATAGGTTTTTTGATTCGGCAACCCTAAGTATAGTAGGTATGGAAAGAAAAACAAGCAAAAAAGACAAAAGAGCTGCAAAGGGTATAAGCAGTTTTATTATATATTCATTCATATTGATCAAAATCTAATGTAAAAGTAAAAAAAAAACGGTATGTTAATCTTCTGAATACAAAATATTATATTCGTTGTATACTTAGTTCTTTAGGCTAAGTTACCTATGATATTGATGCTGACTGTTAATGAAATTGGGAGTCAAATAATTAGGGTTGAAATATTTTATATTTTTGATAAGAGAGCAGAGTAATATTGCATGTACTTATTATCCAAACAAAACAAAGAATGTATAATAATGAAAATATAAAGATAGAAATTGCGTCACAGAAATGTTTGTCTATTTTATTGAAAGGCGATTTCTTTATTGGAGAGTCTCAAAGGCGTATATCTGGCGTTTGGAATATATCTATTTGTGATAATAAAATATATTTTGAAGATGAAATCGAGGTGATTGTATTTGATCAGGATGTTTTTTTTAATCCGTTGAATAAGGTAACGTGCTCATGTACCTTATTGATAGATCAGAAAAATCATTTTGGGTTTAATAAGGGTAATTCGTTTCGAGGCGGTATAATAGTTCATCAGGATGAAGAAGCTTTATCATTGGTTAATCAGGTGGATGTTGAGGGGTTTGTGAGTAGTGTGATTTGTAATAGTTATCCTGGAATTACCGATTTGGAGTACTTGAAGACACAAGCTGTGATTGTAAGAAATTCTTCAATTTTATTAAGTAAGGATGATAGCTTCAAATATGTAGAATCGCAATATTTTGAAGATAGTATTTATTGTAAAGAATTAAATTTCGCACCGAGTAATTTATTGGTTAAGTATAGAGGAGAATCGATTAAGTGTAATGATATTGCTCATCAGGCAGTAAAAGAAACAGAAGGACTTGCGCTCAGCTTTCAAGATGAAATAACCGTTATTCCGGGAAGCCTTTGTTGTGGTGGAGTAACCCATAATTATTCAGAATCGGTAATTGGGATAGTTGATGGAGTGCCCAATCCATTAAATCTACATGATAATAAAATATTTGAGCGTTGGATGGATGGTAAGGGGCGTAAATATAACTGTACCGAATGCGACGATAATATAACTCACACTCTATTGGTTTATTCCGATTTAGATGAAAATGAAGTTGCAAAATGGAATAAAACGATAAGTATTGAGCTGTTGGAAATTGTCTTGTCGGAGTATACTGTATTAGGAATTATTATAGATTTTGAGGTAAGGGAGAGGGCAGAGTCGGGTATAGTTACTAAGCTTGAAGTTATTGGGCAAGGTGGTACGATGGTTTTTGAAAAGGAACAGCTAAATTGGTTCTTAGGTGCGCTTCAGTTGCCAAGCAAGTCATTTGTAGTTCAAAAAAACAAAGTGGAAAAAAGTGGATTTAGTTTTAAAGGTGTGGGGACAGGAAGTAATGCTGGAGTTTGTCATTTAGGTGCGCTATCTTTGAGTAGAAATGGAAAAACGATGGAGGAGATTCTAGCTCACTATTTACCTAAGTTTGTATTAGAAAAACAATACTAAATATTATTAGATACGAAAAAAGGCGATGAATAATCATCGCCTTTCTTATTATATGAGGTTATCAGAACTATAAGATATTTGCAGTCTTATCGCTTTGATATTTACCAGCTGTTAATTTTTCTTTTACTTCAGCAAAAGCTTTAATGGTGTACTCAACATCCTCTAAAGTGTGAACTGCTGTTGGAATAATTCTCAACATTAATTGATCTTTAGGGATAACTGGGTATACAACAATCGAACAGAAAATATTATAATTTTCTCTTAAATCCATCGTTAACTGCATAGCTTCTGGTACAGAACCATTTAAAAATACAGGCGTCACTGGAGATTCGGTTTCTCCCAAATCAAAACCTTGCTCTTTTAAGCCTTTTTGTAATGCATTAACAATAGTCCAAAGGTTTTCTTTTAACTCAGGTTGCGATTTTAATAGCTCAAGTCTTTTTAATGCACCAACTACTAATGGCATTGGAAGAGATTTGGCAAAAATCTGCGAGCGCATGTTATAACGTAAATAGTTAACAACATCTTCGTCAGCAGCAACAAATGCTCCAATACTTGCCATAGACTTAGCAAATGTATTGAAAAGAATATCGATTTTATCCGTTACACCAAAGTGCTCACCAGTACCAGCACCAGTTTTACCCATTGTACCAAAACCATGCGCATCATCAACTAATAAACGGAAATTGTATTTATCTTTTAAATCAGCAATTTTGTCCAAAGTTCCTAAGTCGCCTGCCATACCAAAAACACCTTCAGTAATAACAAGGATGCCACCGCCAGTTTCTTGTGCTCTTTTGGTTGCCATGCCTAGCATTTTTTCACACTTGTCAATTTCATTGTGAGGAAAAACAAAGCTTTTCCCACCTTTTGCTTTATGTAAAAATACACCGTCCATGATGCAAGCGTGAGACTCAGAATCATAAACAATCACATCATTTCTTGAAGCAATAGTATCAATAATTGAAACCATCCCTTGGTAACCAAAGTTAAGTAAGTAAGCGTCTTGTTTACCTACAAACTCAGCCAAGTTAGCCTCTAGCTTTTCGTGTATGCTCGTATGACCTGACATTGCACGGGCTCCCATAGGGTATCCTAATCCATATTCTGCAGCAGCTTCCGCATCAGTTTTCCTTACTTCAGGATGGTTAGCTAAACCTAAGTAGTTATTTAAACTCCAGGTAAGTACCTCTTTGTCTCTAAATTTCATTTTAGGACCAATCTCACCTTCTAGTTTTGGGAATATAAAATAGCCATGTGCAGCTTTTCCATATTGACCAAGTGGGCCCATGCCCTTTATCTTATCAAAAATATCCACGTTGTATATATTTTATGAATTAACGCGGCAAAGGTAATATTTTTTAAGAACCTCGTACCTTATTAGTAGGAAAAATTCTTATTACAAGAGATGTTGCATGGCATATGATGAAGATGTTGGTTGAATCAATTATTGCTATAAGGACGATTGGTGCATTTTTAGGTATAAAACATATCGGTCAAAAAGAATAAGTTAAAATGTCTTTTTATTATCATTTTACTTAATGATTTACCGATAAAAGCTTATCTTTGCCCATTGAAAAAATAAATGCATTTTGCCGTAAAGACATTGTGTTTTGGCTAAGGCGTTTTGTTTTAGATAATTAATAGATGAATTTAATATAAAACAGTAATTCTTTAATGAGAAAAATTCTTATTGTATTATCCTTTATCCCACTTTTAATTAGTTGTAGTCATTACCAAAAAGTGTTAAAAAGCACAGATTATGAACTCAAATATACCACAGCGATGGAATATTATGAGAAGGAAGACTACATGAGAGCAGCAACGCTTTTAAATGAGTTGCAAGGTGTTTATCGTGGTACTGATAAATCAGAAACGATAAATTATACTTATGCAAGTTGTTTATATGGCTTGGATGACTATATCATGGCAGGTCACTATTATCGTCAGTTTGTAAAAACTTTCCCAGCAAGTAAACTGAATGAGGAGTGTCAATACATGAGTGGATTGTGTTATTATATGCAGTCTCCTAAACCTAGGTTAGACCAAACAGAAACTTATAGTGCCATTCAGGAGTTTCAGTTATTTGTGAATCTTTATCCTTCAAGTACAAAGGTGAAAGAAGCAAACAGACTAATGGATGAATTAAGAGATAAGTTAGTTTATAAATCGTATTTAGGTGCAAAGCTTTATTTTGATTTAGGCGATTATATGGGTAATAATTACCAGTCGGCCGTAATTGCTGCGCAAAACAGCTTAAAAGAATTTCCTGATACTAAATATAGAGAAGAGCTTTCTTTTTTAATATTAGAATCAAAATATATTCAAGCAGAAAAGAGTGTAATTGAGAAGAAAGAAGATAGAATGAGAGAAACTATTGATGAATATTTTTCATTTATCAATGAGTTTCCGGCAAGCGATTATATGAAGAAGGCCGTTAAGATATATAACGATGCTTCTAAAAGTATTAATTTTGTAGAGTCAAATTAGATAATAGATAATTAAATATATCATGGATTATAAAAAAACAAATGCTCCTAGCACAACAATTACTTGGGATACTCAAAAGTTATCTGAGGATACTGTGAATATTTACGAATCGGTAAATGTTATTGCTAAAAGAGCAAACCAAATTAGTGTTGAAATGAAGGAGGAGTTGAATAAAAAACTTCAGGAATTTGCTTCATATACGGATAATTTGGAAGAGGTATTTGAAAATCGTGAGCAAATTGAAATTTCAAGATATTACGAAAGATTGCCTAAATCTTCAGCAATTGCTACGCAAGAGTTTGTTGAGAAAAAGGTATATCACCGTAATGCTGATAAAGATATTTAAGGAGTAGTTATATATTAACTATACCAATAGTTGATGGTATAAGATTTAAAAAGATAAAGGAGGTTTTATATATTTCTTTTGTCTTTTTTTTATTTTCACACTTTGAGTATCGCGTCATCCTATAATAAACTAAATTATAAAGTTCGTTGATAATGGTATTAAAGAACAAAAAAATAATTTTAGGAGTAACAGCTGGAATTGCAGCCTATAAAGCGGCTGTCTTAACTAGGTTGTTGGTTAAGCAAGGAGCAGAGGTAAAAGTAATCATGACTAAAAAAGCGAAAGAGTTTATCACTCCGCTTACTATGGCTACATTATCTAAAAATCCAATTGTGGTAGATTTCTATAATCCTGAAAACGGTGATTGGAATAGCCATGTGGATATGGGTTTGTGGGCAGATGCTTTTATTATAGCACCAGCTACGGCTAATACAATGGGTAAAATGGCCAATGCTATAGCCGATAATCTTTTGGTTACAACTTATTTGTCGGCACGATGCCCTGTTTTTGTGGCACCAACAATGGATTTAGATATGTATCTGCATCCAGCTAATCAGCGTAACATGAAAACGTTGGAGGCAGATGGTGTACATATGATTGAAGCTGAAACGGGTGAGTTGGCGAGTGGATTGAGTGGTAAAGGAAGAATGGCAGAACCTGAAAATATTGTAGAAGATATAAGCTCTTATTTTCAGGAAAAAGCCAAGGTGTCGAAAGGTGAATTTGATGGACGTAAGTTTCTCGTTAATGCGGGTCCGACCTACGAGAAAATTGACCCAGTGCGTTATATCGGGAATTTTTCGAGTGGTAAAATGGGTTATAATATAGCTGAAGTATTAGCTGAAAAAGGTGCTAAGGTAACTTTGATCTCTGGACCAGTTTCCATTAAAGCAAATCATCCGCAAATAGATGTGGTAAAGGTTACGTCAGCACTCGAAATGAATGAAGCTTGTAAGGAGTATTTTCCAGAATGTGATGGAGCTGTTTTGTCGGCTGCGGTGGCTGATTATACACCGGTTGTTTTTGCCGATCAAAAAATAAAAAGTAGTGACAAGGAAATGATGGTTGCTCTAAAAGCTACGCAGGATATTGCTCAGTATTTAGGTAGTATTAAAAGAGAAGGGCAGTTATTGGTAGGTTTTGCGTTGGAGACGGAAAATGCTGAAGAAAATGCATTAAAGAAACTAAAAGAGAAGAACCTCGATTTGATCGTTTTAAATTCACTTCAAAACGAAGGAGCTGGATTTGGAGGTGATACCAATAAAGTAACAATAATTGATGGAGAAAATAATAAGGAAGAGTTTACGTTAAAAAGTAAACGTGAGGTGGCTATCGATATCGTTGATAAAATTTTATCATTATAATAAAACACTATTCTTGTGAAAAATATACTTCTCTTAATTACTTTTCTGATGCTTGTGCAATTATCAAATGCGCAGGAGTTACAATGTTCAGTTTCTGTAGTTTCACCAAGTGTTCAGGGTACTAATAAATCAGTATTCGAAACCTTGCAAACAGCCATTATGGAGTTTATGAATGGTCAAAAATGGACGGATAATGTGTTTAGTACAGAGGAGCGAATAGAGTGTAGTATCATGATAAATGTAAAGGAAATTGTTTCTGCTGACGATTTTAAAGGTACCATTCAAATACAAGTTCGTAGACCTGTTTATAATTCGGCTTATAGTTCTGTGCTCTTAAATTATTTGGATCAGGATTTTGAATTTAGGTATGCTGAATTTGAGCCATTGATATATAATCCTAATTCATTTGAATCTAATTTAGTGGGCGTGTTATCTTACTACGCCTATGTAATATTGGCTTTTGATTACGATTCTTTTTCGAGAATGGGAGGTACAGAGTATATGGAAAGGGCTGAGGATATCGTTAATCAGGCACAAAACTCAAGAGGAAAAGGGTGGCGTTCTTTCGAAAGTAGAAGGAATAGATATTGGTTGGTGGAGAATTACTTAAATGAGCATCATAGGCCATTAAGAGAGTGTATGTATCAATATCATCGTCAGGGCTTAGATAAGATGAGTGAAAAGCCTGAAGGTGGCAGGAAAGAAGTTTTATCGGCAGTTGAGAAGCTTCAAAAAGTACATAGAAATAAACCAGGATCGTTTGCTATGCAGGTTTTCTTTGATGCTAAGTCCGATGAGTTAATCAATATATTCTCCGATTCATTCTCTATGGAGAAAGGGAGAGCTATTGAGATTCTTTCGGAAGTAGATCCGGCAAATGCTGCAAATTACAGTAAATCGTTATCTGGTAACGAAAATTAAAATCGATTATGCTTAAATCGTTATTTGTTTCAAATTACGCATTAATAGATCAAGTAGAAATAGACTTTAGTAATGGTTTTTCTGTTATTACAGGAGAAACAGGTGCTGGAAAGTCTATTATATTAGGTGCACTGTCATTGGTTTTAGGTCAGCGTAGTGATGTTTCCGTTTTAAAGAATAAAGAAAAGAAGAGTGTTATAGAGGCTGTTTTTAATGTTGAAGGGTATGGTTTTGAGGAGATGTTCGACAACGAAGATGTTGACTTTGAAATAGAAACCACTATTCGCCGCGAAATACTTTCATCAGGAAAGTCCAGAGCTTTTGTAAATGATACTCCTGTAAATTTAGGTTTTCTTAAAGAGATATCTTCACGACTAATTGATATTCATTCGCAACACCAAAACTTGTTATTGGGGGAAAGTGCGTTTCAATTGACTGTAGTCGATACGGTTGCTAAAAACGATACCGTAAAAGATCGTTATAAAGCGGATTTTAAGACTTTTCATAGTCTGACAAAGAAGAGGAAAGAACTAGAGGCTCAGAATGATCTATTGAAGCAGGAAGCGGATTATATGCAATTCCAATATGTTGAATTGGAACAATTAAAGTTAGTGGATGGAGAACAAGGTGAATTAGAGCAGGAGCGCGAAATGTTATCCCATGCCGAAGAAATTAAGAGTAATTTATTTGCGAACGTAGAAATCTTGAATGGAGAAAGTACTGCGTTAATAAGCTCTTTAAAAGATGTAAGTAAGAACTTAGATAAAGTGTCGGCATATATTTCAGAAGGAGAGGAGTGGAGCAACAGAGTTGAGTCGGCATTTATCGATCTTGATGACTTGGTAAAAGAGTTAGAAAGCAAAATGGAAAGTGTTGAGCATGATCCTTCGCGTTTAGAATATGTAGCAAATAGATTAGATCAGATATATGCTCTGCAACAAAAACATCGTGTGGATAGTTTATCTGCTTTGATTGAGGTTCGCGATAATTTAGCACTTAGGTTGCAAAAGATAGCTTCGTTTGATGAAGATATTGTTGAGCTTAATAAAGAGATAGAAAAAGCACTGGTTGGTTTAAAAATATCAGGTCAGAAGTTAACCAAAACTAGAACGAAAGTAATAGCTTCTATTGAGAAGCAGATTGTTGGACAGTTGGTTGAGCTGGGTATGCCTAACGCAAGGCTCGTTGTGGATAGAAAAGATTTAGTGGAGTTTGCAGAGAATGGGATAGACGATGTCAATTTTTTATTTTCAGCTAATAAAAAAGGTGAATTGTCTGCTATCCCTAAGGTAGCCTCGGGAGGTGAAATGTCAAGAGTGATGTTGTGTATTAAGGCTCTTCTATCTGTATCAAAAGGATTACCTACTATAATATTTGATGAGATTGATACAGGAGTGTCTGGTGAGGTAGCTGATAAGATGGGGCAAATCATGCAAGAGATTGCAGCTAATATACAAGTCATTAGTATTACCCACTTACCGCAAATTGCAGTGAAAGGAAAATATCATTATAAAGTATATAAGAAGGATAGTAAAACAGATACACATTCAAGTATCGAAAGAATTAGTGAAGAGTTAAGAGTAACTGAAATTGCGAAAATGCTGAGCGGAAGTAATCTTTCGGAAGCTGCATTGTCGAATGCTAAGGAGTTATTGGCGCAATCAAATCGATAATAATTGAGCTTTTACAGCTTGTAATTATTGTATAATAGGTGTAATAGCTATTAAATTATTAAAAAATAAGGGCGCTTGTTGTAATTTATTTACGAATCATTTTGAACAAGAAGTGCTATGATTGTGTTGTCATTCAGAGTTTTGTAGTCTATTGAGTGTGGTTGTACATAATAACATTATAAATATTTAATGTTAATAATTTCTCAGATAGGCTTAATCATATATATTTGTACGCTCAAAATTGAAAATAAAAATGGGATATAATTTATTAAAGGGAAAAAGAGGTATCATTTTCGGTGCATTAAACGATATGTCTATTGCATGGAAAGTTGCAGAACAAGCACATGCTGAAGGAGCAACTTTTACACTTACCAATACCCCAGTTGCATGTAGAATGGGGACATTGACAGAGTTATCTGAAAAATGTAATGCAGAAGTTATTCCAGCTGATGCTACTAGTGTTGAAGACTTAGAACAAGTATTTATTAAATCTCAAGAGATACTAGGCGGTAAAATCGATTTTGTATTGCACTCAATCGGTATGTCATTAAATGTTCGTAAAAAGAGGTCATACCACGATCTTAATTATAACTATTTAAATAAGACATTAGATATTTCTGCTATTTCATTCCACAAATTATTGCAAGTGGCATTTAAAATGGATGCTATTAGTGAGTGGGGTTCTGTATTAGGATTATCTTATGTAGCAGCACAACGTTCTTTCTATGGGTATAATGATATGGCTGATGCTAAATCCTTATTAGAATCTATCGGACGTAGCTTTGGATACATTTACGGACGTGAAAAGAAAGTAAGAGTAAATACGATTTCCCAGTCACCTACTATGACAACTGCAGGAAGTGGTGTTAAAGGCTTTGATGGATTAATGGATTTCTCTGAAAGAATGTCGCCGCTTGGTAATGCTACCGCAGATGAATGTGCCGCTTATTGTTTATCATTATTTAGTGATTTAACGAAGAAGGTAACTATGCAGAATCTCTTCCATGACGGAGGTTTCTCTAATGTTGGCATGAGTTTAAGAGCCATGACGCAATACAACAAAAGTTTCGATACCGATGATATCGACTCTCTTGATTAAATAATATATGAAGCTACCCATTGTGGTATCTTTTTAAATCCTACCCATTTCGGTAGGATTTTTTGTTTTTACCAAAGGCAGTATAGTTTTAAAGTATGATTAAAAACATTAACTTTGACGCTGTTTTTAGTAAGATAATAGGTTAAAATCATATAAGTAACTATGGATAAATACCAGATTAATCACCTAAGAGAACTTGAGGCGGAATCGATTTACGTTATTCGTGAAGTGGCCGCTCAGTTTGAGAAGCCGGTGATGCTTTTTTCCGGAGGGAAAGACTCAATTGTGATGTTTCATTTAGCACGTAAAGCTTTTTATCCTGCTAAAGTTCCTTTCGCACTTTTACATATTGATACAGGACACAACTTCCAGGAAACATTGGATTATAGAGATAATCTAATGGAGAAAACGGGAACGAAGTGTATCGTAAGATATGTTCAAGATTCAATCGACCAAGGTAAAGCAGTAGAAGAAAAAGGTGTAAATGCATCTCGTAACAAATTGCAAACAGTTACTCTTTTAGATGCATTGGATGAGTTAAAAACTGATGCAGCAATGGGTGGTGGTCGTCGTGATGAAGAAAAAGCACGTGCCAAAGAGCGTTTCTTCTCTCACAGGGATGAGTTTGGTCAGTGGGATCCAAAGAACCAACGCCCTGAGTTGTGGAACATCTTTAATGGGAGAAAAAATATGGGAGAACACTTTAGAGTATTCCCAATTAGTAACTGGACAGAAATGGATGTGTGGCAATATATCTATATGGAGAATATAGATTTGCCAAATTTATATTTCACGCATAAACGTGAGGTGTTTAATCGTGACGGTGTTTGGATGTTTAAAGCTCCATTTATGGATCTAAAACCAGGCGAAGAGTTAATTGAGAAGGATGTTAGATGTAGAACAATTGGTGATATTACCTGTACTGGTTTAACGCTTTCAAAAGCAAACGACCTGGAAGATATTATTCAGGAAGTTGCTGCTACACGAACTACAGAGCGAGGAGGACGTGCAGATGATAAACGTTCAGAATCAGCAATGGAAGATCGTAAAAAAGAAGGTTACTTTTAATCACCATTACAACATCAAATATTATTATGAGCGATAAAAATTCAGGATATTTAAATATGGAGCTTTTGCGCTTCACCACTGCAGGTAGTGTTGATGATGGTAAAAGTACTTTAATTGGTCGTCTGCTTTACGATAGTAAAGCAATTTTTGAAGACCAAATGGAGGCCATTGAAAAGGCAAGTGAACGTATTGGAGGCGAGGAAGTTAATTTAGCTTTACTAACCGATGGTTTGCGTGCAGAGCGTGAGCAAGGGATTACTATTGATGTGGCCTACCGTTACTTTGCAACACCTAAACGTAAGTTTATTATTGCAGATACCCCAGGGCATATTCAGTATACGCGTAATATGGTTACAGGAGCAAGTACTGCCAATGTAGCTATTATATTAGTGGATGCTCGACATGGTGTATTAGAGCAAACATTGCGTCATACTTATATTGCTTCTCAGTTACAAATTCCACATGTCATCTTTTGTGTAAACAAAATGGACTTGGTTGAGTATGGGCAAGAGACGTTTGAGAAAATTAAGGCAGATATTGATGGTTTTTCGTCTAAGTTAAGCGTAAAGGATATTCGTTATGTGCCAATTAGTGCCTTGAATGGAGATAATGTTGTTGACCGTTCAGAGGCCATGGATTGGTATGATGGTCCTACATTGTTACATTTATTGGAAAATATTCATATAAGTAGTGATATTAATCATGATGACTTCCGTTTTCCAGTACAATATGTAGTTCGCCCTCAAACTGCTGAATTTCCAGATTATAGAGGATATGGAGGTAGAATTGCGAGTGGAGCTGTTAAAGTAGGTGACCCTATAACTGTATTACCTTCTGGGTTTACTTCTAAGGTTAAAACGATTGACTTTTTTGAGGATTCATTAGAAGTAGCTTTTGCTCCACAATCGGTTACAATTACATTAGATGATGAAATTGATATTAGCCGTGGCGACATGTTAGTTAAATCAGATGATTTACCAAGAACGACTCAGGATTTAGAGTTGATGGTATGTTGGTTTAATGAGCGTAATTTAGTGCCAAAAGGTAAGTATGTTATTCGTCATACATCGGCAGAAGCACGTTGTATGGTAACTGGTGTTCAGCATAAAATGAATATCAATACATTGGAACAAGATACTGAGGATTTGACTGTTCAAATGAATGATATTGCTAAGATTAATATTAGAGTTACTAAACCGTTGAATGTTGATTCTTATTATAAAAATAGAATTACAGGTAGTGTGATTTTAGTAGAGGAAGGAACGAATGAAACTGTAGCTGCAGGAATGATTGTGTAGTTCAGGATTAATAAGATATAATATAAAAATCCCCGTTAGAATTATTTTTCTATCGGGGATTTTTGTTTTTTATTTCTTCAGGTTAAGAATTTAAATCTTAAAATTTCCAGCCAACGGTAATACTAGCAAAATGATCATTGCTAGTTACTTCTGTTTTTAAAGGTTCGTCTAGGTCAATGTTAACATCTGATGGCCAATCGTAATTAAAGTAACTCGTATCATATGAGGAAAGTCTGTAAGCTACATCAACAAAGTAATTCTTATTTCTATATCCAAAACCACCGCTAATTCCTTGAATGGTGTAATTATCTTTAAAGTCAGATAATTGATGAACACCATGCATAGTAGGTATATCTACTTCCTTATCACCTAAAGGAGAAACCTGAAGCGAATAACCTCCTCTTAAACTTAGGTTTGAATTTACTCGAAACTCTAAGCCTGCTCTATAGTTATTGGTACTGGTAAATATTTTATTAATCAATTCGTTTTGCTCGTTAATGGCAATAATATCATCATAATTATTGGTATTAGTTTTAAATTTTGCATTCGCGTAATCCATGTATTCATAATCAAAGCTAATGATAGCTTTTTTACCAAAGACGTATGAAGCACTTGCAATAATCTTATCAGGAGTATTGATTTTATAATCAAACTTATTTAATGCACTATCATAGTTTTTTGCGAAAGTCTCTTTTCCTATCTCTTCGTTAATCGGGTTAAAGAAGAGTGCATCAATTCTAGTTCCGTAATCTTCTTCAATTTTAAACCAAGTAGGACTGTGGTAAGCAATACCAACGCGAAGGTGTTTGGTAGGTTTGATAATGGCTCCTACTTTAATGTTAAATCCGTAACCTGCCGCATCTAACCTGTTATTTACCGTAAAGCGATTAAATACATATGGATCCTGGATATTATTGTCTCTACTAAACTCCTCAAAATAATTTGAAGTTTCTTTATAACGCATTGTCGTGTAATTGGCACTTACTCCTAATAGTAAAATGTTACTGATGTTCATTCCTGTGCTAACGTTAATATCTCCAGAATAACCATCCTTTTCTATTATTTTAGTTTGGTCGAATTTGTTAGTAGCAGCAGTGTAAGCTGTGTATATGCCTTGGCTGTCATCATAATCGATGAGATATGCATTGTAGCCTAAACCGGTTAAGCCACCCCATCCACCTACTTCGTCAGGAGTATAGCCATAAGCTTCGCTTGTAAACATATCAGTCATCGAAGTTCCAATATTCCTGCCAGTGGCCATTGATTTATAGTTAAAGTTGTTATTGCGATTGTAGCCAATGGCAAAATGAGTACTTACAATTCCTTTTTGCACGTCTCTCATGGGGCGATATGTACCCACAAAACCAACTTGATTAAGGGAGAATTTAGTTTTGCTTTCATTCGTAGATACTCCGTCAAAATTACTCTTTGTTGAGTTAATAATGAGTGAAGGGGTGAAGCTAAACTCTGAAGAACGATATGCAGCAATACCTGCTGGGTTAATGCCAATCGCACTAAAGTCGCCTCCTAATGATCCCATGGCATCTCCCATGGACATGGATCGGGCTGTTCCTGAGTATGTAGGTTGTGAATATCTTAAGATGTCTTCGTAACTTTGTGCACTTAATGTGCTTACAAGTAGAGACATAATTATTCCAGTCAATAATCTAAAATTGGTCATAATTATAGTATTATATGTGAAGTTTAGTTTTTATTAAATCAAATATTAATGAGGTAAATTATCTACTACCACGACTACTGCTTCCTGAACTGCTGCTTCCACCGCTACTTCGGCTACTGCTTCCGCTGCTTCGACTACTACTGCTACCTGAGCTAGATCTACTGCTGGACCCAGAGTAACTAGAAGAGCTGGATGATCTACTGCTCGATCCAGAATAGCTAGATGAGCTACTTGATCTACTGCTTGATCCAGAGCTGTATGATGGACTAGAAGATCTTGAAGATGCACTTCCTGATTTATAGTTTGAGCTTCTGTTACTAGAACTGCCTGAACCGTAACTGCTAGAACTTTTATTGCTACTACTTTTGTATGCCGAAGTTCTGCTGCTACGTGAGTTGCTCGCTTGTGAGCTTTTGTTGTATGCAGAGCTACTTGAACTAGGTGTTCTGGTAGATCGATTGTAGGTACTACGTGATGTGGTTTTATTTTGTGAACTATTATTGTAAGTTGGTGTATATGCACTTCTTGAGCTTCTAGTATAGCTATTTGAACTTCCTGTTCTAGCTGTTCTTGAAGAAGAAGAAGAGCTCTTGGTTGTAGGAATGTAAGATGCCCTGGTAGATCTAGAGCTAGTTGTTCTGGATTGAACGGCTGCTCTTGATGATGCAGAATTGGCAATGCCTCGTGTACTCTTTGTATTAGCTTGTCTCGTTGACCTAGTTGCATTATTATTAATAGCCCTGCTACTAGTTGTTGGGTATTTGCTATTGGTTAAAGTGGATCTAGGTGTTCGGGTAGCTACATGATGGCCTCCACCGCCACCTCCACCACCATGATAACATGGGTGTGGGTAACAACAGCCGTGCCCCCAACCTGGGCCGTAGTAGCCCCAGCCAGAACCCCATCCATAACCTGGATATCCCCAATAAGGATAACCCCAACCCATTGACATGCCCCAGCCACCATAATAACCAGAATTGTAAAACCCAAAAGAACTATATCCTCTACCATATCTCCAATTATTATAATAAGGGCTGCTCCAGTCAGGCACAACATAGGCGTAATCACCGTCTACATATACATTATAATCAAATCCACTTCCAAATATGATATCTTGATATAAAGGTGACCAATATGGAACGCCTCTAAAAGGACCGTGAAAACGAGCAATTCGTTCAGCGTAATCCTTATCCATCTGTGAACCGCTAAATTCATTTACCCAATAACCAGTTTCCTCATCAAAATAAAGTAATGAATCTACTTCTTGTATTGAATCATTGGTTAATAAACTCGTATACTCTTGTTGAATTTGAGAAAAGTCTCTCAAGTCATCTTGTTCCGATGCTCTTGGTGATGAGTTATATTCTTTTTGTAAAGAAGAATAGGTTTTATTCTCTTGTTTCTTTGTAGCATGATCTGGTTTGGGCAATGCTGAATAGTGTTCTGCAACCGAAATGGGTTTGTCAGAAGGAGTGTAGTATAGGTCATCAGCATATACATCCGAAGTGTATGATTGCTGTGTAGAACATCCTGTTAAAACAAAGATGGTTAAGGCTAAAATGTATACAAACTTTTTCATGGTATAAGTTTTAAAATATACGGGCAGTTTTACTTGAATGGTAGATATTGGCTTCCAAAATAGCAATTCTTAATAACAAACAGGCAAAATGCTCAATTTAATGGTTATGATGATTAAATCATAGCAATAAACATACCATACTTACTGTTTTTAGAAATTATTTTTTACAGAAATTAACATTTTTTCAAATGAGAAATACTTGAAGTATGCTGATGCATTTGATTGAATAGGTTTTAAACTGATACTTTTATGCTTTTAAAGCTTAAAATGTGCTTGATTTTTTGTTATTTTGGGCTCGCTTAAAAATGAGATGAACTCTGATAAATAAGAAGTGTATATTTAAACCAAAGTAGTTCATTTAATTAGTGATAAGGAAGCTAAAAAAGATTCGAAAATATGGCAAAAGGATTAACAAAAAGGAGTGTTGATTACTCACAATGGTATAATGAGCTGGTTATAAAAGCTGATTTAGCTGAAAACTCAGCAGTAAGAGGATGTATGGTTATTAAACCTTATGGCTATGCTATTTGGGAAAAAATGCAGCAACAATTGGATAAAATGTTCAAAGAAACAGGACATGAGAATGCATATTTTCCATTGTTTATTCCTAAGTCATTTTTAAGTAAAGAGGCCGATCACGTTGAAGGATTCGCTAAAGAATGCGCGGTTGTTACTCACTATCGTTTAAAAAATGATCCTGATGGAAAAGGAGTGATAGTTGATCCTGATGCTAAATTAGAGGAGGAATTAATCGTTCGTCCAACTTCGGAAACGATTATTTGGAATACCTATAAAAACTGGATTCAATCGTATCGTGATTTACCTATTAAATGTAACCAATGGGCTAATGTGGTACGTTGGGAAATGAGAACGCGTTTGTTTTTACGTACAGCGGAGTTTTTATGGCAAGAAGGGCATACTGCTCATGCTACAAAACAAGAGGCTATTGAGGAAACAGAAACAATGATTCAGGTATATGCCGATTTTGCGGAGCAGTTTATGGGAGTTCCTGTTATTCAGGGTTTAAAAACAGCCAATGAACGTTTTGCAGGTGCATTAGAAACGTATACCATTGAGGCTTTAATGCAAGATGGAAAAGCATTGCAGTCGGGTACTTCTCACTTTTTGGGTCAGAACTTTGCAAAGGCATTTGATGTTAAATTTGCGAGTAAAGAAGGAAAAGAGGATTACGTATGGGCAAGTTCTTGGGGAGTTTCAACTCGATTGATGGGAGCATTAATCATGGCACATTCAGATGACCATGGTTTGGTATTGCCTCCAAAGTTAGCACCTATTCAAGTAGCTATTGTACCTATCTATAAAAGCCAGGAAGACTTAGATAAAATCACTGCAGTAGTTAATCCTATTGTAGCTAAGCTAAAAGAAAAAGGTATTTCGGTTAAGTTTGATGATAGCGATAACCGCAAGCCAGGTTGGAAATTTGCTCAATATGAGTTGAAAGGTGTTCCTGTGCGTTTAGCCATGGGAATGCGCGATTTAGAAAATGCGACTGTTGAATTAGCACGAAGAGATACTTTAAGTAAAGAGGTAGTTTCTATAGAAGGGGTGGACACTTATATTGCAGAACTTTTAGATATTATTCAAGAGAATATCTATCAGAAAGCAATAGACTTTAGAGCGGATAAAACTACGGAAGTAGAAACATACGATGAATTTAAAAAAGTACTTGACGAAAAAGGTGGCTTTATCTTAGCGCATTGGAATGGTTCTGAAGAAGTAGAAAAACAAATTAAAGAAGAAACTAAAGCAACGATTAGATGTATTCCTTTAGAAGGGGACAAAACGCCAGGTAAATGTATTGTTACAGGTGAGCCTTCGGAGCAAAAAGTTCTTTTTGCTAAAGCATATTAAACTAAAGTGCCTTTTATAGGGCGTTTTTAATGATATTTATCAGGGGAAGCTATTTAATAGCTTTCCCTTTTTTGTTTTTAGTAATTAACTATTAATTTTAGTTTTTAAGATAAACATAATATAGTTATGACAGATATAAAAGATAGATTCCTAAAGTATGTGGTTATTGATACCGAAGCAGATACGGATACCGGGTTAACTCCATCTACTCCAGGGCAAATGAAGTTTTCTCAACAATTGGTTGAGGAACTCAAAGTAATTGGTTTGGAGGATGCGGAGCTTGATGAGAATGGTTATGTGATGGCTACTATTCCATCAAATGTGGATGAAGAAGTGCCTGTGATGGGATTTATAGCACATGTGGATACCAGCCCTGATTTTACGGGTAAAAATGTAAACCCTCAAGTCATAGAAAAGTATGATGGCAGTGATATTGTACTTAATGTGGATGAGAATATTATAATGACTACAGCTGATTTTCCAGAGCTGAAGAACTACCTAGGGCAAACGCTCATTACAACTGATGGAACAACGTTATTGGGTGCCGATGATAAAGCTGGTGTAACGGAGATTGTAAGTGCAGCTGAGTATTTAATGAATCATCCTGAAATTAAGCATGGAAAAATTAGGATTGGTTTTACGCCTGATGAAGAAATTGGTGCAGGTGCCGACCATTTTAATGTAGAAAAATTTGGTGCGGAATACGCATATACCATGGATGGTGGTGAGATAGGCGAGTTGGAGTATGAAAACTTTAATGCAGCTATGGCAAAAATTACCGTGAAAGGTCGAAATGTTCATCCAGGTTATGCCAAAAATAAAATGCGTAATTCAATTCGTATTGCCAACCAGATTATATCTATGCTTCCAAGGGTGGAGACTCCAGAACATACTTCAGGTTATGAGGGCTTTTATCATTTAATTTCGTTTAACGGAGAGGTAGAGAAAAGTGAACTGATGTACATTGTTCGAGATTTTAAACGTGATAGGTTCGAGGATAGGAAAAAAGAGATGGTTCATTTGGTTAATAAAGTGAATAAGGAGTATGGAGAAGGTACGGTCAGTATTGAATTAAAAGACCAGTATTATAATATGTGCGAAAAAGTAAAGCCGGTTATGCACATTGTCGATCAAGCCAAAGAAGCCATGGAACAAGTTGGTGTAAAGCCTTTGATTAAACCTATTAGAGGTGGTACTGACGGGGCTCGTTTATCGTTTATGGGATTACCCACCCCAAATATTTTTGCAGGAGGGCATAATTTTCATGGTCGTTTTGAGTTTGTGCCTTTAGAAAGTATGCAAAAGGCGGTGGAAGTGATTCTTAAAATTGTTGAACTTTCAGTAAAAAAAGCATAATCAGTTTAGGCGATAGTTGATTTCATTATTTGTTAGAAGTATAATTTCTTGAATCATAGATTTTAAAAGAAATGAGCTGAAAATAATTTTAAAAAAACGTATGCTGAGATAAACTTTTTTTGTGCACTTTTGTTTGAGATGTGTAGTAAATAATATTACAAAGCAACATAAACAAAATTAAACATTATGGCAGTATTAGTAGGTAAAAAAGCGCCTGCATTTAAAGCAGAAGCAGTAGTTAATGGTGGTGAAATGGTTGAGGGTTATTCTCTAGATCAATTTATTGGTAAAAAGAATGTTATTTTATTCTTTTACCCAGCAGATTTTACATTTGTTTGCCCAACTGAGATTATTGCATTTCAAGATAAAATTGCTGAGTTCGAAAAAAGAAACGTTGAAGTAATCGGTGTTTCTGTAGACTCTGCATTCTCTCACTGGAAGTGGTTACAAACAGAGAAAAAAGAAGGTGGTATCAAAGGAGTTAAATTTCCTTTAGTTGCTGATAATGCAATGACTATCTCTGAAAATTACGATGTTTTAGCTGGTGAGTACGATTACAACGACGAAGGTCAAATGGTATTCGAAGGAACTCCAATGGCTTACAGAGGTCTTTTCTTAATTGATAAAGCAGGTGTTGTTCGTCATCAGGTAGTAAACGATATGCCTTTAGGACGTAGCGTTGATGAGACTTTAAGAATGATTGATGCTTTACAATTCTTCGAAGAAAATGGTGAGGTTTGTCCTGCAGACTGGCATGCTGGAGATGAAGGTTTAACTGCATCTCAAGAAGGTATTTCTGATTATTTAGGAAAGAGAGACTAATTATTTATTAAATATTTTTAAGCATCTACATTAATTTGTAGGTGCTTTTTTTTTGTTTTATAAAGTGCAGTCTTTCCTTTTTAAATTAAATTTGCGGCATGCGCGAGAGTATTACATTTCAGGTTGAGGATTCGGAGGTTTTTAAAAGGCAATTGGTATGCTTTAGTAGGCAACTGCAATATTCTGCTATATTTAATAGCTGTAACTATTATAAAAACATTCCTTCTGCAGTCCACTATCATTCAAATAACTTTTTAGCAGGTTTAGATCATGTTAATATTATTGAAGGATCTTTTAATCAAGTTGAAACTGAAATGTCTAAGCTTCAAGATTGGTTATTGGGCAGTTGGACTTATGATTTAAAGAATGAGTTTGAAAATCTGTATTCTGTAAATTATGATGGATTAAATTTTCCATTGGCTATATTCTTTCAACCGCGCTATGTTATTTCTCTTAAGGAGATGGGAGGGACTTTAGAATATTTACCACAACATAATTCTAAAGAGGATGCAATAGAACTTATTCAAAAAATTAAAGCATTTAAAGAGGAATCTGAAGGTGAGGATAAAGTGAGGTTTAAAGCTCGCGTATCCAAAGAAAAATATTGTCAGTCAATCGCTTCGGTATTAGATCATATCCACAAAGGAGATATTTATGAGCTCAATTACTGCATGGAGTTTTTTGCAGAACAAATTCATATTGATCCTTATTCAGTTTATAATAAATTAGTTAGTATATCACCAACTCCTTTTTCCTCATTTATTAAATTAAAGGATAAGTATGTGATGTCGGCTTCACCTGAAAGGTATTTAAAGAAAGAAGGGGATAAGCTTATTAGTCAGCCCATAAAGGGAACTACCAAGCGGGGAGCTTCAGTCGGGGAAGATAAGCAACTAAAAAAGTATTTACAGTCGTGTGTAAAGGAGCAGTCGGAAAATATCATGATTACAGATTTGGTGCGCAATGATTTATCGCGAGTGGCCTGTAAAGGAACGGTTGAAGTTGAAGAATTGTGCGGTATTTACCCGTTTAAGCAAGTGTTTCAAATGATTTCCACCATTAGTGCTCAATTACATGAAGACAAAACTGGATTGGATGCTATTAAAGCTTCGTTCCCTGCTGGATCAATGACTGGGGCTCCAAAAATTAGAGCCATGAAGTTGATTGAAAAGTATGAAGAAACAAAGCGCGGTTTGTATTCTGGTGCAGTCGGATATTTTTCTCCCAATGGAGATTTTGATTTTAACGTGGTAATTAGAAGTTTGCTGTACAATGCAAGTAATCAGTATCTATCGTTTATGGTAGGCAGTGCCATCACGGAGAAAAGTATTGCTGAAGATGAATATGATGAGTGTTTGTTAAAAGCCAAGGCCATCTTACAATTATTTAACCAAGAAAAACTCACGTAACATGATTAAAGAATTCAGTAAATATTTATTCAAACAATGTGGTTTTTCTTCGGGACAGAAAGTGTTGGTTGCCTTAAGTGGTGGGGCTGATTCTATTGCATTATTACATTTGTTATTTCATGCTGGAGTTGATGTTTCTGCAGCACATTGTAACTTTAAATTAAGAGGACAGGAATCAGACGATGATGAGCAGTTTGTTCAATATTTTTGCAATAGGTTAAAGGTTCAGCTTTATCAAAAATCATTTGAAACAGAAACTTTTGCAAAGGAACAAGGTGTCTCGATAGAAATGGCTGCACGCGATTTAAGGTATGCTTGGTTTAATGAGTTATTACAAGATAATCAACTGAATTTTATAGCTACAGGACATCATAAGGATGATAGTATAGAAACTTTTTTCTTGAATTTGGCTAGGGGAACTGGAATTAAAGGTTTATCAGGAATTAAGCCCATTCAGGGAAATTTAATTAGACCGTTACTGAGGTTTTCTCGAATGGATATAGAAAATTATTGTACCGATCAAGAATTAGATTTTAGAACTGATTCATCAAATCAGGAATCGGTGTATTTACGAAATAAACTTAGGAATGATATTCTGCCTTTATTCAAGGAACTAAACCCATCCTTTGCAGAAACTATGCACAAAAATATGGGGCATTTGAATCAGGTGAGTCATTTTTTGCAGGCATCTGTAGAGCGCATAAAAAAGGATTTGGTGGTAGATCAAGATGGAAAGCTTCTAATATCCTTGCAACATATTAATGAGTTTATAGATCAGGAATTGGTATTGTTTGAAATACTTCAGCCATATGGTTTTAATGGAGTTATAGTAAAAGAGCTTGTGGAATGCATTAAAAGTGATGTTTCTGGTAAGCAGTTTTATTCTAAATCACATCGATTGATAAAAGATCGTTTTAATTTAATACTAATTCCAATTGAGCCCGAACAACAGGAGGAAGTGTTTTATTTAAGTGTGGATAGTTATGGGGTAAAAAGTCCTATAGCAATTAGTATTGAGCGAGATTTAGATATGGATACTTATAAAATTGATAAGAATTCATTAGTGGCTCAATTCGATTCTGAATTATTAAACTACCCATTAACAATAAGGAAATGGAGGCAAGGTGATCAATTTTGCCCATTGGGGATGAGTCACTTTAAAAAGCTTAGTGACTTTTTTATTGATAATAAATTCTCCATTAAGGATAAGGAGGATGTTTGGCTGCTTTTGTCTGGTGATGATATTATTTGGATTGTAGGTCATAGAACGGATGATAGGTATAAATTAAGCAATAAAACTAAAAAAGTAACTAAGTTTAGTATAGGGTAGTTTAAATTGAAAGTTATAAGTTGAAAGAGATATTTTTCCTAAATAACTTTCTGTTGACCCAAACAACTAATCATTCATTAACTCAATATTATCATACTCAAAATCATCTACAATTCCGCCACCCATTACCACATCATCTTTATAAAAAACAATGGATTGGCCAGGAGTAAGAGCCCAAACCGCTTGGTTAAATGTAATATGAAGTTTGCCTTTAATTAATTCTAAAGTTCCAGGAGTTGGAGGGACAGCGTCTAAACCTCTAATTCTTAAATCTACTTCTTGCTTCTCATTCGTATGCGATGGATTGCAGAACATAAAGTCAGAGATTAATACTTGACTCGATAATAATTCTTTTTTGGGAGCAGTGATTAATCGATTGTTTTTAGCATCAATACAAGCTACGTATTCTCCTTGATTGTTAGTAAGGTTTAAACCTCTTTTTTGTCCTATGGTATAATATGGAAAACCCTCATGTGTTCCGATGTTTTCGCCCTTGCTATTTCTTATTTCTCCGTTGGATAAGTGTTTCTGTAAATCAGGTTTAAGCTCATTAATAAAGTTTCGATAATCATTGCCTTGCAGAAAGCATACGCCCATACTTTCTTTTTTATTGGCCATAGATTTAAAGCCAAGGCTGTCGGCTTTTTCCTTTACTTCTTTTTTTATCATCGAACCCAAGGGGAAAACACATTTTTTTAGGATGGCTTGAGAGAGATTCCATAAAAAATAGGACTGGTCTTTAGAAGGGTCTTTTCCTTTTTGAATATGGAAGAATCCATCTTTTTCGATGGTGCTTACATAATGACCTGTAGCTATATATTCGCAACCCAAACGTTCCGACTCTTCCAATAACAACTTCCATTTAATAGTCTCGTTGCAGCGGATACAAGGGTTTGGCGTTCTTCCCTTTAAATACTCATCTACAAAATAATCAATTACATCAGATTTAAACGCGTCGTATACATCAATGGTATGATGCTCAAAATTAAGTTTGTGAGCTAAGTTTTTTGCTTCAGAAATAAAATAAAGCGATTCTGGAGATGATAAAGGTGCTAGTGTATTAAAGGTTATTCCAACTACTTCGTAACCTTGTTGCAATAAATACCAAGCCGACATTGAGCTATCAACTCCTCCGCTCATTCCCAATAAAACACGTTTCTTTGTCATCCTGCAAAAGTAAGTAACTGAATGTTTTTATAATACAGGAAAGCTCAAAGATTTTCTATTTCTACTACTAAAATTAAATCCTACCAAAAATACTAATTTAATAGGATAAAAGTGCATTTAGGACATAACAATTCTATTATTTATGTGTTTTAACTCAAGCACAGACAGAATTTAGAGATTTAGTGAAATAGAAAAATGAACAAACCATGATACAATATTATACTTTACCAGGATTTGGAGGATCTAATGAAAACCATTGGCAAAGCATTTTTGAGAGACTTTTACCCAATTGTAATAGAATAGAACAAGCTAACTGGGATGAGCCTAATCGGGAAGATTGGGTTGAAACCATTGAAAAAAACCTTGAAAGTGTGGATTTATCTAATGTGGTATTTGTTACGCATAGTTTAGGCGGAATAACTTTGGCACATTGGTTTAAGGCTTATGGAAAAAAGGTGAAGGGAGCTTTTATAGTGGCACCTCCTCATTTAGATGAAAACTTGCAGGTAGAAGAAATTAAGAATTTTTTACCGGTACCGAAAGGTGAATTAGCTTTTCCATCTATACTAATTGCCAGTACAAATGATCAATGGTCTGCCATTGAAGATTCGGAAAAGTTAGCAAAATATTGGGGGAGTAGTTTTGTGAATATAGGTGATGCAGGGCATGTAAATGCAGACTCGGGCTTCGGAGAATGGGAGCAAGGGCAAGAGCTACTAAAGAGCTTTGTTGAGAAATTATAAAAAGAAACTCCGAAGTGATATTTGCACTTCGGAGTTTCTTTTTAATCTTTGGCTAATATATTAGCAGGTTTAAAATCAACGCTCGTATCTACCAAATGAGCTTTATTTATTTTATTACCACCTTTAATAAATTTAGTGCCCATTACATAGGCTTTGGTATTGTTAACTGCATCAACAGCTAAAAGAGTATCATCTTTAAAATACCAAACCGAGAATTTATGGTTTTCACCATCATCATCACGGATCAATACTTCGTTTGCACCTTTATATAATCCTACCATTTGTAATTTAACATCAAATTGGTCAGACCAAAACCAAGGTAGGGCATTGTAATTGGCTTCTTTGCCACAAATTACAGCTGCAGCTACTTTCGCTTGATCGTTAGCATTCTGAATGGATTCTAAACGAATATGTCTGTCGTAAAGTGCATTGTAATGATTAGTGCAATCCCCAATGGCGTAAATTGAATCATCACTGGTTTTTGTACTCGAATCCACCTTAATACCATTACTAATTTCCAGACCAGCTGCTTCTGCTAATTCCTTATTAACAAATACGCCAACTCCAATAATAACAATATCTGCCTCAAAAGTAGAACCATCCTGACAAACTACAGAAGTACTTTCGTTGTTTACTTCAAATGCATTAACATTTTTATTGGTATGGATATTTACTCCGTTTTCTGTATGTAAGCTCTCAAAATATTGTGACATTTCTGGAGCTGTTACTCTCGCTAAAACTCTATCTTCTTTTTCCAGTACAGTAACAGAAGCGCCTAACTTTTTTAAAGAAGCAGCCGTTTCAAGTCCAACATATCCACCGCCTATTAGTACAACTCTTTTTTGTTTACTATTAGCAAGAGCTGATGAAATTTTTTTTACATCCTCAGCTGTTCTTAAAGTATACAGCTTAGGTGTTTCATCAATATTTTTAATTTTAGGAATTATGGGACGACTACCTGTTGCAAGAACCAGTTTATCATAGCTAATGCTACTATCATCTCGTAATATTATTTTTTTATCTGCTTTATTAATGCTTTTAACTGTACACCCAAGCTTTAAGCTAATATTTTCTCGCTCGTATAAGCTTAAGGGTTTAAGGATGTGGTCATCGATACTTTCGGCACCAGTAAGTACTGCTTTAGATAAAGGTGGCCGATAATAGGGAAGGTTAGTGTCAGAATCTAATAGGATTATTTCACCTTCCCAACCTTCGGATCGCAAAGCAAAAGCAAAAGTTACCCCTGCCTGACTAGCTCCAACTACAACACACCTTTTATCTTTACTTTCTATAGTAGACATTTTATAGGCTTTTATTGGCGCCGCCAAAAGGTTTAATACCTCGAGGCTTGCCTCGTTAATACTGTTAGTATTCAGGTTAATGCCTCTGGGCTTGCCCCGAGGTACTTTACTAAATATTGATATGGTTTTAGTTGGCCACATGCACTACCAAGCCATCTAACTCTTCCGTAATTTGCACCTGACAGCATAGTCTGCTATTGTCCTGCACATTATCGCTTAGTTCCAATAAATCCTTTTCAATTTCGCTCGCTTCACCGGTTTTTGCGCTATGCTCTTCAGGAACATGAACGTGACAAGTAGCACAGGAACAAACGCCTCCGCATTCTCCTTCAATTCCTTTAATACCATTTTGCGTAGCCAGTTTCATCAATGATCCAGAACTAGCTTCTAAAGTAATGTGTTCGTTATCTCGTGTTACAAAAGTTATTTTAGCCATAATATTTTAAGTTTAATTTTAGTGAGTTTATAATGCAGTTAATTTCACATTGATATTGTGGTATCCCACTTTACGTTTAATACCCCCCCAATCTTCAATATTATCTTCACTATCTAGAATTTCCATAGAACCAATTTTTTCAATTATTTGCTCTAATAGTATTTTCAGAATAGTTCTTGCATGGGTAGCTCCTAAACAATTATGAGTACCAAATCCAAATCCCACATGAGGATTCATTTGTCTATCTAACACTACTTCATTAGGTTTTTCGAAAACGCGCTCATCTCTGTTAGCAGATGCCCAACACATAGAAATTCTTGAATCCTTTTTAACAGCATGCTCACAAACAGCTGTGTCCTCGGTAGCAACACGTCCCATATGCGTTAATGGTGAAAAATAGCGTACCAGTTCTTCAATAGCAGTATTCATATGTTCAGGTTGCTTACGCAGATACTCAATAGATTCGGGATGATCAGCAAAATAAGCAATAGAGTTGGTAACTGCGTTGATTACGGTATCCCTGCCGCCAGCAAAAGTTAACATCATAACACCCTTTACTTCATCATCGCTTAGTTTTTTACCATCGACTTCTGAGTTTAATAATACCGAAAAGAAATCTTCGGTTGGATTCTTCTTGGCTTCTTCTACTTTCTCGTCAAGGTAATCAGCAAGTACATTTGCTTTACTATTATCTAAAGGATCATCTTCACTTCTAAAAACATGTGTTCCCCATGAAATCCAACGCTCTGCTTCTGAGTAATCTGAGTTTAACAATACAGTAAGAGCTCGAGACTGCAATACAAGAGAAAAATCGTGAATAACTTCCACGCTTCCTTTTTCAATAGCTTCGTCCAGAACGCCTGCAATTATATTTTTAAGCTTCGCTTGGTATTCTTCCTCTAACGGACGTTTAAACCAAGGTTCTACTAAATCACGATAGCTTTTATGTTCTGGTGGGTCTACTTCAAAGGGTATTTGACGTAAGTCACGTATCTCCACTTCTGATGGAACTACGATACGGCCAGGTTCAGCTCCAGATTGAAAGGTTTTCCAGTTGTGTGCAGCCTTACGAACATCTTTATGCCCGAGTACCATTTTTACAGGATCATTCTGATCATCTATATCATGATAACCTTCGTTTTCTCTTTTTTCCTTAAAAGGATCTGGCATTTCACTTTTTTTCATGTCTTTGATTTTTACATTTAGTTGTTATATAGAACGCCTAATAAATGTTAATCTTTACTTTTTCACTTTAAGCGAATAGCTTATATGTATTGAAAACATTAAATTATACTTGTTCGTTTTAACACTAATTGATTTAGTTCCATTTAGAAGCGGAAAAAGAGATGTAAAACTCCGATAATGACACAAAAAATATATAACTGTATCTTTAAAGGGCTTTTACCTATAAATACTTCTTTCCACTTCAGTAATTGCTGTTTTAATTTAGATTATATCTGTATAAGCAAATATAGAGAAGAACATTGCCAAGTTGTATGTATTAATTTGTAATAAAAGTGTACTATATTGTCTAGTGACGATAATAGACTGTAAATATTGGAATTATGATATAGTTTATAGTGGTAGATTATAAGGTAAAGTATTAAATAAATTAAACTTGGAGATGTATGATTCTTATCTATTTGATTGAATAAATATTTGAATTAATTAGGCAGAAATTTACTTGAGATGGATAGCTCACGCAATATTTTATTACTTTTAATCTGACTGAATTTTAGAATTCAAATTTAAACTTTGAAGAATCATGATTAGTAATGTCGTATTAATTGGATCGGGAAAATTAGCTACTCAATTGGGGCTATGTTTGGCAAAAACGGGTTATAACATTAGGCAAGTTTATAGTAGAACAATTGAAAATGCGCAGGAGTTAGCTGAGCGATTAAATGCCTATGCAACGGATAGTTTTAACGAGATTCAGGAAGATGCAGATATATATATTATAGCTGTGGCGGATTCTGTTTTGCATACTACTATCGAAAGTTTACCTAAAGTAAAAGGTATTGTAGTTCATACTGCGGGTGCCATGAGTGTTGATTTACTGATTAGGTTTGATCAATATGGTATATTCTATCCCTTTCAAACATTTAGTAAAGAAAGAGATGTGGATTTTAAAAATATACCTGTATTAATAGAAGCCTGTAATGAGGATGTGGATTTAAAACTAAAAAGCTTCGCATCAAAAATTTCAAAAACCGTAAAAACTTGTGATTCTAACCAAAGACAGCAAATTCATTTAGCGGCAGTGTTTGCATGCAATTTTACGAACCATATGTATGCTATTGCCGAGGATATACTGCAGGAAAATGATGTTAGTTTTGATGTGATTAAACCCATAATTATGGAAACAGCGCATAAAACGGATTATTTATCTCCAGTAAAGGCGCAGACAGGACCAGCGGTGCGAGGTGACAAAAATGTGATTAAGAAACATTTGGAGATGCTGGATAATGATGATGAATTATCTGTGCTTTATAGTAAGATAACTTCAAGGATTGCAAAACTCCAGTCTGGTAAAATTAAAATACAAGACTAGAAGATATTAAATAACAAAAAGCCAGAAAATACAGTTTTCTGGCTTTTTTTATTCGATTGATAGTTGTGTTATTTTACGATTGTCATTTCATCTAATAGATAACCTGCATCAGCAAATTTATCTATTAAGAATAGAACATATCTAATATCTAGTGTAATGTTGCGGCATTGTTCGGGGTTAAACATTAAATCGCTCATTACCCCTTCCCAAGCTCGGTCGAAATTAACACCAATAAGTTCTCCATTTGCATTAACTACAGGACTTCCTGAGTTGCCACCTGTTGTATGATTGGTAGCCACAAAGCATACAGGCACAGTTCCGTTACTTTCATATTGTCCAAAGTCTTTGGCATAATATAGCTCTTTAAGCCTTGCAGGAACACGGTAATCATAAATATCAGGATTATCCTTTTCTATGATTCCATTAAGCGTAGTATGATTTTTAAAAACAACACCATCCTTAGGTTCATATCCAGCTACCTTTCCGTATGAAACACGTAAAGTAAAATTAGCATCGGGATAAAATACAGCATCCGATTTAAACTCCATTTGCGCCTTCATATATTGGCTGTTCAAATCTTTAACTTGGGCGCTAAGCTTTTTGTATTTAGGAACTATTGTTTTTCCATAGGTTTTATAGAAACTCTGAAACAACTGATAAGCAGGATCTTTATCTAATTTTTTAACATCTTTAGCGCTAAAGTTTTTTGCAAAGGCCATAGTGACTTCTTGGTTGGTAAAAATACTCTTGCTAAAAAGAGCCTCAACATACTTGTTAATATTGCCCTTGTATTTTTTATCAATGTATTTATAAATATCTGGATGAAAACGTTCATCTAGATTTTCTTTATACATTTTTAAAACGATAGTAGTAAGTTCTTTGTCAATCTCTTTATAGTAATCTTTATAAAAGGAGGTTAAGCGTTTTTCAAGGTCTGTTTTTAGCTTAGTTATTTCATCAATATCTATTTCGTCCTTATCGTAGGCGGCTTTTAGCTTTTTAAACTGGCTACTTAAATTAACGGCTTCCATTCCATTTCTGTATACCACTTCGAGCAAGTAATTATATGCCAACTTGTACTCTCCATAGGTCTTATATATCGATTGATAATCTTTAAGCATATTGGCATAATCCTTATCGTTAGCCCACTCCTGAAACGAAGCTTCATATTTCTCTTTTTTATCAATAGCATTTAGTTTATCTAAACCTTTTATTTCGCCAATCCATCTTTTCCATGAATTTGAAATGCGAGCTGCTTTGGTAGCATACTGAATACGCACTGCAGGATCAGTCTCCTGATACTTTTTAATGATGTTTAATTTCTGTGTACGAATATCGATTAATGCTGGGTTTACTTGCTCAGTAATCATTTTAAGATGAACGGCAGGCACATATTGTTCTGTGGAACCTGGGTAGCCAAATACCATGGTAAAGTCACCTTCTTTAACACCCTTTAAAGAAATTGGGAAGTGCTTTAATGGCTTGTATGGAACATTATCTTTTGAGTATTCTGCGGGCTCATTATCCTTGTTAGCATAAATTCTAAATAATGAGAAATCACCTGTGTGACGAGGCCACATCCAGTTGTCGGTATCTCCACCAAACTTACCAATAGCTGAAGGAGGAGCACCCACTAAACGTACATCTTTATAAACCTCATTGACAAATAAAAAGTATTGGTTGCCATGAAAAAAAGGCTTGATATGAGCACTGTAATGACTGTCTTTAGTAGCCTCCTCAACTAATTTGTCGATTCTGTTCTGTATACTGTCTAATCTTCCTTCTGTATCACTTTCAAGTCCACCAAGTACAGTTTCCGTTACATCCTTCATACCTTTAAGGAAGGTCACTTTCAGGTTTTCATTAATCAACTCTTCGGATTTATCCTTAGCCCAAAAACCATTGGTCAGGTAATCATGCTCCACTGAACTGTGTTTTTGAATAGCTCCAAAACCACAATGGTGGTTAGTAATTAAAAGACCTTCGTCAGAAATTAGTTCGCCTGTACAGCCGCCTCCAAAAATAACGACAGCATCTTTCATACATGCCTCGTTCACACTATAAATATCTTCAGCAGTTAGCTTAAAGCCCATTTGCTGCATTTCTTCAATGTTATACTTTTTCAGCAGAATAGGAATCCACATTCCTTCTTTGGCTTCCGCCGAAATGGATATAAATACTGATACAATCAGTAGGGAAATAATATTCTTCATTCCTTTAAAATTTTAATGACACCAATTATATTTTTGGGTATTCTATAATTGATTGATTTTGTGTTTTTGTTAATGGGGGAGAGCTAAAATGTCATTAGCTCGGTATATAATCTTTGAATGGGTAATCCGACTACGTTAAAATACGAACCTTCAATTTTCTCAATGCTTGTCATGCCTATCCATTCTTGAATTCCGTAGGCTCCAGCTTTATCAAAAGGTTTATAATGATCTATATAATATTCTATTTCATCTAAACTTAAAGCTTTAAAATAAACCGATGTAGATACAGCAAAGGATTTGCTCTTATCTTGATCCATGATAGTTACTCCAGTAATTACTTCGTGTGATTTTCCTGAAAGCTTTTGAAGCATAGTAATGGCTTCTTTTTTGTCGTTTGGCTTTCCCAACACTTCATTATCAATACAAACAATGGTATCCGCAGTAATTACAAGTTTATTGGTGTTTACAATCTCTTCCTGAAAAGGTTTGGCCTTTAATTCTGCAAGGTATATAGCAATGGACTCATCATCTAGATGGTCGGGATATACCTCTTCTACACTTTTACTCTCAATGTTGAATTTAACGCCAAGTTCCTTTAGTAATTCCTGTCTGCGAGGAGATTTTGAGGCTAAAATGATTTGATATTTACTTAATATATTTTGTAACATTTACGCTAGAAGTATGATGATATCAATTTAAAATAGTTGACCTGCAACAAGAATATACAATATTCCAGCCAGCATAATTAATTTATAAAATGTACTTAAACGATGATATTGTTTAGGTGAGTTTGCTTTTTTTAATTGATATAATGATATAATAAAAGGTAAGGTGATTAAAATAATAATGTACCACAAGGTAATCTGAGAGCTATTTAAAATATTAAAATAGAAATACAATCCCCAAATAGAGAACAAAGTAAAGCAGGTTAATATGAGTACAAATATTTTAGAATACTTTATTCCAATTTCAATGGGTAGTGTTCTGCAGCCACCTTGTTCATCACCATAAAGGTCCTCCATATCTTTTACAATTTCACGAATAAGCGTGGTGGTAAAAGCAAAAAATGCAAAGCCCAATGTCCAAAACCAAGCGGTTGAGCAAGCTTCAGTTTGAATAATAGGATTACCATGAACTCTAACCAACATGGCAAACTCCAAGGAGACTACAACAATGGCTACCAGTGCCGTTAATCCCGAAACGATAAGATTACCAATGAACCCTTGCTTTTTAAAGGTGGTGGAGTAATACCAAAGAAAAACAGGAATGACTAAAAACATTAAAGCCCAGCTTTCTTTACGCGCTACATAGGATAAAAATAACCCCGTAAAAACACCCACAAAACTTAGTAGAACGTGAAAAAACATAGCCTCTCTACGTTTTAGTCCATTCTCAATAATCATTTTATCCGGCCTGTTTAAACGATCAATTTTAATATCGAAGTAATCATTGATTACATAGCCCGAAGCGGCTAAACACACTGTTGATAAAACTAATATACCAAACCTTATATGCGACAATACAGGATTATAGCCATAATGCTCAAGTATAGGTAGTACTAATCCATATCTAATTAGGCTCTGCAATAAAGCAATGATAACTAAATTAGGAAATCGAATTAAGCGTAGTAATGATATCATTGAAATGTTTTTACCATGTATGATCTAAACCCCACTTGCCATGCGCTCGCAATACTTGCTCTAACACGTCTCTGGCACAACCTTCTCCTCCGTTTTTATGACTAATATATTTACAAAGTGATTTTACTTCCTCTACAGCATCTGCTGGGCAAACAGCAACGCCTACTGCTTCCATCACAGGGTAGTCTGGTAAATCATCTCCCATATACATGACTTCATCAGCTTTTAATCCTCGTTTTTCTATCCAATTGTTAAAATGAGGTATTTTTTCAGCTGCACTCATATATATATCTTCTATCCCTAAAAGTTGATATCTCTTTCTAACAGCTTCGGTGTTTCCGCCTGTAATAATAGCAATTGGATAACCTAACTTTACAGCTAGTTGTAGTGCGTAACCATCTTTAATATTGATAGTTCGCATTGGAACACCTTCTGCATCCATAGGGATAATTTGAGCCGATAATACGCCATCTACATCAAAGGCAAAAGCCTTTACCTTCATTAGGTCCTCTTTAAAGTTGCTCATATAATTTTATGTTTGCTGCGAATTTACAAAAATACTTAAAGTATATGCTAAAATATAGAGGCTCTATATGCAAATGATATAAACTAAAAATGGTGACCTATTACTAAGTCACCATTTTTATCTAAATATCAATTATTCGAGTTTATTCTCCACTTTTACCATAGTTAGGAAGTACACGTGCACTTGGATCATCCACGTCACAGTTTTCCCATTCTTTATTTGGCATCCAAAAAGCTTTGATAACACCATCTCTTCCAGGGAAGTGTGTTTCAAAAATATCACGATACATTAACGACTCCTTAGTAAAAGGAGTGTTAGTTGGGTATTTTTTACTTGCATTCGCCAAATCTTCATCCGAATACATTTCTTCAGCGTAACCTTTTAAGTAATCCACCGAGCTATGTCCAACTGCATCAGAGAAAGCTGCTTTATCACGATGTAATATTTTTTCAGGTAAGTAATCACCTTCAAAAGCGGCACGTAATAAATATTTACCTTCACCGTAAGTATTCATCTTTTTAGCAGGATCAATACTCATGATATAGTCTACAAAATCTAAATCTCCAAAAGGAACACGTGCCTCTAAACCACAAGATGAAATACATCTATCTGCTCTAAGCACATCATATTGGTGAATTTCTCTGATTCTTTTTTCTGCCTCCTCTTGAAAAGCCTGAGGGGTAGGAGCAAAGTCAGTATATTTGTATCCTAAAATTTCATCTGCAATTTCACCCGTCATTAATACCTTTACATCTGTTTCTTCACTAATGTATTTACAAATTAAATACATACCCATTGATGCTCTAATGGTAGTAATATCCCAGGTTTCAGTATTATATATTAATGTACTAAGTGTATCAAAAATTTGCTGTCTTGTAAACAGTACTTCTGTATGATCTGCTCCTAAGTGCTCAGCAACAATTTTTGCATATTTAGTATCAATAGGGTCGTCCTCAATACCAACGGCAAACGTTTTAATAGGCTTGTCTAACATTTTGGCAGCAACGGCGCATACCAAACTAGAATCTAAACCACCACTACATAAGAAACCAACAGGTACATCTGCCTGAAGTCTTTTCTCAATACCTGCAGTTAGTTTTTCGTTGATGTTTTTAAAAATTTCATCTAAATCGTGATCAACAAATTTCTCTACTTTAGATATGTCTTTATAACATACAAACTTATCGCCATCGTAATAATGTCCTGGAGGAAACTGTTGAACATCCTCACAAATAGGATGTAAAGTTTTCATCTCGCTTGAAAACATGATTTCGCCATTCTTTGCATGTCCGTAAAATAATGGACGAATCCCGATAGGATCTCTGGCTGCAAAATATTTTTTCGCTACAGAATCATAAATAACAAATACAAACTCCGCATCTAATGACTTTGCAGTTTCTTCAATTCCTTTTTCTAAAAATAAGGGAATAATTACCTCACAGTCACTTGAAGACTGAAATTCATAATCTTTTTCGTACTGCTTTCTTAATTGTTGATAATTATAAACCTCACCGTTACAAACTAAATTCAAATTTTTATAAACCAAAGGCTGATTACCATTGCTTGAAACATCCATAATGCTCAAACGATGAAATCCCATCCAACCTTCTTTTCCAAAGTCCCTAACTAATGAATTATCCGGACCTCTATATTCTATCTTCTTAAACTCGCTGGCAAACAATAGTTTGTCCATCATGTCACTTCCCGTGTAAACTGCAAATCCGCACATATTGCTTGTTGATTTTGTATATTTATTCGTTGTATTATATGATTTGGAGTGTAAAAGTAACTAATTATAGATATAATGCAAGCATGAATTACGAATTAATAGTATATGTAGGTAATTACTTTCTATTTGATAGTGTTTGGATTTAAGGGGTGTATATGGTAGATTGCTGAAAATATATTGCCTGTAATTGCGCAGGAGGGGGTGTGGTGTAAAAATAGTTAAAAATATGACAAAAGGATGAAGTTTGTGGGGGTTGGTTGTAAAATCATTATTTATTTAAAAAATGTGGATGCAATATTTATATTAAATTATAAGCAAAATTACACTTCATGTTATTATAATACTATCAATTCTATTTAAAAGCGGAATTAATTGGATTTAAGTTTTTTTTTTACTTTTTTGCATCCAGTTACAATTATAATATCAACTTCTTTAAAATATATGTGCCTATAGCAAAACATTTACGCTTAATTTTAAAATAGTTTAAGCATGAAGAACATTCAGAGGAAGACTGATGATGAATTGGTGAAAGCATTCATGTCAGGAGAGGAGAAATGTTTGCAAGTTCTTATTGATAGGCACAGGAACAAAATTTATTCGTATATATTAATGATGGTTAAGCAACATGAGCTTGCCGAAGACGTATTTCAGGATACCTTTATTAAGGTTATTAATAACTTGAAACGTGGAAAATATATAGATAATGGAAGATTTCCTTCATGGGTTATGCGTATAGCCCACAATTTAATTATTGATTTCTATCGTAAGCAAAAGAATGTAAAAGAAGTATCTAACGATGCTACGGATTACGACTTACTCAATTCTAAAAAGTTTTCTGAATCTAATATTGAGGATAAGATGGTTTACTCTCAAATCTTAACCGAGGTGGTTGAGTTGTTAGATTATTTGCCTGATAACCAGAAGGAAGTTGTAAAGTTGAGGCACTTTATGGGCCTAAGCTTTAAAGAAATAGCAGAAGAAACGGGTGTTAGTATAAATACCGCTTTGGGTAGAATGCGATATGCATTAATTAATATGCGTGCTATGGTTGAGGAGAAAAATATTTCACTAACTGTATAGGGTAGTCGCAATAATTATAAATAATTGGCGTTTTTTAATTGTGTGTTAAGCTTATACCAATGTGCTTTGCTGTATTGTGTATTAGCTTGTGTGTGACATATCAATTAGTTTACTTATTGTGTTAGAGAAATTTAAACGCCTATGGATTCAAGTTTTACCCAAGATTTATCTAAGCTAGAGGAATATAGCTTATCAATGATTGATTTTATAGAAAAATTACCAGATTCGTTTTTTGATTGCGAGGAATTAACGCCTTCTAAAGGAGTAATTGATAATATTATAAACTACTCTAAAAAAACACCAGTATCTTATACTACAAATAATAAGGTATACAGATATAGTAGAAATTAGTGTTTGTCGTGAATTAATTCTGTTAGATTGAAATAATGGACTAGTTATAAAAATTCTTTTCGTAGGCACTAAACTCTTGTTTCTTAAAAAGCTTTCGCTTGATAAGGGCTGAGAAGAAGCCTAGTCCGTAACCAAATATTTGAACGAAGGCAGCGAGACTTGCTACAAAACCTACTTTTATACTTTTAGTGGATAAACTTGCATCAATTAAAAAGATAAAAAGAGGAATAAACGCTAGTATAAATAATATTGGAAAAGCAATTCCTAATATTAGATTAAGAATATAGCCTAAAGTAAAAACTGTTGGTATGGCATGTATAAGTTTAAGTGAGCCAGGATGCCTGTAGTTTAAGTTAATTCGGGCAATTCCTGAATTATATACTTGTTTAAAAAATGAGCGAAAGTTATTTCTACGTTTATGAAATACACCTGCTTCAAGTATAAGTTTGGTTGTAAAACCTGACTCCAGAATGCGCATGCTAAAATCTAAATCTTCACCAAAGCGTAGTTTTGCAAAACCGTTTAGCTTTTGGTACACATCCTTTTTTATGCCCATATTAAAACTTCGCGGATAAAACTTATCTAATTTCTTTTTACCGCCTCTGATTCCACCTGTTGTTAGGGCTGAAGTCATGGAGTAACTAATGGCTTTTTGAATAGTATTGAACGTTTCGTGTGCCATATCTGGGCCACCAAAACAATCTATATCATCTAAAGAGGCATCTACATGGTTAAAATACTCAGATGGAATTAAGCAGTCTGAATCAAAAAATAAAAAGTATTCTCCTTGAGCATATTCGGCACCTTTGTTTCTGGCTAAGCCTGGTCCAGTGTTATCCTGATAATGATATTGAAGATTCAATTGGCCTTTGTATTCATCACATATATCTTCAGAAGATAGATTGGAACCATCTTCAATTACGATAACTTCAAAATTGGAATAATTAACCAGTGTTAAGCTTTTTAATAGCTCGTCTATTTCTTGGGGACGATTATAAACTGGAATAATAACGGAATACTTCGGCATCAAAACTAATTTGTATGAACAAGCCACAAAAGTAACTTATGCATCGAAAATCGCAAAGAAAGGCTTTGTTTAAATATTCATGTAACAAAAATGGGTTTCACTTTAAGAAACCCATTTCAATTATTTTAGCTAAAGTCCGTGGTTAAAAACATCATAGGCTGTCCCATAATATCATTAAAAATAGGCCTGTATCTATTCGTGTCGTAAAACTTTTCAATATTAACTTTTTTAATACTTTCACCTTTGTGATCCTTTTGCACTGCTTCTATTGAAACTGCATCAAATTTACCATCCTTAATACAAACCATCTTTCCTGAATCACCTTTTTTAATCAAGTCCAAAGCCATGTTTCCATAGGTTGTAGGTATAATGGAGTCTAAAGCATCGGGCTGACCTGAACGAACAAGGTACCCTAACTTCTGATTGATGATATTTATCTCGTGCCCATTATTGTATTTTGCAGAGTACTTTTTAAGTTCTTTACCTATCTGCTCTCCGATGCCACCTAATTTTTTATGGCCAAAGGCATCTGTTTCTGCATCTGAATATACAATATTCTGACCATCGTATGTAGCTCCTTCGGATACTAATACTACAGAATAATTACTTGGGTTATTTTTTCTATCCTCTACCATGAGGGCCGTTAGTTGTTCGGTATTAATGGAGTATTCTGGTATAACACATCTATCAGCAGCGCCACCAATTGTCGGCAAAAGGGCAGAAAATCCTGCATTTCGTCCAAATACTTCCAGCACTAGAAAGCGCTCATGCGATCCTGCACAGGTTCTTAATTCATGCGTTAATTCAATGGTTCGGGTAATGCAGGTGCTAAAGCCAATACAGTACTCAGTTCCAGGAACATCGCCATCCATTGTTTTGGGTATTCCAATGACCTTGATACCTTCTTTGTGCAAGCGAACAGCATAACTTAGCGTATCATCTCCTCCAATAGGAATTAAATAGTCTATGCCAATGTGTTTTAAGTTGGCAACAGCTTCGTTAGTGAGGTCATTGTGTTCATCTTTATAAGTTGTTTTAAGATGATCAGGGACATCATTAAAGGCTACTTTGGTGGCTTTTGTTCTACTTGAATGTAAAAAAGTACCTCCAGTTCTACCAATTCTATCTACGGTTAACGCAGTTAATGGAAGACAATATTCTTGTTCCTCTAAAGGTTTACTTCTATTAATACTAATTACACCTTTCCATCCATTTTTGATTCCGATAACATCATATCCTTCTCTAATAGCTCGTAATGTTACAGCTCTAATAGCTGGATTTAATCCAGGAACATCTCCACCACCTGTTAAAATACCAATTGTAAGACCATTTTTATTCATGATAATAGGATTTAGTTAGAAATAAGGGATTGTAACTATGTGTAAGCTAAAGTTATAAAATTCTTTATTAAAATGAAATGGGTGAGTTGAAGCTGGTGCAAATGTATATTGTATACAAAATACCCCTTGATTAAAGCGTATTGTTTCCCCAGTGCAATTAAAATTGAATAGTATATTGTGGTACCTTAAAAACAACCCATGTAAGGTTGATTCTTTACATGACTTAAATCTCACAATTGGATGAAAAAAATTACGCTTTTCATGGCTTTGCTGTTTAGCCTAATCATAACAGTAAATGCACAATCGCTTAGCCGACTGGTATTAATAAATGCCAGTACAGATGCTGAAATAAAGGATATGCCTGCCAGTGGCGAAACTATTGATATGGATACCTATCCATTCATTAATTTTAGAGCGATTACCTCACCAGAACCACTAGATGGAGGTGCTAAATGTTCTTTTAAATTAACCTACCCAGATGGTACCGTGTTTACACATGCCGAAGGAACTGCAGTATATGCTTGCTTTGGCGATCAGAGTGGTGACTACTTAGATTGGGAGCGCGGTTTTGATAGCCCTCCTGCTATTCAGAATGGAGATTACACTCTAGAGGTTACTCCGGGAGCAGGAGCAGCTTCCTCTTTTACTTTTACAGTTAGTAAAACGATAGTGCCAGATACCGGAGGAGGTGAAGAAGTGCTTGGAGATCCATTGGAAATTGCGGATGGTCAAATAATTATTACCGGTGAAAAAAAGAAATGGCATAACATTACCTTAAACTGTGGTGGGCCAAAAGCTACGGAAGGTGGTAATCCAAATCCTTTTAAAGATTACAGATTTGATGTGACATTTACTAAAGATTCCAAAACGATTACTGTTCCTGGATACTTTGCGGCAGATGGAAACGCTGGGAATACACATGCCACCGAAGGAAAGGTATGGAAAGTTCATTTTTGTCCAGATGAAGTGGGAACATGGACTTATAGTATTTCGTTTGTGTCTGGGACTGATGTTGCGATAAATGGAGCAGCGGGTGCTACTGTTGCCGTATTGGATGGTAAAACAGGAACTATTGATGTGGCTGAATCGGATAAAATAGGACGCGATTTTAGAGCCAGAGGTCGTTTAAAATATAATGGTGGGCGTTATCTTCAGTTTCAAGAGAATGGAGAGTATTATATAAAAGCTGGGCCAGATTCACCAGAGAACTTTTTGGCTTACGAGGGTTTTGATAATACACCTAATAAAGGCAGTTATAAAAAAAGCTACGCAGCACATGCTTTTCAATGGCGCGAAGGTGACCCTACTTGGTTGGGTAATAAAGGGAAATCTATTATTGGTTCTTTAAACTATTTGGCTTCAAAGGGCTTGAATTCTTTTTCGTTTTTAACGATGAATATAAGTGGGGATGATAAAAACGTTTATCCATATATTTCTGATACCAACTATAAGCAATTTGACTGTTCTAAGTTAGATCAGTGGGCTGTGGTATTAGAGTATGCTCAATCCATTGGTTTATTCTTACATTTTAAAACACAGGAAACTGAAAATGAAAGAAAGCTGGATGATGGAAATACAACATTAGATAGAGCTTTATATTATAGAGAATTGATTGCGCGTTTTGGTCATCATCTAGCACTTAATTGGAATTTAGGAGAAGAAAATGGTGCGAGTTTTAATGAGGGTAAAAGACCATTACAAAATGATGCGCAACGTATTGCTATGGCTCAATATTTTAAAGATAATGATCCCTATAAAAATCATGTTGTATTGCATACAGCACCAGGCGATCAGGATAAGATTTATACACCTCTTTTAGGTACTAAATCAGAGTTAACAGGAGCTTCCATACAATGTAGATATAATCAGGTTCATGATTTAACGAAAACTTGGATTGCAAAATCTCAAAACGCCGGTAAGGCTTGGGTAATTGCTAACGACGAACAAGGGCCTGCCACTTGGGGTGTTCCTAACGATTCATTTGTTTCGGGCTCAGATTCAAAAGGAAATACAGTGCCCAATAAACATGCCATCAGACATCAAACCTTATGGGGTAATATAATGGCTGGAGGTGCTGGTGTGGAGTATTATTTTGGTTACGATTGGAATCATAGTGATTTAACGTGCCAGGATTTTACCACGCGTAACGATTCATGGGAGTACTGCAAGCATGCTTTGGATTTCTTTAATTTATATATCCCATTTTGGGAGATGAGCGAAAGTGATAACCTAACTTCAACTGGATTTTGCTTATCTAAAACAAATGTAGTTTATGCAGTTTATATGCCCAACGGTGGATCAGCCAATGTAATTTTAGGTACAGGAACTTATAGTGTAAAATGGTTTAATCCAAGAGATGGAGGGGACTTGCAAGATGGAGCTACTGGAATTACTGGAGGAGGAGCAAAGTCAATTACTGCCCCCGACAATGATGACTGGGTAGCTTTAATTACCGAAAGTAATTTTACACACAATGGCAACAGTGGAGCACCTACCGATGTAATTGATGTGCCGGACAAACCAACATGCGATCCAATTGTATTAACTTCTTATGAAGATTTTCCAATGTTTTCGGGCATTACAGGTTTTGAGCCAGCATATAAAGACAATAATAATCAGTGCTTAGCTATTAATGCTGCTAACTATAAAGATAAGTTTGCTGCTGCTCAATCAACTTTTACAGGAACCACAGGGACATATGATATTACTATTAATACTTTATGTGAGTTAGATGGTGAATCTACTTATAAGTTAAAAATAGATGGTCAGTTAATCGGTGAATTTAAAAACCCAGAAACAACCACTGATTATAGTCCTGCTTCGCACACGTGGACAAGTGTTAGTGTGGGTAAAGGAGCCGAAATTCAGGTGGAGTTTAGTTCCCATACCAACGGGAAAATTCCAGAAGGTAATATAACAGCTTATTCTCGCGGTAGATGGAAGAATGTCACATTTATTGCTGAAGGCTGCGGAACGGTTGTAACAGGAGATAAAGTATTTATTGAGAATGATGGTTATTTGGTGATTGAGGCTGAAAGTGCTAGTGGTTATGAAGAAGCTGGGTTTGTATTAAAAAACAATGCAGTTAGTAGCACTCAGCCTACGGGAAAAGGATATTTGCGTTATTCATCTACTAATAATATGAATAGTGTTAATACAGCTAAAATGGTGGAGTATGATATTCGTATTAACACACCAGGAACCTATCGTTTTTTATGGAGAAATGCACGCGACCCTGAAGCTGCCACAGGTGATGCAGGTAATGATTCGTGGATTTTTATTGAAGGTGATGGCTGTCGCTTTTATGGTACAAAAAATGCAAGCGAATATACTTTAGATCATCATACTAAAGCTTGGGTACAGAAAGATCCGTTTGTTTATGAGTGTTATGGAGAAACACATGCTGGCGGAGCTAAAGTGAATGGAATGGCTTTTTATGCAACTTTTGATAAGGCGGGGGATTATAAAATAGAATATGGTGGCCGGTCTGCGGGACATTGTGTGGATAGATTGGTTTTATTTTTGCCTGATAAAGCAGGTGTGGCAAAAGACCCTAATACGGCTGAGTCGCCTATTGAGGGAGGAGTTACATTACCTGATGTTTTAATACAGGATTTATATACAGCCTATGATACTATTTATGTTTTTGCAGGAGAAAGTTATGCTTTAAAAACAACTGTTAGTCCTGAAAATACCACAAACAAAAAGATAGATTGGTCTTCGGAAGTGACTACCGTGGCTATCGTAGATGCCAGTGGAAACATAAAAGGCTTACGAACAGGGTCTTCGTGGATTTATGCTGTTTCAAATGAGAATGATGAGAAGAGTGATTCTTGCTTTGTACATGTTTTAAAAGATAGAAGTAGAGTAAAGTTGGCCAAAACAGATTGGACTGTGTTATATGCGGATAGTGAATCTGAGAATTCCACCAAAGATATGGCTATTGATGGAGATATGAGCACCTTTTGGCATACTGAGTGGAAGGATGCTAAACCTGCCTTACCTCACGAAATACATATTGATCTGGGAAAAGAAACCAGCTTCGATTTTATAGATTATTACTCTCGTCAAGATGAATGGGGACCTAATGGATCTATAGGGAGTTACGAAATATTTGTTTCTAATGATGAAAGTAATTGGGGAGAGGCTGTAAAATCTGATTATATAAGATGGGCAAAAAATCCAGGTAAAGAAGAGTATAAAGAAATGCGCCGTATTTTCTTATCCGAAACGACTACAGGAAGGTATTTAAAAGTAGTGGCCTTATCTGAAGCTCAAAATAATACTGATATTCCTTTTACGGCTATAGCTGAATTAGATTTATGGTGGTATGACCAAACAGATAGTTCTGTGGGTTCTCCTCAAGATTATGGGGTAGATGTTTATCCAAATCCATTTATTAGATCATTTCAGGTGTATGCTAGTCAGAATACCATTGTTAAAGCCAATGTATATGCTTTAGATGGTAAGTTAATTACGCAGTTAGATTGTAGTCAAAATCCAATTCAGGTTCAATTGGGGCAAGTTAGCACAGGGATATACATATTACAGTTAACAGATTCTGCAGGTAATATGATGATGCAGAAAATGGTGAAGAAATAAAAGAAGTACATACTTCAATAATAAAGCCCAATACATTTTTTTTTGTGTTGGGTTTTTTGTGTTTAAATAACTGGGGTTCTTGCTTGTAAAAATAATTCCCCCTTTCTATATTAATTAATTTCCCTACTCATTTACCCTACACACTTACATTTGGACGAAGCAAATTGCTTAAACCTTAATTAATTATCTTAAAATTTTAGAACATGAAAAAAAATTACTTTTTAATTATTGCTATTGTATGTGTAATGGGTGCTAAAGCACAGTATTCTGGTGGTGCAGGAACGTCAGGAGATCCATATCAAATTTCAACAGCTGCTGATTTGGTTACTTTATCTACCGATGAGGCTAATTACGACAAAGAATTTATTGTTACTGCTGATATTGATATGAGTAGTATTAGCTATACTTTTTATTCGTTAGGTTATTATGCAGGAGCAGGAGATGTGTTTTTCACGGGAGTTTTTGATGGAAATAACAAAACGATTTCTAATTTGACAATTACACCAAGAGTTAATCAAACATATCAGATGGGATTCTTTGGCTTAGCAAAGGATGCAACCGTTATGGATTTGGGACTTGTCAACTTAAATTATACGTCCACTATTAATAGGGCTGGTGGCTTAATAGGTTCATCAGAAGGTACTGTTTCTGTAAGTAATTGTTTTATTGATGGTGGAAATATAAGTGCTGCTGGAGGTATGGGTGGTATTGTTGGTTGGGTTAAAAACGGAACCGTAACTATTGCTAATTGCTATACCAACTTAGGTGTTATTATTAATGCTGTAGGTACAGATAAATATAAGGGTACTGGTGGAATAATTGGAGTTGTTGAAGGTGGAACGGCAAATGTAACTAATGTAGCTGTTTATGGTTCAAAAGCTGATGGAGATACGCAAGGAGCTGTTATTGGTTTTGTTATCGCAACAGTAAATGTAACTAATGCTTACTATAAGCAAGGAAGTGGTGCTGCTTATGCAAATACAACAGAAATAACGGATTTATCTGCTCAAAGTAGTTATACAGGATTTGATTTCACTTCAACATGGGAAATAGATGCAAATAGAAGTTATGCAACTTTACAAGGTTTTGCAGGTCTTCCATTAGCTATTTCTGATGTTAATATTTCAAATAGTAAAGTAATTTGTATTGGTAAAACACTTTATATCGATACCGAAGAAGTTGAGCAAGGAATATATACTATATATAACTTGAGTGGTGTACTAGTGGCACAAGGTGAGTTTGCTGGGTCAGACTTTACTGAAACATTAAATATTCAAAAAGGAATTTATATCGTTAAGGTTGGTGCCTTAGCAACTAAAATTAAAGTTGATTAGTATTAGTTGTAAATAATGGTTGAAAGGCATTCTTCTTGGGGAATGCCTTTTTTTGTGCTTGACTGTTTGAGTATTGGTTAGGTTTGTAACTGTCTGTAAATGATAATTTAGCGCATAGTGAGGTGGTTCAGTGCTTCAGATGATTAGATCAGCGGTTAAGTGTAAAATTTTAGTACATCATTATTATGATGTTTTGTGTGAGGGATATAGTTGAGAGATTGTAATTTATTCCGTATTTAAGGAAAGTGAAGGAGTGGTTTGTTTTATCTATTCGTGGGAGTAAATAAAGGAGTTTTAAGTTTAGGCTTTTAATATTGGATTTAGTATTGGAAGCAAAAAAAAGAGGCTGTATCACAACTCAATTTTTCGGACTACAAACTTTCAATTTGTAAGTTGACTAAGTTAAGAAACCTTGATATAATCAATTTCAAGGTGAAATATTGAGCTTAAGGATTGTTTTTCTGTTGGGGCTATCTTATAAATTGTAACTAAAAAGAAGAGGCCGCCTCATACTGATACAGCCTCTTTTTATTAATCGGATAAATTATTTTACAATAATCTTTTGTGTTTTTGAACCTACTTTAACAATGTATAGACCTTTATTAATAGGTAAAGGCTCAATTAATTGTCCACCATTAATTTGACCTTGCTTAATAACGCTACCGCTTAGATTATAAATTATGTATTCTTTTGCCGAAGTATCATTAATATAAAGTGTATTTGATGCAACGTAAATGTTTGAATTATCAATGATTGCTTCCGTTGCGTTTAATGGGATTGAATTTCTCTCAATATTAAAATCATCAAGAGAAACATAAAAACCTCCATCGTCGGAACATGCGGTGAAATATGCATCAGTCGCATCGTAAATAGTTGAGTTTGTAACTGTAAAAGGACCAACTACTGAACCGTTAACACTTAGAGCTACGGAAAATTCTCCACTAGTTGCAGTTTTAGTCATTTGGTAAATAACAGTGTTGTTGTCACCTACTAAATCATGTGGGGCAGTTAGGTCACCAGAGGCAACTCCAGGAGTAGTTAAACCTCTTAAGTATAGTCCAATATTTTCAGCGTCAACACTAATTCCATCTGCTACGGCTCCATCAAAAGAAGATAAAAAGTTCATAGTTCCACTTTCTCCAGTTTCAGCATCAAATTTCACATGAAAACCTAAGGTGTTGGCGTTATGAGTTGAAGCGGTTGTTTGATTTTGTCCGCCACCAGCAGTAATATCTGCTGTTAGACCAAAGATACTCATTGTTCTAGTAACTAATTTAGCATCAATTGGGTTAGGGTTTGGATCTGGAGCCCAAGGAATAACATCTGGGGTAAAATCTAAACTTACATTTACTGTAATTGTTACAGTTTCGTCAACTGCCCAGCTACTAAGTGGAGTTGCGCTTTCTGTTCCACCTCTCCAGCCAAAGCCGATAATTTGACCGTTGCCATTAGCTATCCAGCCTTTATTGTTGGATACACCCATCCAGTTAGCATCCCATTGTATTTGTTTATCAGTATACCACGTACCGGTATTATTAAAATCCTCTTCAAGAACGCTTGTTTGTGAATTGGCACTAAATACAAATACAAGTGCAGTAATAAGCGTGTAAATTTTTTTCATATATCTTTTATTTAATGTTAAACAATACAGTAAAATTAGCTTTTAAATAATTCTTGTGTTGGATAAATTATATCAAATTGAGTGGTTATAATCTTAATGAAAATCACTATTTGACTAGTATTGTAATAGGCTAGACAATATATGTACATTGGAAATACCCCCCTTACGAGGATGAATATGTCTTTCTGTAGATTAATGTAGAGGGTATACCCGTAATGGTAAATAAAATAATACTTAATTAAAAATTTGAATTTTATGAAAAAACTTTACTTTTTATTAGTAGCAACAATTGTTGCTTTTAGTGCTAATGCTCAGCTAAATGGTGATGGATCAGTTGGAAGTCCTTATGAGATTAGTTCAGCAAGTGATTTGGTATATCTTTCGGAGAATCCAAGTTTATGGGGGACGGAATATAATTATATTTTAACCGATGATATCGATATGGGGTCTAATATAATAACACCGATAGGATTTAGTGATTCAGGTACGCCAACTGCGAATACTTTTAGAGGAGTTGTTGATGGAAATAATAAAGTTATTTCCAATTTAAAAGTTACAGAAGTTTTAGATGAAACTACTGATGGAGAGGGTAATGTTACTGAAAGTAATAGAAATGATGGAGTAGGTTTATTTGGAGCAGTAGTTACCGCAGAAATAAAAGACTTAGGTTTAGTAAACCCGGTCATCACCGCAACAGGCATGAATAGGGTGGCCGCTCTTGTAGGGCAACCAACTGCAGGTGTTTCCATATCAAACTGTTTCGTTGATGGAGGAAGTATTACATGTGGTGGCTGGGGAGGAGCCTTTGTAGGTGCTTCTTGGTCAAGTGTTACAATGACGGATTGTTGGTCTAATTCTTCGGTTTTAATTGGATGGGGTAGTGCTGGATTAGTTGGTTTTCTGCAAGGAGGATCAGCTGCTTTTACAAATGTTTCTTTTTATGGTAGTTCTAATGGTAATAAGCCTATTACTAGGGTTCACGCAAGTGCCTCAGCTACTTTCTTGGGTGTATATTACGATGCAACTGGAAGTTTGGATGATGACCAAACTGGTGATGAAGCTGTAGGTTTAACAACTTTAGATAATTTAGCGCTATATGTTGGTTTTGATGGTGCTGATTGGGAAATTGATCCAAATTATAATTTTGCAATTTTAAGCGGATTCTTAGGGCATTCAACAGATTTAGAAATCGATGCTATTGCTACTGCTAAAGGTTTAGTTTTTGTATCAGGAAAAACACTTTACGTTAAAGATGTTGAAGCAGCTACAAGCCAAGTTAAAGTATATAACTTAAGTGGAGTTGTAGTTGCTGAGGATGAATTTGTGGGTTCTGAGTATACTAAAACTTTAGATTTAGCTAAAGGATTATACATTGTAAAAGTAGGTACACAAACTACTAAGGTGATGGTAAAATAAATCACTGATTAAAATAAAATAATAAAGGGCATTTTCGAAAAGGAGATGCCCTTGTTGTTTTTAATTGTAGATGGTCTAATATAGATACTTACAGAGTTATTTTAAATTTTTAAACAAGCTGTAGCACCTAAAACTCCATTATTATAAATAGGCAGCACAGTTAATGAATGATCTTTACGTTTATGAAATTCGGGTACTAAAATCCCTGTGGCAGCACCCATAAATAAACCCATAAGCACATCAGTTCTAAAATGTTTTCCTGCTTTCATTCTATAGTATCCAGTTGTTGCAGGTGGTATGGTGGCTGCTGCATAAATACCTATTTTTTGCCAAGTAGAAAGATGATGGTAATCGCAATAAACCTTAGCGATAAAAAAAGAGCTAATAGCTGTTGTTGAAGTATGACCGCTGTAAAAGGAATTACTCATGTTTTCACCTGTACGCATATCCATGGGTAAGTTGGTGTTATAAGCAAGTGGGCGAGCCCTACGAACAGAAAATACAGAAACTTGGTGCAACATGGTTCCGGCCAAATGAGCTTCTCCAAACATGGCAACTATATCTAACCAATCATCTCTAATTTCTTTATCTAAAAAAAGTAGTGCCGATGCCAGTATAGTACCTGTCATTAAATTATCAGAAATATCTTGGGCCTTTTCATAATCTTTTTCGGAGTAATTTAGTACTGGCCGATCAAAAGCATTTACATCTGAGGGAGATAATTTGAGTACATCATTTTCTGAAAGAGATGCATTTTTATCTGAGATACGATATAATTGAGGTAGCGTTAATAAACCTACCACTGAAATTCCAATTTCGATTTTATGATTGACTTTATAAACACTTTGGTGCTTTAAGGAATCTTGTTTTTGTCCAATAATAGGGGAGCTTAAAATAAAAATAAGCATTACAACCAAAGACAACTTACTTGACACACACACCATAGGTTTAACCATTAAAATGAAGACTTAAAATAAAAAATGAAATAGAGATAACAAGGTTAGCTACAAAAGTAAAATATGTTATTCGTAAGAAAAAATACTTTTTTTTAAGCACCTTACCAAGGTAATATAAATCTCGTGTAAGACTCTTGTATAAGTAATCCTTGTCCTTAATTAATTCCCCAATTCCCCATTCGTATTCATCCATGCTCATGCTATGGAAATTTCCAAAAAAAGCTAAATTTCCTTTTTTATTCAGTATATCATTACGCGTAAGTGATCCTTGAGTGGTGCGAGGAACCGTTGCTATTATGGCTAATACAATCGTGATTAAACAGAGTGTTAGTAAAACGATTGCAGGCATTATTAAAGCTGGGTTTGAGCTGGAATTAGGAAACAGGGTAGATAATATGATTGATATAATAATAGCATTAATACTAATGAGTGTATTTGCTTTGTTATCGGCTATTTGACTAAGAGTAGTGTGATTACGTAAAGTAACCCTGAATAAAGTTTCAACACCTCTGTCGGCAGCAGCTTTCTTCTTTTTCTTTTTCTTTTTTTCTTTGGGTTCTGTTATCATTTCGGGGGTGTCTATTTTATCTTCTATTTTCATTTTTTGTAGTTCATTTAAATTATCTTTTTTACCCTTGGAGAAGTTCTTTTGTGCATAAGTGGTAAAGTATTGATGCACACTTAAAAATTCAATGCATTCATCTATCCATTGCTTTTTTGTAAGCTTTCTGGACTGCGTGGTTTCCTCAAAGAGATTTTGGAATTCATTTTTAATATAGGATGCTTTTTGTAGATGAGCTAAATCCGCATCTATAATAATTTGTTCAGGTATCGTTTGTGGTTTATATCCCCATTGAGTAGCTAAAATTAGTTTCTTAACTTGCTCTTGCTTGTCAATAGGGTACTCTAATTTCTGCATTTCGTTTTGAGCAAACAAAGCGCTTTCTTGTTCATTGTCGGTTTTGTCGCAAATATATATAGCATCATGAAATACAGCGGCCAACTGAATCGTTTCAATATCAGCATGTTCTTCTCCCAAAGTATTCTCTGCTATTTGAGTAGCCATTTGCAACACGTAAAGTGTATGCGACATATTATGATACTGCAAAGATTTTGGACAATCACCCTTTTGCTTGTCAGCGACTATCTTAATACATTGTTCTATCAATGCTGAATAGTTCATTTTATTCATGGTTTATTAAAACAAGAAACTAGTTCCTAATGTAAATAAATTATTTTGCTCTGATATTGAATATGTACCATTAATTATAAACGAATCTAAAATATTTACAAAAGCACCAACACCATAGGATGTATACCATCTTTCGTCGAGGATATCAGGTTTCCAAAGCTTAATTAGGTCAAAATGTCCAATAAAACCAAAATCAAAAGGTGTGATGTAATTGGGCACTTTAAACAAACTTTGCCTTAATTCTATGTTTTGATATAAAAATGATTTTGCAGTAAAGCGGTTACGTTGCACTCCTCTGAAGTTTTGAGATGGATTAATATAATTAGATTGATAAAAAGCATAAACGCCAAAATTACCATCAAAACCAGTACGTAAAGCTAAGGTTGTTTGCTTAGATGTTAAATAAATAGGTGTGTACAAAGTAGCATAAGTGTTTATCATTGCCACATTCACATTGTTTGTATTTGTAGAAGTTTTATACTCCAAGTTTACGTAAAACTTTAAGCCTCGGTGCGGGATGGCTTTATTATCCACATTTTGATACGAATAACAAATGGCTGGCGAAATATAATTTTGAGCTTGAGTTTCCCAGCTGGGGCTAATGTTTTGTGGTATCTTTTCAAAATCAACATGCTGGTAATTAACTCCAAACTTAAATAAATGTGCCTGATTATCTGATGATAATTTTAAACTTAAGTTGTAGTTATAATCATTCATCAAGGCGCTGTATTTTAAATCATCAAAGTTGATGTTTTCATCATTTACATTGGAAAAATTCATATAAATATCAGGTAGTTTTATATGTGCCGAACCTGATAAATCAAAAGGACCTATTAGCTCTCTGTAATCAAAATCGTAGAAAAAATTATATGCATTTAAATCAAAAGCTCTATTCATTAAAAGTTTATGATAATACTTGTAAGGTTCTTTCTTAAAACCATATCGTATATATTTAAAACCTGGACCTAAGTAAAAACCATCATCTTTGTTATATCCTGTTGATATCAATGGCATAAGGTGATTATATTTAAAATCCTTTCGATCGTAATCGTAAGCCTTTTTCGACGATAGTTTTTTTACTTTGGTTTCGTTACTTGTGGTTATGGCACTTTTGCCTTTGTCATCATACACGAGTGTATACTTTCTTAATCCAGAAACTTTAGATTCATCCACTATTTTATCTTTATCTTCTCCAGCAATTATTCTAACCTTTATGCTTTTACTAACTTCTCCTTTTATACGATATTCATCGGATCCTTCTAATCCATAAATCCTTATCTCATTGGTTTCGTTTATATTAAAAGTGCGGCTAAAAAACTGTTTTTTCTTTACTCGCTTTCCTTTTTTTCGAGGATACATATTTACACTTACCGAACCATCTTCTTTCCGTATAACATCAATATAATCGTCGTCTAGTGTACCATGAATACTTACTGTTTTGGATAAAATTTGATAATACTCCTTTGCAAATTGCTCCATTTGATCTCTTCTTGCTTTTAAAGTGGATATGATATATTCACCATTTACTTCAAAGCCAGCCTGAGGAAGTTCGCGTATAGCCTCTTCAATCACTTCATCGGTAACATTGTTTTTAATATAGTTAGCCTGAATAAGCCAATCGTTTAAAGATGCTTCGGTTAAAAAAGCCCTATCGAAAAAACGCGCATTAAATCCTAAACCAGCCATGTCTCTAACTTCATTTCTAAACGGTTGGAATTTACGCAGTAACCACTTTCTGTTACTAATAGACAACAAAGCCCCATCATATTGAAAAAAAGCTTGGTCTCTATCTCTGGGGATAGCTCTGTAAATTGTTTTTCCATCCTCTTTAAACGTCGCCCAACGCCACTGATCATCGTGCCTATCCCAATCGCCAATGAGTATATCAAACAAACGTGCTCTTACCATATAGTCCTTATCCACCACATGTTTATGATGCGTCTGCATATCTTCAATAGCATCGGAATAACTTAGCACCTTTTTAGAATTTCCAAAATTATCCCAAGCCGACATATCGTTGTCAGGCCTTTCTTCTAGCAAGCAAAACATTCCTCCGAATTCCTCCATGTAAGTTCCTAAAACAGAATCTTTAGGAACATAAACCAACGTTGGCTGGGCATAATAAATATCAGCCGCTTTAGATAGTTTAGGAATAGTTACCGCAGCATAAGGGTGCGAACCAGCCATTCCATCATAAATAACGTCTTGCGCAATGGTGCCACGTAAATTTCGTTCAATCAAAAACATAGAGTTTTTACGTACGCCACGTAAACTGTATTGGTAACCATCTCCGCCTTGCATACGCAGAGAGATAGTTTGCTGTCCACCACCTTTTTTAATTGGTGTTAAACCGCCGTGTTCATAATTAATATCCAAATAAGGAACTTTGATGGGTGTGGTCCATACATCTCTGTTTAAATCACCAAACCACAATCTTTTAAAAGCGGATGCAGCGTAATCGGGATTAGGCGTAACAGTGGCAAACTTGTTCTTATAACTTGTAGTGCCTTTGCTTAATTTATCCAGATTAAGCTCCACGTCTTTATGATATAGATAGGTTTCATACGCTGGAGAGTTTGGGTTCTCAACGGTAAAAAACTGTAGCCAAACATTCCCGTTGGCATAGTAAAGTAATTTAGCATACCCTTTTTGCGCTTGAGCAAATTTGGAACTACTGTTATTAATGACAGGAGAGGTTTTACTACCCGCTCCGCTGATGATATGGTGTACGGTTTCTTGTTGATGAAACTGTAAATTATGCTCGTGTCCGGCTATATAAACCATATCATCGTACTCGTAAAGAGCTTTAGTGATTTGGTTAACCATATCTTGATATACTGGATGTGCAATATCCTGATTGTGGCCAATATATTTACGATAGAATGGATATATACTACCTAATACAGGTAATGGTACATATGCTTTGGGCATGGCATGAGTAAGCGGAAAAATATGATCTTTGGGTGTGAAATTTCCACCATGTTCGCCGTTACTGTACAGTGGGTGATGGGCAGCAATAATAATATGCTTTCCCCTGTGTTTTTTCAATTCATCCTTAAACAATAATACTAACTCCTCCTCATTACGACAAGCACAGTCATCTTGCAAGCCTGTTGATCTATCGTAACGGTGTAGCCACCATTGTGTGTCAATAACAATCATTACTATTCCTGGTGCCAGCTTAACCACTTCGGGACCAGGACATCCGTTTTCTGGTAAGAAAGCATGTTTCTTATCTAGATATTTATTGACATATTTTTCCTGCCGTTTTAGCGCTTTTTTACCATTTGTTCCAAATTTATCCCAATCGTGGTTTCCAGAAATAAATATGGATTTTCCACCGAAGTTTTTTGCCACATCTAATTGAACACCTAGTCTTAACTCATCTTCGGCTCGGTTCTCGTTCGATTTTTTTCTTAAGCCATATGGGTAAATATTATCACCTAAAAATATAAGCCCACTATTGTTCGGATCTACTTTCTTTAATTCATTCTCTACCATTCGCAATACAGGCATTGAACTTAAGGTGTCTTCCCCGGTGTCTCCCAGCATAAACAAAGTATATAATGGCTCTTCGCTAGGCATTACTGGTTTTTGCCCATTTACCCAGGAAGTGATTGAAATAAGTAAGAAACAGACTGCTATATGTTTAAACATAGTACAAATTCAAAAAATAATTCTTTTTATTGGGATCGCTAAAAGGTTTAATACCTCGAGGTTTGCCTCGTTAATTATAGTTATTGTTCTGATTTATGTCTCAGGGCTTGCCCCGAGGTAGTTCACTATTTAGTTGCGATTAAATCTAAGTAAGGTTGGATATGCTTTTTTCTTTTCATTACTAATAAACATATCGCCGTTACTTAAAAAAGTAATTCCTTCGGGTTGGTTAAATATGAATGGCGATAAATGTTGATGGTTGATAACCTTTCCTTGTGGGGAAAGTTCCAGTAGCATTTTTGCAGTAGAACTCAATACAAATATATTTCCTTTGGGATGTATGGCTATGGCCGATGGTTGAAACTTTTTATAAGCATCCTTTTTCTCTATTTTAAAAACAGGCGAATCAATAAAATGCTTGTCAGATAATGAAAAGCCGTAAATATAAATATGGTCTAGCTTATTCTTATTTCCATGTTTTTTACAAGCTAATAATAAACGATCATTTTTATCATCGGTACACAATCCTTCAAAATCAAAATTCCCTTTTTTACCAAACGAATATATCTTACTTTTTTTGTTTTTTATACGATAAATAGTCCCATTACTTTTAAGCACGTAAATACTTTGCTTATAAAATGTAATACCTTCATAATCGCCTTTTTTTCCAAACTTCTTTTTATTAATAATTTCCCCTGTATGGGCATCTATATAAAAAATATACCCGTCTTCATCTTGCACTGCCAATATTACCGAATCGGAAATGGCTTGTAATCCAGAAATTTCATTTAATTCAGACGACAATTTAAATACCTCAGAGGGTTGATTAAATGAATAGACTGTGTTTTGCTTAAAACAAGAATTAAAAGTTACATTTATTGAGATGAAAATGATGAGATAAATAAATAGTTTCATAAGCTTTGAAATTGTAGAAAAAAAAGATCCAACATGGTTGTTTTGTTTATAAGTTAACAACACATGACAAAGATTTTTGTACTTCAGTTTCTTTTTCACAAGCAAAATTAACTTCTAAGCGGATGGCGTGCAATCCTGAAGCTCCTTTTAAGTCCTCCAGTTCAAGATATTCTATGTTACTTGTAATATAACCTTCTGAAATCATGTAATCGATAAATTTTTGATATTCTAATATCTCATTTGAATGTGAGTAAACAATAGCAATTTTACCTACTTGTGTTACGCGTTCTTTACTGCCTTTAATGCGAGCTTTATCAATACGTTTTTTAGTAATTTCGTATCTAATGTTGTAAGTTCCAGCTACATCAAATTTCTTTTCATCTTGTCTGAATTCAATACTCAATGGGTTAGAGTGAATGAGAATTAACTGGGTTATATTTAATTTAATGGGCAGTTCTGGTTGAAGGGATTGTATTTTACGTGCTACCTTAACCTTAACAAGCAATTGCCATAACCTAATATTGCGTAGGTACAAATCGCTGTATTCCATATCGTGAACCAATGACTGGCCAATATAACCATTATACTCAATGCCATCCGTACGATATTTTTCGAAATAGTGCGGAAAAACCTCTTGGGCATTTACTTGTTCTTGGTCGATTATTTCACTTACCTTGTTATTAATTAAGGTAAGGCTATCTTCAAAAGCCTTACGTTTTTTATACAAGATGCCCAGCTCAGGATCTAGTTGATTAAAGTATTTGTTAATCGGCTCTTCTATTTGCTGAACGCGAGATTTAATAATATTAAAAACAGGCGTAATTTCGTTTTTCATGAACTCTACAATAGAAACTTCATCACCCGAGTTTAACCCTGTTTGCACCAACTTACTATTCTCATTTATTTTGTACATTAAATCATTTACAAACGGAATTGATTTATACTGATTAAATTCTACTAAAATATTTTTAGCCATTTTTAATTGTTCCTGCAAATCGAGCTTGATAGCTTTGTTGCGTTCTACAGATGAACTCCGAATATCTGAAGCTCCATAGATTGGTATTACCTGATTAAAAACGATTGGTTCGTTAATTGCCTGAACATCGCTATTATTTTGGGTGAGCAATTGTGAGGCAACCTCTCTAAACTTCCAATCTACAGTTGGATGTATAGCAGTAAAGTTTTTTTGTATAAGCGATTGAATGCGATCATTCAACTCTTCGCGTGAGCGTTTTAAGGCTAGTGCAAAAATGGGGAAAACATCATGCAAACGCATTATCTGAAACATGTTGATGGCGTTGGGTTTTTCGCAAGCAAACTCCATCATGCCCACCATATCATCATCTAAAAATAATGGAATGACGGCATGCGATCGAATTCCTTTATTTACAAAGGCAGCATTTAATTTGTGTTCGTCTTTAATGGGCAAATAATCCTTAATTATTACAATTTGTTCTGTATCACGGGCTGTTTCGTAGGTGCTTTCTTTTAAAATGTCCATATCCACCCCGTTCTTAAGAATCGTATTTCTCCAAAAATCGTTATGGTATTTACCTCCCTGAAAATTCGGACGAACAGCAATACCAAACTTCATGTTAGGATTATCAATTAAAACCCTAACCCTTTCAATTACTTTATCGAAGCCTTGTTTTTGTAATATCGAGTTTTTATCCATTAAGTCTGATTTTAACTCAGACATAACATGATCATGTGTAACGTTTATGTAATTACTAGTTACAAAACCCGAAAACTCAAAGTCGCTCAAAGGAATGCGTTCATTCCAAAAACTTAAATCTTTGGCGCGATCAAAAAGCTCAAATATTTCATCTTTACTTAAAGGTTTAAGCTCTTTCTTAGCAATAACATCTAAATATGTAATGTCAAACTTTTTAGTATAGTAATTTATAGCGCCTGTAAGGTTGTTTGTTACCTTATAAGTAAATGGAACATTGGATTCAAAATCAAAATTATAATACTTTTTTAATATGGTTAGATAAGCTTGAAAAACCATAAATACAAGGTCTTGATTGGGTGCTAAATGAATAGCGTAATCAATAGAAAAAGCTGAATTACCTATATGCTCATCGTATAATACACTGGTATGAATGGGTTTTCTATCGAAATGAGAAAATACTGCCGATATATCAATGTTTTCATTTAAAGGGTTAATCACAAAGCTCATCAATTGCTTTATCAAATCAGCATGATTTTCTAATAACGATACATCAGTAATAACATTTGATAATTCAGGTAATTGTTTTACCTTTTTTAATACATCATTGGCATTAAGAAAATAGGGGTTTTGTTTATCCCTGCTTATTTCTTCTATCTTTTCAATTAAGAGATGAAAACTCAATGACATTTGAAAAGGAGTCTCTTCAAAGTCACATATAATTTCATTACTTTTTGTTTTCATATACAAAACGTATTAGGTATTCAAGTTTCTGAGCTTACAAATATAAAGCACAGAAAAGGTATGTTACAAAATAGAAGAATCAAACGACTATATTGGCGGATAAAGGATTTATTTTACCTACTAAAAGATAGGAACCAAACTATTATGATGCTAATCTATCTACAGTTATGTGATATAGATGTTTATAATAAAATGATTGTGCCATAGAATAATGGTGTAGATTCACACTGGTTTGTTTTTTGGACTTTCAAGCTGTATGATTTGATGTAGTTAATAAAGCCAGCTGTATTTATAAAAATATGTTCATGTTAATATGAAAATAGATTATATCCAATAAACTACTAAGGTGATGGTGAAATAAGTCACTGATTAAAATAAAATAATAAAGGGTATTTTCGTAAAGGAGATGCTCTTGTTGTTTTTAAGAGGTTGATATTTAGTGATGTATTAATGTGAATAGTGAAAGTGTAGTCTCAAAATACCATGGGTTCCGTTATCGTTTTATTTAGCCCCCTAAGGATTGTTTTTTGCAGTTATATTTTAGTGTTGTTAAAATATTTATTTAATAACCTTAATAATTTAAACATGAAAAAACTTTACTTTTTAATGATGGCAATTTTAGTTGCCTTTACAGCAAATGCACAAAATATTCTTGAAAATGCGAGTGTAGACTGGAATATGAATGCTTCAACAGGATGGTCTATAGATGCAAATAATGGGACTAATAATGCTGCGGCAGGTAATTTATCATTTAGTACGGCTGCGGATGGAACAGAAACAGTTATGAGAGTGACGTCACTTAGTAGTGACGGTACTGATTTGACTGCAGGTATTACATCGTCTCCAATTACAAGTCTTTCTGCAGGTGATTATAATATGAAGATTAGATTGAGAAATGCACCAGGAGGAGGCGCTGAAGCTAATAGTGGTGCTTTTGAATTAAGGGCGTTTATTCAGGATGCTGGGTCATGGACTAATTTTAACTCTACCGAACTTGATGATATGCGTTTTATATGGGGAGCGTATAAACTAGGTGGAATTAGTTCTGTTGATGCCTCTACGGTTACATGGCTTTCAAGTTCTTCGATTGTAGATACTGATGATGAAGGTGACTTTGTAGATACAGATGAATGGGTTGATATAGTTGTTGATTTTAATATAGCAAGTGAACTGACAAATCAAGAACTTAAACTTTTGGTTAGAATAGGTAGTGCTCATGTATCAACTGATGATGCAGCTTTTGAAATTGATTATATTGAATGGAGATCAGGAGTATCTACTGATTTAAATGATGAAATTGCCGCTGACAATATTTCGGTTATTGGCAATACTTTATATGTTACAGATGTTGAAGTTAGTACTTATAAGTTATATAATTTAAGTGGAGTGCTTGTTACGGAAGGTGAAGTGGCAGGATCTTCTGTAGTGTTGGATGCACCAAAAGGTTTATATATTGTTAAAGTTGGAACAACAACAAAAAAAGTGATGATTAAATAAGTCATCAAACAACTAAAAATAATTAAGGCATTTTCGTTACGAGAGTGCCTTTTTTCTTTTATATCTCAAAGATTGTTTTAAGTAGCAATATATATTAAAAAAGAAAGTTTATTAAGCCAATAGCTCTTAGTATCTTTGCAGCCTTAATTTTGCTACAGGTATATTATGTCTCCATCAGATAATCACGATTATATTGATCGTTTTATTAGTTTAAAGGCTTCTGCACAAGTGATTGAGCAGGGTAAACAAATTTATAATAACGGTGAAGTTTCACTTAAATATGCCAATAAGGCTTCGGATACCTGGCACTTTCATGTGCAAGGTGCGCAACTGTTTTCTGTTAATATTAGAGATTTAAACAGAAATGATTTAAAAACGACTTGTTCGTGCGCCTCTACATGGGGAAGTATTTGCGAACATTCGGTGGCCTCACTCATGTATATTAAAGATGGGGGAGAGCATAAACCAGGCGTAAGCCCCGAAACTGCAGCAGTGCATTCATCGTTGCGTACCAGTCATGGCTATCTATACGAAAAACATCGTTTTATTTCAGTAGACGATATTGAAGACAATACTTCGGTTAGTGTTATTAACGATATCTTACATGGATATAATAACCTATTATTGGAGGATGTAATTTTTGGAGATAACGAAATTACCTTTGAGTATGCCAGTTATTACGATAAGCAATTTGCTACTATTAAGTGTATTAACGAACGCATATATATATCTAGCAGCAGCAAAAAGCCTATTCCTAAATTAAATAAGGTAGAGGCGCATACATTGTTGTTAATTGCTCGTTCGGCTAATCCCGATTTATTAGAGATTTTATTCACCGATAAAATTGAAGATAAGAAAAAAGAAAGCCTAGAAAATTATGGCCTCTCGAAGGATGAAGATTTTGGTAAGTACTTTACTTATTGTTTCCATCCAGAAAGTGGTTTGATATTTAATTTCAGACCCGACCAAGTTGGATTGCTCTCTATTAATCCACATATAAAAACAAGTTTCCGAAGTTTGGTAGATGAATTGAATAAGGACGACTTGATGTTGGATGACATTCCTCGAAAAAATGAGGAACGTGTGTTGGGTTTTATTATTCAATATAATCAGGATGAGTACGAAGAATATGATGGAGAAGCTTCATTTACCATTATTCCAGCCGTAGGAAAACCAAATAAAGATAAAACGCAGCTTACCAGTCATATTGAGCGTTGGGATGAATACGAGGATATTGAGAAGGTAAAAATTACGAAGAATGCCCAGGAAATCATCAAGTGTGTTCAGCGTTTAGAGGCTACACAATCTAAAAAGAATGAGTTTGCTATTAAAAGGCAAATAATTCATCTTTTGGCAAAAGAAAGGGTGGTTCATTATCGTTCGTTAAGTGAGTTTAAGCTAAAAAAATCTGAATTATACCAAACACAAGTATTAAAGCAACCTGTTACGGCAAAATATTTGGCTTTTCAGGATGATACTTTTGTGGGCTTACGTTTATTACTTCAGATAGATGGAGAAACAGTTAATGCCAATGAAATAGACTTGTTTTATAGGCAAGCCAAAGCATATTTATATAAAGGAAAGGTGAGTGTTCCAGTAAGCTACAATGTAGCTCGCCATGTAGAAATGTGGCGTCAGGATTTAAAGATGGTTAAATCGCACCGACAGCATTTTTTCAACGAAATTATGATGCCATTGTCAAAGAATTTTGAAATTGACTTTGGAAATTCTGGTTTCGAGATTGAATCGGTAGAGCTTGATTTTAATAAAAAACAGGTGTTTCTTTCAGAAATGCACGACTTTTTAATTATCACACCACAAGTGGAATATCATAATGGTGTTTCGGTGATGCTAAATCAGTCGGGTAATGTGTTGGTAGATGAAAATGGAGAAGTAACCGAGTACAAACGTAATCTGGAGCTAGAAGAGGATTTTGTAAATACCGTTGCTGAGCTTCATCCATACTTTGAAGAACAAAAAGAAGACAAACGTTTTTACTTGCATTACGATACGTTTACCGAAGATATGTGGTTTTACCGCTTCTTTGAGCAAATGCAAAATTTAGAAGTAGAAATTTTTGGGCTTAAAGAACTTAAAAACTTTAAATACTCGCCGTTTGCAGGCAAAGTAAGTACTAATATTTCTAGCGGACAAGATTGGTTTGAAGTAGATGTAAAAGTAAGCTTTGGAGATACACAGGTTCGTTTAGCGGATATTAAAAAAGCGGTATTGAACAAGCAAAAATATATTCAGTTAAAGGATGGAAGTGTGGGAATGTTGCCCAATGAGTGGTTACATAAACTAGAAAAATTCTTTAGACATGGAGAAGTAAAAGGCGATAAACTTTCGGTATCGAAAATGCGTTTTGCAGTTATTGATGAATTATTTGAGGATATTGATGATGCTCAGATATTAAATGATATTGCAGAGAAACGTCGTCGCTTAGCTAACTTCACACAAATAGAGGAAACGGTTGTACCTGCGGAGATAAATGCAGAGTTAAGGACCTACCAAAAGGAAGGTTTAAATTGGCTTAACTTCCTCGATGAAATGGGATGGGGTGGTATTTTAGCTGATGATATGGGATTGGGTAAAACATTACAGATTCTTACCTTTTTGCAGCATATTTTAAATAAGGATAAAACGCCAAGTATTGTTGTGGTGCCAACTACCTTATTGTTTAACTGGCAGAATGAGATTGCTAAATTTGCTCCCAAAATAAACGCCTATTATCATTACGGAATCAATCGTACAAAGGATGTGAATCTATTTTCGGAATACGATGTGGTTTTTACCACCTATGGTGTTTTACTGCGCGATATAGAAATGATAAGTCAGTTTAGATTTAACTATGCTGTATTGGATGAGTCGCAGGCCATTAAAAACCCAGCATCGCGACGTTTTAAGTCGGTCAATTTAATTCAGGCCAACAACCGAATTGCTTTGTCAGGTACGCCTATCGAAAATAGCACTTTTGATTTATATGCGCAGATGAGCTTTGTGAATAAAGGCTTTTTTGGAGGAGCAACAGGATTCCGTTCGCAATTTTCTAATGCTATTGATAAAGAAGGAGACGACAATATTGCTGCCGAATTACAGCGTTTAATTAATCCGTTTATCCTAAGAAGAACCAAGGAGAAAGTGGCTTCGGAACTACCGCAGAAGACCGAGGATGTGATTTACTGCGAAATGGAAAGCGAGCAGCGTAAAGTATATGATGCCTATAGAAATGATTTTAAAAATCAGTTGTTAGAGCAGATTGAAAGCAATGGTATTGAAAAATCAAAATTAATGGTACTAGAGGCGCTTACCAGAATGCGTCAGATTTGTGATTCGCCAGCTTTATTAAATGATGATAGCATTAAAAGCACCGAATCCATTAAAATTAAAGAGATAGTTCAGCATATTACGGATAAAACAGCCAATCATAAAATTCTAATTTTCTCGCAGTTTGTTAAGATGTTAGGATTGATTAAAACGGAGCTAAATCGCAGAAATATTGCTTACGAATATTTAGATGGACAAAGTTCAACGGTGCAAAGAGAGCGTTCTGTCAATAACTTTCAGGAGAATGACGACTTACGTGTTTTCTTAATTAGCTTAAAAGCGGGAGGTACAGGACTGAATTTAACGGCTGCCGATTACGTTTATATTGTAGATCCTTGGTGGAATCCTGCGGTAGAAAATCAAGCCATTGACCGTTGTTATAGGATTGGACAGGATAAAAAGGTATTTGCTTATCGTATGATTTGTAAAGATACGGTGGAAGAAAAAATACTTCAGCTACAAAGCAAGAAGAAGAAAATTGCAGGAGACATCGTTCAAACGGATGAAAATATCATGAAAACCATTCAGGCCGACGATATTAAAGAGTTGTTTTCTTAAAAAGAAGTTTAGTGGGCAGTAGCCAGTATTCAGTAGGCAGTTACTTGCAGCTTGCTGAATATATTTATTTTGATGGAGAATAGTTTCCGACGCAAAGTTGTTTAGTATTTTGCATAGAAGTTGGTGATGCGTCGGATGAATAATGATGATGAAACCTAGTCTTAAGGACTAGGTAATGCTTTTGAACCGCTGGGGCTATGTGTTTTGAGTTGTTAAAGACTTATTGCTGTTTACTGAATACTATTTACAGAATACGGTTTATTTTTAACCGAATACCGTTTACTACTAACTGAGTACTGCTAACTGCACACTGTCTACTCATCTTTCCCCTCAATAATAACGGGATTTTTAAGAATGCGGTCGATTAAATCATCGAATTTGTTGTGCCAGCTATCACCCGCAATAATCAATTGTGCTTTTTTTACACCTTCGGCAATTCTGTATATGATAGAATGAAAACGGTTTGTTATAAGTGTGTCGGCATCATCCATAACAATAAGGCTAATTTTCGTCATAGGTACACCATTAATATTAATCAGCTCAGTTAATCGTTTAGGAGTGCAAATTAATACATCTAAGCCGTCATAAATCTCATCTTTCTGATATTGGATAATTCCCTTATCGAAAGCCACAAAGGTGCGTAATTTGCACTGTTTGCCTAGTATGGCAAACTGCTCTTCCATTTCAAAGGCTTTTTCTTTTGTAGAAGTAATGATAATAGCTCGGGGGGCTTCCTCAAATGGTTTTTTGAGCAACTGGATAGTTCCAATTACTATAGCGGCAGATTTTCCAGTATCTTTAGGAGAAACCATCACTAAGTCAGACCCAGCTTTAATTTTAGGAATAGAATCCGTTTGAATTTGCTTTGGTTCTTTATCAAAACCAGCATTAATAATTCCAGATACTAACTCAGGAAGTAACTTTTTTAGTTTCATTATTGTGATGTTTATTTCTCAGAAGCCGCAAAAGTAAATAAAATAAGCTAATTATTTAACAAATGATATAAATTCGGAAGTAAAGCGGTATAAGTGCATTTTCATATTGCGCTCCAACAATCTAAAACCATGCGTAGATAAATCGGAAATAGCAGGATAATGCATCACGGCTATTTCTTTTACTTTAAGATGTATGGTGTCCGAAAATTCACTCTCGGTAACCATGGCCTTTTCTTTGGTCAGTAATCTGTTTAAATAGCCTAATTCTTCTTCTTTACGAAAATCAGGGTAATTCTTGTCTTTATCAATAACAGACTCGGTTGCACTCAATACTTCAGAAGCGTATATACCTATCATTTCTTCCAGAATATCCTTTTGTGAGAAGTGAGGGTAATAATCAAGAATAATATCGAAGATGAGCTCTTCAAATTCAGATTTAAACTTTGCATAGAACTGATCCGTTCTTTTAAAGTCGGCAAATAGCTGGTTTAATCTCCTTTCTTTATCAAATGTCATAGCGTACTCTTTTATTCTTGATACTTGTTAAACGTACAAATACCAAAAAAGATTATTGTCAATAGAGATTATTATTGAATTTTAAGGAATAAAAAAGGGATTCAGCTTTTTTAAACAGAATCCCTGATATATGAGTTTAACACTATATATGCTTAGTGTTTGAATCGAAAAGTTAATGTTCAAGGTTTGTTCTTTTTGTAAATAACTATTTTCAAAAAGAAGGTGACGAAGAAATTCGACTTTCGGGCAATGGCTTCTTAATTTTTGCTTTTTAGAGCGTTACCTTCAAATTTGATTCCTTCCCAACCGTATTGAATAAAGTTTCTGATGTTTTGGTGGTCGTTTCCTTCGGGGTTTTTCAGTACATCTTTTGTGTAATATTTACCAAAACAATGCAAAGTTTGCTCTGTCGATAAATTTTGAAGTTGTGCAAAAGCAAATAATTTACAAGAACCGTTATTCTCATTAGCCTTGTTATTCGTATCTCCATTAACAAATGCAGTAGGCGTAAATTCATAATTCTCGTCAATAACAGCCATTGTATCTGTAAATTCTATTTCCGTTGGCTGATTGCTTAGCTTTTCTTTAAATGTAATTAGATTCATTGTTGTATATCGATTATTTGTTAACTGTTCTGAAATCAAAAAAGCCACTCGAAATAAATCGAATGGCTTTCCTTGGAGCGAAAGACGGGGCTCAAACCCGCGACCCTCAGCGTGGAAGGCTGATGCTCTATCAACTGAGCTACTTTCGCATTAAATAATATTTTAGAGCCAATAGTGGGACTCGAACCCGCGACCTGCTGATTACAAATCAGCTGCTCTAGCCAACTGAGCTATATTGGCAAAATGTTGTCCTAACTAACCGTTTGTTAGTTTCAAGTGGGCAGAGCAGGATTCGAACCTGCGAAGTCGAAAGACAACGGAGTTACAGTCCGTCCCAGTTGGCCGCTTTGGTATCTGCCCCAATTGCGGATGCAAATGTAAAATTATTTTTTTAAACTCCAACCCATATCTACCATTTTTATTGCAGTAATTGCACCTTCGTCGCCTTTGTTTCCGTGCTTTCCACCTGCTCTGTCTTTGGCTTGCTGTAAGTTAAGTGTTGTCAATAAACCAAAAATAAATGGTATCGGATAGTCTAAATTTAATCTGGTCATACCTTGAGTTACACCATCGCATACAAAATCAAAATGTGGAGTGTCTCCTTGAATAACACAACCCAAACATATCACAGCATCAACATCGGTATGTTCTGCCATATATTGAGCTCCTTTTGTTAGTTCAAAACTACCAGGAACATATTTTTTAATGATATTATCTGGGTTAGCTCCATTTTGAATTAAAGTATTGTATGCACCATCAGATAGTGCTTCTGTAATTTCTTCGTTCCATTCGGCCACTACAATACCAAATTTCATATTAGCCGCAGAAGGCATTTTGCTTTTGTCGTAATCCGACAGGTTTTTTAAACTGGTTGCCATATCTTTTATTTTAAGCTACAAAAATAAAAGAGGTTGCCATAACTGACAACCTCTTTTACATTTAATTTTAATTTCTTTATTACTTACTCGCTAAAATCTGAGCTCTAGTAATATATTTATCAATGCTTCGGGCTTCAATTGAAGTTTTAAAATCATTTTTAATCGTTTCGTAGGCTTCAACAGCATCTGTATATTGTTTTTGCTCTTCGTAAACTAAACCTAATTTTAATAGGTAAGTAGGAGCAATAACCATATTGTCTACATCGCCTGCACTTTTGTAGTTGCTAATAGCAGCGTTTACATCGCCTTTTTCAAGATATGCATCACCTAAAGCACCTTTAGCCGTTGCGTTTAGCAATTCATCACCCGACGAAAAACCACCTAGAAAGTCAATAGCATCATCAAACTGACCTAAATGTAAATAAGATACACCAGCATAATACTTAGCCAATTTACCCGGCTTAGTCATACCATAATCTTCAGAAATAGCTAGAAATCCTAGATTCATTCCGTCACCATTTAAAGCTAATTTAAAGCTATCTCTCTCAAAATAGTTTTGAGCGGCAAATATTTCAATTTGCGCTTGTTGTTCTTGTGGTGCAAAATATAATTTTTTAGCTCCCCAATATCCACCGATTACAATAATTACGGCAAACATGATTATGGTTAGAACTTTCTGGTTATCTTCAATAAACTGTTCAGACTTACTTAACGCCTGTTCCACGTTTTCCATGCCAGTTTCTGTGGCATACTCTTTTTCTTTATTCGACATGAATTTGTATATTTTTTATTGCTACGCAAATGTAGTTGTTTTAACAAAAAATCAAAATATGAGATTGCATTTCTTTAACAGTTTTATTAAAAATATTGCAATAAAAAGATTTTCAATTCTTCTACACGTAAACAATTCTTCCATTTTTAATTTGTATCACGATTTAATTCAAGATTGATTACATTTGCGATCCTAAAGCGGATCCTGTATGTTTTTAAAACATTTACACCTTATTAATTTTAAAAATATTGAACTTGCACAACTCGAATTATGCGAGGGTATCAACTGTTTTATTGGTTCTAATGGAGCTGGTAAAACAAATATGTTGGATGCCATCTATTATATGTCGTTTTGTAAAAGTTTTTTTAATCCTATAGATAGTCAGAATATTAGGCATGAGCATGATTTCTTTGTTATACAAGGTACTTATAATTTAAATGATGAGAAAGAGCATGTTTATTGTGGCTTAAAGAAAGGTGTGAAAAAACAATTTAAACGCAATAAAAAGGAGTACGATAAACTATCTAATCATATTGGTTTACTGCCTTTAGTAATGATTTCGCCACAGGATGAAAGGCTGATAGTTGAAGGTAGTGAGCAGAGACGAAAATATATTGATAGTGTTATTTCGCAATATGATAGAGCCTATTTAGAACATTTAATTAATTACAACAGAGTTATTTCTCAGCGTAATGTTTATTTAAAGAATTTAAAGGCTTTAAATAAAGCGGCGCATGATATGCTAGATGTATGGGATTTTCAGATTCTTGAACTTGGAAAAAAAATATCCAAAGCCCGAGCTTTGTTTTTAGATGAGTTAAAACCTGTGTTTTTAGAAATGTATAATTTCATTTCGGGAGAAAAAGAAGTGGTGGAGTTTGCCTATAAATCTCATTTAAATGATGATGATTTTGAAGTTGCGCTACGAGAATCTCGCGAACGCGATATGATATTGGGTTATAGCACTAAAGGGGTTCATAAAGATGATGTTGATTTTAGAATTGGAGGATATCCGATTAAAAAGATGGGTTCGCAAGGACAGAAAAAAACATTTTTAATTGCCTTAAAGCTAGGGCAGTTTAAGTTTTTAGCGGAACATAAAAATCGTAAACCATTGCTTTTACTCGATGATATATTTGATAAGTTGGATACACAAAGAGGAGACCGTTTAATAGAATTGGTTGGAGGTGACTTTTTTAATCAGATATTTATTACAGATACACAGTTGAACCGTATTAAGCCTGTATTAAGGAAAATAAACAAAGAGTCTCGCATTTTCATGGTGGAAGACGGAGAATTTAAACAACAATAGTGATGGAAAGGAAAAATGCTCAACATATAAAGTCGATTATCAAGGAGTTTTTAGAGAAGAATAAAAATTTGGATCATAAAATGCTCGAAAACCGTGTGGTTAGATCTTGGGAAAAGGTAATTGGCAAAACAGTGGCACGTGCTACTACAACTATTTATATGGATAGAGGCACCTTGTATTTAAGTATAAACTCAAGTGTAATGCGCAACGAGTTATTAATGTTGAAAGATAAAATAATGATAGCCATGAACGAAGAAGTAGGTCATCAGATAGTTACTGCCATCGTTATTCGTTAAGGTTTTATGTAATATGTGAAACTTCTAGGTTATAGAAACCTGAGAAGTCTGTTCGGCAGGAAACCACTAAATCGGTTCTTTTTCCTTCAACTTATTAATACGCGTTTTAACCTTAGCATTATTATCCTTTATAATAGTATCAATCTTTTCTGCAGATTCTCGATATAGCTTAGGTTTAACAGTGGCCATCACATCAATATATTTATTTAAATCTTTATTGATGAGTGATTTTACCATTTCTCCAATTTTGCCCGCGGATAACATTTTACTTTGCTCAGCTTTTCTTGAGATATAATCTTGAAATGCACTCTCAAATATCTGCTGGTCTTTTTCCAGTTGTGAAATAAGGGTGTCAAATTCGTGTAGTTTAGCTAAACTAGGTGCCAGACTGGTCTTTTTTAAATCATTCAGCAAAGCATTAATATTGGCCGACTCTGCACTATAACTCATATTTAGAACCTCCATACCGTAATTGTCTAATATGTTCGAAACTTCTTGAGCAGCTGCAACAGTTTCTGGATTCGGCCATAATAGTTTCGATTTTATTTCTAAAAAGATTACACGAGCCGATTTATCGCGTTGTGCATCCAAAGGTGCCAAAGTGCTTTTTACAATCTCTTCCTTTAAGGTTTCCGTCATTTTTAAGTTTAAGGAAGCTATTTCCTTAATGGTTTCAGTTAAATATTTATCGTCTGAAAAATCGGAGCTCGATAAGGTATTTAAAATTGACGTAGAGGTTGTATTTATTTCTTCAACGGTACTTCGGTAATTTATTAGCGCAATCATAGAGTTATAATCAGAATATGTTCAGGAGGCTAATTTAAATAATTTGAAGATAAATTACTTAAAAAATTTATTCAAGTAAGCATGTTTAAATGACAATGTACTTCATTATGCCTCCAATACTGGCCTAGTTCAAACTATAAATAGGCCTACAATCATCTTTTATATTGCTATGGATATCTATTGGAGGTATTAAATCAGTTTTTGAATCAATCTGGTGGTCGACTATGGTATATAAAGTGTATTTATATGATCATTATGAATAGCTAAATATGTTCCTTTTGACTTTCTTTTTTATACGGTCTGCAAGCTATATTATAATTGAGATATTTAGCGTTTTTAGGAATGGGTTTATAGCTCGAGTTTGTAAAGTATTAATTCTTGTATCCTAATGTAGGTGCGGATTATGTTTTGTGTTTGTTCTTAAGTTTAAGTTGCTTGAAGAAATTATTTGAAGATAAAATGTGGTAAGCAATGTGCACGAAAAATTGTTTTTATCAGCCTCCTAGCACAATGAATTAAAAACTTCGTTTTACATTTGAATAAGAAACATAATTACAAAATATATGCTTCGCTAGCGATTAAAAATTTTGGAGTAAATCAACTTAAATTTTAAACTAAATTATTAAACTCATGACTACATTTATTGGATTTTTAGTGCTAGTTGCTGGAGTGGCAGCATACATATTTTCAAAATTAGATAAACCTGGAAAGAAGTTTCCTGAAATATTACGAGGGGTAAAGAAAAAACATGGCCATATTTTAATTGGCGTAGGAATAGTTTTAATGTTACTGCAGTCTTTGTTCTTTTTTGCCGACAGAGGATTTAATTATTTACTAGTATCACCAACAGGTAAAATGAGTGCGGTGATGGAGCAAGGGATTAAATGGCGTGGTTTTGCAAAAATAGATAAATGGCAAAAATATATTGATGTTAAGGTGGTTAGTAAAGAAACCGAATCGGATATTGATGAGTTGGAAGGGGTAATGCAACCGGTGCCTGTCCGTTTTATAGATCAAGTAACGGCTAATGGACATGTATCTTTGCGTTTTCAGCTTCCACAAGATACACCATCGTTTATAAAACTAGCGGTGAAGTATAGAACCATGAGTAATCTGGTAAATAATACTATTATACCTACGGTTAGAGAGCAGTTGATAAATACCGGTTATATGTTTGCTGCACAGAATTATATTTCTGGAGAAGCCCAGTCCTTTCGTCAAACCTTTGAAGAGCAGCTAAAAGAAGGTACTTATGCAGTGAATAAAATTGAGGTTAAGGATACTATCTTCAACAATATTAATATGACCCAAAGAGACAGGTCGATAAAAGAGATCCAGACCAGTTATATTGTAGAGAAGATTATGAAAGATGGAATTCCTAAAAGAATACCTCATGAGCTATCGGAGAATAACATTATTGTATCGCAAGTAATTGTAGATAAAATTGACCTGGAGGCAACCTTTAAGCAAAGATTAGAAGCTCAACGTGATGAGTCGGCAAAAAGACAATTAGAACAGCAAATGATTGAGACTGCAAAAGCCGAACAGCAACGTATCGTAGCTCAAGGGGAGAGAGATAAAGCCGAAGAGAGAGTTACACAGGAAAAAGAACAAGTTAAAGCACTTATTGCCATAGAAACTAAACTTAAACAGGAAGAAACAAATAAAAAATTAGCGGCCATTGCACTAGAAACTGAACGTCTGTTAGCCAGCAAGAAAAAAGTAACAGCAGACGCTGAGGCTTACGAAATATCAAGAAAAGTAAGTGCTGGTATTACTCCAGAAGTTAAACTTCAAATGGAATTGGATAGAGATGTAAAAGTAGCTGCAGAAATATCTAAAATCAAATTCCCAGAAACAATGATAATGGGAGGCAACTCAAAAGGAGGAACTCCATTAGAAAGTTTAATTGGAGCAGCAATGGCTAAACAATTACAAACCACAAAAAAATAATATGGCAACGGGCATATTAGAAAGCACAATAGTTAGACAAGCGTAAATGAGGCTATGGGTGCTTTCATTCAATGGTTAATCAAGAAAAGACGAGTCAATAATTGATTCGTCTTTTTTGCGTTAAACAATGGCTTATTTAACTTGTGATTATAATACATTTCACTAATTTGCATATCCTTAAATATTATAAAATATGAACTGTCCAAGATGTAAATCTTCATTAGAAGAAGAAACAATTAAAGATATAAACGTAAGTATTCAGGTAGATTGCTGCACTGCTTGCGGTGGTAAATGGTTTGATAAAGGTGAATTAGCTCAAGTTGAAGGTCTCATAGAGCCAATCATTTTAGAAATTAGAAAAATACCAAATAAAACAGATCAGCTAACACCTTTACAGTGTCCTAGTTGTGATAGTCAACACTTTATGCAAAAAGTGGAACATCGTAGAGATAAAAAAGTGATTATAGATTACTGTGCAAGCTGCAAAGGAATTTGGTTGGATAAAGGAGAGCTAGAAGCTATTCAAAAAGAAAATTACTTTGTTACTATAGGTAAGTTGTTAAAATGGGTTGCTCTTGGAGATTAGTTTGTTAAGTCTTAGTTTTATTCTGAAATACATATAATTTACTACGAGCTATGGCTATGATAAATTAGGGTGATTACTTGCCAATTAAGATAAACAAGAATACCTTAATTAAAATCTAAATTTACATTAAATGATTACTTTTTTTATTTGCGTTGCCATTCTAGTCGCGGCATACTTTATTTACGGAGGATTTATTGAAAAGCAATTTGGAGCAGATGCTAATAGACCAACACCGGCTATTACTCAGAATGATGGAGTTGATTTTGTTCCGTTAAGCAATGGTAAAATATTTTTAATTCAGTTTTTAAATATTGCAGGTTTAGGACCCATTTTTGGAGCTATTGCAGGTGCGTTATGGGGGCCTGTAGCATTTATTTGGATAGTGGTTGGCTGTATTTTTATTGGTTCTGTTCATGATTACTTCTCAGGTATGTTATCCATTCGACATAAAGGAGCTAGCATTCCTGAAATTGTAGGTATGTATCTAGGTAAGGGTGCCAAAAACTTTATGCGCATATTTGCCGTGGGGCTGTTGATTATTGTGGGTGTTGTGTTTGTAAAAGGTCCAGCTTCTATTTTGCATGGAATTACACAGTGGGATGTAACCTGGTTAGTGGTGGGAATATTTATATATTACCTATTGGCCACTATGATTCCTATTGACAAGCTAATTGGTAAGATTTATCCTATTTTTGGCCTTAGTTTATTAATAATGGCTTTAGGTATTACCATTACTATGGTATTGGGTGGCTTTGAAGTGCCAGAATTGGTTCCTGAAAATATAACCAATATGCATGCCGATTCATCTAAATTTCCAATATATCCTTTGTTGTTTATCACCATAGCATGTGGAGCTGTTTCTGGTTTTCACTCCACACAATCTCCATTAATGGCTAGGTGTTTACCCAATGAAAGAGATGGCAAGCGAATATTTTTTGGTGCCATGATAGCAGAAGGAATTGTAGCTTTAATTTGGGCTGCTATTGCCATGTCATTTTTTGGAGGAGTTAAGGAATTAGGCCAAACGTTAAGTCAACCCAACCAAGATGTTGCTTGGGCGGTAAATAAAATATGTAATACCTTATTGGGTAAGGTTGGCGGAATATTAGCTTTAATTGGTGTGGTGGCAGCTCCTATTACCTCGGGTGATACCGCATTTAGAAGTGCCCGATTAACCATTGCCGATTCTTTTAATATTCAACAAGGAAAGCTGATACAGAGGTTGTATGTAACCGTTCCTATTTTTGCTGTGGCTATATTGTTAACACAAATAGATTTTAGTGTGGTATGGCGTTATTTTGGCTGGGCCAATCAAACCTTATCAGTTTTTGTATTATGGACTGCTGCAGTGTATATGCGAAAAACAACGGGTAAGTTTTGGTTTGTTCTAATTCCAGCCATATTCATGACTTCGGTGGTGACTAGTTATATATTAATTGCGCCAGAAGGATTCAATCTAAGTCAGGAAATATCCTATACTGTAGGTGTTTTGGCAGGAATTATAGCTATGGTTAGCTATTTGTTTTTGATTAAAAAGCCAGAAGTTTCGGAATAAAGAATAAGAATTAAGCTTGGATTAATAGCCCCTATCGATATGTTAATTCGATAGGGGCTTTTTTACTTTTATGGCTAAACGGATTGGATAAAATAGAGCATAAAGTGGGTAAATTATTTTATGATTAGGGCTTGGTTTGATGTTATTTTTATAGAAATATTGAAGGTTAATTAATTCTATAATAATGGAAAACAAAAGTTTTAATTCTACACGCTCATCGTTGGTAGTTTTTACCGCAGGAGCATTTTTCTTTTACAGTTTTATTCAGATGACGTTGTTCAGTACAGAGGCCATGAAGGAATACTTTATGGAAGTACTATCTTTAAAAACAACGACTGAATTTGGTAATTTTGCGGGAACATTTCTATACGGAACCGTTCTCCTTTTAATTCCTATAGGTTTACTTTTGGATAAAATATCCGTTCGTAAAACCGTGATAGCGATGATTGCAATTATGGTGGTTAGTGTATTTGGTTTAACCTTTACAACTAATGTTTATGTGGCCATGGTTTTAAGGTTTATTATGGGTATTGCACATTGTGTGGCATTTATGGCCCCATTCCGTTTGGCACCGCGCTGGTTTCCATCACGTAAACTGGCCTTGGTAGCAGGTTTGTTATTAACTTTTGCGGTGTTTGGAGGATGGGTTTCTGGAGCGCCAATGTTAGCTTTAATTAAAACGTTGGGTGGCGAAACTACTATGGTGATTAATGGTTCATTGGGGTTTGTTATATTTATTTTAGCCTTACTATTTTTAAAAGATTTTCCAGAAGAGTCTTCAGAAGAGCTTAGTCAAGTGGATTCTATATCTGTAATGGAAGGTTTAAAATTAGCTGCTAAAAATAAACAGAATTGGTTGGCAGGTTTATATATAGGATTATTAAATCTATCCGTTTTATTATTAGGAGCGGTATGGGGAACTACCTATCTTAAATTTGTAAACCCAGACTTTTCGGAAGCTACATATACTGGTATTATTGGAATGATTTTTATTGGCACTATGATTGGTTCACCTATTTGTGGTTGGATTTCGGATAAAATTAAATCCAGAAAACTGGCCATGATTGGAGGAGGTATACTTTCCTTATTAGTGATGTTCATAATTATTTTTCCACCCTCAAACAGTGCAGGATTATTTTATGTATTGTTTTTACTATTGGGTATATTAACAGCGGCACAAAGTATAGGTTACCCTGTAATAGCAGAGTCAAATCAAGATAGAGTATTGGGTACTGCCAATGGGTTATCAGCGGTTATTTTAATGGGAATAGGAGCCATTGGGCAACCTTTGTTTGGTCAATTAGTTACTCAGTTTGGTGGAGGAGAGGGGGCTAGTGCTGCGCAATTGCAAAGTGCCTTTCAGAACGCAATTTGGGTAATGCCTATAGCTTTTATCGTAGCGGTGGTTTGCGCTATTTTATTAAAAGAAACATTTAAAAAGGAAGCCTAGATATTTGATATATAAGGCAGAACCAATCAAGAGATACGCTTATTGGTTCTGTCTTTTTTTGTGTGTTTATATTTTAAAATTTAAAGGGTTTGCTTTAAGAAATTTAGCTGGAATATTTAATAAAGTTGCACAAGCAATCCACCATAACCAACAATAAACTCCAAAAGGTAAGTATCCAAAATATCCCAGAATGGGCATTTCAAAAACATGAAAAGCGTTTACGTAAGGTAAACTGTATTGCCAATATGCGGGATCATTAGTAAACAGGGCTACTTGTCCATCATGAATGGCGCTCAAATAATTTTGTCCTTCAAGGGTAAATCCTGCTACAAAATAGGTTAAAGCGGATAGTAATACTGGTCCCCAATTACCTTCTTTAATAGAGTCAAAAGGCGTCCATACTTTTATCTTATTTAAAACTACCCCTAAAATTACGGGAGGAGATACCCATAAAATAAAGAATAATTTATCAGGAAAAAGTCCTGCAGCAAACATTGAAACTAATGACCCAATTAGTAATGTGTTTTTCACTAAGTTATTTAAGTTTATTTTAATGCCGTTTTTAAAACGATTGGCAAATTTTGGAAAGGTCATAAATAATAGGTACCATTCAAATGCTAATGGTAATAATCCAGATGAAATAACAAAAGCATATAACAAAAACTCTTCTCTATCCAGAATGTTACCCCATGGATAATACCAGTTATCATCCACAAAAAAGTTCATAAATTCAAAAATCATCCAACCAGTCATGGATGCAATTCCAATACCAATTAGTTCTTGGGGTATTTTTGCTACCAATGAGTTGCCACCCGTTCTTCTATATACTATTCCATCCAAAATTAATACCGCTCCCCAAAAAAGAGGGAAGTCGCTCCAGTGTATAAACCAGGCTGGCTGTTTAAGGTGCAGACTTAAAAAAGTTAATGAAGTCCCCCAGCATAATAACCCGAACCAAAACCAGTAAGGTAATTTGGCTTTCTTTATTTCAGGAAGGTCTCTGATTTCTACTTTTTTAAAACCAAATAACTTTGGCACAATATATACTGCGGCAATGCCCGCACATACTATGGCTATAGCGCAAAATATTAATAAGTTAAACTCAGGCTTATCCATAGGTTTTAACGGAGGATAGGCAAAAAAGTCTGCAGGATAGCTACCATTATAATATAGGTATCCACCTAACCAAGGCAAAAATAACATAGCGGCCATGGATAGAAGCAGATAAATCATTTTACGTGTTATGCTCATGGTGTTTAAGTTTTAGATAGTTAATTATAAGTTAGTTGTAGTTTTAATATTCGTCTACCTTAATATTATTAATGAAGTAAAACATGATTAAGAGTAAATACTGTATTACTCCAAATAGAACCATTATAGCGTACGCTGGCCAGTTTTCTTGAATGGGCCAAAGAGAATTCCATACTATTTTTAATATTTTAACCGGTTCTAAAAATATTTCCCAGGAGTATAAATAACCATTTCCTAATTTAATAGCAGATAGCAATTCTCGTCCCATATAAAAACCCAGACAGCTTAATATAAGTGTGCTATGTATAGCTATTTTGGCAAATCGCTGACTGTATCTCTTTTTGAATAAAGAATACATCATTTTTAAGGATAAGAAACCATAAAAAACGGAGAGCATAGCTAGGGAAAATATAATTAGAGTATCGTACTTAATTAAATCAGCATTTTGCTTAATTGCAGGATCTTGGCTATCGTGAATTAAATCACTAATCATATAAGGTGCATTGGGGTAAAATAAAACCCACAACAAGGTTCCCAACCAAAAAATCCAAGTGTTAATTTTAGAATTAAATCGATATAGTAAATAAGCGATGGTAATTACTGGGGCTGATCCTATAAATAAGTTAGACCTGAGGAATGAATAAAAGTCGTTACCTACAATTAAGTTTCGAATTGCTAGAATAAGAAGATTAGCAAGTGTTAGTATAAGTACAACGCGAACAATGTTGTTTTTTTTCTTCAAATTAAGGTCCTCCAGTTTTATAGATGATATTTGTAATTAAACAATACAATAAACAAAATGTATGACAATGTAATTATGAATATTTTTTTATGCAAAAAATAAAGACTCTATTTTATAGAAATATTAATAATTATACAATATAAAATTTAGTGTTGATTTATATATCTGATTTTGTTGATTGAATTGTGGACTAGATAGTTCTATTGATTTAATTACGGACTCTTAATCGTTGCGCTATTTAATTAATAATTTAATTGTTTATTTGGTCGACAAAGTATGTTTATTGAAGATAATGATTGTATTAGATATGAGATGTGTGAAAATTGTAATAGTGAGGTTTAAGCAAGTACTTAGGTCCAATTCGGGAATTTATTACTATAACAATATTGAATTCTATTTCTTTTCTTAATATCTTTAGAATACATAGTGAGCTATTTCCTTTGTTTCTATAGTAAAGATTCGTTTGTATGCTAGAAAATCGTGATTCATATATGAGAGAAATTGAGCGGTTAAAAACTGAGCTCGATAAAGTAAAGCATAGAGAGAAGTACTATCATCTTATTTACGAGTCCAATAATGATCTAATTTTTATTCATAATAAAGAAGGTCATATAATTGATGTGAATCAAAGTGTTGTTGATCGGTTGGGGTATAGTAAGGAGGAGATGTTAACACTATCGGTGGCTGATTTAAGTTCAGATGTTAAGCCATATACATTAGATGAGGCTAAAGTTCACTTAGGTAATGCTCATTATACAGAAAGATACCTTTTTGAATGGCAGTCAAAATCCAAATCGGGGGATATCTTTTGGGTTGAAGTTTCCTTAAAAAAAGTAGAATTAAATGGTCAGGAGCATATTATTGCTATAGCACGAGATATAAATGAAAAGAAAAAGGCGGAGCAAGAGTTATTCGAAACGAAAAATTTATTAGAAGCATCAATCGCTCAATCATCATCAGGCATTTTAATTGCTGATGCTCCTAATGTGAATATTAGGGTGGCCAATAATGCGGCCTTTGGTATAAGAGGCGAAAGGTCTGAATTATTAACAGATATTGATGTGGAAAAGCATGGTGAGCGCTGGCAGACCTACAAGCCAGATGGAACTCCTTATCCTCCCCTTGAACTTCCTTTGTCCAGAGCAGTAATGAAGGGAGAAATAACAACTGGTGAAGATTTAATTTTAAAAGATAAATCAGGTGATGTTCATTGGATAAATGCAAATGCGGCACCAATTTATGATAGCAAAGGAAATATAACGGCAGGTATTGTTGTATTTTTAGATGTTACAGATAAAAAAAACATAGAATTAGAATTAAGGCAACATAAGGAAAATCTTGAAAAACTTGTTAAAGAAAAGACAGAAGACCTTGAGGCTGTAAATGAGGAGTTAAAAACCATTAATGATGATTTATTTGAGAAGAATGAAATCATTAAAAAGCAGAACAGCGAACTTAAGTCAACACTAGAGAACTTGAAGAAAACACAGACACAATTATTACATGCCGACAAAATGGCTTCGTTAGGTATTTTAACAGCTGGAGTTGCACACGAATTGAATAACCCCTTAAATTATATAAGTGGAGCATACTTAACGCTCAATAATTATTTCTCTAAAAATGAAGATATATCACAAAAGGATGTAACGATTTCGATATTGGCCTTGAAGGAAGGATTGTCGCGGGCGACAAATATTATCCAAAGTCTTAATCAATTTAGTAGAGATAGTAAAATAATAGATGAGGATTGTGCTATTCATGAAATTATTGATAATTGTTTAATAATGATTAGGCAACATCAAGAAGATGATATTGCTATTGTTAAAGATTATTGGAAAGGGGACATTCTGTTTAAAGGTAATGTAGGTAATTTACATCAAGTATTTTTAAACATACTTACTAATGCTATTCAGTCTATAAAAAGGGAGGGCGAAATAACAATAAAGACTTCGTTAGAGAATAACAATTGTGTAATCTCAATTAGTGATAGTGGTTGTGGAATTCCAAAGGAGGATATGAAGAGAATAACGGATCCTTTTTTTACAACCAAACCGCCTGGTGAAGGAACTGGTTTGGGCTTATCGATAACCTATAATATAATCCAAGAACACCATGGCAACATCTCGTTTAAATCTGAGCCAAACAAAGGTACTATTGTTACTGTGCGCTTACCTGTATAGTTTTTTACTATATACAGATATGTAAATGTACTACTAAACTCATGTTTTGTACCGCGGCAATCATTACAGCAAATAATAAGAATGTACTTTGTTGTATAAACAGATTATACTATGAAAAATATTTTTATTGCGATTATTTCTTTGTCATTGATATGCAGTTCTTGTGATTCTAAGACTAAAGAAACTCCTTCAAAGAAACCCAATATTGTTTTTATTTTGGTGGATGATTTAGGCCATGCTGATGTTGGATTTAATGGTTCTAAATATTATGAAACACCTCATATTGATGAATTAGCAAATAATGGGCTTGTATTAGAAAATTCATACATGTACCCAACTTGTTCGCCATCTAGGGCAGCGATTTTTACGGGTAAGCAATCGTTCAGAACAAATGTTTATACTGTGCCAGTACTTGAAAAAGGAACTGATCAGGAAAGTATATTCTCGCGTTGGACTGTTGGGCTCGAACATCCCTTACATGCCGAACTCATGCAAAAAGAAGGATATAAATCTATTCACCTGGGTAAATATCATATTGTTGGGCCATATCCAGAGGAAGAGGTAGCGATGGACTATCCTTTTGAAAGCCGTTTAACACAGCCTGATCCTTGGGATTTCTCATGGCTTGAGAATCATCGTTCACCTGAGGTGATGAAATACTATCCTGAAAGAAGAGGTTTTGTAAAAAATGTTGGCGGAACATATAGAGGTGATCCTGCATTGGAGATAGGCGGATATAAGAGTGAAACTGGTGGATATAGTCCTCCTTATAGTAATCCATTTTTGCCAGAAAATAAAAACGAAAGTGAGTGGTTAACAGATTTGTTAACATCTGAAGCGATTGACTTTATAGATCAGCACAAAGAAGAACCATTTTTTGTAAACTTAAACTATTACACGGTTCACCGACCAATACGTCGCAGAAGTGAAGAGCTTTTTGAAAAGTATATGGATAAAGCAGGCGATGAGGTCACAGGTCAGGGGGTAGAAGGTAAACGTAAAGAAAAAATGGCCGAGTACGCTTCTATGATAGAGTCCTTAGATAATAATGTACAACGTATTGTAGAATATTTGAATAATAGCGGACTTCGAGAAAATACGGTTATTATATTCTCATCGGACAATGGATATCATGGAATAGCCAGTGATAATCGTTTAATGAGAGGAAAAAAAGGATATATTTATGAAGGAGGAATTCGAGTTCCAACATTAATAAATTGGCCAGGCAAGGTAAATGCTCGCCGTTCTAAAGTAGCCGTTTCTTGTTTAGATTACTATCCAACTTTTATTGACCTAGCAGGTGTAAAAGATTATGAAGGTCCTATGGATGGAAACTCGATGGTTCCATTATTTAATAAGGATAACGAATTGTTTAAAAGTAGACCTCTGTTTTGGCATTTAGCAAGTATTTGCCGACACGGAACTTGTTCTGTTATTCGCAAAAATGATTATAAGTTAATTCAATATCTTGAAGATGGTAAACTTGAACTGTATAATCTAGTTCAGGACCCACAAGAGTCTTTTAATTTGGCTGATAAAGAAAAAAGTATAACTCAGCAAATGTTAAATGAATTGGTTCAATGGCGCAAAACGAATAATGTTCCATTACCTCCAAATTCAATACTAAAATTATAAATGAGATTGGAATTCAATTTGTGCCGCTGATCCAATTCAGTAGTTTGCTACTTGTTGAGAGAAAAAAAGAGCTTATCAAATAAATGATAAGCTCTTTTTTTTACCTGCGGAGAGAGGGGGATTCGAACCCCCGGTACCTTGCGGTACACACGCTTTCCAGGCGTGCACGATCGGCCACTCTGTCACCTCTCCTTATTCATTAATTAAAAAATCCCGCATAAAGCGGGATGTAATTGGCACGGATTGAGAGGCTCGAACTCCCGACCCTTGGTTTTGGAGACCAATGCTCTACCAACTGAGCTAAATCCGTGTTTTGCATTAGCTGTTTTTAAATGCGCTGACAAAAGTAGAATAAAGTTTTACATTACCATACTTTAAATTGAAAAAAAACTCCTGTAAATACTAAATAGACTGGTTTCCAATACGCTTTTTTTTATCTTTGCGCTTAAATTAATTGGCACTAGGACTATAATAGATACGGATTTTTATTAAAACACTTTTTATGAGATTATTTAAGGGATTGATTGTACTTGGGGTAGCATTAGGAATGCTAGTTGCTTGTAGTCCACTAAAAAAGATTGAAGGTTCAAAAACGGCGGCGTTGGCAACATATGCAGGCCAAGATTATGATAGAGCGTACATTCAACTTTCTGAAGTAATAAACCAGTACAAGGCAGCTAAAATGGCGGTACCAAATGATATTTACCTAAAAGCTGCGGATTGTGCGTTGAATATAAAAAACTATGTAGGAGCCTCTGATTATTTTATGAGCGCTTTAAGTGATTCTGTTACTTTAGATGGTGTAAAAGGATATATAAACAGTGTTAAAGCCCAAGGTAAACAGGAAAAAACAAGTGTAGTTATTGAAAAATATGCCGATTTTTTAAATAATGCAGGTGCTTCTAACTATGTATCTACGGAGCAATTCGATATTGCTTTAGCAAGTAAGGATGATAATAAGGTAATAGAAACATACAGTGCATTAACTTCACCTAACGAGAACCAAAGTATGGCTTATGTTTCTTCACTTGATGCTTTGGGAAAAAAGAAGGAGGCAATAGATTATTGTAATAAGTTAGTTAAAGAAAATACTGATTACAATTTGGCCAAAGAATGGAAAGCGGTTTACTACTATAATAAGGCCGAGGAAGTATATAAAAGTAAAATGGCCAATTATAATAAGAACAAAACCTACACTGCCTATGTTTATTTGAAGCGAGACTTAAAAAAAGTATCTTCTGACTATAGAGTAGCTAAGGATTTGTTTGAAGACTTAAGGAAAGTTAGTCCCGAAGAGAAAAAGTATATCAGATACTTAAAGAATATATATTTAAGGCTTGAAATGAAGCGAGAGGCTTCGGCAATGGATAAGTTATTAAAGTAAACAGTTAATATATAATTTATAATTTTTGAGAAATGAGTGAAGCAATTGTTCAAAACGATTTCAATTTCCCAAACCAAAAGGGGCATTATGTAGGTAAAGTTCGTGATGTATATAACATCAATGATGAACATTTAGTAATGGTGGTTTCTGATAGAATTTCGGCGTTTGATGTTGTGTTGCCTAAAGGAATTCCTTATAAAGGTCAGGTTTTGAACCAGATTGCAGAGAAGTTTTTAGATGCGACTTCTGATATTGTACCTAACTGGAAGGCTGCTACTCCGGATCCTAATGTAACTGTTGGTCATTACTGCGAAACATTTCCAGTAGAGATGATTGTACGTGGTTATTTAACAGGTAGCTCGTGGCGTCTGTATAAAGAAGGTGGACGTGATATTTGCGGAGTACCTTTGGTGGAGGGTTTAAAAGAGCATCAAGCTTTTCCTGAACCATTATTAACACCTACTACTAAAGCGGAGCAAGGTGAGCATGATGAGAATATCTCTCGTGAAGAAATTATTAAGCAAGGATTAGTTTCGGAAGAGGATTATGTAGAGTTAGAGCGTATCTCTTTGGAGTTATTTAAGCGAGGTTCAGAAATTGCCAATGAAAAAGGTTTAATACTTGTTGATACTAAATATGAGTTCGGTAAAAAGGACGGTAAGATATATTTGATCGATGAGATTCATACACCTGATTCTTCTCGTTATTTTTATGCTGATGGTTACCAAGAGCGTTTTGATAAAGGTGAAAATCAGAAGCAATTATCAAAAGAGTTTGTTCGCGAATGGTTAATGGAAAATGGATTCCAAGGTAAAGAGGGACAAGAAGTACCTGAAATGACTGATGAGTTTGTAAATAAAGTAAGCGAGCGTTATATTGAACTATACGAAAGTATTACAGGCGATAAGTTTATTAAGGCCGATGTAAACAATGTTATCGATCGTATTGATAAAAATGTAAACGATTATTTGGCTAAGCTGTAGTCTTAGTCCACATCATAGTAAAAGGGAATTTCGTTCAACGAAATTCCCTTTTTTATTTTTACTTAAGTTATAATTATCACTTCAAATTGTAATTATGCTAGAAATTAATAATTAACTTTGATTATCATAAATAATAAAACATAATACACATATGAAGAAGTTTTTTAAGATTCTTGGAGGAGTAGTGCTTTTTGTACTGCTTTTATTGATCGTAATACCTATGTTTTTTAAGGGTAAAATAGAAAGCTTAGTTAAAGAAGAGGTAAATAATCAGGTAGTAGCCAAGGTAGATTGGGATAAATTCTCACTGTCTTTAATTAAAGACTTTCCTAATCTTTCAGTAGGCATGTCGCAGTTAAGTGTTGTTGGGATAGATAAATTTGAAGACGATACCTTGGTGTATTTAAAGGACTTTGTGCTTTCGGCAGATTTAATGAGTGCCATAAGTGGCCAAGTTTCAATAGAGCGTATATTAATAGATCAACCTATTGTAAATGCGTTGGTTTTGGCTGACTCAACTGTAAATTGGGAAATTACCAGAGAATCTGAAGAACTTGAAGTGGAAGAGGAAGTTGAGGGAGAATCGAGCGCCTTTGGAATAAGTCTGGAGCAGTTTGAAATAAAGGATGCCGTAATTACTTATGTGGATAAAACCATGGACTTAGATGCTGTAATCCGAAATTTTAACCTAAATCTTTCGGGAGATTTATCCGCAGCAACCACTAATCTGCAATTAGAAAGTTCAATTGAAGATGTGAGTGTTACCATGGAGAGTACTAAATATCTAAATAAACTAAAGGTTAATTTAGAGGCTGGTATTTTAGCTGATATGACCAATATGGTATTTACTTTTAAGGAGAATAATTTAAAACTGAACGATTTAAATTTAGGATTTAACGGTAGCGTAGGTATGTTGGATGAGGGTTATGATTTAGACCTTAAGTTAGCCGCCAAAGAAACTTCGTTTAAATCTTTATTGGCCTTGGTACCTGCTGAATTTTTAACGGATTTAGAAGGAGTAGAAACCAAAGGTAGTTTAACCTTGGAGTCTTCGGCAAAAGGAGTATATAAAGATGAAGAAAATCTTCCTGCATTTACAGCTATTTTAAAGGTGTTAGACGGACAAATAAAATACCCTGACTTACCTAAGTCAATCAATGATATTAATATTGATGTTGCTGTAAATAATCCAGGAGGTTCTCCTGATAATACTATTACCAATATTCAAACTTTCCATTTTAAGTTAGGACAAAATCCTTTTGATGCTTCATTATTATTAAAAACGCCCATTAGTAATGCCCAGTTTAACGGAAATATGGTTGGGGTAATCGATTTAGGTACTTTAAAAGATGCTATTCCGTTGGATAGTTTTGATATTAAAGGAGTGATTGATGCCGATATGACCTTGAATGGAGAAATGGCCATGATTGAGCGTGAAGATTACGAAGCGGTTGATGTAAATGGAAAGTTGAAAGTAGATGGTTTTGAATATGCCTCTGCCGACCTTCCTTTGGTTAGTATTAGTGAAGCGTTAATGACTTTCACGCCTCAGCGAATTGCCTTGGATAAATTTATTAGTAAAGTAGGGAAATCGGATTTTGAGTTGGAAGGAAATATTGATAATTACTTGCCTTATGTATTTAAAGACGAAACGATAAAAGGGAAGCTAAAGCACAGGTCTAATCTGTTAAATGTAAATGAGTTTTTAGTAGATTCAGAATTGGAAGCAGCAGAATCAATAGAAGATACTGCTGCTTTAGAGTTAATAGCCGTTCCTAAAAATATCGATTTTGTTTTTACTTCATACTTTGGAAAAATCATATATGATAAACTAGAAATTGATAAAACTAAAGGTAAGATTACGGTTAGGGATGGAAAAGTTGTTCTGAACGGTATTTCAATGGATTTGTTAGATGGTAAAATGAAGATGGCAGGACAGTACAATACGCAGAATGTGCAGAAGCCATTTGTTGATTTTATATTTGATGCTTCTAATATTGATATCACAAAAACGGCCAACTCGTTTAGTATCATTGACTCTTTAATGCCTATTGCTAAAAGCTCCAAAGGAAAAATTGCTGCCGATTTTAAGTATAATAGTTTGTTGCAGCAGGATATGATGCCGGATATTGCTTCTATTACTGGAGGTGGAAATATAAAATCTAAATCTATTGAGGTATCTAATTCTAAGGTGTTAAATAATATGGCTGATCTGCTTAAAAAGGATAAATATCGTAAGATGACGGCTGAGGATTTAGATATTAACTTTATCATGAAGGATGGGAAAATAATTGTAGAACCATTTACGGCTAAAGTGTTTGGAAGTAAGATAACTGTGAGTGGAGAGCAAGGTTTCGATCAATCTTTAAATTATGTGGTAAAAACTCCGGTATCCCGTAAAGATATTGCTGGAGCTATGAGCTTTTTAGGTGGCAACTTTGCTTCTTCGGGTGATGATGTGATGGTAGATGTAATTGTGAAAGGAACGGCTAAGGATCCTAAGTTAAGCTTGGATTTAACCGAGGCTAAAAAACAGGTTGGTAAAGAGGTTGAAAAGGAAGCTGAAAAGGTTGTGAAGGATATTCTTAAGGATGATAATATTAAAAATGCTTTAGAGGGAATCTTTGGAAAGAAAAAGAAGAAGTAAGTATTAAAATATCTAAAATCAATAGCGTCCTAAACTATTTATTTTAATGTTCTGAAAGTCTTGTATAGTACC
>NZ_LXYE02000020.1 GCF_001659685.2 Labilibacter marinus
TCTACACCTAACCTATACCCATCAGGTAATATTTTTGTTTCATGTTCTTTAACAGGCTCTACTTTAACTCCCAGACTAACACCTTGTAAGGAGGTTAAAAAAGTTCGTAACCTAAAAGAAGTTGGTCCTTTAGGCATACCTAAAATACAATCTCCACCTAAAGAAACTACTTTAAGAGAATTTTTAGTTGCTTCATTTTCAATTTCATGTAATCTTGGCGCTAATAGCTGACAATGTTCGTGAGAAATGATAATCATTCCTTTACTGCCCAACGATTTAGCTTCCTTCATGAAACTATCCGATTTAGCGATAATATCGCCACCACGCATAGGAACATTAATTAAGTTTTGTGCCAAGTTTTCAAATAGATCATCCACAGTTAAAGCACTATAGTTTTCAAGATCAGGCATTACGTAGTCCCCTAAATAATTAACACCTTCAAAAGCAACATAAGCATTTACTTCATTTAAAATACTCCAAACCTCGGTTCTACCATATGGTATTAAACCATACATAGCCACAGGAATTCCTTCTTTTTCTTCCTCTGGCATATTTTCGGCATAAGCAATATACTCATCTTTTAAGCGCTTACACATATCATATGCTTTATCATCTCCCCACATAGGTAAAAATTGCATATGCCAATGCAATGGCTCCAATCCAAGATTAATTGCCCCATTTTTCTTTCTATAATTCCAAAGTTCTAAGAATTCTTTTCTAGCTATAGATGATTTATACATTACATCTTTAAACTTGGCTAGAGCTATATCATGATCTAGATGAAGAGAATCAGCAATTTCAAGAAAAGTACTCTTGAGTTGTTGAGCCAGGTGCTTGAAAGAACCATCCGCAGAATAAACAGGTAATTCAATATGGTGATGATCAATACCAAACTCTTGCTTCACATCCTCAAATGATAAACCAATACTCTCACAATAAGCACTTGAGCTAACCAACACATCTGGAATAGGAATAAGATTATCAATTAATGCCCCTTTCATTGAATTGATAAAACTACACCTTGGCGCTGTTAAACTCCCTTTATTGTTTAGGTCGATTATTTTAGAATGCGATGCAAGTAAGCTACTAAACATCTCAAGATTTAGCGGTACACAATCTAATGCCCATGCAAACTCAGAAGGCACTAAAAGTGAAGTAGCCATTACTTTAGTATCAGGTTTAAAGGAATCGCGAAGTAAGGTCGTACGACGAGTGATTAAACTTTTAGTAGCTCTCAACTTAATTGGAGAAGCGCTACTTAAAGTATCACCACTTTGAGCAGAGTCTTTATAAAATCCTCGAAAGGCCTCATAAGAGCCATTTCGTTTTTCTGCTTTTAATAAACCATTAGTTAAATTGTGTGTTTTGTTCATTTGGTTTTTGTTAAGAATCGATTATTGAAAATGTGTTGATTGATTCTTATTACAAGTTACTGCCCAAATGAAAAAAATGTTATAAAAATAGCGTGACAAAAGCGTGACAAACATATTCAGCTATATATCTGCACATTACAACCCCATCAGTATGTAAATATTAATGTACGAACTTACCATATCACAAAAAATACCCCCGTATAATTAAGTATTCTTTACCCTTAAATAGGTTCAAAAAAGCATTTCTTATAACAGAAGATATATTTTGAAGGAAAATTTATCAAGGAATGAAGACAATAATTTAAAGCTTTTCTACGAATTCATTAAAGTCGATTCCAGAGAAATTACCAGAGCTCATAAATAGTAAATTGGTATTTTTCCAGTCTTGTTTTAGCAACTCAGCCTGTAATAATTTAGTGTCTGAAAACACCTTTACATTGGAAGTTCCAAAAGCACTAAAAACCATATCTTCAGAAATAGGTTCCAATTTTTTATGCTCAACTACACTCGGGTTAAAATAAACGTATGCAACATCCGCATCTTTCATAGAATTTTTATACTGAGGTAGAAAATCTTTATTTAAACTACTAAAAGTATGCAACTCCATACAAGCCACTAATTTCCTTTCGGGATATTGCTTATTTACAGCACTTACTGTTGCACTTAACTTTGATGGAGAGTGGGCAAAATCTAGAAACGAAGCAAATGTTTCGACTTCTTTAAGGGTTTGCAACCTTTTAGCCGCTCCCTTAAAATTAGAAATACATCTTAAAAATTCATCATCGCTTATACCCAACTCAGCACAAACAATACGAGCACCATTTAAATTTTGCAGATTGTGCGCTCCAAAAATAGACAGTTTAAATTTTTCACCATTAAATGAAACTTCAGACTTACCATCTTTCACTACTGATGGCATTTCATCGTAGGCTAAACTTGTTATATCTGCTCTTAACTCTTTATTAATGTTTTGAAGTTCTTCATCCAATAAATACCAAATTAGCGTACCATTAGTATTCATTGAGTCAGCAAATATTTTAAACTGCTCAACATAATTTTCCCATGTAGGAAATACATTAATATGATCCCAAGCAACTCCTGTCAACAATGCTACATCTGGTTTATACCAATGAAATTTTGGTCGCAAATCAATTGGCGATGACAAATATTCATCTCCCTCGAAAATAGCAATAGGTGCATCGTGAGACAATTTGACCATAGTTTCAAAGCCCTCTATTTGAGCCCCAACCATATAATCGAAATTATAATCCATTTCTTTTAACACGTGCATAACCATAGAGGTGATAGTCGTTTTACCATGACTACCTCCAATAACTACTCTTTTTTTATCCTTACATTGTTCATATAAATATTCAGGATAAGAGAACACTTTTAATCCTAACTCTTGTGCTTTTAATAACTCAGGATTATCCTTACGGGCGTGCATACCAAGAATAATTACATCAATGCTATCATTAATTTTCTCAGGATACCATCCAAACTCATTAGGTAATAAACCATGTTTTAAAAGTCTAGATCGAGAAGGATCAAAAATCTCATCATCCGAACCGGTAACTTTATATCCTTTTTGATGCAACGCAATGGCTAAATTATGCATTGCTGCTCCTCCTATCGCAATAAAATGAATGTGCATGGTAATATTATCTATCTTTGTTTAACAACGAAATTAACAATTATAATAACATGCAAATAAAGGCAAAGCATATAAAATCTATATCTCCGTTTATTCTGTTGGCCGTTACCATTCTGTTACAATATATATTTAACGCAAACAACAACTTAACGGAACGATATTATTCCACTGGTATATATCCCATTATAGCTTCAACACTATCCTTTTTATCATCTAAAGTTGGGTTCTCAATAGGCGACTTATTTTATCTTTTCTTAATCGTATTTTTTTTAGTTGGTATTATCTTACTTTTTATTAAAAAGATACGAATACTCACTTTCTTACTTAGATTCTTTCAGACAATTTGTATTGTATATGCTAGCTTTTACTTTTTTTGGGGGTTTAATTACTACCGAGAATCTGCACATGCAAGGTTAAGTGTAAACAAAACTGAGGCTAACGATTCAACATTTATAAAAACTTTTGAATATATTATTAATAAAACCAATGAGAGTTATTCTCCAACAGCGCATTTTAACTTTGATACCCTAGATTCAACTCTTGAAGCATCTTACCAAAACAATGCCGAATTTCTTCAACTAAAGTATCCATCAGGAACACGACGAATTAAAAACATCAGCTTTAGTGATTTTTTTGCAAAAGCTACTATACTTGGGTATTACGGCCCTTTCTTTAACGAAACTCACATCAATAAACATTTAACTAAGTGGGATATTCCGGTGGTTAGCGCTCATGAAAAGTCTCACCAGTTTGGTATTACAAGCGAAGCCGAAGCTGGGTTTTATGGGTGGTTTGTATGTGTACATAGCAATGATCAGTTTATTGAATATAGTGGTTGGTTATATGCCTTGGATTATTTTATATATCAATCGAAAGATTTAAGCAATAGAAAAAAATGGATTCAGAAAATTCGTCCGGAGATAATAGCAGACATTAAAGCCCAAAATAAACATTGGCGGCAATGGAGAAATGCTAGCATTGACAAAGCTGCTAGCAAAGTCAACGATGCGTATCTAAAAACGAATAATGTTGAGAAAGGAATTCAGGATTACAATGGCGTGGTTCAATTAATTGTTGATTATTTATCCATGACCTCATAGTTTACAGGAACTACTAGATCTGAGATATTTTCTAATCAAGACTTTAATTCCTTCAAAAAACACCTGCCGAAGTAATAGTATTAATAATCTTTTAAACGTTTAAAAGAAATAAAAAAATACTCTACGAGACCTTGTTATAAAACAAACTCGGTTGATACTTTGGGGTATTTTAGGGCAATCTCTATTATATTAATTCATTATTTATCACTGAATAGTTACTTAACCTTAATATAGAGCGTTTTAAAATTTCTCAATTGCAAAAAAGAATTACCTTTGCAGCGATTTTCAATTAATTCGGATCATAGGGGTAATAAACCAATTAATAGAAAGTTTAACACCCGTAATTTTTTTTAAAAGATGAGTAACGTAACTGTGAACAGAGCAGCCGATAACATTAGGTTATTGTCAGCTGCCATGGTAGAACAAGCAAAATCAGGTCACCCAGGAGGTGCAATGGGCGGTGCCGATTTTATTAACATTCTTTATTCTGAATACCTAAACTATGATCCAAAGGATAGAAATTGGGTAAATAGAGACCGTTTCTTTTTAGATCCAGGTCACATGTCGCCAATGTTGTATGCGCAGTTAGCATTAACTGGAGCGTATACGATGGAAGAGGTTGCTAACTTCCGCCAATGGGGAAGTCCAACACCTGGTCACCCTGAGGTTGACTTTGAAAGAGGTGTGGAAAATACGTCTGGTCCATTAGGACAAGGCCATACAATGGCTGTTGGTGCTGCTATTGCAGAAAAATTCTTAACCGAGCGTTTCGGAAACTGGATGACTCACAACATCTATACTTTTATTTCAGATGGTGGTGTTCAGGAAGAGATTTCTCAAGGGGCTGGTCGTATTGCAGGATACTTAGGTTTAAATAACCTAGTAATGTTCTACGATTCAAACGACATTCAATTATCTACAAAAACAGATGCTGTAACTACAGAAGATACAGCTAAAAAATATGAGGCTTGGGGATGGTCAGTAATGACTATTGATGGTAACAATGCTGACGAAATTCGTAAAGCAATGGATGCTGCACAAGCTGAAACTGAAAAACCATTCCTTATTATTGGTAAAACAATTATGGGTAAGGGAGCTGTTAAGGCAGATGGTTCTTCATTCGAAAAAATGGTTTCAACGCATGGTCAGCCTTTATCTGCTGCCGGAGCTTGTTTCGATAGCACAATCAAAAACTTAGGTGGAGATGCTAAAAATCCATTTGTAGTATTTGATGATGTGGCTGAACTTTATGCTACAGCTCAAGCTAAGAAAGCGGAGTATGTGGCGGCCAAAAGAGCTGAACAAGCTGAATGGGAAAAAGCCAATCCTGAATTAGCAGCTAAGTTTGTTAAATTCTTTTCTGGAGATGCTCCAGAACTAGACTATAGCGCTATTGAGCAAAAAGCTGGTGCTGCAACGCGTGCTGCTTCTGCAACTGTATTGGGTGTATTTGCTGAGCAAGTGGAAAACATGATTGTTTCTTCTGCCGATTTAGCTAACTCTGATAAAACAGATGGTTTCTTAAAGAAAACCAAAGCGTTTGAAAAAGGTGATTTCTCTGGTCAATTCTTACAATCGGGAGTGGCTGAGTTGACCATGGCTTCAATTGCTAACGGTATGGCATTACATGGTGGTGTTATTGCAGTAGTAGGTACTTTCTTTGTATTCTCTGATTACATGAAACCTGCTGCTCGTATTGCTGCTTTGCAACAATTACCTGTTAAATATGTATGGACACATGATGCTTTCCGAGTAGGAGAGGATGGCCCTACGCACCAGCCAATTGAGCAAGAAGCACAAATTCGTTTGATGGAGAAGTTGAAAAACCATGATGGAGATAACTCTATGTTGGTACTTCGTCCTGCTGATGTTGAAGAAACAACTGTAGCTTGGGAAATGGCATTGAAAAATACCAAAACTCCTTCTGCATTAATCTTATCTCGTCAGAATATTAAGAACTTACCAGGAAGTAACTACACACAAGCTTTACAAGCTAAAAAAGGTGCTTACATTGTTGAAAAGGATGAGAATCCTGATGTAGTTCTTTTAGCCAGTGGTTCTGAAGTAGCTACTTTAGTTGATGGTGCTGCTAAATTAAGAGCTGAAAAAGGATTAAAGATTCAGATTGTTTCAGTAATTTCTGAAGGTGTATTCCGTAATCAGGATGAAGCTTACCAAACTGAAGTTTTGCCAACAGACCTTCCTCGTTTTGGTATGACTGCTGGTTTACCTGTAACCCTTGAAGGTTTAGTAGGTGCTAACGGTTCTGTTTGGGGATTAGATCACTTTGGTTATTCTGGACACTACTCTGTGTTAGATGAAAAATTCGGTTTTACAGGCGAAAACGTATTCAATCAAGTTGTTGAAATGCTTAAGCTATAGCAAATAGTTACATATTGAAAGTTCCTTAGGTGCTTTCATTATCATATAAGAAAAGCAAGCTCAAAAATGGGCTTGCTTTTTTGTTTGTATTAAACGGACGGAAATAATAAATATTTGCTCACTTGCCGCACGTATCGTTAAATATGGTAATTACCTAAATAATGGAACGCGTTAGGTGAGTGACAAGAAGTAATATTTTTGCTAAATATTTATATGATAGGTAGGATATAATGCTATTTTAGTAGGCGTTAAATGGTGGTAGTACTAGCTATAACCGCAATGCGAAATTTAGTATATAGAATAGTTGCCAACAATTAAACACAATAGCTAAAACAAGTTAATATCTAAGAAAATTGAAAACAATAACCAATCCTAAACAAACAGCTACCCTGATGTTGCTTTTTATTACTTCGAATTTAATTGGTCAGGTGATTCGGATTGATACTATACATAACTCAGAAAACTTCAAATTATTAGACATTGTAAAATATAAAGGAAGTTGTAGAATGCAAATATCTGATTCTGATACAACATTTATGTATGGTAATTGGCTGTATTATGATTTCAAAATTGATAGTTTAAAGAAATCAGAAACGTATATATGTCGCGATATGGTTTCCTACAAGCCTGAATTTATTTTAATTGAAATCAATTATTTTTTCAGAAACAGTTGGAGTGGAAGAGCTTATAATATGTTTTTCTATTTTGATAAAAAACTAAAAGGAAAACAAAAGGGAATTATTCTTTTAAATGATTTTGATCAAAAACGGAAGATTTGTTCATATTTAGACAAAGAAGACATATTTCATTTAATAAATATATTAAACGACAATATGGTATTAAATCATGAAAACGATTACCCTTATTTTAATGAGGATTATATATGCACTATGTCTACATATAATAGAAAAATTAAAGTTATAGTTGACGATAATAATGCAAGGTATGCAAACTCATATATGGTTTATGATTATCAATATGGATTAGGTAGAAATGCATATGAAGAATTTAATAAAATTGGATTTAGCCTGACTGAAAAAACTAAAATGGACAATTATGAATTATTTATGACTAAAAATGAGAAGTTTGTAAAGAAAAACAAGTTATTATCTGAAATAATAGAGAGATATTTAAATGAGGATGATTATAGATAAATAACTGTTGGCAACAAATTGGAATAAACAATGTGGGGCGGCGGTGATTTGGGAGTGAATTATGGCGAAACAAGTTCCGCCAATGCTTTTCATTCCATTTGGACCGCAAATCTACAAATACAATAACAAGCTTTGGCTCGGTAGGATTTCGGAAGTGGATTTAGATTTTATCTCCACACTGTTCATCCAAGCGGCCGTTAGACAAAATACAGTAAGACATATTAATGTCGGGTAAATGTCAGGTAATTGTAGTTGGATTATACTGGACTAAATTAAGATATTTGTGAAAAAATAATTACATGACAATAAGGCATTTTATAAAAGACACAAGGTTACAAAAAAGGCATGACTCAAGTAGAGCTCGCTGGATTTGAAATGATAGGTTCAGTTAAGGGCCTAACACCCCATACTCTTTACAAGCAGCGTCCGAATGAAAGTTATAAGACTAAAGCAAATTTCAGATAATTATTTTCAGAAAGCCTGGGAGCTTTATGAAGATGCTTTTCCTTTTGAAGAGCGAAGACTATTAGATGATCAATCGGATGTCTTACAAAATGAGAACTATCATTTTGATGTATTTATTGATAATAACCAATTTGCTGGATTTATATTATGGTGGGAATTTGATACACATAGATATATAGATCACTTGGCTACTACTGTAGAACAAAGAAATAAAGGAATCGGAAGGTTAATTCTGAATAATTTTATTGATAGTGATGATAAGTCGATTATACTGGAGGTTGAACTACCTACATCCAATATTAATGAACGTAGAATAAGTTTTTATGAAAGAGTAGGGTTTAAACTGAATCAACATCATTATGAAATACCTCCTGTAAAGGAAGACCAATCTCCGTTACAATTATTATTAATGTCCTATCCTAATTTTATATCCGAAAAAGAGGTTGATTTGTTTGTTGAAAAATATCACCCAGTTATTTTTAGGAAAAAATAAAATAACAAATAAAGCCTAGCAGCAATAAAATAAAGTTCATATAATGTCAGTATAAATTGCAGACTTTCTTTTTAAATACCCCCAGCTACCACACGTGTCCCCTCCGTGTGGTAATTGATTTAAAAGAAGGAACGCGTGCGTACACGCGCACCAGCCTGAGGGTATTTATAATCATCCGATAAATGATATAAACCAGAAGTTAAAATCAGCCATTACTGAACCAGAAGCTTTCCTTTAATATGGGTTTGCCCCTGGCTAAGTTGGTATATGTATATGCCTCGCTGTAGTTGGCTTATATCTATCTTTTCGCCAGTCAAATACTGATTGCTTAATACTAGTTTTCCGGTGCAGTCATACAAACTTAGTTGTATAGTTTCAGCTTTATTGGGCCAATTTATACTAAGATAATTACTTGCCGGATTTGGCGAAACATTAATTATCTCCTCACCAGTAGAAGGCACGTTTGTTGGAGTTCCTATAGCTGAATAATAATAGTTTTCTTCTTTATATTGAACCACTTTATCAAAACTCCGGTCGTAGCGAGAAAGCTTATTCTTTGTTAATTGGTGATGAAATACATTGGGAGAAGTGTTTCTGTTTTTATACGGTAACAACAATTTATTGGCAGAAACGCCGAAGTTGTGCGTGTATCTTTTCTCCTCTACTTCCTTGTAACCTTTTCCGTCATGGTCATCATATTCTACATTTATTGCTTCAAGTTCCTTACTTATATTGTAATTGTAAAGTACAGCGCTAATCTTTACCCAATCGTCATTGGATTTTGTAAAGCGTATGATTTGTTCAAGGGTATGATCTGTTCTGTTATATAAATAATTGTACAAAAAAAGAGGTGCCCAACTGTGGGTTTGCTCGTTCCAAAATGAAATGCCCAAGCTCTCCTTTTTACCATCTTTATAAAGGTAAAACTTCTTTCGGGTAGGTTCCCAGGGTATTTCGGGAGCAGCACGTACCAGGCGGATTTCTTCTTTAATATGGCCCGATTCGTAATAATCAATACGAACTCTTTGTCGTGCCTCCCAAGTGTTTGAGCTTGCTTCCCAAATCAATATTTCTTTTAATAACAGTTTGCTGTTATATGAATATGTGTATTTGCGATCGTTGTTCCATTCTCCAAGCTCATCCCATTTATAGTGCGTGTCCGTCATTAAAATACCCGAGGTTGTGTGGCTTGACTCCTTCTTGTCTACATTTTTCCATTTTTCGGTGTTTTCATCCCATAAATAATTGATGGTTTCGGTTTCGTTGCCCTTCGTGTCGTATGAGTAGGCTTGTTTGGTGTTTTTTTTATCCCAATTTTGAGATGATTCGTTAAATACAAATTGAACCACACTATCAAGTTTAAATCCATTGCTGATAAAACTTTGTGTATTAATAGCACTTATTGGCTCTTCAATTTCTGAAAATAGCTGTTCTTGTCCGCATAATGGGTTTAGTATCCATATATTAATGGCAAGAAATAGTACATGTTTAAGCATAATAAATCGTTTTGAGTTTGCGGTTCAAAACAACAATTTGCCTGTTACAAAAAAGTTATCTGTAGATAATAAATAACACTAGTTACAACTTTTAACATTGCTTTTTTATGTGTTTACTTTTTTCTTTACTGTATTGCTGAGGAGTCATGTTTAAATAACTAGCAATGTATTTATCTGGAGTATGCTTTAATATAAATTCCGAGCGCTTAATAATATCATGAAACAGTTGAAATCTTTTTTCAGCACTACGATACTGAAGCATCAACATTCTGTTTTCTCTATCCAGTAGAATAAACTCATATATCTTATAAAGCAAGTAACATAAATCAATGTTTTTTTTAGAAAGTTCATCTATATCCTGCTTTTTGATAGATAGAATTTCAACATCCGTAAGTGCTTCGTGTACTTCTATCGAGGGGCTTGATTTAATAAAGCTTTTCAGACTGTTAAAACCTAAACCTTCGGGGGTAATATTTATGGTTATCACAGCATCTTCATCGTAAATAAACTGATGTACCACACCTTTGGTAACAATGTTGGCATAATTGTCAATATCACCTTCCTTGAGTATTACCTGGCCTTTTTTAAAAGTACGCTTACTAAATAATTCGCTTAAGGCATAAATATGCTCATCACTAACAGTTGCGGCGCTCAAAAAAAAGTCTTTTAAAATATGATGATCGCTAGCAGAAACAGACTTAGTCATTTTATGCAATGTTGATGTTGGCGGCTAAATTAATACAATAATTGAATCCTTGCTGCTATCATTATATTAATATTAGGATGAATCAGTAATTTGGAAAAGTTATCTAGGTATAGTTACAAATAGGTACGCGTGAAGACGCGCACCAGCGAGAGTAATAATTTACAACCAACATCCCCGTTGGGATAAGACCAAAACAGCCTTTGTAGGCCTCATACCGATGGGGATATTAGTGTAGAATAATTATATAACCCCATCCCCACGGGTATGAGGCTAAAGAACGTTGAAATATCAATATCCCTATGGGGATGGAGCTATTCAGGTATAAAACAGGTATATCCCAATCGGGATGTGGATGAATTGGAGCTCAACATCAGGCTAAATATGAAGAGAATAGACTAACACTCTTCCTCCTTTTGAAACAACATGGTAAACCTAGATCCTTTGCCCAGCTCAGAGTTTACTTTTAGCCAACCACCGTGCAAGCGCATTATTTGTCGCGATAAGCTTAAACCTATACCACTTCCTGAATCCTTGGTGGTGAAAAATGGGATAAATATCTCTTCTAATAAATCAGACTCAATACCTTCTCCATTGTCAGTTACTGTAATTTCAACCTGACCTTTACTGTTGCGACCGAACCATAAAATTATCTCTGGTTTATCTTTACCTTCAATGGCATAATTGGCATTTTTTAATAAATTAATTAGCACTTGCGACAATTGATCCTTATCTCCACAAATATTCAAACACTTGTCCTTATTATCGTAATTTAGTTGAATACCCACTCCATTCACCTGATTGATAATGACGTTTTTTTCAAGGAAGTCACATAACTCAATCTTTTCTTTTTTAGGCTTAGGCAATCGCATCAACGATCGATAAGAATCTACAAAACTAATTAAACCTTTACCTTGATCTTGAATTACATCCAGCGCTCTAATGGTTGTTTCAATGGTTTTATCATTGATATCTTCCTTGGCCACAGGTACGCCATCTTTACTATAAAACGAAGCCACAGTTTCAGAAAGCGAAGTTATAGGAGCAATGGAATTCATGATTTCGTGCGTAAGAACACGTATTAATTTCATCCACGAGTCCAACTCATTTTCATCTAACTCCTTATTAATATCCTGAGCAGAAATAAGCATCACATGCTCCTTGCCAGTAGTAAATTCAACCGCTTTAAGAAGTATTTTAATAGGCGTATTATTAAGTCCAATGCTAAAGCTAACCATTCGTTGCTCCTTGTGCTTAATGTCCTTAACCGCTTTAAGCAATGCCCCATCCACTTTTTGAAGTTGCTTAGTGTGGGTCAGTTGTTCGAGCCCTAGCATTTGTTTGATACTGGCATTGGCATGAATAACAAAGCCCTCGGAATTACAAGTTAATACACCTGTTCCTATATGCTCAATTAAAGCTTTAAAGTACTGCTCTTGTTGTGCATTGGCCATTAAGGCATCCTGCATTTTCTGGTTAACCTTCTCTAAATTTTCATTGAGTTGATTAAGCACTTTGCTCTTGCGTTTTAAAGCATAAACCGAATTAAAATCTTCATTTAAAATAGATTCGAAAAAGAAACTAATTTGCTCATGTACGCCATTTAAGTATTTGAACAGATTAAGGATAACCCAAATAAGTAGTAGCAAGAAAGCAAAACCAAAAGCAGTATGAACATCTTCTTTAAGAAAACAGTAGGTAGCTGAAACAGAAAACAATAATACAAATACTATTCTACGGGCTAATTGTAAATAAAACAATTTTCTCATACCAGTCCATACTTTTTCATCTTATTATACAAAGTTTGGCGCGTAATGCCCAGCTCAGCGGCTGCTGCAGAAACATTACCGGGATGAGTATCCATTGCTTTAGCTATTAACTGTTTCTCCATTGCTTCAATGTTTAAAGAATCAATATCCGTTTTACAATTATTGATTGGTCTCAAGCAGAAATCATCTGGTTTAAGTACATTGCTCTCGCTTAAAATAATAGCTTTTTCAATAGCATGTTCCAGTTCTCTAATATTACCAGGCCAAGGGTATTTGAGCAGTTTTTCCTGTGTGTTTTTATTCAGTTTAGGAATTGGTTTATCATACTTAAAAGCATACTTTTTAAGAAAGAAATCTGCCAATACTAAAATATCATTTCCTCTATCCCGTAAAGGAGGAATTTCTATTTGTATGGTATTTATCCGATACAACAAATCTTCACGAAACAAACTCTCTTCAACCATTTTAGGCAGGTCTTTGTTGGTGGCACAAACCAACCTAATATCTATAGCTTTTGGAGTAGTGGAACCTAGTCTATTAATTTCTCTGTTTTGCAAGGCAGCCAGCAATTTAGCTTGAAGGTGAAAAGAAAGGTTTCCAATCTCATCCAAAAACAAAGTACCCTTGTTAGCTACCTCAAATTTTCCAGCTCTAGCTTCTTTGGCATCCGTAAAAGCGCCTTTCTCATGGCCAAATAACTCACTTTCAAAAAGCGTTTCGGTTATGGCTCCCATATCCACAGACACCAGCATCTCATGGTTTCGTTTAGAAAGTCGATGAATTTCGCGCGCTATTAATTCCTTTCCCGTACCATTTTCACCTGTAATTAGCACATTAGTGTCTGTTTTGGCCACCTTTTGCACCATCTTTAACACCTGCATTAATTGTGGAGAAGAACCAATAATAAATTTATCATCTTTGTTGATAACCCGTTTCAACTCCTTTTCCTTCTGCTTGAGGTCGCTGACCTCGTTACGAGAATAACTCAGCTGAATAGCGGATTGAATGGTGGCCAACAACTTTGAATTATCCCAAGGCTTTAATATAAAATCGGTAGCGCCTGTTTTTAAAGCTTTAACGGCAAGTTCAACATCGCCATAGGCCGTCATTAATACAACCGAGGTTTCTGGTGATTTTTCTTTAATCTCACTTAACCAAAATATGCCTTCATTACCAGTATTAGCACCCGATTTAAAATTCATATCTAACAAAACCAACTGATAATTGGTTTGCCTTATCTCAGATACTATTTGATTGGGTGTAGATAAACACTTTACATGCTCGTATTGTACGGATAGTAGTATATCTAATGCGCTTAGAATACTCTTGTTATCGTCTACTATTAAAATATTTCCTTTCATCATAAAAAAATTGGAGACCGGAGACCGAGAATAAAAATTTGAAACTAGAACTTTTCTTTTCTTACTGTGATTAATTTTGCCAACTGGGCAGATATTTTTCGAGTTTGTTCTATCAATATATCACATTCCTGTTTAGGAATATAGTTTAATCTACTAGCTAATATTAATTGAGTTCGAACTTCTCCTATAGAACCCTTTGCGATAAAAAGATACTGCACAAACTCTTTATTATATTGTCTCTCGAATCCTTCTGCAATATTTGAAGGAACCGAAACAGAGGCTCTACATACCTGGTCCTTAAAACCGTAATCTTTGCAATCTTTTAAAACTTGGTATATGGTAGCGCTTAGTTCAATAGAGCTCTGCCAAACATGCAAATCTTCAAACTTTTCAATTTTTCCCATAATAACAGTAATTGTGGTTTATGTGTAAAGATCTTTTTTAACGGTTTCCTGTCCACCTGTTTCCTGTTCCGATTTTTCATTATAAAACTAGGTTAAGATAAGGCCATTTCCAAAATAGTGTAAAATATATTTACACTAGGATGTAAAATTTATTAACACATCATCCGCAAGACAAAACACTTACTCACACATATTCAATACCTTATGCTTTTGGCACTGCTTTAGTATTATAAAAGTCAAAACACAAAAACTATATCGTGAAAAAAATAATATTACATAGCTTTATATTCTTATTAACACTGTCTGCAGCGCAAGGGCAAGAAATGTGGACGGTTAATAAGTGTGTTCAGTATGCCATTGAAAACAACCTTAATTATAAGAGTTATGATTTAAGTGTAAAAAGTGAGCGCATGTCTGCTGCACAATCTAAGTACGATTTATTACCTTCTGTTTCTGCATCAACATCAGGAGGGATGAGTTATGGTAGAAGTTTAGATAACAGCACAAATAGATATACAGATACAGAGCACTTTAGCGCTAACGGTAGCATTGGAGCTAACTTAAATATATTTCGTGGTTTTAGTAAGCTGAACAGAATGGCTTACACTAAATTTAGATTACAAGCAGCGGAATGGAACAAATTGAATTATCAAGACGACTTGGCTTTTGATGTTTTATCTACTTATTATGATGTGGTGTTTTACGCCGGATTGGTTAGCATTGCGAAAGACCAACTTGAGATTTCGGAATATAATCTTAAAAAGACAAATGCTCAGGTTGAGATAGGTTTACAGGCTAAATCAGATCTTCTACAAATGCAAGCCGCTCTAGAAAGAGAAAAGCTAAATATCATCATGGCCCAGAATAAATTAGATGAAATTAAATACAGACTTTGGGAGCAAATGAATTTTAGCCTTGGACAAACGAATGACTTTGATATTGATTATAGTATCCATCCAAAGTTAATACTTGCAAATCCACAGTCTGATTCGGTGTTTCATGTGTTTAGCGAGTTTTCGCCATTGTTAAAAAAAGGACAGGCTGATTTATTGGCAGCTGAAAAAAATGTGGCTATTACCAAAGGTTTTTATTACCCTTCGGTTAATTTAAATGCTTCTGTTGGTTCGCGCTTTAATGATACCGATATAGATGATAACGGCAATGTAGTTGGCTTTCCTACTCAGTTCGACAACAACTTAAACAAGTATGTAGGTGCTTCTATTTCTATTCCTATTTTTAATAGAAATCAACAACGAACACGTGTTAAGCAAGCCAAAATTAGTCATGAGCAAGTTTTAAATGATTATGAAGAGCAAAAATTGTCTTTGTATTATCAAATTGCCAATGACACCCGCGAGTTGCAGGCTTTACAAACCAAATATGTGCAAACAGAAAAGAAGTTAAAGGCAGATAATTTGGCTTACGAGGTAGCCTTGAAAAAATATAACGAAGGGCTAATTAATGTAATTGAATTACTGACTGTAAAGGATAGGTTGGTGAATTCCGAGAGTCAATTATTACTAGCCCAAATTCAGTATCAGATAAAAAGCAAAACCTTAGAATTTTACCTAGGAAATCGCTTTTGGCAATAAGCTAGAAGGAAAAGGGAAATAGGAACAAGGAGAAGGGAACCGGAAGAAAGAAAAAACAAAAATATTAAGCGCTATTACCAATAGCTCAAAACTGAAAAAATACTCGATTATGTCGATGGATAAAGTTATAGAACAGAAAAAGGGATTAAAGAAAAAGCATATTATTTGGGGTGCTGGTGCACTACTATTTATTGCTTTGATTGTACAGATTTCCTTGAGCAGTCATCAATCGGTTTACCGCACCGAAAAAGACAAGCTTACCATAAGTGCAATTATCGATGGGCAGTTTAATGATTATATCACCATCCCTGGAAGGGTAGAACCTATTTCTACCATTTATTTAGATGTGGAAGAAGGTGGAAAAGTAGAGGAAATTTATATTGAGGAAGGCGAAATGGTTCGCAAAGGTGATGTTATTCTTAAACTAAAAAATACAGATCTAAATACTTCTATCATGAATAGTGAATCGCAGTTAGCGTACCACGCCAACGAAATGCGAAACACGCAGATACAGATGGAACAACAGCAAATTTCGAATAAACGCTCGAAATTACAAATGGACTTGCAAGTGGTTAGAGCCAAAAGAAAACATAGTCAATATGAGCGTTTATTTAAGGAAGAGTTAATTGCCAAAGAAGATTACATTCAAGCCAAAGAGGAATACGATTTATCTATTCGTGAACAAGAGCTAACCTACCAAAAAATGGTTCAGGACTCTATCTTCAGATCGGTGCAAAAAAAACAAATGGATGAGAGTTTGGAGAATACTCGTCTAAGTCTTGCAATGGCACGCCAACGTTTAGATAACCTACATGTAAAAGCACCATACGACGGGCAGCTAGGTTTATTAAATGCAGAAATTGGTCAGTCGATAAACCGAGGACAACGATTAGGTTTGGTGAATGTACTCACCGACTTTAAAATCAGCGCACAGATAGACGAGCATTATATTGATAGAGTTAAACGTAAACTTCAGGCCTCTTTCGAAAGAAATGATACGGACTTTGGCCTAAACATTAAAAAGGTTTATCCTGAGGTTAGGAATGGTCAGTTTGAAGTTGACATGGTGTTTACAGGTGAACGTCCAAATAATATCAGAACAGGACAAACCTACCATATTAAGTTAGAGCTCGGTCAGCCAGAACAAAGCGTATTGATTCCACGCGGTGGTTTTTTCCAAAGCACAGGTGGCCAATGGGTGTATGTACTCAACCAAAACGGTACCGAAGCCATTAAACGCAATATTAAAATCGGAAAACAAAACCCTAAATACTATGAAGTAATAGAAGGCCTACAAGCTGGTGAAAAAGTAATTATATCGAGCTATGATTTGTTTGGGGAGAATGACCGAATAATATTGAAATAGCGAAGGGCAAGGGGCAGAGGGCGTGGTGAGGAGAGCAAAGGGCAAGGGGCCAACTATTTATAATAATAGAAATTCATTATTTTGGTTTTAAATATATTAACCAATAAAACTGATAAAACATGGCAACATTTAGATTTATGAATTTGGATATATGGAAGGAGGCCATTGCTTTAAATGACACCTTCTTTGAATTGGCAGATATCCTATCTGAGTCAAGAAGCTATAGAGTCGCTGAACAATTAAGAGCTGCATCCTTAAGTATATCAAATAATATAGCAGAAGGTTCGGGTTCGTATTCTGACAAAGACTTTGCAAATTTTCTAAATTATGCCCGACGTTCTGCTTTTGAATGTGCAAACATTATGTGTGTCCTTTTTAATAGAAAGATAATAAGCAAGGAACAGTTAGATGAGAACTTAAATAAACTAGACATACTGAGTCGTAAGATTTCGAATTTTAGAAAAACGCTATTGAAGACATAGAAATAGATGCGTAGGCAAGATGCTATTTCATCTTACACAATGCTTCAAACTAACAATATAAACTAAGCACCTTGCAAATAGCCATAAGCCCTTTGCTCTGTGCCCCAAGCTGAAAAAATGATAAAAACAGAGAATTTAAAAAAAGTATTTCGCACCGAAGACATAGAAACCAGTGCGCTAAATAGTGTAAATATCCATATTGAAAAAGGCGAATTTGTGGCCATAATGGGACCTTCGGGTTGTGGTAAATCAACCTTGATGAATGTGGTGGGATTACTAGATAATCCAAGTGAAGGAAACTACTATTTCGATGGTACTGAGGTGGGTAACATGAAAGAGAAAAACAGAACTCAACTGCGCAAAGGAAATATCGGTTTTGTATTTCAGAGCTTTAACCTGATTGACGAGCTGAATGTATTTGAAAATGTTGAGCTGCCATTGATCTACCTAAAGTACAAAGCCAAAGAACGTAAGGCAATGGTTGAAAAAGTACTGGACAGAATGAAGATTGGTCATCGTCGCAAACACTTTCCACAACAATTATCCGGTGGACAGCAGCAGCGTGTAGCTATTGCACGTGCAGTGGTAGCTAACCCAAAACTGATATTGGCCGATGAGCCTACGGGTAACTTAGATTCTAAAAACGGACAAGAGGTAATGAACCTGCTAACCGAGCTTAACCGCGAAGGAACCACCATAGTAATGGTAACGCACTCGCATCGCGATTCGGATTATGCACACCGTGTAATCAACCTTTTCGATGGTCAGGTGATTACCGAAGAAATGAAAAAGGAGATTGGCGAATTGTCGATGATGTAGAGGAGCGGAGAGCGGAGAGCAGAGGGCGAAGGGCAGGGAGCGAAGAGCAAAACAATTGACCTGAAATGATTCCTATATGACCTTGAGCCATTCCAAAGCGACCTTGGATGATTCCTGTATGACCTTGAGTCATTTCTGAGTGACCTGAAATGGTTCCTGCATGACCTTGAGTCATTTCGAGTGAACTGGAATAATTACTATGTGACCTTGAGCAATTCCTCATTGACATAGAATGATTCCTGAACGACTTAGTGACGTTTCAGCAGATGCGGAGGTTCTTTCAGTAGACTTGGAGGAATTAATAAAACACTTAATCAAAACCTAACTATTCAGAAATAATAAGAAAATCATGATACTACGTAACCTAAAAACCTTTATCAAACATCTATTAAAAAACAAGTTATATACACTTATCACGGTACTTGGTTTCGCTATCTCTTTAATGTTTGTAACGCTTTTAACGGTGTATATTCAAAAAGAGTATTCAAACGATAAGTTTCACGTAAACAAAGACAGGGTATATCGATTGGTTCATGATGAGTATTCAGGTTTTGCCCCTCCTAGTGGACCGGCTTTAATGGATAAGTTTTCCGAAATAGAGTGCTTTACACGCACATACGATAGGGAAGGATATATTTCCATCAACAGCACAGAGAAGTTTAAAATCAACTACTTAATGGTGGATTCTGTCTTCCTTAAGATGTTCTCATTTCCATTAATTAAAGGAAATATAGAAACAGCACTACAGCATAAATCTATTGTACTTACAGAATCATACGCGCTAAAGTTATATGGTAAAATACCTGAAATAGGTCAATTACTGCAAGTGAACGATAATGTAAAGTTTAAAATTGGTGGTATTATGAAGGACTTTCCTGAAAATACACACTTCAAACAAGTTGATGCACTCATCGATTTTCCTTCTTTAGCAATACAATGGAATTCCCCAAACCTGATGACTACCTATGACAATAACTCATTTGGCTTATATGTTATGGAAAAACTCCATACAAATTTTGCCTCCAGAGCACCCGATATTCTTGAATTATATACCAAAGTAAACTGGATGTATGAAAAAGAACAAGCTAAGGAGGTTGTATTTGAACCCTTAACTGATGTATATTTTGGAGATTCTTATTCTCCTGGTATAAAACAAGGTAGCCAAAGATTACTTCGCGTTCTTTCAAGCATTGTTATACTAATATTACTACTATCTATCTTAAACTACATTAACTTAACGGTAGCTCAATCAGGCAACAGAAGCAAAGAGATTGCCGTTAAAAAATTAATGGGAAGTAAGCGCCACAGCCTATTAATACAGTACACCTTTGAGTCAGCACTAATTACATTTATTTCTTATCTCATAGGCTTAGCTTTATGTTTTGAGGCTGAACCAATATTCAATTATTTATTAAATACAAACTTAGAATTAAGCAGTTTTATAAGTCTTCATTTTCTTGTAACAACTGCTTTAGGAGCCATCTTAATAGGAGTAATTTCAGGAATAATACCTGCCATTACGGTTTCTAATTTTAATCCTGTTGATGTGGTTAAAGGCGTATTCCGCTTAAAAAGTAAAGCCTACTACTCAAAAGGACTTATCACTTTCCAGTATCTCATTATAGTGATACTTATTATAGGGGCTTTATTCATCGATAAACAAACCTCGTTTATGCGTGATTATGATTTAGGTTATAACAAGGACAATGTACTGGTTATTAACAATACCATTGGTGCTCATCAGCGCAATGCCTTTAAGTCTCAATTGGAAGCTATAGCGGGCGTACAACATGTTTGCTATGTAAAAGGAAATCCCATTGATGGAGGAAATAATTACACCATGGAATACAAAGAGAAGATGATTAGCTTCCAAGCTTTTAATGTCGATTCTTCTTTTTTTAAGATGATGAATATGGAAGTAAAGCTAACAGGCGTAGCATACTCTAACAATGCCATTCTGCTAAACAAAACAGCTGTAAAAATGATGGAGCTTCCTAACAATCCTACATCCGCTGAAATTTTTGGAAAAGCCCGACCTGTATACGGTGTTGTTAAGGATTTTCATTTTAGAGCACTGAAAGAAAAAGTTGGACCTATATTTTTTAGTCTCCAGCCTAAGCAAGATGTTTGGAGCATTATGGTAAAGGTATCTAACAAAAATACCTTTAATACAGTTCAGCAAGTTAAAAGTACCTATACCGAGTTTACACATGGCCTACCCATAACCATGAGCTTTATGGATGAAAGTATTAACCAATGGTACGAAAGTGAAAATAGAATTGGACAACTAATAAAGTACTTCACCTTACTTACAGTTATTATCTCCATTATGGGCTTGTTTGCTATGTCGATGTATTACGTGCAACAAAAAACCAAAGAAATTGGCGTAAGAAAAGTAAATGGAGCAAAGGTTATTGAGATACTTACCATGCTTAATAAAAACTTTATGACATGGGTAGCTGTGGCTTATATATTGGCTTGCCCTATTGCCTATTATGCCATGAATAAGTGGCTCGAAAACTTTGCCTATAAAACAGAAATTAGCTGGTGGATATTTGCCTTGGCAGGGTTCATTGCTTTGATGGTAGCACTTATAACAGTAAGCTGGCAGAGCTGGAAAGCAGCCACTCGTAATCCCGTGGAAGCCTTGAGGTATGAGTAAACATTTTAAAGTAAATACTTTTTCTTAATCTGATGAATAAAACAAACATAAAGCTACTCTGGCGCAATATTAAAAGAAAACCCGTTTATTCTTTTATTTCCATATCCGGATTTTCTATTGCTATTACCGCATCCTTGTTAATTTGTTTATGGGTTCTGGATGAAACTAGATTTGAAGAATTTCATCCTTCTCATGAAGATATTTATAGGGTTCTTACCTTATCAAGAAAGGGAGGAGAACTAAAGAAAACTGCTAATAGTGCAAGAGCTTTAGCTGCAACATTAAAGGAAGACTATCCGCAAATAGAAGAAGCAGCCCTAATTAGTTTTAGCTCGGAAGATTCTCCTTTAATTGTAAAAGAAACTGGCAAAAAGATTGAAGCTAGAAGAGCATGGGTAAACGATGGCTTTTTCGTTGTATTTGATGGCTTTAAGTTTATCGAAGGATCACAAACAACAGCTTTAAAGGATAAAAATAACATCATTCTTTCTAAAAGAACGGCCAATAAGTTGTTTGGAAATGAATCTGCCTTAGGTAAAACAATACTTAGTAATAAGTATAACGAAATACTTTATAAAGTAGGTGGAGTTATTGATATCCCAGATCAAAGCCATATTCAGATTGACTATTTGTTGCCTGCTAAAAATATACGAAGCAATTGGCGCTTGACTGTATTTGACCATACCTATATTAAACTATCTAAAAACGCTGTAATAACTAGAGACTTTAAAAAGAACATTAGAAATCATTTATCAAAATATACCAAAACTAATGATAGGCTATTGTTTCAAGCACTTACCGATATTCATTTATATACAGATTATGAGGTATATTTAAATGATAAGCACATTGGTCATTTCAAATATGTTTGGATATTTTCAGGTTTAGCTGTACTAATAATGATTATGGCTGCCATGAATTTTGCTTCATTAACCATTGCCAGATCGTCGGATCGAGCCACGGAAGTTGGAATTAGAAAAATATCCGGATCTAAAAAAAGTGCATTATCCATTCAGTTTATTAGCGAATCAGTTATACAAACCAGTTTAGCTCTTGTTATTGCAGTAGGCTTAACTGCTTTATTACTTCCATGGTTTTCTTCCTTAACTAATAAGGGATATCACATTAGCGACTTACCTATACCAATTTTGGTTGTATTCCTATTTTCAATTATTGTTGGAGCCTTATCTGGTTTTATTCCTTCTTCGTACCTAAGTTCTTTTAATCCAGTCTTAATCTTTAAAGGAGGAAATCCGGAAGGATCAAAGGCTTTATTTATTAAAGCTTTGGTTGTTATTCAGTTTACAATTGCCATTATTTTTATTGTAGCAACTACAACCGTTTTTAAGCAATTGCAATACATCAATAACAAAGAATTAGGAATTAATAAAAGTGATATTGTAGTTATTCATACTGGCCTTTGGTATAGGAATAAACCTTTTAAGCAAGCATTATTAGATAATCCTAATATATTAGGAGTTACTTCTTCTGCACGTGCGCCTGTCGATTTTATGTGGCAAACTACCTTTGGGTACAATAGTAAAGCGGGGCCTGATAGTATCGAAGGATCTCTATTTTGGGTTGATGAAGGTTTTGCATCAACCTATGGACTTGCTCTTGAGAGAGGAAGATTTATTTCTCAAAGTTTTGAAGAATACAAACAAGAGTCAAAAAAAGCCTTTAAGAGTAGGAAGTTTCCTGTTGTGGTAAACGAGTCATTCGTAAAGAAACTAAATGTGAGTGATCCTATCTTAACAAGGTTAAATAGTCAATATGAAATTATAGGTGTGGTAAAAGATTTTCATTACCGCCCTCTTCATCACAAAATTGCACCATTAGTAATGGTTTATGATCCACAGTGTATTAATACACTAAATGTGCGAATAAATAGTAAAAACAAAGAGGCTACTCTTGAATTTATTACTGATGTGTATAAAAAATATCGTAACGGAAGATCTATGTCATATAGCTTTTTTGAGGATGAAGTGGATACAGTATATCATGCAGAAAAACAAATGGGTAACCTGATACTGTATTTCTGTTTATTGGCCATTTTTATAGCCATTATAGGAATGTTTGGTTTATCCATTTTTGCCATTGATCGTCGAGGTAAAGAAATTGGAATTAGAAAGGTAAATGGAGCTAAAATTATAGAGGTATTAACCTTGTTAAATATGGACTTTGTTAAATGGATAACGGTGTCTTTTCTTTTTGCATGTCCTGTTTCATATTTAGTTATGAATAATTGGCTAGAATCATTTGCCTATAAAACAGAACTCAGCTGGTGGATATTTGCCTTAGCAGGATTTTCAGCCTTAGGCATTGCATTAATGACCGTCAGCTGGCAAAGCTGGAAAGCAGCCACTCGTAATCCCGTGGAAGCCTTGAGGTATGAGTAATAACGACCGTCTTTGCACCCTCTAACTCCCTAAAGGGAGAACCGGCAAAAACTACAGTGTATAGAGAATAAATGAAAAAATATGAGTCAGGTCATAACTGAAATAATAAATGAATGCAAGGCCAAATTGGAGCTGCCAGAAAGTCCCCTTTAGGGGATTTAGGGGTAATCACAAACTGGCAAAGCTGGAAAGCAGCTACACGTAATCCTGTTGAGGCCTTGAGGTATGAGTAATTAGCTATGGCAAGCACTAAGTATGAATAAGTATAAACACGACAACTATGAATTTGCTAAGAAATATAAACCTAAGAATCATTATTAGAAACTTGTTACGTAACAAGCTGCACTCATCTATTAATATCATTGGGTTTGCTATTGGTATTGCTGTATTTATATTAATTGTACGTTATACAGATCATCAATTTAGCTATGATGGATTTCATCAACAGCATAACAATATCTACAAAATTCATTTAGGAGAATCTAGGTCTATCCCATCAGCAACGGCACAGTTCTTAAAAGATAATATTGCCGGTATAGAAGATGTAGTACGTTTAGATGAATGGTATGGAGGAGGAAGTGAAGGCTATTTAAAAAAGGGAACAGAAACTTTCAAAACGACTGATTTTATTTTTACAGACCCAAGCTTCTTTAACTTTTTTGACTTTAAGCTTTTATATGGAGATGTAAATAATGCCCTTGGCACTCCAAATTCAATCATTCTTTCTGAGCATTTAGCAAAAAAAATATTTGGAGACCAAAACCCAACAGGAAAACAAATTGAATATCTCAGTAATTATCCAAGTGCAAGCTATCGTTTCACCATTAAGGGTGTAATTAAAGATGCACCCTCTAATTCGTCCATACAATACAATGGTTTAGTTTCCATGTCAACTATCCCCTACCATAATATACGCAACGGGAATATTAGTGAAGATTGGAGCAACTGGGGTTTTGGTACTTATGTCAAAATATCAAATGCTAAGTTGGCTAAGCAATTAAATACTGAATCACCTGAGTTTTGGAACAAACGTGTTTTGGAGCGCTGGCAGGCAGACAAAGGCAGTCCGAGAGCAAAGGAATATAAGCTAACATTTGTTCCTTTTAAAGAGGTTCACTTTGCAAGTGGCACTAAGCGTTCATCGGTATATTTAATTTTACTAATAGGTATAATCATACTTGTTATTGCCATTATTAACTATATTAATCTATCACTTGCAATTTCTACCACCCGAATCAAAGAAATTGGTATAAGAAAGGTGATCGGCTCTCGAAAAAGCACCTTGTTTTATCAGTTTATATTTGAGTCTATTCTGCTTACCACAACTGCTGCAATTTTAGCACTTTCCATAAGCTATCTGCTCCATCCATTTTTATATGATTTCACTGGTTTCGAAACCATTATGGAATCTGGAAAAATATTTATAGCTGTACTTACATTGATGGCAGGCGTAATTACTATAGGTATACTAGCAGGTATTTACCCTGCATGGATACTAACAAATATGGCACCTGTACAAAGTCTGAAAAAGGAATTTCATAAAGGAAAAAGAGGAAATACATTAAAGCATGTATTAATAGTTTCTCAATTCGTAGTATCTATTTTCCTTGTAATATCTGTAATTGTTGTTACAAAACAAGTGGATTTTATGAAATCCAAAGAGCTTGGCTTCAACAAAGAACATATTATAAATCTGTCTGGAGGCTCGAGTATTAATAACGAGTATAAAGCATTTAGAGAATCTCTACTGAAAAATCCTACTATTAAAAATGTTGCCCGCTCAAATGGCATATTTGTTAGAAACCTAAATATCACCTCAAAACACAAAGTAAATGATGAATTCAGAACTTATCGTGCTACAACTATTGATCCTGATTTTATAGAAACTTATGGATTTGAGCTTATTGAAGGTCGCAACTTTTCGTGGAAGATTAAAAGTGATTTAAATAACACTGCGCTGGTAAATGAATGCTTTGTTAAAAAAATGGAACTTGAAAATCCAGTAGGATCGGTTGTGAAATTTTTAGATAACGATATCACCATAATTGGTGTAGTAAAAGACTTTCATATCAACTCACTACATAGTAAAATAGAACCATCCATGCTAGCCTATCTTCCTTGGAATTCTTGCATTAATATTAAAATTTCAGGAACAGATATAAACAATACAATAACAACTATAGAAAGCACTTGGAAAGACTTTTCACCAAATGTACCATTCGAGTATCAATTTTTAGATAAAGAATTTGAAGCACTCTATTCCTCAGAAGTTGAATTTAGTTCACTTATAAGAATATTCACGCTTATTGCAGTTTTCATAGCCTGTTTAGGCCTGTTTGGTTTGATCTCTTTTTCTGCGATACAGCGACGCAAGGAGATAGGTATTCGCAAAGTAAATGGAGCCAAAATTCATGAGGTATTAGCTACACTTAATATAGATGTCATCAAATGGGTCGGAATTGCCTTCTTAATCAGTTGCCCCATATCCTATTATGCCATGAATAAATGGCTAGAATCATTTGCCTATAAAACAGAACTCAGCTGGTGGATATTTGCATTGGCAGGCGTATTAGCAGTAGGAATAGCCTTACTAACTGTAAGCTGGCAAAGCTGGCGAGCAGCCACCCGTAATCCTGTTGAGGCCTTGAGGCATGAGTAATAACGACCGTCTTTGCACCCTCTAACTCCCTAAAGGGAGAACCGGCAAAAACTACAGTGTATAGAGAATAAATGAAAAGATATGAGTCAGGTCATAACTGAAATAATAAATGAATGCAAGGCCAAATTGGAGCTGCCAGAAAGTCCCCTTTAGGGGATTTAGGGGTAATCACAAACGGGCAAAGCTGGAAAGCAGCCACCCGTAATCCCGTGGAAGCATTGCGGTATGAGTAATAGAAATTAATTGATAAATCAGTATTCTTATGAAAAGGACAATTAAAGATATCATACGTATTATAAAACAATATCCATTGTATTCTTCCATCAATACAATGGGTTTAGTATTCGGATTTTTATGCATCATATTAATCAGTTTTTGGATAAAAAATGAGCTAAGCTATGATCGGTTTCATAAGAATAGTGATAACATATATCGATTCCATAGATATTGGTATGATGCCAACGGAACGGAAAACCTACATCTCCCTTTTGTTGCTCCGCCAGTAGCTCCATTGGTAAAAAATGATTTCCCCGAAATAGAAAATATAGCAAGGGTAAGTCACTCCAGTTTGCTTTTTACATTGGGCCAAAAAACCATTGAGGAAAGAGATGTTTGTTTTGCCGAACCGGATATTCTTAAAATATTCACCTTTGAAGGGGTAGACGCCAATAGTAACTTGTTAGTTGAACCGCTAACCGTTATCATCTCTGAATCTATGGCTATTAAGTACTTTGAGAGTGAGCATGCCATTGACAACACGCTAGAATTCAATGATCAATCTGGCGCAAAATATAAATTACGCGTAACGGGTGTTTTTAAAGACTGGAGTACAAACAGTCACTTTCGTCCTGAATTTTTTGTTTCCTTTTCTACCTATAAAGCTTATGTTGGAGAGGAGGAATTAAAAGACTGGGGAAGTAATAATTACGAAACCTATGCATTAATTCCACATTTGCCTGCTGATATAAATTCAAAACTTGATTTATTTATTGACAAGTATTTAAACAACGGTACTGATTGGACAAAATTACGTATCGAGAAGCTCAGTGACATACACTTTAATTGGTTCGGAAATCGATCTTACATTTATATATTGTTTTCAGCTTCTTTATTGATATTATTTCTGGCAAGCATCAATTTCATGAACCTTCATTCTGCCATTTATTTAAAAAGGATGAAGGAAATACAAATAAAAAAAGTATTGGGGGCATCACGTACTTCAATTACTTTAAAACTCATGCTTGAATCTATTTTATTCTGCGTATTGGCACTTTGCTTAGCATTTATGATAGCACCAATGGGCTTATCTCAATTAGATAATATTTTTCAAAATACCACTTCTTTAAGTTTTAATGAACACAAAGAAATGATTAGCGGATTAATTATTCTTTCAATCATTGTAGGTCTTTTATCTGCGACTTATCCAGCATTTATAGTATTATCCTATAAATCAAATAAGGATGGTGTATTAAGCCAGGCTAAAATTGGAAATCTGCCATTTAGAAAAGTATTGATCGTTTTTCAGTTTTTTGTTTCAATAGCCTTAATCATGGCTTTTATTACGGTAAACAAACAATTAAACTATGTCCAGGATAAAAGTTTAGGGTTTAGTAAAGAAAATGTACTAACAATAAGTGCAACCCCGCATCTTATCGAAAAGCTAGAAACGTTCAGACAGCAACTGAAGCGAAATCCAAATATTTTATCTGTAACAGGCTCCAAAAGGATTCCTTCGCAAATGCTTGCAGATTCAAATGGTGCTAATATTAAAAATAACGACAAACTAGAGTCTGTAGATTTTAGATTAGCTAATATTAGAATTGATGAACACTTTTTATCCACTTATCAGATGAAGCTGATAGCAGGAAAAAATATTAGTGATGAAAAGCCACTTGGCGCAGAATATTTACTAAACCAAACAGCCATAAATAAATTTGGTTGGCAAACCGCAGAAAGTGCCTTAGGTAAATTTATGCAGTACGGTGGCAGACAAGGTAAGATAGTTGGTGTAGTGGAAGACTTTCATTACGAATCGTTACATAATTCAGTATCTCCAGTAATATTGTACAAAGATCCATCAAGCTACAATAGGGTTTCAATAAGATTATTGCCGAATGATTTAAGTAATACTTTAGCTTACATTGAAAAAGTTTGGCAACCATATAACTTGATGGATTCTCCTTTCAACTATCAGTTTATTGATGATCGTTTTGATAGGCTTTATAGAGCTGAAGAAAATACACGCACTTTGTTCAGCTACTTTATGATGTTAGCCTTATCAATAGCAATATTAGGCTTATTTGCTATTTCAGCTTTTGTCATCCAACAGCGAATTAAGGAAATCGGAATACGGAAAGTGAATGGAGCAACAGTAGCTGAAATTCTATCCATGTTAAATGTAAATTTTGTAAAGTGGGTAGCCATAGCCTTTGTTATCGCATGCCCTATTGCCTACTACGCCATGAATAAATGGCTACAAAACTTTGCCTATAAAACAGAACTCAGCTGGTGGATATTTGCCTTAGCAGGATTTTCAGCCTTAGGCATTGCATTAATGACCGTCAGCTATCAAAGCTGGAAAGCAGCAACAAGAAATCCTGTGGAGGCATTGAGGTATGAATAGTAAATAATGAATTTATGATAGTTAAAGTAGTTCTTAGAAATTTAAAGAAAAGGCCATTCTTAAACCTGATAAAAATTATTGGGTTAAGTCTGGCTTTGACTTGTATCGTTTCTATTTCGTTGTTTTTAAAAAATGAGTTAACCTATGATAGGCACCATTCCAATGCGGCTCAAGTATATCGTTTAACTACTACTAATCCAAAAGTTTTAGGAGGAAAACACTTTGCCAGAACATTCAATAGCTCCATTGTTAAAGAACTAAAAGATCAGGTACCAGCGGTTGAGGAATACTTGCGTTTAGAACCTGTAAAAGGAGGTATAGTTAAATACGATAAAATGAATTATAACCTTTTGCAGGGTTTCATTTGCGATAGCACCTTTTTTAAAGTATTTGATGCTTCTCTAATATTTGGTAATAAAGAATCGGTTTTAGAGCATCAGGCATCTATGTTGATGTCAGAAAGCTTTGCAGAAAAACTCTTTGGGGATGAAAGCCCAATAGGTAAAATAGTATCCATTCCTTCAGGACAATACTACGAGAAAGAGTTGACTTTTACGGTAAACGGTGTGATGAAGGATTTTCCACCCAATAGCCATTTTCATCCAGATTTTATTGCAACACCACCATCTGGATGGCAAATTGCTTGGGCATGGACATATTTAAAGATGGCTGACAAAAGCAATATGGCTGCATCTTTGGAGAAGATTAATCATCTTGTAAAAGAAACCGGAGATATTGAGTTTAATAAAAATATAGAAGCATACCTTCAACCCTTGCTAAACATACATCTGTATTCCAATAAATATAGAGAAATAGAACCCAATGGTAATATTACAAATGTATATGTATTAGCTATTGCGGCAATAATCTTGCTATTCATCGCTATCAGTAATTACGCAAACCTGAGTATAGGTATGGCAGGGTTTAGTAATAAGTTGCTATTTGTGAATCAGATATTAGGATCCTCCACAAAAGGAGTTCTTAAATACTTTGCTTCAGAAGGAATTATTATTGTTTCTGCTTCCATAGTGCTCTCGATACTCATTTTATTTCCTGTTAGCAAAGTACTTGAAGATACTTTTGGATTACACTTGTTTGATAACAGTGCATGGTTTTTGCTTATTATAGTGACGGGATTTATGTTTTTATCGGTCCTTTCAGGTACTCTTCCTGTTTTAACTTCGGTACATTCTTTTTTTAAAAAATCACACTTAAGCAATATTAACTACAAAGGGAAAGCTGTTAGCAGAAGCCTAGTGATTTTTCAATACGCTGTATCTATTACCTTAATAGTGGCCGTAATTGTTATTACCCGTCAAACCAATTTTGCGTTAAGTAAGGGCTTAGGAATGGCCGATGATAATATATTTTGTTTTGAATCAGTTCATGCTAACGTACAAGATAAGTTTGAGGTGTTTAAAGAGGAGTTAATAAAGCATCATAGCATTGAAAAGGTTTCGGCCATGTTAGAACCTCCTGGAGGAGAGGCCAACGACATGTTCCCATTTGAAATGGAAGGCTATAACTCACAAGTACAGGATAAGAATACTGATAAGATTGGCGTATTTCCTTGCGATCACTCTTTTGCTAGCTTGTTTGATCTAAATTTTATTGGCGGGAAAAACTTCTCCTCAAATAATAAAGACAATGAAGGTTCAGGCGAATATATAATTAACCGTTCTGCTATGCATCGTTTAAATTACACAAATGCAGACGAGCTTATTGGCAAAGAGTTTAAGCTTAATTTTATGTATCCAGGAATTGAGATTCCCAAAGGCAAAATTATTGGTGTGGTTGAAGATTTTAATTTATCAAGTATAAAATCTAAGATTGAACCGCTCGTGCTTTTTAAACGTAAAAATATGTGGCTGCTTAATTTTGTAGTAGCATATAAACCCGAAATGAAAAAGCAAGCCATGCAAGATATTCAAACTGTATGGAATTCTTTATACCCCAATTACCCATTACAGTATGAGCATATAACAGCCATGTATAATAAGGTGTACAAAACCGAAGTGCTTCAATCTAAATTACTATCTATTTTTACCATTGTTGCATTAATAATATGTTCGATGGGATTACTTGGTATATCACTATTAATCACTCAATATCGAGTAAAAGAAATCGGTATTAGAAAAGTAAACGGAGCCAAAGTTTCTGAGGTACTTACTATGTTGAATATTGGATTTGTAAAATGGATTGCCATTGCCTTTGGATTGGCGTGCCCAATTGCTTATTACACCATGGGCAAGTGGCTAGAAAGCTTTGCCTATAAAACAGAACTCAGCTGGTGGATATTTGCTTTGGCAGGAGTTATTGCTTTAGGTATAGCCTTAATAACGGTCAGCTGGCAAAGTTGGAAAGCAGCAACAAGAAATCCTGTGGAGGCATTGAGGTATGAGTAATAAAAAGACCATCACATATAAACATAAACAAACATGAAACGACCATGCAAGTTCAATCAATTAATTTGCACACAGGGCAATGATTGAACTTATTTGGGAGTTCCATCTGACAAATAAAAATAAATTTAAACAGATGAAATTTTTAAAATATTTTATACGTCGAAAACTTATTGGAAATAAGCGAACATGGGGAAATATACTGGGCTTAGTGCTTGGCATGTTTACATTCTTGTTCATTGTATTCTATGTGTACACAGAAAGAAATTACGATAGCTTTTTATCTAACTCGGATAACATTTACCATATTGAATACGAGGTGAATAAAAATGATGTGAGCACTACTTATTCAAACACTCCACTACCTATAGCTAAAGTTATTAATGAAGAGGTAAGTGGTGTGAAGTCCTATGTAACCTACTGCTCCATTTTTGAAACCAATATCTTAAAAATAGGTACGAATGACTTCTTGAATCCTGATATTTTATTTGCCAATAAGGAGATGCCTTCCTTCTTTAACTATCAAGCCATTACAGGAAACATTGAAAATTCTTTGCAAGTAGGTAAAGGCATTATAACTCAATCGGCAGCCTTAAGGTATTTTGGTAAGGTTGATGTTGTTGGTGAAAGTTTTGAACTGCTTTATGATAAAAAGACTCCTTTTTTAGTTGAGGTAGCAGCTGTAATAGAAGATATGCCTTTTAACAGTAACATTCAGTTTGAGATACTCTGTAACTTAGATGATTATGTTCAAATTATAGGCCAATGGATTGATAGCTGGGTATATAAAGCGAGTCAGTCATATATTACTCTGGAAGATGGGGTAGAACTTGCCCAAGTAGAGAATCAGATCACTCAAGTACTTGATAAGTATTGGAATAGTAAAGGCTCCAATGCTAAAGGTTTTGCTCAAGCATATCTTGAACCAATATCTGAGAAACATTTTTACAAAAAGTATGATCTGCAACACCCTACAGAAACCTTTGTTAGCAAAACCACATTAAATATTTTATTGCTAGTTGGTATCATCACATTACTTATTTCGTGGCTCAACTATGTAAATTTCTTAGTTTACGAAAACACAAAATACTTTACCGAAATAGGCATTCGTAAAATTAATGGTGCCTCAAGGCGATCTTTAATCCTTACCTTAGTTAAGGAGTCTATGTTATTAGTGCTTATTCCTATTTTAATAACTATAGTACTCTTTTTTGTGCTGGGTCCACAACTATACGGATTACTTCATCTTGAGGGAATGAGTACGGTAGACATCAATCACTTATCCTTTTGGAGTTTAGTTTTTTTAATGTTTGTTGGTGGAGCTTTGGTATCCTCTATATTTCCCATTCTAAAATTAAGCAGATATCAGCCTATTCAACTAGTACGAAAAGGCAGTAATATAACAACAGTCAAAAGAATGAAAGGAGCCAGTATGTTGACTGTCCAATTTATTCTTTCGTTGATTTTAATTATCGGAGTTTTGGGAATAATTCAGCAATTAAAATTTATGGATAATCAACATCTAGGATTCAATGAAGAGGATATTATTGTTCTTTCTGCGCCCGTAACTGAAGATGCTAATACTTACCAAAACAAGATGGAATTGTTCAAAAATCAGGCTAACCAAGTAAATGGTGTTGTTGGTTTATCTGCATCGAGTTCTATACCTGGCAAAAAGATGACTACACAGAATTTTGGATTAATGAACAAGCCAGAATCTATCAATAAATATTTAATACTCATGGGTGATGGAGACTATTTTAATGTGATTGATTGCGAACTTTTAGCAGGAAGAAACTTTAGCGACAATAAAGAACTCATCAAGAACGAAGTAATTATTAATAAGCAACTGGCGCGCAAACTTGGCTTTACTGACCCTATGGATGCCATTGGTCAAATGACTAATATGCCAAACAAAAGAATAGTTGGAGTGGTAGATAACTATCATCATTATTCCTTACATAAAGAAATAAAACCAATGCTTTTTATTTATGGTCTTAACAACCTAGTTTATTTCACTATTAAGTTTTCAGGAAAAGTACAAGAGCAACAGTTAAGCGTGTTACAAAGCAATTGGGAAGATATTTTTGTACATAGTCCTTTTGAGTCTACAGCATTAAAAACAGAATACCGAATGCAATATGCTGAAGACAAAAAGCTTTCTAATGTTGTCATGATTTTCTCTTTCATATCTGTATTAATCACCATACTCGGATTAGTAAGCACCTGCTTAAATATTATTCAGCAACGCATTAAAGAAATTGGTATTAGAAAGGTAAACGGAGCAAAAGTTCATGAAGTATTAACAATGCTTAACCTAAGCTTTGTAAAATGGGTAGCACTTGCATTTATCATAGCCTGTCCTTTGGCCTATTATGCAATGAACTTATGGCTCGAAAACTTCGCCTACAAAGCCCAACTTGATTTGTGTATTTTTGCCATTAGCGGACTGATAGCCGTAGGTATTACACTAATCACCGTCAGCTGGCAAAGCTGGAAAGCAGCTACACGTAATCCGGTGGAATCTTTAAGATATGAGTAATAATGCAAATTGACAGAACTAAATCAATATCATGATACAAACTACAAGTATAAAGCTAATTATAAGAAATTGGAGACGGAATAAACTGTTTACGTTTACAGCTATTTTAAGTTTAGTTATTGGTTTTGCTTGTTGCAACCTGTTAACTGCTTTCGTAATTAATGAATGGAAAATATCAAATAGTAGTATTGATAATGATAGGATTTTTGCGCTAAAAACAGATAACCCAATGACCTTGGAGACCACGAAAGAAAAGAGTTCGTGGATTATGAAAAAAGTACCGCCATTATTTAAAAAACGCTATCCCGAAATAAACTCCTACTGCAGATTTAATACCGTTTATAGTGAAGCTATTTTTAAATCGAACGGTTTTAAAACAAACGACATCCATTTTCTACAAGCAGATAAAACCATTCGTGATTTTTTTAAAGTCCCTATAGTTGTTGGTAATTTAAGTAAAACGCTTTCTTCTCCCGATGAAGTTGCTATAACTAAAAGTTGGGCTCAAAAAGTCTTTGGTACTGCTGATATAATAGGGGAGGTTTTAGAAATGGAGGAGGATAAATCGTTAAAGAAAATTACAACGGTAATTGACGATTCTTATACGGCATCATTTATTAGTTACGATGTTCTTTTACCATTTAATAATGAGGAATTTTGGGGAGGAGTAACATTTTTAAAGCTCAATGAAGCTAATGCATTGGCAAACCTGCAACAAAAAATAGATAATGATATTAAAGAGCTTCCAAAGTTTACCAATGATTGTAATTATTATTTACAGCCATTAACCGATTTTTATTTCGATAAAAGTGAGTCGCAAACAAATTGGACTTTTTTACTTAAGCGTGATAGCCTTTTTGTTAAGGTAGGCATATTCGCCGCTTTGGCTATACTTTTTGTAGCCTGTTTCAACTTCATCAATTTATACATGGTTCGCCTGTTTAAATCCAACACCAATAATTCAATTCAAAGGTTGCTTGGAGCAAGTTATTGGCAATTACAGAAACATATATTGCTCGAATCCTTCATCACCACTTTTGTTGGCTTTTGCGCTTCATTGGTTGTAGTAATACTCTCATTACCCATCTTTAATAATTTGTTTAGTGCACATCTTTCTCTCTCATTTTTATTAGATAAAACCGTTATTCTTATCTATTTATTATTAATTACCATCTTAACCATTATTCCCACTATTTATCTTGGAATTAAATTTAAGGAGAAAGGTTTTGGTAAATTACTCAATACTAATTCATCTAACGTAAAAACAGTATTTAGTAATACCTTAATAACAATACAATTTGGCTTTTCTATTTTATTAATAATAGCTGCGGTTTTATATATGCGACAACTTAATTTTATTTCTGAAACTGCCAATGTAAACCCAAATGTGATTGAGATACAAGGAGAAGATATCCCAGACATAGAATTTAAGACCTTTAAAGAACAGGTTAATAATTTGGCTCATGTGGAGGCTTCTTCAACAGCCAATAATTCATACTTAAATGCCTGGTTGGTTTTAGGTGATGATAATGTAGCAACCTTAGGTTATAATATGGATTGTGATTTTATGAAGGTTCATAATATCCATCTAATAAAAGGAGAAGGTTATTCCATTAATTCTGAAGCCAATCAAAATCAAGGAATTGTAAATGAAACATTTTTAAAAAAATATCAGCTTGACTCACCTATTGGGAAAAATATAGAAATTGGAGGTAATCATATTCAAATAGTTGGAGTGGTTAAAGATTTTCATACTGAACCTTTTAGTAAGAAAGTACAACCAACGATTATTATGCCGTACAAACCAGCTGATGATATTTTTAAAACCATCAATATAAAATTTCATAAAGGTATACATAAACAGGAAGCATTAAGTAGTTTAGAAGTTTTATGGAATACTAACTTCCCCAACAAAAACTTTACCTATAGTTTTCCTGCTGACGATTTTAAAGCTTTACATAAGGATTACGACAACCTTGCTGAAATGATAGGCTTTTTTACCGTCATTAGCTTCTTACTAACAGCTTTTGGCCTGTTCGGAATTGCTTGTTATACGGTAGAATATCGAACCAAAGAAATAGGCATTCGAAAAGTAAATGGTGCCAAAACATCAGAAATACTCTCTTTATTGAATAAAGGCTTTATCAAATGGGTTGTTTTAGCCTTTATAATAACATGTCCAATCGCTTTTTATATCATGAGAAATTGGCTTGAGAATTTTGCTTACAAAACCGAATTCAGCTGGTGGATATTTGCCATAGCAGGGATTTCGGCCTTAGGTATTACTATAATCACCGTCAGCTGGCAAAGCTGGAAAGCAGCTACACGGAATCCGGTGGAATCCTTACGTTACGAATAAATACTAACCCTTAACAATCTGAATCATGTTAATTCAATACTTAAAAAGTGCGTGGAGAAATATTTGGAGAAACAAGCTTTCTTCATCTATAAATATTATCGGACTTGCTGTTGGGCTAGCCACCGGTATTTTAGCTATGCTTTTCTCATATCATGAAATAAGCTATGAAAAATGCCATGATAAAGCCGATCAAATAGCGAAAGTCATTACGTATGGCAATTTTGGAGCTTTCCGACAGTTACCCACTACTTTCCCGCAAACTGCATTTGATTTACCCGGTAAATTTCCTGCCATAACAAAGGCTGTGCGTACACGAAGTATTGAGAATGCCACTGTTTTTAAAGATAAAACACCTATTCTGGAAGAGTCCATGATGATAGCGGAACCGGACTTGCTGAATATGTTTAGTTTTGATATTACGCAAGGTATATATTCGGGACAAGGCAATACCATCATTTTATCCGATGTAATGGCTCGTAAATATTTTAGTAATGAAGATGCGATAGGAAAAGTATTAAAGATTGAAATTTATGGAAATATATTTCATTTAACGGTAGAAGGTATTTATAAAGACTTACCCGATAATACGCATTTAAAGTCTTCCGCTATCTTAAGTTGGAACGTGGCTAAGGTGTTGTATAAAGAAAGGCAAGGGTTTCATTCTACAGATTTTGATGTCTATTGCTTATTGCAACCTTCAGCTAATATTCAAAGCTTAAACCAGCAAATTGTAGCCAACTATGAGTTGCCAGTTAATATTGAAAATTGCACTGTTGCTTTAATGCCTATCAAAGATTTTCATTTAAGAAGTGCTTTTGAGAACAACTCGGCTAACTTATATCTTCTATTTATTGGAGGCTGTGTTGCCCTGCTCATTGCCATTTTCAACTATGTATCGCAGTCTACCATCCAATATTCTATGCGAACGCAAGAGGTAGGTATCCGTTTATCTAACGGAGGAAAATCCAGGGATATTTTCATACAGTTTATGGTTGATACCCTCCTAATAACCTTATTGGCCTTTGGTATTTGCCTGTTGATGTTATCTTCTGCTTTACCTTATTTCAATGATTTAGTAGATACAAATATCAGCTTAAACCTAGATTTAGAATATTACCTCATCATCCTATCCTTATTTGTTCTGACTGTAGTTCTGGCAGGATTCTATCCCTCCATGGTAATGGCAAAAGTAAAGCCTGGATTGCTATTAAAATCCGCGGTGAGTCCAACCGTAAGTAAAAGTAAGATGCGCAGTGTATTAACAACCGTACAATTTGTTTTTGCAATACTGTTGATTCAAATTATGATTGTATCGCAAAGGCAAGGTCATTATATCGAAAATGCTAGCATAACTGGCTTTGATGCCGAAAATGTAATAGCCATAAACGGATATAAGTGGGGAAAGTTAGATAAAATAAAAAACGAGTTACTTCGGAATAGCTCTATTGAGGCTGTGTCTTGGGGGCAAAGTATGCCAGGCATGCAAACTAGTATGACGGTGGAATGGAAAGGTACGGATAACAAACTAATGGCCAATAAATTTCATTGCGAATCTGGTTATCTCGATCTATTTAAAATTAAAATGGAAAGTGGTCGTAATTTTTCTAGCGACAATAAATCTGATTTAAAAAATGGAGTACTTGTTAATCATTTATTAGTAGAAACCATGGCTTGGAAAGAGCCTATTGGAAAAACGCTAAAAGTGAATAATAAAGACCACATTGTATTGGGAATTGTGAGTAACTACATGGCTGCACCTCCCATTTTTGATGATACGCCTTTAATTATTTTACCCGCAGGCAAACAAGCCTATAATTTAATGATAAGAGTAAATCCTAATAAGAGGCAAGAAGCGCACCAGCATATCACAGCGGTGCTAAGACAAGCCAATCCTAATTACCCTATCAATTTACGATATTACAAAGAGATTACCTATGAATTAGCTAAGTCCTTTATTTCAATGGCTACCTTGGTAAATGCTTTTGTCATCATCATTATACTAAATGCCTTTTTATCACTATTTGGTCTGTCGCATTTTATTACCGAACGCGCCAAAAAACAAATTGGCGTAAAAAAAGTATTTGGGGCTTCCATCATGAATGTGTATTGGGAATTATCAAAAAGCTTTGTCATACGATTTCTAATTGCCTTTGTAATCATAACCCCGATATCCTATCTGTTTAGTACGCAGTACGTGGCCACCTTTTCACGCCAGCTTCCTTTAACAGCAGATATATTTATTCATAGTGGATTAATGGTTTTGGCTATGCTATTGCTAGCCACCAGTTATAAAATCATCAAGTCGGCCCTCGATAATCCTGTAGAGGCATTGCGATATGAGTAATTATTCATCACCTTCAACCTTCTCTGGCTCCCGGTTTCTCCACCACGAAGCCAGAGAAGAACCCGTGATATTCATTAATGGGCCAAAGATGGCAGGAGCAAGACCAACGGTTGCAATCTTCCCCATTTGTAAGGCTAAACCAGAGGCCATTCCTCCGTTTTGCATTCCTACTTCTAAGGCTACAGTTCTGCAATCTTTTTCCTTCATCTTTAATAATTTACTTAAAGAATAACCTAAACTATATCCTAACAGATTGTGAATGCAACATGCTAAAATCAGTAGTAAACCCACTTCTAAAAGGCTATCCCTTCCTGCCGCTGTGATGATGGTGATGATAATCCCAATACCAAGCATTGAGACAAAGGAAAGCGCTTGATTTAATGATTCTTTTCCTCCTTTTATAAAGAACTTAAAGATATATACGCCAACTATTGGAAGTAAAATAAAAATTAGCACATCTATAGAAAAACCTGTGGCAAAACTATTAAAGTCCAGCCCATTTGTATTGTAGTCTATTAAGTTTTTGAGCAAAATGATAAGCAAATACGATGCTATTTGAATAATGGTATTTTTCTTGTTTTTATAGGCAAATGCAAAAAGGTTAAACACCAATCCAGCACAAATTGGAAGAATAACCATATTAAAGATTCCATACATCATTTCCCAAAAATGAATTTCAACCAATTCGCCAGCCAATAATTGCATTAGCAAAGGGGTCATTATAGGAGAAAGTAATGTAGCAAAGGCGGTTAATGTTACCGACAAAGCGAGGTTAGCCTTAGCGATAAACGACATTACATTGGATGCCATTCCGCTAGGAGAAGAGCCAACCAATACAATGCCAGCTGCTACTTCTGGTGGAAATTTGAACAATGTAGCTATGCTTATCCCTAATATTGGCATTAAGGTAAACTGACAGATAACACCAACAATAACGCCCTTGGGCATTTTCATCACACCTTTAAAATCGTTTAAACTCATTTGCGAACCCATTCCAAACATGATGATTTGAAGCAATGGAACAATTAAGCTTTGGTATTCAAATTCGCCATAATTCAAAAAATACTGCGGGTAGTACATGGAAGCGGTAACCGCGGTAAGAATCAATAACGAATATGAAAATCCTTTTAGCTTTTCGCTTCCTCTAACCGCAATTGCCAATGATACGAATGTAAATATTAAAAAAGGACCAGATAATTGACTCTTTCCTGAAAAGTAGAAATACGAGAATAATATGATCGAGAATAAAGAAATAATGCCAGATAGCTTATATACAAATTTCATTTTTAAAGATGCTAATGTTTGATTTGTAAAATAATGAAATATTCTGATTATCTAATTGTCTTTTTTGAACAGATGAGGCAATGCTTTAAAGCGAATAGATATCTGGTACGATTTAAATTAAAATATTTAGAGCTATTAATGTGAAAATTGAATAAGATAAATTTTTATCATACTAAATGCATTTTTACTTTAATAAGTACATGATAAAAACAGGCATTTGCCCCAGTATATTTGCCCAAATATGAATAATCATGGGTGGATAAATACTTTTTGTTTTCTCACGATAGTAGCCCATAAAAAGACCAAGGCTTGTGGCAAAGAAAACAACAGCACAAACAGCCCATATATCCATAAATGTGATACAAGTAAAGTGCATAGCTCCAAAAAATAATCCTGACACCCATACAGGAGTACTCAATTTTAAAAATCTTGACTGCTTATGTTGGTTTATAAATCCCTGAACAAAACCTCTAACAAATATTTCTTCTGCAATACTTGACCAAAGTACAGCAGTTAAAACTACTTCCAATATAGATGTTGGTGGAGGAAACGATTTAATGGGTGTATCTGGAGAAAATAAATTCCGCAGCAAAATATTAAAGATACCAGCTCCTAAAATGGTGGATACCACTATTAATAATGTAGATATCCAAAACAGTTTAAAATATTTTAAACTTTCAGGCTTTTTAAATCCATAACCATTCAACGAGCCTTGGTTTACAAGTAAAATGCTCAGCATCGAAAAAATAATCATTAATGATTTAACGCTTACATTTTTTGTGTAAAAATTCAGATGAACATGGGTTCCTAAAAAGTTATTAATTGGTTTGGCAATCATTGAAGAAGCAAAGAAAATTAAAACGCCTACACCAATTACAAATAACAGGCTTAAGTGTTTATTCCTTTTAATTTTATCTAACATATCGTTTCGTTTATTTTCTTGAATACAGTTCAAATAATTTTTTAACACCTGGGATTTCACTATTAAAAAAGAACTTTTCGTTGTTTAATATTTCTTTGGCCTTTGCACAGAAATCATTATCATTTATATGACTTAACAACTTTATAACCACCTGCTCGCGCGAAAACCCTGCTAATAACATATTTGATTCATACAGGTTATTACTCCATTTTGCTTGGAGAATTTCTGTGGTTGCATTATTCATTAAGGATAATAAATGTTGCTCTCCATCAATTATCACATTCATTTGTTGACTTTGCCAATATTCAAGCACATTACTAGCCATAGATGTATATGCTATTTCTGCACCTGGTAATTCAACTGGATCGTATACTTGTATATGAACTTTTACTCCTCGTTTAATGGCGTCTATAATTGATGATTTCACCCTTTTAAATGGCTCTGGAAAAATATCAATAATTGCTATTTGCTTGCATTGATCCATCATGGAGCAAAATTTTTCAAAAGCTAAGTCTGTTGAATTTATTGAATAACTTCTTTCATCAAAATGTGTTTTTCCAAGATTTCTTAATTGACTTTTTACCTTGGTCATTTTTCTAATTAAAGATTTTTCATAATGACCAATGAACTCATCCGGCAATACTGCTTTGCAAATTCTTTTCGTATTATCCTCTATAATTACGGCCCCTTTTTGAGCCAAAGTATCCATGGCTTTATAAACGTTAGCAGCTGGTTTATTCAAATGCTTTGCAATACCATATGCTGTCATTGGCTCAGTTGTCAGCAAGCCAATATATACTTCAGCTTCTAACAAATTAAATCCTATATCTAAAAGATCCTGATATAGTGTGTTATTTGATTTCATTTATATACCGTTTATACAAAATCACTTATTATACAGACTTGACGACAAAAACTGTAAATAAATAATTACGTGTGTGAATAGATTTGTGCTTGCAAATGTATAGGATAAAACCATATTTATTATTATATATTTATACTACGTCGTAGGAGCATTGACAATCATAGTATTAAAGTCAAATATTGTAGTAGTTAACAATTAATTATATTGTGGAAATCCAATATATGTCTTAAAAAAAAGGTAACTATTCAGTAGTAAGACAAAAGTATAAAGACAAAAGACAAGAGTTTATTCATTGATACTTATAATTATTAAGTTCTGAATGATTCTTATTATTAAACTAATTTAAAGAACATAGCACCTTTTTTTATCATTGTTTAGCATGAACTAGAATGTATGAAAATTGTAAAATGCTCACATCTTTATACTTGTGTCTTTATTCTTTATACTGAATAGTAACAAAAAAGTATCATCCACAACTTATATTTTGCTCTATTGACATTATTTAATCTAAAGCAAATACTCATTTCGAACTGTAAAAAAATCATCCAGTAAACTGTAAATATATTTTACACATCAGATACAGCACTTATAAATAAATAACACTTAATCTGCACTTTATGAATATTGGTATATTGTATGCAATTAGAGTCACATCTAAAACTTAAAGTCTTTTTTATGATTGAATTAAAAGGAATATTTAAATACTTCAACCACAAAACACAACGTACTTTTGTATTAAAAGATATTAATACCAAAATAGGAGAAGGCGAATTTGTGAGTATTATGGGGCCTTCGGGCGCTGGCAAATCAACCCTGCTAAATATTATTGGCTTGTTGGATGAATCATCGGAAGGTGAATACTTGTTCTTTGATGAATCTATGACTAAGGTTAAGGACAAGAAAAAAGTAGAATATCATCGCAATTATATTGGTTTCATTTTTCAGGCTTACCATTTAATTGAAGAGATGACCGTTTATGAGAACATAGAAACACCACTTATTTATAAAGGCATCAAAAAGAAAGAACGTCAGGCTATTATAGCTGATATTTTGGATAGGTTCAATATAGTTGCCAAAAAAGATTTATTCCCTCAACAGCTTTCAGGTGGGCAACAGCAAATGGTTGGAATTGCTCGTGCTATAGCCGGAAAACCTAAATTGCTTTTAGCGGATGAACCAACAGGAAATTTACATACCGAGCAGGGCAAAATGATTATGGAGGTGCTTAAAGAATTAAACGAAGAAGGAACTACCATCATACAAGTTACCCATAACGAGGCTTTTGCTCAATACGGAACAAGAACTATTCGTTTGTTGGATGGCAGAATTGAGGAAGATGTAAAAAGTAAGGTAACGTCATTGGCAGAATAAGCACATGTAATCTTTTATCACGATCATAAATTATGAGAACCATTTTACGACGTTTACAAAAGCAAAAATTCGTCACCTCTTTTAAAATTATAAGTCTCGGAATTGGCATTTCGTGCGCTGTAATATTGTTTTATATAGCGTTTAATCTTTATAGTACAGATAGGTTTTACCCCGACAAAGAGTTGGTTTATCAGGTATTTGAAAAATATACTACACCCAACGACAATTCTACTTCTCGTATTATTCGTCATCCTGTGGCTGGAGCTATGATGACGGATTTTTCGCAGGTGGAATATGGCACTACAGTAAGAAAGGATTGGGATTCGCCTTACGAATACAAACAAGAGATATTAAATTTGGAGACTTATTATGCCGACTCATTGCTATTTAAAGTCTTTCAGCGAAAATGTATTTTGGGTGACGCTGAGCATGCCCTTAAATCTTTAAATACAGCAGTAATTACTAAATCGGTTGCCCATAAGTTATTTGGCAAGGAGAATCCTATTAATCAGACATTAACGCTAAGAGGCTCCAGATTAATTGAGGTGAAGGCCGTAATAGAAGATTGGCCATCGAACGCCAGTTTTGATGCCGAAGTTATTTTATCATTTGAAACACTTAAAAATGAGGACAGGCTAACGATGAGTTGGCATGGAGGAGATAGTTTTACAGGCTACGTAAAGCTGCTTCCTGAAACAGACGTATCTATGCTACGGAGTAAGTTTAACGCTTTTGTGGGCAAATACACCGACCTTAAAAAATTAAACGCTAGCGGTTATAACCTAGAATATTTCATAGTTCCCTTAATTAAGGCTCGTTTTTTAAACAATAATAATTTAATTACTCAAATACTTATTCTGGTTTTACTGGGAACTTTATTATTGGCATTAGTTTGCTTCAATGCCTACCTGCTATCCGTATCACAACAAAACCGAATGAAAAAGGAGTTGGTAGTTCGTAGAATCAATGGTTCATCGTATAGCCAAGTATTAATGCTCATCTTTAAAGATGCCTTGTTTCAGTTTTCCCTTGCCTTAGGTATTGCTATACTAGTAACATGGAACATCGCTCCCATAGCAAGTACATTCTTTAATTTCAGCATCTTAAAAATCATTACTAGTGTTTCGTTTGTAAGCATATTTTTATCTGTTACAGCCATCATATTTTTGGCTATTTTTATTCTTCCCTCCATCAGAACAATGCGTGGAATGCATAAAACAAAGACAGCTAACAAGCCAATTTTTGCCGACTTCCCATTGGCCTTACAAATTGGCATATCATTTACTTTACTCACATTTTTTTGGTTTGTATTTCAACAACTCAATTATATACAAAGCTTTGACAAAGGCTATTCTTCAGAGGGAATTACCTATGTAGAATTACATAATAAGCAATTGTACGATAACCATGCCTTCTTAAAACGAGAGATATCAAAAATACCAGGAGTAATCAGTGTTGGAACCTCCGATGATGTGCCATTATATGGTTTATCAGGCAATATTTTTGGCACCGAGCCTAGTGGCGATAATTATAGAATATTTAGACACCTACAAGCCGATAATGATTTCTTTGAAACGCTTAATATGACCGTGGAAGGTAAAGGCTTTAGTAATACTTCGAACAATAAAAATGAAGTAATTATTACCGAGGCGGTAGCAGATGAACTCGGGTTTGAAAATCCACTATACAAAACTATTTACCAAACCAGAGGTAGACAATTCACCATAGTTGGGGTAGCTAAAGATATTGTATCTGGCACAATACATTCAAAAATTGATGGAATAGTATTTCAGAAGTTTTATGCGCCAGATACCTATACCCTATTAAGCATTAAAATGGATGAAAAAAATATGCTAGCTACTTCTGAGTATGTTACAAGAACTTTCGAAAAATTAATGCCGAATACAAATATCCAACTCAAATATTATAATCAGGATATTGAGGCGGCATATAAAACGGATTTTGCTTTAAAAAAGGCTGTTACATTTTTTGCCATTATTGCCACACTACTTACTATTGCTGGTTTAGTTGGCTTTGCTATCAGCTCAATTCAAAAACGCATGAAGGAGCTTGGCGTACGAAAAGTAAATGGTGCTACAGAATGGAATTTGCTCACTTTACTAAATAAAAACTTGGTGCTTAAAGCAGGTATCACTTTAGTGCTATTTATACCTATTTCCTGGTATTTAGTGAACTCCTGGATTCAATTCTATGCCTACCATGTACCCATTACTCCAATAGTTTTTACCGTGGCATTAATGCTGGTGTTATTTGTCGTTTTTGTAACGGTTTCTATCACGGTATGGAATGCAGTTAGAAAAAATCCTATTGAATCTTTACGCTATGAATAAAAATATGGAAGTGCGATTTTGCTATTAATTCCAAATATATAAGGTGCCGCTTCTAACTTCTGCTTGATATTTATAAAGCGAATGTTTAGATGGCCCTTTTAAAAGCCCTCCATATTCATTGGCAATGGCAAAGGTAGAACCACAAGTTGGACAAATACAGTTGATACCATCCTTTTCAAGTTCTACCAAACTACTCATTTTTTTTTCGTGCGGGCACATCAAATCAAACACATAGTATTCCTCAGGAGTCAACATAAAAATAGCTACCCCTGAATTTCCGATAGTTTGAAAATGCGAGTCGCGATAAACCGTAAAAGGATTTTTTTGATTGTATAAAGGGTCTGTAGCAATATTATTAATTTGTGCTGTAAATCTATGCGTAGGAATTATTTCCTCATAATCTTTACTACATGAAATAGATATTAATAAAATGCTAAAGATATTGATTAATAGTAATTTGTACTTCATCATTAATATTGATTTTGGTTGCAAAAATATTAAAATAATTACAGCATTTACTTGTTCTAAAAAAAAAGGACAAGCCTTGTAAATATATGAACAGATATTTTTATAACTTTATTGTTGCAAAAATAAGTTATATGGAAGATTTCGGAGATTTATTATACATTGTATTTGCCATTATTGGTGTGGTGTATAGCATCATAAAAAAGAACAATAAAAAAGCGAAGGAATCAACGCCTCCTATTGCTCCTATTGAGGATGAAGAGGAAGATTATTCTGGTGACGGTATTCCTAGTTTTGACCAAATATTTGGTAGAACTGAGGCACCCAAGCCTGCTGTTGTGCCAGAGCAAAAGGTGGTGCAACCAGCGGATAATTCGGTGCAAGCTAAAAAGAAACAGCTAGAAGATAATATTCATCGATTTAAAAGCGCTAAAGCTAAAAGTAAGCTTAAAACTGAAGAATCAGAGGAAGAAATCATTGAGCATGAGACAGGTTACAACTTTAACTTGAGGCAAGCCGTTATCTACTCCGAAGTACTTAAGCGTCCTGAATTTTAAGCAAAGGGTCATTTCAATTTTCGCACATAATTTATATATTTGCACTGAAGAGTTTCGGATTCCGGGATTCTTTATTTTTTTTATATAGTATTCATAAAAGAGGAAGACAGATGTCAAACGTAAGTTATCTTACCGGAGAGGGTTTGAAAAAACTAAAAGAAGAACTTCACCAATTAGAGTCGGTAGAAAGACCAAGTATATCGGCACAGATAGGAGAAGCAAGAGATAAAGGAGATTTATCGGAGAATGCAGAGTATGATGCTGCTAAAGAAGCGCAAGGATTGTTAGAAATGAAAATTTCGCAGATTAAAACAATTTTAGCTAATTCACGAATTATAGATGAATCAAAAATAGATACTTCAAAAGTACAGTTATTGAATAAGGTTAAAATTAAAAACCTAAAGAATAATGCTGAGATGACCTATACTTTGGTTCCAGAAAGTGAAGCCAATTTAAAGGAGGGAAAACTTTCCATCTCAACACCTATAGCCAAAGGTTTATTAGGAAAAGTAGTTGGAGATCATGCCGAGATTCAAGTGCCTTCTGGCTTAATGACTTTTGAAATTGTAGAAATATCTATCTAAAACAATTGTACGATGTCAACCATCTTTTCAAAAATAATAAAAGGAGAAATACCTTGTTATAAAATTGCAGAGGACGATAATTACTTTGCATTTTTAGATATTAATCCACTACAGGAAGGTCATACTTTAGTTATTCCTAAAGTAGAGGTTGATTATATTTTTGATTTAGAAGATAATACATTGGCAGGATTACATGTGTTCTCTAAAAAGGTAGCACAGGCTTTAGATAAAGCTTTTGATTGCAAAAGAATTGGAGTAGCTGTTTTAGGACTTGAAGTTCCGCATGCCCATGTTCACTTAGTTCCTCTTCAGGGTGAAAATGACATTAACTTCGCAAAACCAAAACTGCAGCTTTCTTCAGAAGAATTTAAAGCTATAGCTGATAAGATTAAAAAGCATCTCTAAATAATATAGAGAATAAGATAAGTTAGAGCTGGATGCAGAAATGTATCCAGCTTTTTTTATATAAAATCGTCTTCTTCGTCCGAAGAATCTTCAAGATATAGGTCTATTAAGCCTTCAGGCAAATTTACTTCTATCTTTTTACCCGCTTCTTCTACCGAAGTAATAAAATCAGGATTAATAGGCATCAATATTTCCTGGCCTTCATGCTTAATCACAAACAATGGATTGTTGGTTATTTCTTGCACTTCAACTATTTCACCAATATCACCCTTTGTGGCGTCAGTTACCTTAAAACCAACAAATGCTCCGCTAGGCATATGCTCATCATCCTCTTCAAAGGTAATTTCGGCATGTGCTTGACAACCTGATAATTCTTTCGCTTTATTTTCGCTTTCTACGGTTTCTAGCTTAACCAAAATACTCTTGGAGCCTTTTACTCTATATGATTCTACAAAAAATGGTACTAGCCCATTATCAATATCTAATAGCAAAAACTCAAGATCTAAGTCCTCAGCGTAAATACCATCAGATAATGTTAAAGCTAATTCGCCTTTCACACCATGGGGTTTCTGAATAAAACCTATTTGGGTAGTATCTTCTTTTATAATCATACCTATATTTTAAATCGGTGTAAAAGTAGGTAAATGTAAGGCATAAAAAAACCCTCACGTAAAATGAGGGTTCACATTTATCAAAGATAAATAAGCTCTTATAATTATTCTGCAGCTGGTTCTTCAGCAGCAGCTTCACCTTCACTAGCTTCTTCAACAGCAGGAGCATTTGCAGCTTCAGCTTCAGCAGCTAATTCAGATTTTTTCTTAGCGATAGCCTCAGCTCTTTCGCTGTTAATTTTAGCTTCACGTTCTAATTGCTCTTTAGCTTCGTCAGCAGCTTTTCCTGCTAATCCATCCACTTTAGATTGAACTTTAGCTTCTTTGTCAGTTAACCAAGCTTGGAATCTCTTCTCAGCTTCAGCCTCATCAAAAGCGCCTTTTTTAACACCGTCTAATAAGTGTTTTTTCATCATTACACCTCTGTAAGACAAAATCGCTCTTGCTGTATCTGTTGGTTGAGCTCCGTCAGTTAACCATGTTAAGGCTTTGTCGAAGTTCAAATCAATAGTAGCAGGATTTGTATTTGGATTATAAGATCCAATACGCTCAATGTACTTACCATCACGTGGTGATCTACTGTCGGCTACCACAATGTGATAGAATGCGTTTCTTTTACGACCGTGTCTTGCTAGTCTAATTTTTACTGGCATGTCTTTTAATTTTATTTGTTTTACAAATGTTGCAAAAACTCTGTTTTGCGGGTGCAAAGGTAAGTAATATTTTTAAAACACCATCTTTTTGATTAAATATTAACTACTTAGTGATTGAATACGAATAACCAAATGCTAAGTACTAACAACTCACTCTTACCATCCCGATAGGATATTTATGCCAAAGTTACCACTATGCATTTTACTTTGATGGATAGGGAAAGCACAGTATGGCTCAATAATAATAGCTCCTAATAAATTTATGCGAAGCGCTGCACCAGTACTCATCACAGGTATTCTTTTATTAACCTGTTGTGTACTAAAACTCCAAACAGGATTTGAAGTATTGTCCCATGCTAAACCGGCGTCGTAGAATAAAGCCAACTCCGAAAACAGAAAGCTCGACTTAAACCACCCATATTTCCTTGGACCTGAAAAAGGAATGCGCATCTCAAAGTTTGATACCATTACTTTAGAGCCTAAAAGTTGATTCGACGATATCTTCCCTTCCGCTTCGCTACCATAAAAACTACCCGACTCGTATCCTCTAACATACCATGGGTATCCTATAAAGATATCCAATAACTTACTGCTGTCGCTGCCTTTACCGTACCTGCCAAAATGATAAAAACGGAAAGCAAAAGTATAAGGCTTCACTCTAAAATATTTACGATAATCCAAGGTAAAGGTATTCATATTAACACCATGCAAGTATCGCTCATAACCAAACCTAATTCTTTTTCCCTCGATAGGCGATGCTAGTCCAAATTTAGAATTATCAATAACATAAGCCACATCAATAATTCCAACAGCAAAAGGCGATGGAGAATCCACTACTTGCTTTTTTTGAGAGTTCGTACTATAAAAAGAATTTGGGTCTTCAATGCGCTCGGTTCTATAACTATAATGGGCTGCAGAAACACCCGCCTCAATGCGGTGCGCTTTATTAAAAGGGTAATATCCAAAAAAACTGAGTTTATCTACAAACGTACGTTGAAACATATAAACCAGCTCATCATCACCTGTAGAAGAATTTGTATGGTTCGAATAATATCCAGTTCGATATGGAATATGCGATAAGCTGGTTCCCAATTTAATAGGCCTTTTCTGATTCACATAGGCCACTTGCCCTCCAAAATCATAAATTTCGCCATTAATACTCAAACCCGTGTATAATACATGCTCGCTTAATATGTCGCTAAAACGAGCTTCAACACTACCTGCCATTCCGGTACCATAACGGCCAGCCATTACTCCCACAGAGGTATTTCCAATGTAATCTAACTTAAACTTCGATTTAATGGGCTCTTGATAAAAACTATCTGCCTCTACTTTATGATTCATCTTATTCACCAATAAGTTAGCATCTACACCTGAAGGAAATTTAGAATAAGGCATTAAACGCGAAGCATAAAAATTAGCTTGCCTAGTATTAACCTGAATAGCTGTTTTTTCTATCTGAGCTAAATCTGTTTTAACAATGGAGAATTTTCCCTCAGATAACATATTGTAATACAGGTTTCTTCCTGAGATAGATAGAGCTGGAGAAAACTTTGTCATGCCTGTAATACCTGTAGGATATTGTGTTAACTGCTGAAGGTTTTCCGATTTTTCATGGAGCAGGTATAAATTACGCATTCCATCTCTATCCGAAAGAAAATATATTTTGCCATCGTCTTGAGCAACTACAGGATTTAAGTTTTGCGCTCCATCAAATGTGGTATATACTTTCTTCTTCCCTGTTTTAACCTTAACAGAAGCAATGTTGTATTGCGTTCTGTTCTCGGCCTTTTGCGATGGCGAAGACTCATCTGTGACATAAAACACTTGGGTGCTCTGCGCATTCCAGCTAGGCTGAATATTACATCTTATATCCTGGGTAATATTTTCAATTTTCTGAGTACTGAAATAATATAAATACAAATCAGATATTCCACTATTTAGGCCTGTAAAAACAATCTTTTCTCCATCGGGAGACCATGCTGGATATCCAATGCCCTCCACCTCATCAAAAGTAATAGCATCCGAAATATCTCCACTCTCCGTATCAAAAATTACTAACGAGCTTTTTCCTTTTACATAGGCTACATACGCAAAATGTCGATTATCTGGCGACCATGTTCCAGCAGTTTCTAAAAAGCTAATGGCATCTATTTCATCACTAAAAGTAGAAGAATATAATGTATTGATGACATCGCCTGTGTTAGCATCGGCCAAATAAAGATCTAGACTAAACAAATCTCTTTCGGATAAGAAAACAAGCTTTTCTCCATCCGGACTAACCGAAGGTGCTAAGTTGTAATTTCCACTATTTTTAGGCGATATTACTGTTTCTCCATACACCGAAAAAGTAGAGTCATTAATGTTTTCCATTAAATGAGATTCGAGCTTATCCTTCCATAAAACCGATAAAGAATCCATCGACATCATAAAAACATCGCTTATGGCTTGCTCCACCCCTTTATTAGCTGTTTCGAGCATTAAATGCTGAATATAATGCTCCCCATGTTCGTGAGCTATATAACTCCAAAAAGCATGTCCATATCTGTAAGGAGAGTAACCATAATTAACGGTCATTTCTTTTAAAGTTGGGAAGGCGTCATTTATCAAAGCATCACGCATCCAAAGTGCTGTATGACTATCTGTATTTCCTATAGAGAGATATTCGGCCATTCCTTCAATCATCCAAAGCGGTATATTTTGAATGGCAGATAAACCATAGGCCGATTTATTTTGAATAATATGATATTGAAAAGCATGCACCATTTCGTGCCCTAGCACATGGTCCGTTTGATGAGAAGAAAAGTTAACGGGCATCACAACCCTTCTTTTTATTCCCTCAGTAACACCACCAGTACCTACACTAATTTTGCCACTAATAACAGATGTTTGTTGAAAATCGGCATGGTTACTATAAATAAGTAATGGATTCTTGAGTTTAAAGGTATCTAAAAAAACTCCCTGATGATATTTGTACCATTTTTCGCTTTGATTAGCCAAAGCCTTCACCAAGCTATCCGACTTAAAATAGTGATACAGTTCGAAATGGGGTGTTTTATACAGCTGAAATTCAAACTGTTTATATTGCGGTTTGTTTTGGCCAAAATACTGAGCAGAAGCAATGGATGGTGCAAAAAACTGCATCCATACAAAAAGTATCTTTATTACATTTCTCCAGCCCATTCCCGTTCCAATAATTAGCCTTTTGTAAGTTACAACCAGAATGGCGTATACGCAAGAAATTAACATTGGTTTGTTCGTGTTTAAAATAATAATTCTATTGAATTCAGGACATCAATTCCCTAATTAAAGCCATATCAATACAATAAGATTTAATAAGGTCTTCTTTGATGAAAAACACCACTAATCTCATTCAAAAAATTAACTTTGTAAGTCGCCAAAAAGGCTGAACAATAGACGATAAAGAACTGATATAGAATGTTTTTAATATTTGATACTGAAACCACTGGGTTACCAAAAAAATGGAACGCTCCTTTAACCGACACAGATAACTGGCCAAGAATGGTTCAGTTGGCCTGGCAATGTCACGACATTGAGGGTAATTTCCTTTTTGCAAAAAACCATGTTATTACACCCGATGGATATACTATACCTGACGATGTTGTAGCAGTGCACGGTATCACCACAGAAATTGCCCACGAAAAAGGTATTCCCTTAAAAGATGCTTTGGATGATTTTATGGCTGATGTGGCCAAGAGTAAGTTTATCATTGGGCACAATGTTAATTTCGATATCAATATTGTAGGTTGCGAATTATATCGCTCCGAAATGGATGAACAAGCACTGGTAAATGCACCCATGCTTGATACCATGACGGGAAGTAAGGAGTTTTGTGCCCTCACTAGAGGAGGGAAACTTAAAAACCCTACCCTTACCGAACTTCATATCAAACTCTTTACAGTTCCGTTTGAAGAAGCCCATAATGCAGCGGCCGATGTTGAAGCAACTTCGCGTTGTTTTCTCGAATTAGTTCGTGTTGGAGCGCTGTCGTTGCAGATGCTTCAAATGACAGAAGCTGAACTGGAAGCTTTTAAGAAAGCGAACCCCAGTGAGATTCAACTGGTAGGAATCGAATATGAATCTTTTAAGGTAAATGTTTTTGAAGATATTTCTTTAGAAGAAGAAGAACGTATCATTCAAGAAGCAGCTAAAAATGCGGAGATATTACCCTTTGTTCATTTACACGTACACACCCAATATTCTATTCTTGATGGAGCCAATAAAACAGGCGCTATTGCTGCCAAGGCAAAGGAAGACGGACAGCCCGCTGTGGCTATTACCGACCATGGTGGTATGTTTGGGGTTAAAGAGTTTCATGTTTCGTGTAAAAAGAACGATGTTAAACCCATTATTGGTGTTGAGGCTTATGTGGCTCCACGTGGGCATTTGAGTAAAGAAGGCAAAACCGATTCATCGGGACACCATATTATATTATTGGCTAAAAACTATACGGGTTATCAAACGCTATTAAAGCTAACCTCTATAGCGCATACCGATGGTTTTTATTACAAGCCACGCATTGACAAGGAGTTACTTGAAAAATATAACGAAGGATTAATTGTTACCAGTGCATGTTTGGGAGGTGAAGTGGCCCAACATATTATGCAAGGTAATTTAGATAAAGCGAAAGAAGCTATACTTTGGTTTAAAGATGTGTTTGGTGAAGATTATTATCTGGAGCTGATGCGCCATATTAATGACGACCCAATTTTAAGACGCGACACTTGGCAAAACCAGGCCAAGGTAAATCGTATTTTAGTTCGTTTGGGAAAAGAGTTAGGCGTAAAAGTGGTCGCAACCAACGATTCGCATTTTACCAATGAGGAGGATGCGGAGGCACATGATATGTTGGTTTGCTTAAGTACAGGTAGAGATTATACCGACCCAACACGAATGCGTTATTCTAAACAGGAATGGTTTAAAACCTGTGAGGAGATGAGTATGCTCTTTGCAGATATTCCAGAAGCTTTACACAGCACCATGGAAATCTGTGATAAGGTTGAGTTCTTTGAATTAGATAGTGACCCTATTATGCCTCCTTTCGATATTCCTGAGGACTTTGGAACTTTTGAAAGCTATTGCGAAAAATATGATGAAGCTGCACTAATAGAAGAATTTACAGAGGCTTCTTTTAAACGCTTGGGCGGATATGAAAAAGTCGTTCAAATTAAGTTGGAAGCCGATTACCTAGAGCATCTTACTTACGAGGGAGCAAAATTTAGGTACCCTGATGATTTTACTGATGATAAGAGAGAGCGTATAGAATTTGAGCTCAACACCATTAAAACCATGGGATTCCCTGGTTACTTCTTAATTACCCAGGATTTTATTAACTGGGCTAAGGATAATGGTGTACTTGTAGGGCCTGGAAGGGGTTCGGCTGCTGGTGCTGCCGTAGCATACTGCATTAAAATTACCGATGTAGACCCCATTAAATACGATTTGCTTTTTGAGCGTTTCTTAAATCCCGACCGTATCTCCATGCCCGATGTGGATATCGATTTTGATGACGATGGACGACAACGCGTTCTGGATTATGTAACCGATAAATATGGACAGGATAAAGTAGCCCACATTTGTACATTTGGTACTATGGCAACCAAAAGTTCCATTAAAGATGTTGCTCGTGTACTAAATTTAGAACTTTCGGAGGCAAACCGTTTGGCTAAAATGGTGCCAGAAGCGCCTAAGATGAGTTTTAAGAAGGCATACAAAGAAGTGCCAGAATTGGAGCTTGAAAAAGAATCGTCTAATGCATTGATTGCAGAAACACTTAAGTTCGCAGAGCAATTGGAAGGTGCAGTGCGACAAACCGGTGTACATGCTTGTGGTGTATTAATCGGTAAAAACCCATTAGTAGAGCACTTGCCAGTAATGCCTACCAAAGGAGAAGAATTACTGACCACGCAATATGATGGACGATTTGTAGAAGATATTGGCCTGCTAAAAATGGACTTTCTAGGATTGAAAACCCTTTCCATCTTTAAAGAAGTATTGGATAATGTAAAGCTTTCCAAAGGTATTGATATCGATTTGGCCAAGATATCATTGGAAGATGAAAAAACCTTCCAACTTTTTGGTAATGGTGAAACAACGGCTGTTTTCCAGTTTGAATCCCCAGGTATGAAAAAACACCTGAGAGGATTGCAGCCTAACCGTTTCGAAGACCTTGTGGCCATGAATGCCTTGTATCGTCCAGGTCCGATGGAATATATCCCATCATTTATCGAACGTAAGCACGGACGAGAAGAAATTATATATGACCACCCTCTGATGGAACCCTACCTGAAAGATACCTACGGAATTACGGTATATCAGGAGCAGGTGATGCTTCAATCTAGGGCACTGGGTGGTTTTACTCGTGGAGATTCCGATTCACTGCGTAAGGCAATGGGTAAAAAAATCATTGCCATGATGGATAAACTTAAGGAGAAGTTTATCAAAGGGTGTAAGGATAGTGAGGAATTTGTAACGGCTTGTAAAGATGGAAAAACGACCAATGCTAACCCTGATAAGTTAATTGACAAAATTTGGGGAGACTGGGAGGCCTTTGCCAGTTATGCCTTTAATAAATCGCACTCCGTTTGTTATGCCTATGTGGCCTATCAGTCGGGTTATTTAAAAGCCCACTATCCAGCCGAATTTATGGCGGGTGTACTGAGTCGTAACCTAACCGACATTACCAAGATTACCATCTTCATGGAAGAGTGTAAGCGAATGGGAATGGACGTACTTGGGCCAGATGTGAATGAAAGTTACCGCAAGTTTACTGTAAATAAAGATGGTGCTATTCGCTTTGGAATGGCTGGAGTTAAAGGTGTTGGAGCAGGTGCGGTAGAAGAAATAATTAGAGTAAGAGAAAAAGGTGGCCCCTTTAAAGATATTTTTGATTTTGTAGAGCGCGTAAACCTTCAAACGGTGAATAAGAAAAACCTGGAGGCCCTAGCTGCAGCTGGAGGTTTTGATGGTTTCCCTGCATTTCATAGAGCGCAATATTTTGCCAACTTACCAGGCGAACTAACTAGCTTCGTTGAGAATATGGCTCGTTATGGTAATTTATACCAAAACGATATAGCCACAGCTGCTAATTCTTTGTTTGGAGCAGCAGGAGCATCAGCTGCAATTACAAAACCAACCGCCCCTGTTTGCGAAGAATTTTCTTTATTAGAAAGGTTGGCTCGCGAAAAAGACCTCATTGGAATCTACCTGTCAGCCCATCCACTTGACGTATATAAACTAGAGATTAACCATTTCTGCACCACCAAATTTGGTGATCTGGATGATTTGGAAAAAATGAAAGGTCGTGATGTAACCATGGGTGGCATTGTTACTGCAGCTCGTTCTGGCATGACCAAAAAAGGAAATCCCTATGGTATAATGACGGTAGATGACTACAGTGGTTCGTATGAGTTTGCTTTTTTCGGTAAAGATTATCCCGAGTTTGCGCGATTTATGGTGGAGGGGTATTATATCATGATTAGAGGCAGAATACAAGAAAAACAATGGACTAAGACAGGAGAGCTTGAAGTAAAAGTAACTAAGATTGAAATGCTGGATGGCATCCGTGAATCAAGGGTCTCTGGACTAAATATTCAAGTACCACTGCAAGCCCTAGATGAAGCCTTGGTAACCGATTTAGTCGAATTATCAAAAGAAACAGAAGGAAATGTTACTTTAAAATTCTCTATTTACGATAAAGAAGAACAAACTCATCAAGCTCAGTTTTTCTCACGTTCAACTAAAATTAATTTAAGCGATGAGATAGTAGAGTACCTAGAGGCTCATCCTGATATTTCTTTTACTTTGACTTAATATTTCTCGCGGATTAGTAACTGTTTAAATCAGCGAGAAAAAATGCTCAAGACAACAACAAACTTAAAACTAAAATAATTTTCTAATTTTGTGTCTCAAAAAAAAAAGCACTAGTTTAGGTGCTTGCTTAATTACAGTAAAAGACTATGCAACAATATCTTGATTTGTGCCAACGCGTGTTGGAAGAAGGCGTATTAAAAGAAGACAGAACAGGAACAGGAACAACAAGTGTTTTTGGTCATCAAATGAGATTTAACCTACAAGAAGGATTTCCTTTGGTCACCACTAAAAAGCTCCATTTAAAGTCAATTATTCACGAACTTATCTGGTTTTTAAAAGGTAGCACCAATGTAAAATATTTAAAAGATAATGGTGTTCGCATTTGGAATGAGTGGGCCAAAGAAGATGGTGAACTAGGACCAATTTATGGATATCAGTGGCGCTCATGGCCTATGGCTAATGGTGAGTATGTAGACCAGATTAAACAAGTTATTGAATCGATTAAAAGCAATCCAAACTCTCGACGTCATATTGTTAGTGCATGGAATGTAGGTCAGTTAGATGAGATGCAACTACCGCCTTGTCATATTCTTTTTCAGTTTTACGTAGCGGATGGCAAATTGTCTTGCCAGTTATACCAACGTAGCGCCGATTTATTTTTGGGCGTACCTTTTAATATTGCATCTTATGCCTTATTATTAATGATGGTAGCACAAGCTACAGGATTGGAATGCGGTGATTTTGTACACACTTTAGGCGATGTACATATTTACAGTAACCATATTGACCAAGTAAAATTGCAGGTTACGCGTGATCCTCGTCCATTACCTAAAATGACTTTAAATCCAGATATAAAGAATATTGATGACTTTACATTTGAGGATTTTACCTTAAGTGAATACGACCCCCATCCACATATAAAAGGAGCTATCTCCGTTTAAAATTTAACCCATGACAAAAATTTCAATGATTGTGGCCATCGCAAAACTTAATGCAATTGGCCAAAATAACGACTTGTTAGCTTATATCCCTAACGACCTAAAAAGGTTTAAGGCATTAACAACTAGTCACACTATTATTATGGGTCGAAAAACATTTGACTCATTGCCTAAAGGAGCATTGCCCAATAGAAGAAACATTGTAATATCACGAAATACAGCATTAAAACTAGAAGGAGCCGAAATCGTTTCAACACCAGAGGCAGCTTTAGAATTATCCAAGGAGGATACGGAGGTTTTCATCATAGGTGGAGCAACTATTTATGAAGCTTTTTTGCCCAAAGCGAACAAACTCTATCTAACCATGATAGACCAATACTTTAACGATGCAGACACCTTCTTCCCTGAGCTTAATCCATCGGAGTGGAGTGAGGTTTACAAAGAAGAAGTAAAAGATGATGACCGAAACGAATTTAACTATACGTTTATCGATTTAGAAAGAAAATAAATCGTTTGTAAAAGAATTTAAAGCATCAAGGTATGATACCAGAAATCATATTTTGATGCTTTTTTTGTTTTAGCCTATAGCTTTTCTCCACAAAACTTACAATGCGTAGCATCCTTATCATGTCCTTCTGCTAAACAAGCCGGACAAACCTGCGTAGTTGTTTCATCATCCTGTTTTCTGGTTAATTCAGCCGTTACAATACCTGTAGGAACAGCAATAATGGCATAACCCATTATCATCACAATGCCTGCCAATGTTTGTCCAAGAGCCGTAACAGGAGCAATATCACCATACCCTACCGTTGTTAAAGTAACGACGGCCCAATATATACTAATCGGAATACTTGTAAACCCACTGCCATCATCCGATTCTATAATGTACATTAAAGTACCCAGAATCACCACCATAATAATTACGGTAAATAAAAATACACCAATCTTGTTACGGCTGGCAATTAATGCTTTCCATAGATGTGAGGCTTCGTTGATATAACGGGTTAGCTTAAGTACTCTAAAAACTCTGAGTAATCTTAAAGCTCGCAATACAACCAACATATGAGTCCCTATAAAAACCAAACCTAAAAAGGTAGGAATAATAGCTAGTAAGTCAATAATACCAAAAAAGCTAGTGGCATAACGCCAAGGATGTCTAACCACCCAAAGGCGAATGATGTACTCTAGCAGAAAAGCAACAGTAACAATCCATTCTAAAATATTTAAAATTGAGTAGAAAGCTTCTGACTTGCCAGGTAAACTTTCCAGCATTACAATAGTTACACTAAATATGATTAAAACAATCAAGGAAATATCAAAGACTCTGCCCGCTTTGGTATCTGCCTCAAAAATGATATCGTATATTTTTTGTTTCATGATAAATCTTTAGGGTGAATAGTTTTTCAGTAAAAAAACCCATCGTATATTTACCAAAAATAGGAACAAAAATGAGTATTGATAGCATTAAGGACAATTTTAAGGAAGCGCAACGAATATTGAACGATTTTATTCAAGAAGATAGTAACTGGGATAAGTTAAAAGCGGCTGGTGATATCATGGTAAATTGTTTAAAAAATGGAGGTAAAATTATTTCGTGTGGCAATGGTGGTTCAATGAGTGACGCTATGCATTTTGCGGAAGAATTGAGTGGTCGTTTCCGAGATGATAGAGAAGGGTTAGCAGCTATTTCTATCTCAGATCCTACTCATATTACTTGTGTAGGAAATGATTATGGTTTCGATTACATTTTTTCAAGATATGTGCAAGCAGTGGGTAAATCTGGAGATGTATTATTAGCAATTAGTACCAGTGGGAATTCGGCTAATGTTGTGCATGCGGCAGAAGAAGCGCGTAAAAAAGGAATGCAGGTTATTGTATTATCAGGCAAAAGCGGTGGAAAGCTAAAGGATATTTGTGATGAAGAATTAAGAATTGCTCATAACGGTTACTCAGATAGAATTCAGGAATTACACATACAAATTATACATTCCTTAATTCAATATATAGAAATGGAATATTTTAAATAACGTTATTTGAAACTAAACGCTTTTATGCTCTTGTAATAATATAGAATTTAAGTACAAAATCAGAATAGTCTAAATTAGAAGTCATGTTAAATCGGATCTTAATCATATCAACTTTATCGGTCATCTTCTTGCTAAACCCAAGTTGTATTAAAGAAGATCTTAGTAAAATATCGACTAGTAAAGATCTAAATATAAAGACATCTTTTCCTGTTAGTTCTTTTGACATCAATGAGAATGAATATGGAGGTTCTCTTTCTTTATTAGATACCTACAACAGGTACAATAAAATTTTAATAACTGAAGAATTTGATTTTGACTTGTCTAATATATTTAGCGAAAGTGATTACATAGAGCAATTGCTTTTAAGAGTTGAGATTACTAATAACTTTCCTGCAAAACTCGAAATTGATGCATTTTATATGGATGAAGTTGGAAGAACTCTTAAAAGTATCACTCCCTCGGGGCAATTAGAACTTGATATACCTACAATAGCTGATGACGGAACAATAACAACACCTACGTATCTAATTCATGACGAAACATTTACAAAGGCAGACATTCCTACGCTATTGAATGCAAAAAAAATACTGGTGAGAGTTTTCATTAAGGAAATGGTACTTAGCCCTGAAGTACAAGCCAATATGGATAAGTACAATGTAAATATAAATATCGGCTTGCGGTCTGCCTTAAATGTACCGATGTAAGAAATTTTGCTGAGAAGCGATTCAATGACTGATTATATAATGCTAAAACCAATTAATACCATTTTTAAGTTGCGTGCGACTATTAAAAACATATTTATCGCATGAAACTCCTATTAGCTCTTACCCTTACTTTCTGTTTTATAATTAAAACGAATAGTCAACAGAACAACACTTTGTTTTTGATGCACGATTTACCTCAGGCAAATATAGTTAACCCTGCCGTTGGTATTAATTGCAAGGTATTTGTTGGCATGCCCGTATTGGGTTCAACTCACATAAATGCTTATTCAACGGGGTTTGCCCTAAGTGATGTATTAACCCCAAGCACTGGAGATTCATTGATATTTAATCCTGACGAAACCATCAGAAACTTTGGCAAAACAGAAGTGGTTGCTACGGAAGTTCATTTATCATTATTGTCTGCAGGTTATAAACATGGAGCTAACTACTTTACTTTGGGGATAAATGAAAAAATAAACAGTTTCTCAGTTTTAAACAAAAATGCCCTTTTACTACTAAACGAAGGTAACTCACAATTCGAAGGTAAAAATGCTGACATGAGTGGCACTCGTGCTAATACTATTCATTATAGAGAATATGCCTTAGGTTGGGCCAGAGAAGTAAATGAGAAACTAAGTATAGGAGTACGGCTTAAGTTTTTATACGGCAAAGCAGATGTATATAATAAACCTATCGATTTACATCTTTTTACCGATGCTACCACTTTCGAAACCTATATAAATGGTAAAGGTGATTTATATGGTTCTTTACCCGTTGATATAACCACAGATGCCGATGGGTATTTGGAAGAAATAGAATTCAAAGAAGAAATAGATACTAGAGAATACCTCATGAACAAAGCCAATAAAGGCTATGGAGTTGACCTAGGCCTTGTATATCAAATCAATAACACCACAACGCTTTCTGCAAGTTTGTTAGACATCGGCTACCTGAAATGGAAATCGGATGTATTTAGTTTACACAGCGAAGGTGAAATTGATATTACAGATGAATTAACAGATGATGGTGAGATAGGAGATTCTATTGCTGAAATATTTAACCCAAGAGTATTATACGATGGATATTCATCTCCACTTGCGCCAGCTTTGTATATAGGAGTATCTAAAACCATGAATGAGTGGCTAAATGCTGGTGCCGTATTTCATACTGAGATGTACAAAAAGCGATGGCATCCGTCTTTTACGCTTTCTGGAAATGCCGAGATTACAAAGAATATATATGGTAGTGCCTCATACACATTACAAAACGGACAGTTTACCAATGTTGGTTTAGGCTTTGGAGCTAAATTTGGTTTTCTTCATTTTCATGCAATATCCGATAATGTATTTGGATGGTCTGATTTGGGCGGAACTAGAAATGCCAATCTTAGGTTTGGCTTGAGTATGTTATTTGGCTGCGATAAAGAAAAAGGTTCGAATAATGACAATGGCATTAGAGCCTTACCTTGTATTGGCGACCCATACAACGCGGTTAAAAGGAAGCATAGGAGAAGGAGATAAAAAAGCACCAAGGTTTATGGTGCTTAAATATTTTCTTACGGTTTATTTATAAACTCATCTAAAATCTCTGTTAAATCAGGCTTACCGATTTCTTGCAGAGCGTATTTAACTCTAGTATATGGTTTATTAATATTCAATACTCTGGATAAATCAATAGGTGTAGCAATAACAACGCTATCGCATGGTGTATTTTCAATGGTAGCTTCTAACTCCTTTATCTGAGTATTACTATAACCCATAGCTGGTATTACTTCCTCTAAATGAGGGTTATTTTTATAAACATCTTTAATGCTACCTTCAGCGTATTCGGCAGGTTTCACTATTTCAGCAGCTCCATACTTTTTGCTGGCAATAATACCAGCACCAAAACTCATTCCTCCATGCGTTAATGTAGGACCATCTTCAACCACCAACACTCTTTTTCCAGTAATTAAAGAAGCATCCTCTACTTCTACTGGCGAAGCTGCCTCAACAATAGTTGCCTTTGGATTTATAGCTATAATATTCGAACGTAATTGATTTACATCATCTGCATTGGCACTATCTATTTTATTGATGATAATTACGTCCGACATTCTAATATTAGTCTCACTAGGATAATAACTTCCCTCATCTCCTACCCTATGTGGATCTGCAACCGTTATCATTAAATCAGGTTTGTAAAAAGGCATATCATTATTTCCTCCATCCCAAACAATTACATCGCAGCCTTTTTCATCATCCTCAGCTTCGCGTAAAATATCATGATAATCAACACCCGAATAAATCACATTTCCCTGCTTAATATGTGGTTCATACTCTTCCATTTCCTCAATGGTACAGTTATTTTTTTGCAAATCAAGAACCGATGAATAACGTTGAACAATCTGATCTTTTAAATTGCCATAAGGCATAGGATGACGAATAACCACCACTTTTTTTCCTTTGCTCTTCAGGTATTCAGCAACCTTTAATGAAGTTTGACTTTTCCCACAACCTGTTCGCGTAGCACAAACGGCTACCACAGGTTTTAAACTGTTGAGCATGGTATTTTTAGGACCTAACAACCTAAAGTCAGCACCTGCCGCCTGAACAACAGAAGCCAAACTCATCAATCTTTTATAGGAAACATCGCTATACGAAAAAACACAAACATCCACGTTTAGCTTTTTAATCAAGTAAGGCAAATCCTCTTCTTTTAAAATAGAAATACCGTAAGGGTAGTGCTTACCTGTTAATTCAATAGGATAATTTCTATCTGCTATATCAGGAATTTGAGTAGCCGTAAAAGCAACTACTTTATAATCATGATTATTTTTAAAATATACATTGAAGTTATGAAAATCGCGTCCAGCGGCACCTAGTATTATTACATTTTTCATCTGCTTAAATTTTATTTCTTTTGGCCAGATGGAACTCGCCATAATGGTGATCTTCCGATGCCTGATGGCAGGCAGGTAAGAAAAGCTGTCTTGCGGCTCGTTTCATTGGTTGGGGCTTTTTATTTTCAACACATAAAGTAAATGAATTTATTGTAAGCTTATCTATTTCTTTAAGCAAAAATTACATTCGCAGGTAAGAAAATCAGCTATATTGGTAACTTTACACTATGAATTTTCTGGCACATATATATTTATCTGGCAAACCCAGCCCTTTAATGATTGGCAATTTTATAGCCGATTATGTAAAAGGTAAACAGTTGGAACGTTATACTCCAGAAATTCAGCAAGGTATTCGTTTGCACCGTAAAATAGATGCTTTTACGGATAAGCACGAGATTGTAAAAAGAAGCACTGCTCGCTTTAAACCTTGCTATCAACGATATGCTTCTGTAGTGATTGATGTTGTTTACGACCATTATCTGGCTAAATTTTGGAACAATTATTCTGATGCTGAATTAAACCAATATGTTACCGAAGTACATAATTACTTTCTGAAGCATTATTTTACTTTGCCCAATCGGGTTAAAGGCTTTTTGCCTTTTTTAATCAAAAGTAGACGATTGGAAACCTACAAACACATGTGGGGCATTGAGCGCTCTTTAGCGATCATGGCCAACCACAGCTCTCTACCGGCAAAATCAGACTGTGCTATTAAAGTCATGGAGGAGCAATACGATGAAATACATCATGAATTTGATGCCTTTTTTGTTGATATGAGAAATATGGTTCAATCTGAAATAGCTACACTAGCCACTGACCTTTAACCATCCTATCTTTGCCAAATAAATCTTTACGCAATTGTATATTTTTAAACCCTAACGAAATCATTAGGTCGCAAGTTTCCTGACCTAAACCCTCGTTTATCTCAAAATAAAGTAAGCCTCCATTTTTTAATAGCTTTGTAGCTAACTGACTAATTTTTCTGTAAAAAATAAGCGGATCCTGATCGCTCACAAACAAAGCCAAATGTGGTTCAAATTCTAATACATTATCCTGCATCAAATCCTTCTCAAGCTCGCGAATATAAGGAGGATTGCTAACCACAACATCCAATTGCAATGACGATTCAATATCCGATTTTAAGACATCTTGTAATTTGAAATTAACCTTTGTGTCATTTAGTACAGCATTCTGTTTTGCAACATTCAAGGCTTCTTCCGAAATATCCCAAGCGCTCACTTCGGCTTCGGCAATATTCTTTTTTAAGCAAATGGGAATACAACCAGAACCTGTACCAATATCAAGAATATTTGGCTTTGTTAGCTTGTTATCCTCAATAATCCATTGCACTAATTCCTCTGTTTCTGGACGAGGAATTAATACATGCTCATTCACCTGAAAAGTTAGACCATAAAACTCTGTATTTCCAATAATTTGCTGAATGGGTTTATGTTGTTTAAGTTGCGATAGTGCTTCCTCACAAAACAATTGCTGTTCCTCATTCAATACTTGGTCATCCTTGGTTATTAAATCAACTTTTGAAAACCCCAGAACATGCTCAAAAATAATCCAAACGAAATTTCGAATCTCCTCCACAGGATAAAATCCTTTTAATTCAGCTTTAAACTTATTCGAAACCTCTTTAACCGTGCTAAGTGCAATCATTTACATGTATTATTTTTGTGATGCAGCAAAATTAACCATTTTTGTATAAGATTGGTCCATTTCAGAGATGAGCTTATTTTGTATCTCTATTAAAATTGGAAGGATAGCAGAACTATGGATAAAAAATACATGCAACGCTGCCTCGACTTGGCAAAAATTGGTCTAGGAAACACCTACTCAAACCCAATGGTGGGCTCAGTTATTGTGCACCAAGGCAAAATAATTGGAGAAGGTTTTCATCATAAAGCAGGTGAACCACATGCAGAAGTTAATGCTGTAAACTCTGTTAAGGATAAATCTTTACTTACGGAATCTACCTTATATGTAAACCTAGAGCCTTGTGCACACTTTGGCAAAACACCTCCATGTTCGCTTCTGATAAAAGAAAGTAAAATACCCAAAGTGGTTATTGGTTGCACAGATACTTTTTCGAAGGTGGCAGGTAAGGGTATTGAAATGCTGAAAGAAGCAGGTGTTGATATTACGGTAGGTGTATTGGAGGAAGAAAGCCGAGAATTAAATAAGCGCTTTTTTACCTTTCATGAAAAGAAACGACCCTATGTAATTCTTAAGTGGGCGCAAACCTTAGATGGTTTTATCGATATGGATAGAACAGAAGAAAACTATGGTCAGCCCACATGGATAACCAATGATTTTGCTAAAAAATTAGTGCATAAATGGCGTAGCGAAGAGCAGTCTATTTTAGTAGGAACCAATACGGCCATCAAAGACAATCCTTCTTTAACTACCCGAGAATGGTCAGGCAATAATCCTACCCGAATTTTAATTGATCGTCAAGGTAGAGTTCCTGAGTCGCATCACCTTTTTGATGGATCAGTTAACACCATTGTTTTTACCGAACAAGAGAAGGTTGATAAAGAAAACCTGCAATACATTAAGATAAACTTTAACGAGAATATTATTACCCAAATACTCCAAGAGCTTTATAAAGCCAACTTACAATCTGTAATTATTGAGGGAGGTAAACAAGTATTACAAAGTTTTATTGATAGTAACTATTGGGATGAAGCTCGTGTATTTATAGGTGATAAACTATTTGGGAAAGGAGTAGATGCACCAAGTGTTAATGCCGAAATACAGATTCAGGAAGAGGTTGGAAACAGTAAATTATGCTTTTACAGGAATAATGGAGCAAAATAGTATGTTTTTTAAATGCGAAACTCTATTTTTAGGCAAAGCGAATACTTAAACTCTATTTTATGTGGTGGAATGAAAACTGGGATTCACTCGTTTACACCTTTCTGATAACATCTTATATCATCTCCATTTTTGTGGTGATTGGAGTGATGATTCTTGAAAATCGCAGCCCATTAAAATCGCTATCATGGATATTGGTTCTGCTGCTATTACCTATACTTGGTGGCGTACTATACTTATTTTTTGGCCAAAACCTCAGAAAGGAGAAAATCATTCGTCGTAAAGGACTTAAAAACCATGAGTATCTGCAGAACCTAGCCAATTCACAAACCAAGAAACTGGCTGAGCTTCACGGAGAACATGGCGATATAGTAGAAGAGAAAAAACGTATTATTCAATTACAATTAAATAATAGCCATTCGGTAATCACTTCAGGTAATAAGTTAGAATTATATAACGATAGCAAAACCAAGTTTGACTCCTTATTTGAGGAATTAAGAAAAGCTAAACACTTTATTCATCTACAATATTACATCATTGAAAAAGATGAAGTAGGAATGAAACTAAGAGATATTTTAGTTCAGAAAGCAAAAGAAGGAGTTGAAGTAAGAGTAATTGTTGATGATGTTGGCTCTTGGAATATAAAGAAAAAAGATTTCGAGAACTTGCGTAAACAAGGCGTTCATATTTACCCCTTTTTAAAGGTGATGTTTCCTGCTTTTACCAGCAAGCTGAATTATCGAAACCATAGAAAAATAGTGGTTATTGATGGATTAGTAGGTTTTGTTGGTGGTGTAAACGTAGCCGACAGGTATATTCATGGTAGTCCTGAATACGGTATTTGGCGCGATACCCATTTGAAAATTGAGGGTGATGCAGTCAACAATTTACAAACTATTTTTTCTATCGATTGGTATTTTGTGAGTCAAGTTGAATTGGCCGATAAAAAATATTACCCAAGCAAAGATGCCCTTGGAGACAAGATAGTACAAGTTAGTTCTAGTGGACCAGATACCGATTGGCCAGGCATTATGATGGGCTTTTTTAAGTTGATTACCACCGCTAAAAAATATGTATACATTGCCTCGCCTTATTTTATGCCCAACGAAAGTGTTCTGATGGCTTTAAAAACTGCGGCTATGGGTGGAGTGGATGTGCGTATCATTATCCCTGAAAAATCAGATGCTTACATCACAAAACTATCATCCATGTCGTATCTAAAGGAAATGATGCAGACCGGCGTTAAGTTTTACTTTTATCAGAAAGGATTTATCCATAGTAAGGTGATTGTTTCGGATGATATGATTGCTTCGGTAGGTTCAGCCAATATGGATTTCAGGAGCTTTGAGCAAAACTTTGAAGTAACCGCTTTTGTGTACGATAAAGAATTTGCCATACAAGTTAAAGAATCGTTTATTGAGGATTTTGCAGACAGTAGACGTGTAATCCTTTCGGAATGGCGCAAACGACCTTTAAAGCAAAAAGCCAAAGAATCACTGGCCAGGTTGCTAAGCCCGCTGTTGTAGCTAATTTTCTTTCAGCAAATAACTTTGAATAAACTCGGTTACTTCCGAAACTTCACCTTTAGGCGTAGCCAAAACTACATCGGTACTTAAGGTGGTATCTAATTCAACAAAGGACAGCTCTGGATAAATATGGCTTCGTTGTATACTCGATGGCACTATGGAAACACCCAATCCATTTCGCACTAATTGAATGATAGAATTAATATTGTTTGATTCGTGTACAACATTTGGAATAAACCCATACTTAGAACATATCTCCATTAAAGATTGATAATACGATGGAGCGTAATCTTTATTATAAAACACAAAAACCTCATCTTTCAGATGCTTTAAATCTTCTGCTTTTTCCGTAGAGATATTCCGTTTATTATACACTAGAGCATACGAATCCTTATACCACAATTGTGTATCTATATGGGTAGATATTACAGGAGCCCTTAAAATCCCTAAATCAACTTTATGTTGTTCCAACGCGCTTATCTGTTTGTTTGTGGATGTTTCGTATAGTTTAATATTCAGGTAAGGATATTTCTTGATCAAATGCTGCACCAGACTCGTAATAGTTTTCGAAAAAGTAGAGCTAATATATGCAATCCGATATTCACCGCTTACGTTTTCCGAAATCTTTCGGGTTTTTAAAACTATAGCTTCTAGTTTTTGTATTTGCAAAGTTATTTGCTCCTTAAAATACAACCCAGCTTCCGTTAAAGCCACCTTTTTATTATTGCGCTCAAATAATTGAGCTCCAATTTCATTTTCCAGTTCTTTAATCTGTCTACTCAATGGTGGCTGAGAAATATAAAGCCTTTCAGCAGCCTTAGTAAAGTTGAGTTCTTCGGCAACAGCCAAAAAGTATTTTAGGTGACGTAATTCCATATTATACTCATAAGGTATTAATAATTGACAAAATAAGTCTTTTTAACTCATTATACGAATCTATACTTTTGAAATAGTATCCATCACTTAAAAACTAAAGGATGAAAAAATCGAGCGTACAAGAAATTAAGGAACGTTTTGACCATGATGTAGAGCGTTTCTCAGAATTAAACACAGGGCAAGCAACTACAATAGATGCTACGGTTTCACTTGAACTATTAACCGAAGCAGCTAAACGGATTAAACCTGATGCCACTAATTTATTAGATATTGGATGCGGAGCTGGAAATTACACCTTAAAAATGCTAAGTAAAATTCCTCACTTAAATTGCACCTTAATAGACTTAAGTCAAGCCATGTTAAACAGAGCACAGGAAAGAGTATCTCCGCTAACCAATACGCAGGTAAGCTGTATTCAATCAGACATTAGAGAGCTTAAATTGTCCGAAAATAAATATGATATCATATTAGCGGGAGCTGTATTACACCACTTACGTGATGACAACGATTGGGAAAATTCTTTTAGAAAATTGTATGCATTGTTAAAACCAGGAGGTTGTTTGATGATTTCAGATTTGATTATTCAGGAAAGTGATGCCATAACCACATATACCTGGTTTAGGTATGGTGATTATTTAGAGGATTTGAAAGATAAGGCCTATAGAGATTTGGTTTTTAATTACATTGAAAAGGAAGATACCCCTAGATCCATGACCTATCAATTAGATTTAATGAAAAAAGTTGGTTTTAGAACAACTGATATATTGCATAAGAACATGTGCTTTGGGGCATTTGGGGGTATTAAATAATTTTGAACAACAGACAAAATATGACAAACATGAACAAGCAAAAAATTCCCTTTTTCATCTCTCTTATTCTCTTAATATTTACAAGTAATGGAGTAAGCCAAACAACAGATAAAAGATCATTATTTTTAGAAGAATTAACCTGGACAGAAGTTCAGGATTTTATAATTAATGAAGGTTCTTCCATTATAATACCTACGGGAGGTACGGAACAAAACGGGCCACATATGGTGCTCGGAAAGCATAATATTAGAGTAAAATATTTAGCCGATAGAATTGCTCAAGAACTGGGAGATGCGTTGGTAGCACCGACTATTGCATATGTACCTGAAGGTAAAATAAACCCCGCGGAAGGCTGGATGAAATATCCTGGAACGATTAGCTTGCCCGAGGAGTATTTTATTAAACTTCTGGAGTACACTTGCCGAAGTTTAAACCAGCATGGCTTTGTAGATATCTTCTTAATAGGAGATAGTGGTGGCAATCAGAATGGATTGAAAACAGTTTCTACAATATTGAATAAGGAATGGGCTAGTTCAGATACTAGAGTTCATTTTGTTTCAGAGTATTACGGAAAGCCATTTATGCAAGTGAATGATTCCTTAATTGCTGCTGGTTTTTCGCCTGAAACCGTAGGAGCTCATGCAAGTATTGTTGACGTTTCTTTAATGCTAGCCATTGATTCAAGTGGCGTAAGAAGAGACAAACTTAAATATGCAGATTTAAGCAAAGAAGAAAAATTAGAGTTAGGCTTTTCAGGCGATCCATCTAAAGCAAGTATTAAAATTGGTGAGCAGATGATACATAAAACCATAAAAGCTAGCGTAGCTCAGATGAAAACTTTGAAGGTTAAAAACCGACTTAAAGAACAGTAGATATAACCCCGAAAGCTTAAATCTTGGCAATAAAATCAGTTAAATTTTCATTTTTATCCAAGCCAAAACGTTTGCGTAATCTATATCTTGAAACATGAACACTTGTAACTGAAATACCCAAAAGGCTAGCCATTTCTTTACCTGAAAAATTTAGTTTTATCAAGGCACAATGCTTACGCTCCGTTGGACTTAGCTCTGGGTATTTCTTTTGCAGATGTTCATAAAATCCACTATTTACGGCAATAAAACGACTATTAAATTCATTCCATAAGCCCACCGTTTCCGCATTTAAAGTTTTCAGTATAGTTTCAGTCGATTGGTCTCCTTTTGATGTTTCACGCAGTTTCTCGGCCAAGGTATGAATCGTTTCTTCTTTTTCTATCAGCTTAAGTGTAAAAGCAGTTAACTCCTTATTTTTTATATCTAAAGCTTCTTTGGCTTTCTCTTGTTTTTCTTGGATAAGCTCTTTCTCCAGACCAAACTTAGTGCGTTGTTTTTTTATTTGATATAATAAAAAGAAGATAACTAATGTGCCTATTAATACGATTAAAATTATTCTAAAAATAAAGATGCTTTGACGCTGATCAGAGAGTAATTTTTCCTGTTCGAGTAAGGCTATTCTTTGTTGAACTACTTCTTCTTTATACTTGTTTTTTATTTCTATAAGTGAATTATTGCGGACACTTGTGGCACCAAAATATGCATCGCCTAACTCCTTAGATTGCCGAAGACTTAAATAGGCTTGTTTAAATTGTAATGAATTAAATTGAGCCAATGCCTCCCGTTCTAAAATATCCGTACGCAAACTATTGTGGTATCCATATTTTTCGTTGTAGTGTAAGGCTTTTTGATAATACGAAATGGCTGGTTCAAATTTGTTTTCCTTTAAATAAGCATTTCCCAGGTAATAGTAAACCACACTAATAAACCCTTTCAAACCCTCGTACACCTTATCGTCTAACATCTCATCTAAAATAAGCCTTTCAACATCGTGCAAAATCATCTTGGCTGTATCTGTCCTGCCAATTTGAGTATATATAAAAGCCTGCTCCGAACGGTGATAACTGTCAAACACCTTAGGTCGATTCATGATTTCACTAATCACCTCATTTGTATCCAAATGATTTAAAGCTAAATCGTAATGGGCAAACTTTCGGTAATGCGTGGCCAAGGTAAAATGTGCTCCCGACAATCTTTGCTGACTAATTTTGTTTTGCTTATACAAATGCTTCACAAGCTCAAGGGAATGTATGAGGTACTCACGAGAAATATTCTCCTTACCAAATTCTTGATATAAAATGCCCAAGTCGGCCTTTATGGTAGCCATGGAAAGGCTATCCTTAATCGCTTCTGCTATGGCCAAAGCCTGTATAGAATAATCAAAGGCATCTGCAAAATTTTGCTTGCGCCCTTGTATCTTACCAATGCGTATACTGCATACCATAGTAATGGAATCTTGCAAAAGCTCTGCTGAATCTATCAGAGATTTATAGAACACCAAAGCCGAATCTTCATCGGATTTTTCCAATGCTTTAGCCTGTATTAAAAACGCATGCCTCTCTTCTTGAGTTTGTATAGCTATATCTGCGTTAATATCTAACACTGAAATAAAGACAAGGTAAAGTAGTAGTAGATGTTTATTCATTATTTTACTGATAGTGTACAATTTATAACAAAACAAAGCTATGTATTACTTTTTAATTGTATTGATTTTTAAAGCACTAAAATGGTGTTTGTATAGATTTTTCTCATGTTAAATATGAGTATAAGCTTATACTTTCCACGTAATATTGTAATCATAAAACGCCATGACTGAATCTAACGGAAAAATAAAGATGGCTTTAATATCAGTATTTCAACATCCTTAATTTTCTTATCTGAATATGGATAAACGAGATGTTGAATTAATGCCTAGAATATAATGATATCAGCAATACAAAATAAAAATATAGAGTTATGAAAATGAGAATTCTTCTACTTGTTGCCTTTGGTATATTTTATACACTACCAGCACAAAAATTGGTAAAAGCCAATGATCCAGTGTTAGATTTTTTAAATCTGAAATTTGGCATGTTTATTCATTATAACACGGGTACCTACCATGCCGAGCAATGGGCCTACCCTTTCCACGATCCCAAAGATTTTAAACCCTCCGCATTAGATTGTAATCAATGGGCTTCGGCAGCCAAGTCTGCAGGCATGCAATATGCTGTTTTTACCACTAAACACCACGATGGTTTTTGCTTGTGGGATACTAAAGTAAGCAACTACGATATAGCATCGGCTGAGAAGGAGTATAAAAATATGGATATTGTAAAAGAATATGTGGATGCTTTTCGTAAGGCAGATATTACCGTTGGTTTGTATTTTTCGGTATGGGACAGACATCACGGTATTCAGCATGGAAATATTAACGAGGAAAACATTGCCTTTACCAAGCAACAACTAAGCGAATTATTAACTAATTATGGCGAAATAGCTTGCATTGTGATTGATGGGTGGGGTTCGAAATGGGGCAATGGACCAGACTTTAAGGAATTACCCTATGCTACCTTAGCCGACCATATTCACTCAATTCAACCTAATTGTTTGGTGATAAACCATAGCTGTCGTACAGATTTAAGCTTAACGCAATTGGCGCATTACGAGGCTACTCACGGGCAGCATTGCCCATTTGACAATACAGTTCCATCGCAGCAGGGGCCAACTATACAGCCAGCTTGGTTTTGGGAAAAGCATTTTGCTAATCTGGAATTAAAATCGGTTGAAGATGTAAAAAAAGAATTAAATTTTGCCAACACACATTACGCTAACTACCTATTAAATGCAGCGCCAAACGACAAAGGTTTAATGGACGATAATGTTATTGAGCGTTTAAAGGAAATAGGAAAAGCCATCACCTTGTCAGAACCTTTAACAGAATTACCCAAAGTTGAGTCGGTTCATAAAGGAGTAAAAGCAAAAGCAAGTAGTTACAACGGAAAAGAGTTTGCTCCAACTAATGTAATTGATGCAAATTTATTTACTCGTTGGCAATACAAAGAAGGCGATAAAGAACCTTGGTTAGAGTTGGACTTTGGCTCACCTCAAACATTTAATAAGGTAATTTGTGGAGAGTTCAGAAAAGGTATTGAAGCCTTTAAAATTGAAGCTTTAGTTGATGGTAAATGGGTGTTATTAACTGAGGGAAAACAAATGACTTTTAATTATAATCGTAGTTTCCCAGATGTTACTGCACGTAAATACAAACTTACTATTCTTAAAGCTAGCCAGCTCCCTAAGGTGGCAGAGTTGACGTTTGTTAAATATTAAAAATCCATATAAAATGAACTCAAAATATATCTTCAGCTTACTTTTTCTTTTTTGTATAACAATACCCTCAAAATCGCAGCAGAATGCGCCTAGTGTTGAACAAAGTAAAGCGATGTTGGATGCGCAATATCAAAAGGATTGGGCTGAAATTGATAAGAGACCATTACCTGCTTGGTTTAACAAAGCCAAGTTCGGTATTTTTGTGGTTTGGGGGCCGTATTCCGTTCCTTCTTATGCACCTGTTGGCCCTAACGGTTATGCCGAATGGTATTGGGCTCGTTTAAAAAATGAAGACCCAGATATAGTAAAATTCCATGAACGTGTTTATGGCGATACTAAAGTAGAGGATCTGATTCATGACTTCACTGCTGATTTTTTTAATGCTGAGGATTGGTGTAATCTGTTTGCTGAAAGTGGTGCCAAATATGTGGTAACCACAGCCAACTATCATGATGGTTTTGCCATGTATCCAACGGGGTATGCCGAAACAGAATCTACCAAAAACTGGAATAGTGTTGAGTTAGGACCTAAACGCGATGTAATTGGAGAGCTCAATAAAGCTGGAAATAAAATGGGTTTAAAAATGGGTATCTACTTTTCACTGTATGAATGGTATCATCCTTTATGGTTAAGCGATAAGGATAAGTTTGTTACGGATCATTTTCATCCTAAGTTAAAAGAAGTAGTTAACCGTTATGAACCATGGAGCATATTTTTTGATGGCGACTGGGGTATGTCCGGAAAACGATGGCGCAATAATGAGCTGGCCAAATGGTTGTATTACGATTCTCCTGTGAAAGACAAAGTAGTAGTTAATGACCGATGGGGAAGTTCGCGAGGTATTAATGGAGATGTTTTTGAGAGTGAATATGGCTATGGAAAATGGACTTCTCCTCATCATCCTTGGCAAGAAGACAGAGGCATAGGACAAAGCTATGGCTATAACCGAAGCGAAGATATTCATGATTATAATAGTGCCGATGAACTGATTGAACAACTTTGTTTAGTAACAGCTGGTGGTGGTAACTTTTTGCTATGTGTTGGCCCAACCGCAGATGGTAGAATTCCCGTAATTATGCAGGAACGTTTATTACAAATGGGTAATTGGCTTAAAACAAATGGTAATGCAATTTACGATGCTAAAGCCAATCCTTTTTGGCCAAGAACATTTGACTGGGGAACAATAACGACGAAGGAGGATACACTTTTTATGCATGTTTTTAATCCTGAAACAGCAGAAATTATATTAGATGGATTTGCTGGCAAAGTTACTTCGGCCAAATTGCAAGGTATAAATGGAAATAGCAAGGTGAAATTTAAACAGAATAAGGATGCTATCTCACTAAGCTGGGATTTTAAAAACAACCAAAACGATGTGTCAGTAATTAAACTGGTTACTGAGGGAACATGCAGTTATGATACGATTCAAAGGCAGTATAAAAACGGAGATTTATTTTTAACAGCACGTGCTTTTAACTATTCTAATCCTAATATTAAACCTATGTATGGAGGGTTTAGAGACCGTATGAAAGTAATAGGTTGGAAAAATGCCAAGGACTCCGCCTATACAGATATTATTATTACACAACCTGGCACATATAAGGTTTCTGTTAGTTATATGGCTACCAATAAAAAGCAAACGGGTAGTGAAATTATAATAGAATTGGCCAACAAATCGTTATACCATACAACCGTTTTGTGTAAGGAAAATAAGGACTATATTTTTGAACCAAAAACATTAGGAGAAGTACAATTTAATAAACCCGGTAAGTATTCGGTTCGGATAACTGGCAAACCCAATGGCACTTGGAATGAATTTGGACTTCAATCATTCAAATTGCAGAAGGTAGGAGATAAAAAATAAATATCCCATCGCTCTTCCCTTTGCTGTACAAGAGCAAAGAGAAGAGCCAAAGGTGATCGGATGGGAAATTAATCGGAAAAATGCCTCGTCCGCTATTTGGACTTTGATTTCATTCTTACTAACACCTCGTATATTAAAACCCAAGGCTACAATATTTTTTCGTCCCTATCGGGCTTTAACGTGTACATAATTTTCTTCTAAAATTTTAAAGAGCCATAGCTAATATCTATATTTCGCTTAACTAATAAAGTAGTGTATGGCAAACCTTTGGGGAATCCCTAATGAAGTTGAAAAACTAGTTATAAAAAGAGATATCAAATGTGTTTACTGCGGCATTGAGTTTTCTCATGAAAAAATACCAAGAAAGAATAAAGCCTCTTGGGAACACATTATTAATGATATTAGATTAAACAGAGAAGATAACGTAGCTTTATGTTGTATTTCGTGCAATGCAAGTAAAGGAGCAAAACTTATTAAAGAATGGTTTAAAAGTGATTACTGTAAAAGAAAAAATATTTCATTGGAGACGGTCTCGCTAGTAGTAAGAAACGTTGTATTAAAATGAATGCCAATTATGAAATTAAACCGCAATAAAATATTATCTGAAATAAAGCAATGTATACATGATAACAATATTGAATCATTTATTAAAACTGTTTATTCAATGGCCAAGGCCAATTGTAATAACTCTCGCTTTGAATCACACTATATTGAAATAATACATTTTGTACTACTCCCTGAAATACTATCAAACCATAAAACAAAGCATAATGAAATTTTAGAAGCTGTACTTGACTTATTTTGGCACCAAGACACCCCATTAAAAAAGCTAGATAATGACTCTCAGGAACTACTATCCAGTTTATTAAGTTTAGCGTGCAATACAACTTATAAACCAGATGATGAATTTTATTTTTTTGCATTAAATAAATCGATAGACTTAACTAAGTTTATCCATCAAATAGAAACAAAGAGGTTTTTAATTAAACAATACCTAAACCACCCAGACTCTTTGATTCAGTCTACTGCAAATGAATATGCAAAACTTAACGAATTATTATAATTTCTTGGATACAAACTACCACACCTATGAAAACAGAGAAAGAGAAAATGCTTTCGGGCAAACCATATAAAGCTTTTGGCGAAGAGTTATTATCTGAAAGACAACATGCCAAGGAATTGATTTTTGACTTTAATGCTTTACGCCCTAAGCAAATTGAGGAACGAAATGAGATAATTAAAAAGCTATTGGGCAAAACCAAAGGTCAGTTTTTTATCGAACCACCCTTTAGATGCGATTATGGATATAATATTGAGGTAGGAGAAAACTTCTACGCAAACTATAATTTAATTATTTTAGACTGTGCCAAGGTAACTATTGGCGATAATGTTTTGATGGGTCCCAATGTAGCTATTTATGCAGCAGGACACCCTTTACATCACGAAATGCGTAACCAGGAGTATGAGTATGCTTTTCCAATCAACATTGGTTCTAATGTATGGATAGGAGGAAATGTAGTTATCAATCCCGGAGTTTCTATTGGCGAAAATTCCGTTATTGGCTCCGGAAGCGTGGTTACTAAAGATATCCCTGGTAACGTTATTGCCATCGGTAATCCTTGCAAAATATTACGTGAAATAAGCCAAGAGGATAAAGCATATTATTATAAAAATTTAAAGTTTGAGTAGTAGATGTTCCGCCCGCTATTCGGACTATGATTACCATAACTTAATACCTTGGATTAAAATCCTAGGCCACAATATAAGTCGTTCATACAGGACTCTTATACATCATATCTTCATACAGCGTATTCAATCATAAAAATAACGTTTACTCTTGTAAGAGATCAAAAGCCATAGGCTCACTCCATATTGTAAGCATAGAGTAAAATCCTTACATAAGCGCACATAAAAAAATCGAAATTTATAAGTTCGATGTATGTCTCAATCCACAATATTAACCTACACCTAAGTTCCACAAATTACCCCCTGTACATTTTATTATTAGATAGTATTTTCACACTGTATATATATTGTATATCCTTTTGCACAGGACTTTTACGTTCTATAAAATACTTTTGAAACTGAGATTTAAACTTATCACAAACCTTATTTTCACTCGGTTAATCTAATAAATGCATAAAATAATGATATCTGTAGTTAATTCTTTTTGCCATGGACTTTCTAAAGTCGCAGTTTTACTGTTGGTTGTTTTTTATAGCACACAACTTTTGGCACAAACCCATACTCAACCCAATATTCTTTGGATAGTAACCGATGATCAAAGAGCTGATGCGTTAGAATGCTTTAATAAAGCAACTACTGGTAAAAATCAAAGTGCTTTAGGTTATGTTTCGTCTCCCAATATAGATAAGTTGGCCTCCGAAGGAGCTTTATTTGTAAATGCTTTTTGCAACTCGCCTGCATGTGGCCCCTCACGTGGCTCAATGTATAGTGGTCGTTATCCTTTTCGTAACGGTCATTATGCTTTTGAATTAAGTCATCAAAACCCCGATTTTGTAAAACCATCCTTTCCGCAAACACTGCAAAAGCATGGTTACGGAACAGCTGTTTTTGGCAAAGGTGACTCCTATATTTACGAATGGGGTCCTGGACAGAGCTATAAATACCCTGCCCACTTTAATTATAAAATGCATTTTAAACATGATCTTCAACACAATAATGTGGGAGATTTGTGGGGGCCAGCAACAAAAGGAGATAAAAAAGAGTTTGTTTTATATGCCAATGGTAACCTGGTAACTTATGAATATGATAAAAAAACAGGGGAGGCTACAGGAGAAGATAAGGTAAAGAAAAAACAGGTAGAAAAGGATTTTGATATTTTACGATCGTATACACGTTCCAACAAAAGCTTAATTATTGGTGGAGTTAACCCTCAGCCAGCAGGCAAAACTGTTGATGGTATGATTGTTCATGAATATAAATCCTATTTAAAGAACCAAAATAAATCATATACCACCAGTTGGGGCGCCACTGCACAGGGTGCCGACACTCAAAAACCATTGATGATTAATCTGGGTTTCCATCTTCCTCACACGCCAGTATTGCCACCTAAAGAGTTTCGCGATAAGTTTAAAAAACAAACATACAAGGTTCCTGCGTTTGATGAAACAGAATTGGATAAACTTCCTCCACAAATGATAAAGCTGTTCAACGGGCTGAATATGTCTAGAATGACTGATGAGGAAAAACAACAAGCCATTCAGGATTATTATGCCTTTTGCGCTTATGGCGATGCTTTAATTGGAGAATCGGTGGAAGCTTTTAAGCAATATTGCAAAACTAATAAGCAGGAATATGTAATCGTATATACGGTAGGCGATCATGGTTGGCATTTAGGAGAGCAAGGCATCGAAGCTAAGTTTGGCCCTTGGGATAAATCAATTCATGGAGCTTTAATTGTAGTAGCATCCGACAAAGCAAAAGTACCAGAAGGGTTAATTCAAGAACAACTGGTAGAATATGTTGATGTTACACCTACCATACTTTCTGAAGCTGGTGTTGATATTAAGGCTGAAAAGTTTGAATACCTAGATGGTTTTAACCTGATAAACTTTATCGATAACAAGGAGGAAAAAAGAGAGTATATCCTTGGAGAAATACATTTAGTGGCTGGCCCACGAGCTTATATTCGATCCGAAGATTTTGCTTTTTCGATGAAAACAAGACCTAGAAATGCAAATTTAAATAAAGACGTACGTTGGGCATTGGATTGCCCTGTAGAAGAATCCGATTTAGCATTGTACGATTTACGTAATGATCCCTTAGAGCGTAACAATGTAGCTACAGATAAGGAGTATGTTGCTTTAGCACAATGGTTCAGAAAAAAGCTGGGTAATATTGTTTTAGGAGATGGCAGAATTGAGTGCGATTGGTCAAAAGCAAATACTTATGCTTTAAGCAATTTTGCAGTTGGAGCCGATGATAAAAAAATGGACATCCCTAAAAAACTAATACCAAAAATTAAGTAAAGACCATACATATTTAAACAGCGAAGAATGGCCTTCGCTGTTTATGACTATATAGCTTTCCATCAAAACTTTTTTGCTAAAAAGGTAATTTCTCCATATCTACATTACCTCCCGTTAAAATTACTCCTACCCGCTTGCCTTTAAAGGCTTCTTTGTTATCCAAAATAATTGCCAGAGCCACTGCACTTGAAGGTTCTACAACAATCTTCATTCTCTCCCAAATTAAACGCATGGCTTTAATTATCGATTCATCGGAAGTAGTGATAATTGCATCAACATTTTTTGTAATCGCTTCAAAGGTATGATCTCCCAAAGCCGTTAAAAGACCATCAGCAATTGTATTAGGATTGGTCATTGGCATGCGCTCGTTGTTTTTTAACGAACGATAGGCATCGTCAGCACCATCAGGTTCTGCTCCAATGATCTCAATTTCTGGATTTAGATATTTAGCGGTAATAGCTGTTCCGCTTAATAATCCACCACCTCCAACTGGAGCTACTATTGCTTCCAGATCGTTTTGTTGTTCCATAAATTCCAGTGCACAAGTTCCTTGCCCTGCAATAATTTCTTTTTGATTGTATGGGTGGATCATGGCAGCGCCAGACTCTCCAATAATCTTATCTAAAGTTTCCTCTCTATCTTTTAAAGTAGGTTCGCAAAAGGTGATAACGCCACCATAACTACCTACAGCCCGTTTTTTAACGCCAGGCGCATTTTTCGGCATCACAATATAAGCATGCGTTTCTTTTAATTTGGCAGCCAAAGCTAAAGCCGCTGCATGATTACCTGAAGAGTGCGTGGCTACGCCTTTTGCTGCTTCCTCATCAGACAAAGAAAAAACGGCATTACAAGCTCCTCTAAATTTAAAAGCACCTACTTTCTGAAAATTCTCGCACTTAAAATATATATCTGCTCCAGTCATTTTATTAATGGCCGTATTGGTCAGTACTGGTGTTATATGTATATAAGGTTGAATACGGATAAAAGCATCTTCAACATCTGAAAAAGTAGGTAAATCTATCATCTTTATTGATTAAGAACGGTGTGAAATATACACCATAAAAAGCATTAACTGCAATTTATACATTATCATCCGAAATCAAAACTTTACTTTCAAGGCAGCTAAATAAAAAAAGCCCGATTAAGCCATGTCAAAACTTAATCGGGCCTCAAAAAACCAATTATTAACCTAAAAATATGTCTTTTTAAAAGATAGCAAATGCAACAGTAAGTCCACTCATAACCACACTTACCATGGTCATTAATTTTATTAAGATATTTAACGAAGGACCAGCAGTATCCTTAAACGGATCTCCCACTGTATCACCTACAACACCTGCATGATGAGCCTCACTACCTTTACCTCCAAAGTTTCCTTTTTCGATATACTTTTTAGCATTATCCCAAGCTCCACCAGCATTATTTAAGAATATTGCCAAGGTAAAACCTGTAGTTAAACCACCCATCAATAGACCAATAACTCCAGCTACACCAAAAACAATTCCAACAACTATAGGAACAATAATGGCTAATAGAGAAGGTAATAACATTTCCTTTTGTGCTCCTTTGGTTGAGATGGCTACACATTTAGCATATTCTGGAGTACCTGTTCCTTCCAAGATTCCAGGAATTTCTTTAAACTGGCGACGCACTTCATCTACCATAGCTCCTGCAGCACGACCAACAGCTTTCATGGTCATGGCACAGAATACAAAGGCCATCATAGCTCCAATAAATAACCCAGCTAACATCAGCGGATTAAAAATAGTTAGGTCGTAGAATACAGAAAAATCTTTCAGTGTAGCTTCTGATATAACCACATTTCGAACGCCCTCTGTAGCTAATGCAGATGAATCTAACACAAACTGAATCGAGTTTTGAACGATAGTATCTCCTTCAACAAGTGCGCGCTTTATCCATATCTTAATCTCTTCCATATAAGCGGCCATCAATGCCATAGCTGTTAAAGCAGCCGAACCAATAGCAAATCCTTTACCCGTTGCAGCAGTTGTATTTCCTAACATATCTAATGCATCGGTTCTTTCTCGAACTTCCTCAGGTAGTTTGGCCATCTCTGCATTACCACCAGCATTATCAGCAATAGGCCCGAAAGCATCCGTTGCTAATGTAATACCTAGGGTTGAAAGCATACCAACAGCGGCAAATCCAATACCATAAACACCTTCTGCGAAGTTTTCAAATCCACCTGCAAAACCAAATGCTCCAATGATACCTGCAACAATAGTTACAACAGGAATCCAAGTTGAATACATACCAATAGCAATTCCATCTATAATAGTGGTTGCAGGTCCTTGCTGTGCTTGACTAGCTATACCTTGAGTGGGTTTATATCCATCCGAAGTATAATATTCTGTTCCTTGGCCAATGATTACACCAGCCACTAAACCAGATACTACAGAACCAAAAATGCCCCATGAAATCCAATCCATATAGGCCATTCCTGCAATTGCAATTAGTACCAATACCGAACTTCCCCCTGTACCTATTAAAAGCGAATTAAGTAAACTCTTAGCATTAGCATCCTCTTTGGTTTGAACCATAAAAATACCAACGATAGAAAGTACAATACCAATGGCAGCAACCAGCATAGGTGCAATTACTTTTCCTGATAAATCTTCTCCTGCATTAACTGATAAGGCAGCACCTAAAGCAGCCGTAGCCAGTATCGAACCACAATACGATTCGTAAAGGTCGGCACCCATTCCTGCAACATCACCTACGTTATCACCTACATTATCGGCAATAGTAGCTGGGTTACGCGGATCATCTTCGGGAATACCAGCTTCAACTTTACCCACAAGATCGGCACCCACATCAGCAGCTTTGGTATAAATACCTCCTCCAACACGAGCAAACAGCGCCTGCGTAGAAGCACCCATTCCAAAGGTTAACATGGTAGCAGTAATTTCCATTAATTTAGCCGACTCATCCATACCTGCATGTACCAAATCAAGTCCTAAAAAGGAAAAACCATGGGTCATGTTTTCGGCAGTATAAACTACTTTGGTTAATAACATATACCATAAAGAAATATCTAGTAATCCAAAGCCTACAACTACTAACCCCATTACAGCTCCACTTCTAAAAGCAACTTTTAAACCTTTATTTAGTGATTCCGAAGCTCCATGAGCGGTACGGGCCGAAGCAAATGTGGCAGTCTTCATTCCAAGGAAACCGCATAAACCAGAAAAGAAACCACCAGTTAGGAAAGCGATAGGAACAAATGGGTTTTGAACACCCATATAGGCAAGAATAGTAAGGATAATCAATAAAACAAGAAAAACAATTCCAACAACTTTATATTGTCGGGACAAATAGGCCATTGCACCATCTCTTACATGCTGCGCAATTTCTTTCATTCTGTCTGTCCCTTCGGAACTTTTCATCATGCTTTTAAAAAAAAGCCAGGCAAACACCAATGCCACAATAGATGCGACTGGTATAGTCCAAAATAATTGTGTAACCATAATAAAAATAGATTTAATTTGTTTTGATTTATATTGAGTAAGTTATTGAACTAAATAAATAGCATAAACCGATAATAGGCAATATTAAAACAAACCAGAAGTTCACGTTTGAACTTCACATAAGCTGAGATTTTAAGGAAGAAGCCTTTATAATTAAGGGATATTAAAAGACTTCGATTTTTCAATACCTCCAATATAGTAAAAATAAAAGCGCTTAAGTACAGTAATATGCATTATTAATGTAGATTGAATAAAAATTGTAGGAGATAATATGTACACTTATCAAAGGTAGTCCTTGATTAAAAGCATATCTTTGAATGATCAAAAAGATATTAACCAAAGAAGTTGATTAGGATGGCATTTTTTGAATTGGTTTTTCATACTTGGTACGGATCGTTGGTGGTCATGATTATTTCTTCTATCATTATGGCCAAGGCCTGCAATATTTTTGAAGTAGCCACAGACTACCTAGGGCGAAACCTAAGAGATGGAGTGAAAGGTGCCACTTTAAATGCCATTGGCTCATCTATGCCAGAACTCTTAACAACCGTTTTCTTTTTGGCTCTGGCCAGCAGACAAAATTTAGGTAGAGATTTAGCGGCTAGTGTGGGAGGTAATACAGGCTCGGCTATTTTTAATAGTATTGTAATTCCTATATTAGTAATATGGGTTGTGCTGGCTACAGTAGCTGGAGTAAAAGGAATACAAGTAGCTAAAAAAGTAATATTGCGTGATGGACTATTTTTAATAGCTGCAGAAATATTACTACTCGTATTACTTTCGAGTGATTATATAACCTATTGGCACGGTTGGGTTTTTACGGGGTTCTATCTTATTTATCTGACTTATACCTTACTTTCCATGAAAAAAGAGGATAACCAAGTAGAAATGCACCATTGGGAAATTGAAAATTGGTATACCCGCTATCAACTCAGAAAGCCCAAAGGACGAAGCATCAGAAGTTGGATACTCCTTTTAGGTTCTACCGCAGTGATAGCTATTACATGTGCTGGGTTAGTAGAAAGCTGTATAGGCATGGCTGAAGCAATGGAGATTAATCCATTATTTATTGCATTGGTTTTAGTAGCTGGAGCAAGCAGCATTCCCGATACAATTATTTCAATTAAGGATGCCAAAAAAGGAAATTATGACGATGCACTTTCTAATGTTTTAGGTTCAAATATTTTTGACATTACCATCAGTATGGGTCTTCCTTTAGCTATCTATTTAATGATTACTGGATATAAGGTTGATTTTCGTGAGGCGGGAGCAACTCTAATTGACATTCGAATTATGTTGGTAGTGGTTACCATGGCAACAATGAGCGTTTTTTACTTTGCCAAAAAACTAAAAAAAAGACATGTAGCTTACCTCATTTTACTTTACGTGATGTTTGTTTTATATGCTATTGGAGCAGCTTCCTACGAAGCCGGAGGAGATGGTGTTTTAGCGCAATGGGCTGGTAAATTTATAGCGTTTTTAAACAAGCCTGATGGTATAAATGAAACCTTACAGGAATTAGCTAACGGCTTAACCTCAAATTGGTAATCTCGTTTTCTAAAATCATCTATCTATTCAACTCATAATTGCTCTCTTTATCGCAATCAATTCTTATCTTTGTAGCCTTAATTTTTAGAAAGGGATTATACCTATGATGATAGACCAGGGAACTGTTGATAGAGTAGTAGAAACTTCGCAAGCACAAATTGTGGATGTGGTATCGGAGTTTGTCACGCTGCGTAAAAGAGGTATCAACTATCTTGGTAACTGTCCATTTCATAACGAAAAAACACCTTCATTTACTGTTTCTCCTCATAAGGGAATATATAAATGCTTCGGTTGCGGAAAAGGAGGTAACGCCGTTAACTTTTTAATGGATGTAGAGCAAATCTCATTTATCGAGGCTATTAAACAACTGGGTAAAAAATTCCATATTCACATTGAGGAAGTTGAATTAAGCCCAGAACAAAAGCAAGTTAAGAACGACAGAGAGAGTATGATGGCCGTTTCTGGCTTTGCACAAAAGTACTTTACCAACCAACTTCTAAAATCCGACGAAGGTCGCTCTGTGGGTCTATCCTATTTGCGTAGTCGTGGTTTTAGAGATGATATCATACAAAAATTTGACTTAGGATACTCGCCAGAAGCCAAATCTGCATTAACAGATGAAGCCCTTAAAAATAGTTTTAAGCTGGAGTTTCTGGAAAAAACGGGTTTAAGTATCGTCAGAGATAATTATAAAGCGGATAGATTTAGAGGTCGGGTTATTTTTCCCATCCATAGCATATCGGGTAAGCCCACTGCTTTTGGAGGACGTATTTTAAAGAACGATAAAAAAACAGCCAAGTACCTGAATTCACCAGAATCGGAAATTTATCACAAGAGTAGAATACTGTACGGTATTTATCATGCCAAAACAGAAATCACTAAAAAAGATAGATGTTATTTGGTGGAAGGATATACCGATGTAATTTCATTTCATCAGGCAGGAATAACAAATGTGGTGGCCTCCTCGGGAACGGCCTTAACGGTAGACCAGATTAGACTGGTAGCACGTTTTACACCTAACATTACCATTATTTATGATGGTGACCCCGCAGGTATCAAGGCCTCTTTACGAGGAATTGACTTAGTGCTGGAGCAAGGCATGAATGTAAAAGTAATGCTTCTTCCAGAAGGAGAAGATCCCGATTCATTCTCCAAAAGCAGAAATGCGGAAGAGCTCCATGCATATATAGAAAAGCACGAAGGTGACTTTATCAAGTTTAAAACGGGCTTACTTTTAAAGGATGCAGAAAATGACCCTGTTAAACGAGCAGGACTTTTACAGGATATTGTTAAAACCATTTCGGTAATACCCGATGCCATTGTGCGAGGAGAATATGTAAAAGAGTGTAGCGCTCTACTGAATGTTCGTGAGCAGGTACTTTACAATGAAATTGGCAAACTCACTAAAAAAAGTAAAGAAGAACAATATAAAAGTAAAGCGCCAAGCAATGATATTCCTATTGAGATACAGGAGCAAATGGCCGCAGCCTCTTTTGCTCCACAGAGCCTATATGAAGAGGAAGAAAAGGAGCTAATTCGTTTCATTATTAAGTATGCAGATTTAAATTTGGTATCTGTTGAAGAAGGTGAAGAGGAAGTGGAGAAAATGACGGTTGGCGACTATATACTCATGCAACTGAATGAGGATGAGTTAGAGTTTGAAAACCCTTTGTACAATAAAATATTTAAATTGTACCAAGAAAATAAAGATAACCAAGGTTTTCAGGCAGTTAAGTTTTTTGTTAGTAACATGGACAAATCTGTGAATCAATTAGCCACTGATTTATTAAGTCGCGAACATGCCTTAAGTAAGATTCATGAGCGCTTTGGAGCTACCGACCTAGAAGAAAATACAAGGTTGGATATTTTAGTTCCTAAAGTGGTTAACGAGCTTAAACTAAAAAAGGTGAAAGCCCTGATAGAAAAATATAGAAAAGATTTAAAAGTCGCAGAACAGGCAAAAGATGGAGATAAGATGATGGAGATAATGCAAACCATGGTAACTTTACAACAGTTACAAGCATTATTGTCGAAGGAGCTGGGAAATAGAGCAATCGTGTAAGCAATTATTTTATACAATATGAAGACCGTAGAACATTTAAACAACGAGCGAATTGAAACTATCATAAAAAAATGTGATGTATGTTTTATTGGGGTAGTAGATGGTGATGCACCTTATGTACTACCTATGAACTTTGGCTTTAAAGACAATGTTATTTATCTGCACTCCGCACCAGAAGGGAGAATCGTTGACATCTTAAAAAAGAACAGTAACATATGTGTTACATTTAGCACTGGTCATGAACTAGCTTTTCAGCACCCAGAAGTGGCATGTAGCTATCGCATGAAATCCAAAAGTGTAGTCGCTCTAGGAAAAGTAAAGTTTCAGGAAGACTTTGAAAAGAAAGAAGAAGCCTTAAATATTATTATGGAGCAATACTCCGAAAAGAAGTTTAAGTATTCTGGCCCAGCCATTCGTAACGTGTTAATATGGGAAGTACCTATTGATAATGTTACTTGTAAAGAGTTTGGTGCTCCTCACGAAAAGTACAAAGGAGATGATACCGTAAAAAGAAGTTTCTAACACCAATGTAATCTTAACCCTAATCTATATTTTTAAAGAATGGTATTAAATTATATTTGGATAGGCTTTTTCCTGATTGCCTTTGTAGTAGCTTTAGTTCGGCTTATTTTTTTGGGAGATATGGAAATATTTCCCGCTTTGATGAATTCAACCTTTAGTAATGCCAGAACTGGTTTCGAGATATCTTTGGGACTTACAGGTGTTCTTTCACTTTGGATGGGTTTTTTGAAAATAGGCGAAGAAGGAGGCATTGTAAAAGCACTATCTAAATTAATTGGCCCGCTTTTTAACAAGTTATTTCCCGATTTACCTAAAAACCATCCCGTTTTTGGTACCATCATGATGAATCTCTCTGCCAATATGTTAGGCTTAGATAATGCAGCCACACCAATGGGTCTTAAAGCCATGAAGCAACTGCAAGAAGAGAATATTTCGAAAGAAAGTGCCAGCAATGCACAAATTATGTTTCTGGTATTAAATACTTCAGGGCTTACCATTATACCCGTAAGTATTATGGTTTATCGTGCACAAGAAGGAGCCGTAAATCCTGCTGATATATTTATTCCAATTCTGTTAGCAACTTTTTTTTCTACCCTTGCAGGAATTATTGCTGTATCTATCGTTCAAAAAATAAATCTGTTTAATAAAGTTATTTTAGGATATTTAGGAGGACTAACAGCACTTGTTTCGGGACTTATTTATTGGATGTCTACTTTACCTAAGGACCAGATAAAGAGTATTTCACTTGTTTCAGCCAACCTTATTTTATTTTCTATCATCGTTGTTTTTCTTATGGCAGCCATCCGCAAAAAGGTAAACGTTTATGAGAGTTTTATAGATGGTGCTAAAGATGGATTTCAGATAGCCATTAAAATCATACCTTATTTAGTAGCTATTTTGGTGGCAATTGGGTTATTTCGCACATCAGGAGCGATGGATTTTATCACCGATGGCGTAAAGCATTTTTGCTTATTTTTAGGAGTAGATACCCGTTTTGTAGATGCATTACCTACTGCCTTAATGAAACCTTTGAGCGGAAGTGGTGCACGTGGAATGATGATTGAAAGTTTTACCACTTTTGGTGTAGATTCCTTTCCTGCTAAAATAGCATCAACAGTTCAGGGAGCTACCGATACCACCTTTTATATTATTGCGGTATACTTTGGCTCAGTAGGAATTAAAAATACTCGTCACGCCATTAGTTGTGGCTTAATAGCAGACCTGGCAGGTATTATCGCAGCTATAGTTATCGGTTACTTATTTTTTGGTTGATATCACAATAAATAGATAACATTTAACGTATTAACCTCGTACTGATTGCAATGCTTATTTAAGTCTTATACATTGTTTAAAATTCTAATTAAATATATCCTCGCAAACGCTCTACTTGCCTTTGGCTTAATCGTTTCGGCACAGCCCCAGTCAAATAGTGAAATAGATAAGTTTTCTTCCTTAAGTTTTGGAATGGACTACATGGGTGATTATAATGTAAATGGTCGTGTAAATACACAAGCCAGTCAACCCAATTTAACTAGTATGGCTAGCTATTTTCATAAATCTGGATTTGACATTTCATTCATGTATACTAATATCTGGAATTCAGATGAAACTTATACTCAAGCCACGCAAGAAACAGATTTATCCTTAGGCTATTCCGCCGAAATTACCAACTGGTTAAATGGAATGGCATCCTATAGTCACTTTATATATAGTGATAATTCCAATTCTTTTCGCTCCAATTATAAACACCTGGTTTCTGCAAGTTTATTTAGCGAAGTAAATTGGTGGCTAGCAGATGTTACTGTTGGTTATTATTCCGGAAGGTCAAACGAGCTTTTTAGTAGTTTTGAAACAGGCGTACTATTTGAGTTTGATGACTTTTTAAAGAAAGACAATTCCTTATCTATAGAACCAATGGTAATGATAAACATGGGTGATATTGGTTATTACGATGCACAAGCTTATACCGATTATAGGTTTGCTTATGGCTTTGCCAAATCATTCCCTCAATTAACTGCAGGTGAGTTTTTGTCGATAATTGATAATCCACAAACCTATCGAGAAAAGAATATCAGTGATCGCCTGCAAAACCAACCCGACAAAATAGATAAACTGAGAGAGCTGTCTGACGACACTGTTTTGTGGAATATGTTTGAAGAAAAGAGCACCTTTAATTTAAACAATATCGGGTTTACAATACCAATATATTATTATTGGAGTGACTTTATGATTAACATTGGTTTTTCAGCATTTAAACCCATTAATCAGCCTTCATATGTTGAAGAAGAATGGAGCAGTTATGCCAACTTTGGCTTAACCTATTTTATGAGTTGGTAGATAAAACTACTGAAATCAATTAATGAGTTTTTAAAGTAAAAAAAATAGACTCTAAATTATAACACCTAATACAATCTACATACACCTCTAGTTAATTCACGTTTTTGAAATAGAATTTTTGCTTGTTATACTAGTTACAAAACTCCATTAAATAAAAATCGGCTCCTTCATCTCCAAGCGAAGCAGCCTTATTTAAATCCTCACAGCCTGCATCTTTGTTTTCAATATTAAAATGAGCAATGGCTCTGTTAAAATAAAAATCTGATACATCATTATTTAGATCAATCGCTTGCGTATAATCCAAAATAGCTTCGGCATAATTACCCAGCTGAAACCAAGCATTAGCTCTATCGTAATAAGCCAAAGAAAAGTTAGGCTCCAATTTAATTCCTCTATCAAAATCTGCGATGGCATTCTCAAATTCTCCAAGTTGATAATAGGCATTCGCTCTATCAAAATAAGCATCGTAATATTCACTATCTACCTTAATTAAGGCACTAAAAGTCTTTATCGCCAATTTATAATCAACTAGTTCGTAATATACATTGGCCATATTATATAATGCATCTTTATAATTAGCATCTAATTTAACACAGGCCTTGTAGCTATTAATAGCATCCTGAAATTCCTTATTATCCAAATAAGAATTTCCTAAATAAAAATACAAATCAGCATTATTCTCTTCAATAGCAATGGCCTGCTGAAACGTTTCAACGGCCTTTGTAAACTGCTCTTTCTCTAAATATTTATTACCCTGCTTAACCAGATCCTCAACATTGGTTTGTCCCGAAAGATTTACCGAAACCATCACTAGAAAAGCAATTGTATATTTAATCATAGTCATAATAAACTAGTTTATTCTTCAATTACTGGTTTAACTCATTAGCCATAAGCAAAACTATCTCTTCCTTTTTTTCGCTTTCATTCTTTGTTGCTTCCTCATCTTTTTTTGCTGCGCCTTTTTCTGTAGCACCAGTTTTTTATTTCTTGTATTTTGTTGACTACGTAAATTGGCTTTTTGCAGTTGTTTGTTTTTTTGAAGCTGCTTGGCACTCTTTACTTTTCGCTTCATCTGTTGCATACGCATATCCTTACGCTTATGGTCATTACCTCGCGTAACCATAGAATATTGCCTACTATTGGAGCGCAGGTTAATACCTTCAGGTTTAACCGTTTCCTTTACTGCTTTTTTTTCTTGAGCATTGATTCCTCCTTCAACTAAAAGGATCATCAATAATATAAAACCTATTCTCATACCTATCATTTTTCTATCCACAAAAATCGAATAGTTTGTTCGTACTCTTTGGTACTTGGATAACAAATTTATAAAAAGGTTTAAAAGCAAGTTCATTTTTATGCTTAGATATCCACTAATTTTCAATATTAACTAATCAATAACTATTCTGTAAAAAAAGTTAATCCATTGGGATTTTATCATTTTTCAATTCACAAAAGGTCAAACATCAACAAAACAGTACTATATGAGATATATTTCAAGTTAAAACAAATGAATACCTCAAATTATTTGTTAAATGTTTGTTAAAAAATAAAAATAAATTCTATATTAGTGCTCGGAAAAATAATACCCTTTTCCCTTAAATCAGATAAAAAAAATCCGGAAGAAAAAAGACCCACTGCCCTTGGGTCTTTTTTTCGTTTATACCCTCCCATTGAACTAATACTTAAACAAGCCTGTTAACTTTGTTTACAATACAAAACAATTGAGCATGCAACAATTTTGGGACGAACGTTTTTCATCTGAAACATACTTATATGGCGAAAGCCCTAATCCACAGTTTAAGAATTTTTTAGATAGTAATACGCCAGGCAAAATATTGCTTCCTGGCGAAGGTGAAGGAAGGAATGCCGTTTACGCAGCCATGCAAAACTGGAGTGTTTCTGCAATAGACCAAAGTCTGGTAGGCAAAGAAAAAGCACTATCACTAGCTTCTAAAAATAAAGTAAAGATAGATTACCACATTGGTGACTTATTAAAACATCCTTATAAAACAGAGCAATTTGACGCGATTGCTCTTGTGTTTTTGCATTTACCTAAAGAACTCCGCTTTAATATTCATCAGCAATTAACATCTCTGTTAAAGACAGGTGCTAAATTATTAATTGTTGGATTTTCTGAGGATCAGTTAAAATATAATAGCGGCGGACCAAAAGATATAGAGATGCTATACTCAACAGATAAATTACAGAGTGATTTTAAGGATCTGCAGATAGATAGAAATGAAAACGTTATGGCAAATCTAGAAGAAGGAATTGGGCACAAAGGACAGGCTTCTCTGATTGTATTTGAAGCCACAAAAAAGTAAGTAACTATTTGAAATGATTAATTTTTACCAATAAGTATAGGTTCTGCAATCAAAGGATGGCCTGGGTTTTCAAGAATAACACGCTCCAGTACATCATGAAGTTCAGCATCACTAAAAATCGGAATCCAATTTTCGTTGGTATAACTAAAATCTTTATTTTCGTTTTGTAAATCCCTCATCACTACCAATTTTATTTTTATCTCTATTCCAATATTTATGCCAAAAAATTTAAACTTCCTCGCATCACGATTTCAGCAACAACTTAGTTTTATTACCGAAATTGATCAGTTAAAGCAAATTATACGGCAAACTTTGCTATTAGATTCATCAAAACAAGAAAATGATGCAGAACACTCATGGCATATGGCTGTATCTATCATTATACTTGCTGAATACGCCAACGAAAAGGAATTAGATATTTTAAAATGTGTAAAAATGGCGCTCATTCACGACGTAGTTGAAATTGATGCAGGAGATACCTACGCTTATGATGAAATGGCTCATCAAGACAAGGAAGAAAGAGAACAAAAGGCTGCTCAAAGAATATTTGGATTATTACCTCCTGATTTAAATAAAGAGTATACTGATTTATGGTATGAGTTTGAAAAGGGAGAAACGAAGGAGGCTAAATATACAGGGGCTGTCGATAGATATATGCCAGTTCTTCATAATTATAAAACACAAGGTAAGCAATGGGTAAAACACAATATTAGTGCCGATATGGTTTTGAAAAGAAACAAACCTATTGAAGAAGGGTCAGCCTTTTTATGGAATGAAGTGAAACAGATGGTTGCCAAAGCGCAATCAAAAGGCTTTTTACGATAGTGCACTAGATGGCATTTGTATGAAGCCTTAATTATGGTATTTTTGAACGAAATTAATGATTAGATGGAAAATGTAGATAGTAGTTGGGAAGAGTTACTTTTAAAAGTGAGCAAAAAATTTAATGTGCTAGCAGATTTCGATTTCTTGTTATTCCTGATTGGGATTCAAGAAAGAGGAACGGGTTATTTAAAGTACAGCAAGGAAGAAAAGATGGATTTAATTAACTTAGCCAGATGTATTTTATTTGAGCAAAAAGGTTTTTACGAAAACAATGGTGTGGATGATGCTGGATGGCCTACATTTACTGTCATTAACGAAGTTTCAGACCTTCCTCCTTCAGAAAGAGAGGCTATTTTAAAAGGTGCCATGATGGAATACCTAAACGACAAATTATAAACAACAAAAATGATGAGGAACGTATTATTTGTATTTACAACAGTTTTAATTTTTAGCGTATTTGGTTGCTCTGCAAAAACTAACGAAGCTATTGTATTAATTAAAACCAACCATGGTAATATTAAAATTAAGCTATACAACGAAACACCTGCTCATCGCGATAATTTTATAAAACTTGCCAACGAAGGCTTTTTAGATGGTACGATATTTCATCGTGTAATTAAGGATTTTATGATTCAAGGAGGAGACCCGAACTCTAAAGATGCAGAAGCGGGTCAGTCCTTAGGAGAAGGTGGACCAGGATATACCCTACCTGCTGAATTTGATTATCCTAAATACTATCATAAAAAAGGAGCGCTATCTGCTGCCAGACAAGGCGATAGGACTAATCCTGAAAAAAGGTCGTCTGGTTCGCAGTTTTACATTGTACAAGGCGAAGTTTTTGATGATAACAAACTTACTAAAATTGAGAATCAAACGCGCGAAGGAAAACGAAGAGCAGTTTTTAACGAATTAATTGTGGAATATAATGATTCGTTAAACGCACTTCAGCGCTTGGGTGACGAAACTCAAATTGTAGCACTTCAGAATTTTATCATGGCTGAAGTAAATAAAAAATACGGCGAGCAAGATGAATTCACTATTCCTGAGGATATTAAAGAGGTATACAGAACTGCTGGTGGAACACCATTTTTGGATGGAAGCTACACTGTATTTGGCGAGGTGATTGAAGACAAAAATTTAATAGAAAAAATAAAATCTTTGTTTGGTGCCAAGTATGGTTTTGAGGTGCTGGATTTAATTGCCAATGAGGAAACTGACTCAAGAGACAGACCGCTTAAAGATGTGGTTATGGAGGTGAAGGTTATTAAAGACTAATTTGATGCGTACTACTTTATATTTTCTTGTATTTATATTCATATGCTCTTCGTGGGCTCATGCTCAAAGCAAAAAAGTAATTATCTCTACTAATTTTGGAGATATTAAGGTGATGCTTTATGATGATACGCCTAAACATCGTGAAGCTTTTTTAAAGCTTGCAAAAGAAGGACACTACGATGGTACTTTGTTTTATAGGGTAGTTAAAAACTTTGTGATTCAAGGTGGTTCTAGCGATTCGAAAAATGCACCAGCTGGCAAGCATATTGGATATGGAAGTTCAAAATTGACTATCGATTCGGAGTTTACAGAAAAGCGTTTTCATAAAAAAGGAGCTATATGTGCACCTCGACAGCCCGAAGAAATTAATCACTTTAAACTTTCCGATATCAGCCAGTTTTATATCGTTCAGGGTAAAGTGTATAAAAACGAAGAATTGGATTTGCTGGAAAAAGCGACCAACAACCCCATTAAAATAAAATTAAAGAAGAAATATTACGTACCCTATAAAGAGGAGCTTCAAAAACTAAAAACGGAAAACCCTAAGGAATTCAATAGGCGACTAAGAGAGATAAAGCAAAAAATAGCGGTTGATTATGCTTTATCGCGAAAGCTTGAATTTACTGAAGAGCAACGAAACGTATATACTACAATTGGTGGATTGCCCGAATTAGACGCCGACTACACCGTTTTTGGAGAAGTAATTAGTGGTTATGATGTGATGAAAAAAATTGCTGCTTTAGAAACGGATAAAAACAGTCGTCCTTATAAAGATGTTAAACTAGTTGTTAGAATTCTATAATTGTACCTCATGAATAAATTAGTTGTTCTTGTTTTTACCGTGCTGGCCTTTGCTGCCTGTAAACAAACATCACAGAAACAAGTCATATCTGAGGAGGAATATTCTAGACCCAAAGGTTCGTATCAAAAAAACATAAAGGCCATTGCCACAATTGAAACCTACGATCATTACAATCGACAATTAAAAAGAGGTTATGGTTTTTATATTTCAGCCAATACCTTGGTTACAAATTTAGATTTAATAAAAGGTAGCTATAAAGCAAAAGTTACCCCAATTGGAACGGATGCTTTCACTGATGTGGCTGGCTACACGGCTTTTGACATTGCGAACAACCTGGTCATCATTAAAACCTGGAAGGAGAATTTAAAATACATCCATCTAGAAAAATCAGTGAGGAATATTCCTGATTCCGTAGCTAGCTTATATCGTAAATCGAAAAATATTTATTTACCCAAAACAGCAGTATCTGCAACCAAAACCGATTCATCCACCAACTATATTTTAAGTAAAAAAATATCATCTGGTTTACCTGCCTTTACATTTATGCATCACCCAGTTGGTATGGTTCAAAATCTTAAAACAGATAGTGGTCGGGTTTCGTACCTTGTACCATCTAGCACCATTGAAGCACTTAGCAAGCAACAGCTAAAACAACAGAAAGCGATTTACGACCTCAGGAATAAAACCAATAAAGTATATCCTTCTTATAAAAATATTAGTGGTTTTAAGGTACATACAACGGCAGGTAATTTTACGCTTCGTTTATATAACCAAACGCCAACTTTTAGAGATAATTTTATCAAACTAGTCAGTGATCAGTTTTACGATAGTTTACTCATTCATCGTGTATTAAAAGATTTTTTAATTCAAACAGGAGCGGCGGATAGTAAATATGCAAAAAAGGATGATATAGTAGGATGGCAAGGACCAGGATATAATTTAAAAACTAAAATTATTGATGGCCTTTACCATAAAAGAGGGGCTATAGCTGCGTCAAAAATGCCACCTGAGCGAAACCCCAAAGACAGGTCTGATGGATCTCAATTTTATATTATATCAGGACGTGTTTTTAATATGGCCGAGTTACAGGAAATTGAAAAGGATAAAGGAATCAAATTCACTTCTGCTCAAATTAAGACCTACACAACAATTGGAGGAGCTCCACATTTAGATGGCGAATATTCTGTGTTTGGAGAAATTACTTCGGGCATGGAAGTAGTAGATAAAATTGCTGCCGAAAAAACCTACGCTGTGGATAGACCAATAAAGGATATCCGTATAAAAGAGATTGAAATTTTAAAGAAGTAAAGCAGCTCAAAAATCAATATTAAAGCGCTTTGGTTTAGCTGTATTAACCACAATTTGTACTTTCTTATCTTTCAACTTTAAGAACTTTCAACTTTAAGAACTATTATTGATTCCTTTTATTAAATTTGCAGATTCAGAATAACGATAAAAAAGCCAGCAATGCTTGATAAAATAAAAGCTTTACGCGAAGAAATAAAGCAACTTACAGCTCAATCGGCTGAGGAAGCAGAACACTTAAGAATTAAATACCTGAGTAAAAAAGGTATTGTATCGGAACTATTTAACGACTTTAAAACTATACCTAACGAACAAAAACGTGAGGTAGGACAAGTTATTAACGTGCTTAAAAACGAGGCTCAGGAATTTATCAATTCGCTAAAAGAGCAGTTTACCAGCACGCAAGTAAAAGGTACTGGTGTTGATTTAACGCTTCCTGGAACATTGATGAAACTAGGTAGTCGTCACCCCTTGTCGTTAGTGCGTAACGAAATTGTAGATATTTTTGCTCGCTTAGGTTTTAATGTTTCTGAAGGTCCTGAAATTGAGGATGATTTTCATGTGTTTACCGCATTAAACTTTCCTGAAGAACATCCGGCTAGAGATATGCAAGATACTTTCTTTATTGAGAAAGATCCAGATGTGTTATTACGAACACATACTTCTTCTGTACAGGTGCGTGTGATGGAAAAAAAGAATCCACCAATTCGTTCTATTTTCCCTGGTCGTGTATTTCGTAACGAAGCAATTTCTGCCAGAGCACATTGTATTTTCCATCAGGTAGAAGGTTTATATATTGATGAAAATGTTTCATTTGCGGACTTAAAACAAACATTGCTTTACTTTGCAAAAGAGATGTTTGGTGAGAAAACAGAAATTCGTTTACGTCCATCATATTTCCCATTTACAGAACCATCTGCAGAAATGGATATTTCGTGTACGCTATGTGGTGGAAAAGGATGTAACGTATGTAAGTATACCGGATGGGTAGAGATTTTAGGTTGTGGAATGGTCGACCCTCATGTATTAGAACATTCTGATATTGATAGCGGGAAATATACTGGTTTTGCTTTTGGAATGGGTATAGAACGTATTACAATGCTTAAATATCAAATTAAAGATATTCGTTTATTCTTTGAAAATGACGTTCGCTTCTTAGAACAGTTTAAAGCAGATATTTAGCGAGTAATCGCATAGATAAATATATCACAAGGTCGATTCATAATTTGAGTCGACCTTTTTTATGCTTCATGAATAACAATTAGAGCAGCACCCTGCTCTTTAGCTGAAACTACTTTGCTTCGCAAGGAGCGCTATTCTTGGCAATTAAAGCAGCCACTACCGCAGCTCTTAAACCACCATCAATATTAACCACCGTTAAATTAGGCGCACATGATGCCAACATAGACGTAAGAGCAGCTTCTTTGGCTCTAAATCCATAACCCACTGAAGTAGGAACACCAATAACTGGCAGAGCCACTAAAGACGCCACAAAAGGGGCCAGTGCACCTTCCATACCAGCCACCACAATAACAGCCTTCGCATTTTTCTCAACACCATGTTTAATGGCTTCTAACACACGTGTAGGATGAGCAATTCCTCTATCCTCAAAAACAATGGGGTTTACGCCAACAGCTTTTAAAATAATTTCACATTCCTCACTTACTGGATGATCAGCTGCTCCAGCACTCACTACCAAAATATGACCTTTCGCTTTAGGAAGTTCACCAATAACTAGCACGTTATCGCTTTTTATTACCGGATGATTATACTCAAAGTGCTCGGCCAGATCGTTATTAAACTTACTTCGAGAAATAACCACACGTGGATGCTCTTTTAATATATTAGTAGTTAGCTCAATGGTTTGTTCCAGCGACTTATATTCTCCATAAATAATCTCAGGAATATTAGTGCGCATACCTCTATTAACATCTAAAATATAGCGACTTGCGGTTTCCATCCAATCTAAAGAAAAATGCTTTTGTGCATCTTCTTTGCTTATTTCACCAGCTTGTATTTTATTAAATAGTTCGTCAAAAGTCATTTTAATCGTAGTTATAAATTAGTCCTAAATCTATTAAGCCTTATTAATTCTGTTATCGTAAGCATTTGGTCTGGATGGTTTTAAATCAACTGTTGTAAATAAGGCAGATTGCTCACCCATTGTTATTAATTCATTTCTAAAGTCGGCATCAACAATAGCCCTAAAACTATCTTCGGATGATAATTCAATCCTAATATGGTCGGCATCATCAATTCTACACCTCACATTAAAATCTCCTGTTTTAGCAATAACTGCCTGTTCAATTGCTCTAAGCACTTGCAATGATCCATCCAACAAAGGCACATCATAATTAATACGAGTGGCTAAACAACTTTCTAAGTCAGCAATATCTTTATTGGCTCCCATAAAAATAGCCATTTCTTTTGCTTCCGCAGAAGAAATATCCAGTTCTGCCAAAGGAGAAATAACCCCATATTCATTCAATGCTTTTCTACCAGGACGATAGCCTGTATCACTACCGGTAGTACCATCTATAACTTTACAGGATGAATTAAGTTTACGAATGGCTGATATAATCTGTCCTTTACAATAATAACATCGATTGGTTGGGTTTTCAATAACCGATTCTTCTGGCTTCAGATGAATTATCTGTAAAGGTTCACCGCCCATTAAATTAACCTGCTCTCTAATCTGCGCCTCATCTGCTCTACCAAACCCATTATTAATCCACACTGGCTGAACACGAACCCCTCCTCTAACTGCAGCACCCAAAATAGCACAACTATCCAGCCCGCCAGAAAACATTAAGTAGCTTTCTCCTATTCCTTTTACCCTTGAAATTAAGGCGTTTAATTTATCCATAAATGCAAAATAACGGTTTTGGAACAATTATTGAGTTAACACGATGTAAAAATAAAAAGTTTGAGAAGTGTATGTATTGTTTTTTAACGAACACCACTTATGTAGTTACATATATTTCATTAACTTACAGTGTTCATCATCATTTTTTTGAATGTGCATAAAAAATTCCATTTGTATAATCACAATGGTTTTATAATTTTTAACCTTTCATACCCCAATTGGCAAAATTAGATTTTATGGAGAAGAATGGATTTATTGGCATGATTGAGCATGCCTTAAAAACACATAGCAATCAAACCGCATTTAGCGACTATCAAGGATCAAGCTATACATATAATCAGGTGAGTGAACGTATTTATTGGATTCATGAGCTTTTTAAAAAGTGCGACATTAACAAAGGAGACAAAGTTGCATTAATAGGCAGAAACCTTAGCAACTACGCCATTACCTATTTGGCTACCGTTTCGTATGGAGCTGTTGCGGTACCAATTTTACCCGACTTTGGTAGTAACGAAATCCATCATATTGTAAATCATTCGGAGTCTAAACTTTTGTTTTCCACCGATTTAATATTCAACAAAATTGATGATAATAAGATGCCTCATATACATGGCATTGTTAGTATTGAATCGTTTAAACCTTTATTAAAAGGGAAAGGAAGCCTAGCTGGTTCCATTGATTCTATTCAAATTCCAGATGATTTTAGTGTGAATATGATTGACTTCCCTCAGATTGATCAGGAGGAGTTGATGGTGCTCTCCTACACCTCTGGAACTTCAGGGTTTTCAAAAGGAGTGATGTTGCCACACAGAAGCATATGGTCGAATGTACTTTATGCACAAGAGCATCTTGAACTAAAACCCCAAAACAGAATAGTTTCCTTTTTACCGCTAGCACACGCCTACGGTTGTTTATTTGAATTTTTATGGCCGTTTACCGTTGGTTGTCACATCACATTTTTAAGCAGAACGCCTTCTCCACAAATTATTACAGAAGCCTTTCAAAGTGTAAAGCCGCATTTAATATTGGCTGTACCGCTAATTTTAGAAAAGATATTTAAGAAGCGTATTCTTCCTGTATTAGAGAAGAATCCTGTAAAAACATTAAGCAAAATTCCGATACTTAATCAGGTTGTTTATCAGAAAGTGAAAAAGCAACTAGTAGAAGTTTTTGGGGGTGAATTCCAGCAAATTATCATTGGTGGTGCTGCGTTAAATAAAGATGTGGAAGATTTCCTACGTAAGATTGGTTTTCCTTTTACCATTGGCTACGGCATGACCGAGTGTGGTCCGCTTATTAGTTACGAACCTTATGACACTATTCAACCCCGATCTGCAGGTAGATTAGTAGATAGAATGGAAGTTAAAATAGACTCAACAGATCCGTTTAACGAAGTTGGCGAAATAATGGTTAAAGGCGTTAACTCTATGCTGGGTTACTATAAAAACCAGGAAGCCACCGAAGCAAGTTTTGATAAAGATGGCTGGTTACACACTGGAGATTTAGGAGTAATTGACGAGAACAATTTCATCTTTATAAAAGGCCGAAGTAAAAACATGATTTTAAGTGGTTCTGGCCAGAACATTTACCCCGAAGAAATTGAAGCTAAACTCAATAACATGGAGTATGTGCAGGAGTGTTTGGTACGAGATATGGGTGATGGAAAATTAGAAGCATTGGTTTACCCAGATTACGAAAGAGCCGATAGCGAAAATTTACGGGAGAAGGAAATCACCGCAACCATAGAGGGACTTAAGGCCATTATTAATGCCGAATTACCCGCTTACATGAATCTTTCGAAGGTAACCTTGTTTCCTGAGGAATTTGAGAAAACACCCAAGAAAAGTATTAAGCGATATAAGTATACTAAATAATAAAATATCAGTTTATTACAAACAAAATAGGGAGCCGAATATCGACTCCCTATTTTTTTGCGCCAACATAAACGGTTGACCTATATTCTAAGAACTTTTTTTAGTATCTGTAATGATCCGGCTTATAAGGTCCTTCAACAGGTATACCTAAATAATCGGCTTGCTCTTGTGATAATGTAGTTAGTTTCACACCTAATTTATCTAAGTGTAAACGTGCTACTTTTTCATCTAAAACTTTAGGTAAAGTATAAACATTATTGTCGTACTTACTAGCATCAACATGTAACTCAATTTGAGCCAATACTTGGTTGGTGAATGAAGCTGACATTACAAAACTTGGGTGACCTGTAGCACATCCTAAGTTTAATAAACGACCTTCAGCTAAGATCAATACCGAATGACCATCTTTGAAAGTAAACTTGTCGTACTGAGGCTTAATGTTTGTACGTACAATACCGTCAAACTTCATCAATTCAGCCATCTGAATTTCATTATCGAAGTGACCAATATTACCTACAATAGCCATATCCTTCATTTTTGACATATGGTCTGCTGTAATAATATCTTTGTTTCCTGTAGTGGTTACGTAAATATCGGCATACTCTAAGGTATCTTCAACAGGAAGAACCTGATAACCTTCCATAGCAGCTTGTAAAGCACAAATAGGATCGATCTCAGTAATAATTACACGAGCACCTTGACCTTTTAACGACTGAGCACAACCTTTACCCACATCACCATAACCACATACTACAGCAACTTTACCTGCAAGCATCACATCTGACGCACGCATAATACCGTCAGTTAATGAATGACGACATCCGTATAAATTATCGAACTTCGATTTTGTAACAGAATCGTTTACATTAATAGCAGGGAATGGTAATTTACCGGCTTCAGCTAATTGATATAAACGGTGAACACCCGTTGTAGTTTCTTCGGAAACACCGCGGATCGCTTCTCTTTTTTGCGTCCATAAGTTCGGTGTTTCGGCCAATGTTTTTCTACAAAGATCAAGAAATACACCTTCTTCCTCAGAATGCTTGTTAGGATCGAAAGCAGGCACCTCTCCAGCAGCTTCAAACTCTGCACCTTTAACAACTAACATAGTTGCATCACCACCATCATCTAAAATTAGATTTGGACCGGATCCATCAGGCCAAGTCAAAGCTTGAGCTGTACACCACCAGTATTCCTCAAGTGTTTCACCTTTCCAAGCGTAAACAGGCACACCTTTAGGAGCATCAATAGTTCCTTCTTTACCCACAACTACTGCGGCAGCAGCATGATCTTGGGTAGAGAAAATATTACATGATACCCAGCGTACATCCGCACCAAGTTCAACAAGAGTTTCAATTAAAATAGCAGTTTGAACGGTCATATGAAGAGAACCCATGATCTTGGCACCAGCCAAAGGTTTCTTTCCTTTATACTCATCTCTTAATGCCATTAAACCTGGCATTTCAATTTCTGCTAAATCCAATTCTTTTCTTCCAAACTCGGCTAATCCAAGATCAGCTACTTTATATGGAAACGAATCTGTTAATATTTTTGACATAACAATATCTTTTAATTTTGATGTGCAAAAGTAATAAAAAAGTAAGGTTTTATACTGTTTTATATCAGCATAATTGCAACGGTTCCAAAACCTTTCTTATCGTAACTTCATCCAGCTTAAGCTGATGAACTAAAGCATCTAGACCATCAAACTTTTTTTCGTCTCTAACCTTAGAAATAAAAGTTACTTCTATTTCTTCTGAATAAATATCTTGATTAAAATCGAGGATATGCACCTCAATGGTTAATGCTTTATCTGAATTAACAGTTGGCCTAACCCCAATGTTTAACATACCACCATAAGGTTTACCCATAACATGAACCAAACAGGCATATACACCAGATGACGGTATTAACTTATAATGTTCGTTTGGGGTGATATTAGCGGTAGGATAGCCCAACTTACGACCTAATTTTTGTCCTCCTTTTACCGTTCCGAAGATAGAGAAACGATAACCCAAGAGTTCATTTGCTTCCGCTATTTTACCTTCTAACAAATATTCTCGAATTACAGTAGAGCTTATAGATGTTTCATTTTTAAACACTGCATCCACCTTAGAGATACCAAAGCCATGCTTTTCACTATATCCTTTATATGCGTTAAAATCTGCAATACGATCCTTTCCAAAACGGTGATTATAACCTACTACCAAATGACTCAACCCTATTTTCTTAATTAGAATATCTGTGATGAATTGTTCTGCTGTGAGGTTGGCTAACTCTTTGCTAAATGGCAGAAGAATCAAATTATCTATTCCTTTTTCGCTGATAATTTTTGTTTTCTCATCCAGCGTCGTAATAAACTGGAGATCGCTGGTGTCTTGTTGTAACACCAACCGTGGGTGTGGCCAAAACGTTAAAACAGCGCTTTTTGCATTCTTCTTCTTTGCCTGATCTACCACATGTTCAAGCAACTTGGCATGACCTTCATGAACACCATCAAACATACCAATAGTTAGCACTACATTTTTATCAGTAAAAGAATCTGGATCAGAATAGATCTTCATGCGCTTAATTTTTGATTTGCTTCGTGGGCAAAAATACCGTAAAAATTGAGAAAACTATAATTACTGCAAAACAAGTAACACCAATAGAAAACTAAAAATTGATATGGGTAGTTCTTTTGCAAAAGAATAGGACAAGATTTACAAGATTAACAGGACTCAATTTTTAAGGAGATATCTTCATATTGATGAAGCATTTTTTCCTCCATGATGGAGTTATTTTTTCATACCTATAAAAATATTCCTTCATAGGTATGACCAATTAATAAAATCAAAAACACAAATTTATTGCAAAAGGAAATACCATCTAGACTTTAAATATTATGAAAAAATTAAATAAAGAAGAACATGTAAAAACATTAAATAATCTTTTGACCTGTTTTCACAAGAATTAGAATTAGTCAAGGTGTGAAATTTACATGGTACTTATAGCCATACTGTGACGAGCTAGATTACAAACTAAGCACATCCTTTAATAGTTTATACCCACTTTTGCTCACCTTCAGTTTACAGTTTTCGTTTACAATGGCCACATAACTTTCTTTATCGTATTGCTCTATTTTATTTATTTTAGAGATATTTAAAATATAGGACCGATGAATGCGAACGAATTGTGCTTTATCCAAATTTTCTTGAAAGTGCTTCATGGTGGCTGATTTGATAAACTTGTTATCTGCTGTATGAATAAAAACATAATCATCGTCCGCCTCAATATAAACCACCTCGTTAACTGGAATTACGTTTAACTCTGAACCCTTTTTAACCACTATTCTGGTTAATCGCTCATTTTTTAATTGATGTGTTTCTTCAACCGTTTTTGAAATAACCTTTTTATTTACCTTTTCTTTACCATCGATGGCTTTTTGCAATGCGGCATCAAACCGTTCTTCGCTAAAGGGCTTTAATAAATAATCGATAGCATTTAACTCAAATGCCTTTAGCGCATACTCATCGTAGGCCGTTGTAAAAATTACAAAGGGAGGATTATCAATTACTTCTAACATTTCGAGTCCGGTAACCTTGGGCATTTGAATATCTAAAAAAATAACATCAGGCTTAAGTTCCTGAACTACTTTTATGCCTTCAAACCCGTTGGAAGCTTCTCCCAATACATCAATATTATTGTGCTTTTTAAGGTAGGCCTTAATTAAATTTCGAGCAGGAAGCTCATCATCAATGATTACAACGCTTATTTTATGACTCATAACTTACCAATTGAGGACATGTTAGCACTACCTTAAAAACCTTTTTTGTTTGGGTAAGCTCTACCAAATCTGATTTATTATAAATACTATACATTCGCTTTTTTATATTACTCAAGCCAATACCTTCCCCTTTGTTTACCAAGGCATCTTGCTCGTATTCGTTTTCAACAGATATCACCAAATCTCCACTTTTCATCTCTGCTTTTACCGCAATTAAAACAGGCTCTAACGAATCGTAAACCCCGTACTTAATGGCATTTTCTAAAAGTGGCTGTAGAATTAAAGAGGGTAACTTTTTAAGCTTGCATTCTTCATCCACATCGAGCTCAAAGATAATTTTATCACCAAATCTTACCTTTTCAATTTCAATATATCGTAAGGAATTATCCAGCTCTTCGCTGAGCATTAAAAGCTCTTGATTATTTTTTAATGAATAACGCAGAAAATCCGATAGTTCAGTAATCATTTTGCGAGCTCCCTGAGGTTCTGTTATAGTTAATGAACTAATGGAGTTTAAGCTATTAAATAAAAAGTGCGGATTTAATTGCGACTTTAAGGCATTCAACTCCGCCTCTTTAAGTAGCCCTTTTAATTTGCTCTGGTGTTGTTTTTGCTCCTGCAGATTATCGGCATATATCAACACAAAATATACCGATAGGAACGACAGAAATATAAAACACCCCGTTAAAATCCGAACTAAAACATAACCTGAACCAACAGTCAAATCGAGCTCGGAATAGTATTCAACCGAAGAAATTAAAGAGTGACTTATCAAATACCAAATACCAATATAAATACCCCCAGTAACAATAAATTGAATGCTATTATAAACAATTCCTTTGCTTTTATCCAGATAAAAAATAGGATACCAAAGCGGTAAGGCTAGGAGCAAAATAACCAAGTTATATACACTGGCATTGATAGCAGCATTAATTATGGAAGTTTTGAAACCGTATCGTAAAACAAAATAATCTAAGATTATTAATACCAGTCCTACCAGCCAATATGCACCTACTATACCTCTATTTGCAAAAACAGGATGACGCATATAATCTGAAATTTAGCTATTAAAAGTTACGTAATTCACCACCTCCAAAAATGGCTGCTCCTTTAATCACGAGTGTTTTTGTGTTTTCTCCAGGCTCCGATTCATAAATTCTTTTATCGGCAAACCCACCGAAAATAGAAACCACCTCCACACGTACACTCCAATCGCGCGGCACAGTAAGTTTAGAACCTCCAAAAATAGTGGTTAACTCAATCACTGCACCTTCGGGCGATATTTGCGCATTCTGTAGGTTAATCTCTGCGCCTCCAAAAATACAGGTTATTTCGCCGCCTTTAAAGTCATCGCTTTCAATTTTAGTAACGCCGCCACCAAATATTGAAACTACATCCACCACATCTTCTTTACTCGATGAAGAAAACCAGTTTGATGATGCCTCGCCACCTTTTTTACCAAAGATAAACACCACACCGGCAATAATTAGCAATGCTGGCCAGTACATAAATATATCCCTAAAATGAAAACCATTTACCACATGAGGTAAAAGAAAAAATGTACCTACAGAAATTACAATTAAACCCGAACCAAAATCTTTACGGATAATTTGAAATATTCCCACAACAATAAGAATGCTTGGCCATCTGAAGAAGGTATGATAAATTTCGTGAGGAATAAGCCCTAAGTTGCCTAATAAAAGAAATCCACCAACTATTAATAATATAAGTCCTAAACTTGCTTTGCCTTTGTTAAATATCTTTTCCATCGTTTTAAGTTTTTAATGATTATGCCAACAAATATAGCGTGTACATTATCTCCATTAAAAGGTAAATCGGTAAATCGGCGCAACTTTTCGGTAAATGGAGAAAGGAAAAAGGCAGAATATTTACTGTAAACATTCCGCCTTATATTTTATTCAAACTTAAGTTCAAAAATTAAACCTTATTTAAGTGGACCTTAAAGGTCTTTCTGAGTCTAAATTTCTCGAAGTACCTAATAATGTTTCGCAATACATCAAAATATAAAGTCCAGTATAAAATAAAGGTGCTTAGCCAAATAACCAACACATTATAAAAGGGGGTAGGAATAATGATTCCTGCAATTGTTTTGGTAGGTGCAAAAAAGTGAGCACGCCCCCAATAAGAAGAGCCATCTCGTAATACGGGTTCCTTTTTGGAGATATACTCTCCATTTTTTAACACAATTTGCTTTAGCACACCCTTATTCAGTACTAAGCCTGCTAACTTATTATTATGATATTCTTGCTTTAGATTAAAGACTTCTTCCTTGCCACCCAACTCTTCTGTAAGAGATTTATAGGTCTGGTCTTTATGTTTTCGAGTTATTCTATATTGATTCTGAAAATAGGTAGCCAAGCTATCTAATACCAACTCTGTTTTTTTAATCTTAGCTTCAGTTAAATCTCCAACATAGCTTTGTAATTGAAAAGGTGTTTGAAGGGCTACGTTGTTATGCATCTTTCCCAACTCAATATTTACTATAGAATTATGCGCATTAGCAGCTTCCAGATTTCCTGATTTAAAATTGGTTTCGCAACTGTGGTTATGCTGCTTTAGTTTGGGTATAAGTAATGAATTATAATATGAAGCTTGACTTATTTTTTCCTCATCTTCAAAAAAGTGCTTTTCGTATTTATTGTTGGCAAACTGATTTACGGCCAAGGCTTCATAGGCCCATCGTGCTGTCATTACATCCGCAATTCGCGGCACATAATCTTTGGTTGATATGGAGTTATGGAGTTTATCAAAGTCGACAATTACTCCACTAAAAAGCAACTGAGGCACCAACACGAGTGGAATTAAAATATAAATAGCTACCACCGATTTTAAACCGCTACTGATATTCAATCCCAGCATATTAGAAAAACATGCTGTAGAAAATAGTATCAGCCAATAGCTAAAATGAAGACCTTTAATTTCGAGAATATAATTACCTATAAGCACCAAACTGAGCGTTTGTACCGCCGATATGCCAAATAGAATCATGATTTTACTATTCAAGTAACTCGATCTACTTAAATTTAGAAATCTCTCACGTTGCAATAGCTTTCTATCCTTTATAATTTCCTCTGCACTTACATTTAAACCCAAGAATAAGGCCACCACTACTGCCATAAAAAGATACGCAGGTATATTATCATTTTGACTGAAAATATACTCGTTAGCATTCGATTCGGTGCCAATGATAAACTTTGTAAAATAACCCAGAATCAATGCCAACAAAGGAGCTTCCAGAAAATTAATCATCATATATTGCCTATCCTTCCATTTAGATAAACTATCTCGGTAAGAATATATCATAAACTGCCTTAACCTTCCTGGTATATTATATAGGTTAGGTGGCAGTTCTTCCTTTTCTTCTGGCTCCTTAGAATTCTTCCAGTCAAACGTGCTCTCAATTTCTTTTTGATAGCTTTCGTACCATTCAACAGGCTTCGTTTTTCTTTCACGAATCAATCGACCATTGGGGTCAACCATACGCGCTTCAATGATACGCAAAGGCTGTTCTACCTTAACATTACCACAAAGGTAACATTCGCTATCCTCAGGATTTACGTAATGCGCACTTTGCTTAAAATACACAATGGCATCCATAGGATTACCATTATAAATAATATATCCACCTTTATCAATAATCAACAACTTATCCAGTAACTTATATAAGTCGGATGATGGTTGATGGATATTGATGATCACTAGTTTTCCCTTTAAAGTCTGGCGTTTTAGCAACACCATTACTTTTTCAGAATCCATAGAAGATAAGCCTGAAGTAGGTTCATCTACATACAGGATAGAAGGTTCTCTAATCAGCTCAAGTGCAATATTTAAGCGCTTACGCTGGCCTCCACTTAATATTTTATTTAAAGGATTACCAACTACTAAATCACGTGCTTCAACCAGGTCAAAGTCCTTCATCGCTTCTTCAACCAATCGATCGATTTGCGGTTTAGTGAAATCGCTAAAACACAGCTGCGCATTAAAAAATAAGTTCTCAAAAACGGTCAGTTCTTCTATCAGCATGTCCTCTTGAGGTACATAACCGATTACCCCTTTTAGCTCTTCCTTATTTTCTTGAACATCTAATCCATTTATTCTTAAAGAACCACTCGTTAGTTTGTAATTACCATTTAATACATTCAGCAGTGTAGATTTACCTGTACCACTGCCTCCCATAATACCCACCAATTGCCCCGATCGTCCAGTAAAAGAGAAAGGATGGATACCTGTTTGTTTATCATTAAACTTATAAACAACATCCTGGGCTGTTAGCATTATTCGGCCTCTATCAGCCTTCTGCACAAAAACCTCAGCAACCTTGCCATAATATACAGGAGCCATTCTGGAAGTTTTAACAACCGAACCAACCGATAATATATATGAGTTGTTACGCTCAACCATATGACCGTTTAGGTAAAGGTTTCGGTCTCCTGAATATCTAAAAATAAAAGTATGCGTACTTTGAATATAAAGCACCCAAACGTAAACTTGCTGTTTTTCGTTATATATGTGTTTGAATTCTGGTAGTGGAGGCTCTTCTTGGCCACTTATCACCAAAACTTTTTCACGATTACTAACCTCCATAGGTCCGTTTAGGATAAAGGTTTTTAGTAACTCGTAGTCTTCCGGATCAATCATCATACCATCCGATAGTTTGTCCACCACCTGATTGGCAATTATGCTGGTCTTCTCCTCTTTGCGCATAAACTCAAAGAGCTGCACAAACAACCAAATTTTCGATTCACTCTCCAGTTCTTTATTTAATTCGTCGCAAATAGAAGTTATTTGATTGTAATTATCTGATGACTGTTGTTCTACTTGAGACTGTATAGGACTATATGAATATTTATGAAACGATTGTATATAAAAATTGAATCTTTGCAAATACTGATCTACATATTCTCTATTGAAATTGCGCAGTAATTCCTCTTCAATTAATTTACGAGCACTATCAAGCCTACTCTCTTTCCTTACGTTAGTAAGCAAAGCATACAACTTCATCAATGCATCCAATAATGTTTCGCTCATAATAATTATAGTTGTTTTAACTACCCCTGCTATACCTTATAATTGGTATAAAAATACAATATACTCTATAAAATCAGCTATTTATACAGGCAAATAAAACATGATGGTATAAAAAAAGCGATCATAGAATGATCGCTTTAGTGATATCCTGTTCTTGCTTACTTAATTAGCAGCAATAAATTTCTTTCTAATTTTTAATGATTCTTCAGCAATTTGAATCATCTGCTCTTGTGTAATGGCAGTATCCTCAATTCCCGAATAGATATTAGCCATAGTTGACAAATCTTGGATTGTTTCTGCAATACCTTCATCATCCTTATACTTAGATAAGATTTCCATTAATTTTAATAATGGTTCTTTTTGCTTTAAGATGATAGTAACCATCTCTTTGCTATTGAATGTTTCTTCAGAGATATGCGTTGCAATGTATAATCCTTCAACCCAAGCACCAGCCATAACTAAGGCAGATACAGCAGCTCTATCATGAGCATTTAAGAAATCATACGTATCATAAAACGAATTCGTAATTAAGTCTACTAAAGCTTCCTTATTATCTTCGTTAGCCTCAATTTGCTGTGGTAAATCTTCGCGAACTGCAGCATTTAAATCTAAGCCTTCTAACATCTTTCTTGAAGCATCAATAAAGTTTACAGTTTCTTGCTTTTGATTATAAGTACTTGCATAACTTAAGTCTCCACCAAAGATTCCTAAATTGATAGCCATATCTTTTTCAGTAGTATACTTATCAGCATTTGCTGGATTGTTGGCTAAGTCGAAAATGTAAGCTGCTTCAATTTTATTTAGCATCTGTACAATTTCGTAAGAAGTAGGAAGAGGATATACAAATTCTCTCACTTTAGTTTCCACTTCTTCTTTTTCAATTAGAACAGTTTCTGATTTCTGCCCTTTTTTAGACGTGCCATTGCAAGATGCAAAACCAATCATAACTGCTAATAACAATGAGGCTACACCCCAAAAATTTAAACTTTTTTTCATGTGTATAGGTTTTACTATATAAGTAAATCAGTGTATTTAAACCTTAATTTTTAACACTTAAGTGTTTGTTTATTTTTGAATTGCTACAAATATAATTTATTTCAAAAACAAATTGATTTTTGTTGTTTTATTTTTCTAACAAATCAACATTTATTAGCAATATATAGCAGATTTTAATCAGAATACTCTCCTGCATAAGGAAATTTAAGATCCTTAAGCATCATTTGAAGGGTTGATCGGCCGTTATAAACATTTTCTTCAATGGTATAACAAATATCAAAGGGGTTACCTGTTTGAAGTTGATCTAAATATTTACCCATAGAAAAAGCAATACCCTGTTTTATAGAACCTGATTTTTCCTCAATCAACTCTACCTTCAGATGATCTTGATCTTTTCCTACCTTTTTACTTGTACCGTAATCAAAGACTCTTTTTGTAACAAACACAGGCCTTAAGTTTCCTGGTCCAAACGGACGGAACTGCTTTAAAATACGAAAAAACTTATCATTGATATCCGTTAAACCAATCACCTCATCTACTTCAATTTGCGGTATCAGCTGATCTGGAGTGATATGATTGGATACATATTCTTCGAACCTTCTGGTAAATTCTGGAATATTTTCAATTTTTAAGGTTAGCCCTGCAGCATACATATGTCCACCGAAGTTCTCCAATAAATCACTACACGAGTCAATGGCTTTATACAAATCAAAACCATCTACCGAACGAGCCGATCCTGTTGCAAAACCTTTTGATTCCGTTAAAATAACCGTAGGGCGATAATACGACTCAGTTAGCCTAGAAGCTACAATTCCAATAACACCTTTGTGCCACTCTGGCTCAAAAAGCACTGTCGCTTTTTTACTTTTAAGCTCATCGCTATTCGCAATTAAATCCAGCGCTTGCTGCGTTATATCTCTATCAAAGCCTTTACGCGTATCGTTACATTTATCAATATCGATACTCATACTATTGGCTTTCTCTTCGTTGTCACTTACTAATAAATCAACAGCATCTCCACCCGAATCTATTCTACCAGCAGCATTAATTCTTGGGCCAATTTTAAAAACAATATCGCTAATGGTAATTTCGCGACCTTGCATTCCTGCCACTTTAACAATATGCTTTAATCCAATACCTGGATTAGTATTTAGTTTTTCTAAACCAAAATGCGCTAGAATACGATTTTCTCCTGCAATAGGAACAATATCAGAAGCAATACTCACCGCCACTAAATCAAGAAGATCATACAACTTGGTATGATCTAAATCTCGTTTAACACAAAAGGCCTGAATAAATTTAAAACCAACTCCGCAACCCGAAAGGTTTTCATCAGGATAAGAACAATCAGCTCTTTTAGGATCTAAACATGCTGCCGCATCAGGCAACACATCACCTGGTGTATGATGATCGCAGATGATAAAATCTATACCGCGCTCTTTTGCATATTCCATCTTTTCAACGGCCTTTATACCGCAATCAAGCGCAATAACCAAAGAGCACTTTTCTTCGGCAAAATGATCGATCCCTTTATAGGAAATACCATAGCCCTCTTCGTATCTATTGGGAATATAAAAATCTATGTTTTTGAAGTACGAACGCAAAAAAGAATATACCAAAGCAACCGAAGTGGTTCCATCCACATCGTAATCACCATATACAATCACTTTTTCATTGGCATCAATCGCTTTTTCAAGCCGATCAACGGCCTTATCCATGTCCTTCATCAAGAAAGGATCATAAAGTTGATCCAATGATGGACGAAAAAACGCCTTGGCCTCATCATAGGTATCGATACCACGTTGAACTAGAAGATTTGATATAAACCTGTCTACATTAAGCACTTCACACAGGTGTTTTATCTTTTCTTCGTCACCAGTATCTTTAATATTCCATCTTTTTTCCATGTTGTAATTGAGGCCTTTTTTGCGAGGTTAAATTTTCCTAAAAAAAATGGATTTTCAAAGCTCGATACCGTTTAATATATTGATTTTACAAGCGATTGCGATTGGTAAGGAGGTAAACCAAACCAGTATCAAACAATTAGCAGGTTAATTAAATGTTAATTTTTAATTCAAACACACGTTGTATATGTCCTAATAGCTTTCGCTTAATTTCCTCGAAATTTTGCTCCTCTCCAAGCTCTTTCTGTAAAGAAGTAACACCTTTGTCGACAAATCCACAAGGATTAATATGATTAAAATAACTTAAATCGGTATTTACGTTTAAGGCAAATCCATGCATGCTCACATATCTACTTGCCTTTACTCCAATAGCACAAATCTTACGCGACTTTCCAGGCACATCAGTATCTAACCAAACCCCAGTTGCACCATCTAATCTAGCACCTTTTATTCCATATTCGGCTATACAATTGATGATAGATTCTTCCAACAGGTGAATATAACTTTTTACAGTTAATCCCAATTCTTCCAAATCAAAAATAGGATAACCCACAATTTGGCCTGGTCCATGATAGGTAATATCTCCACCTCTATTACTTTTATAATAAGTGGCATTTATCTGCTTTAAAAACGCATCATTTATTAAAAGATTATTGACCGCACCACTTTTACCTAAAGTATAAACATGAGGATGCTCACAAAAAAGTAACTTATGAGTTATTTCTTTAGGCTTATCAGCATTCTCACGATTAAAAAGCTTGGTATCAATAATGGCATTAAAATTTTCTTCCTGATAATCCCAAGCCTTTTTATATTCTACAGAGCCTAAATCTTCAAACTGAGTTTTTGCATTCATAATAACTTAATCTTTTAATGCATTAATGTGTTTTTCGGCATGATAAGAAGAACGGACCATCGGACCACTCTCAACGTACTTAAAACCCAATTCTAAACCAAACTTCTCGTATTTGGCAAATTGCTCAGGTGTTACATATTCTTCCACTGGTAAATGCTCTTTACTTGGCTGTAAATATTGCCCAATAGTAAACACCTTTACACCTGAAGCATAAGCGTCTTTCATAGTTTGAAAAACCTCTTCTTCTTTTTCGCCAATACCTACCATAATGCCAGTTTTAGCAACCACACCAGCATCCGAAATATATTTAAGTACATCTAAACTTAAGTCATATTTGGCTCTACTCCTAATAATAGGCGTAATCCTTCTCACCGTTTCTAAATTGTGCGAAATAACCTCTGGTTTTGCATCAATCACTTTTTGTATTAGATGATGAAGTCCATTAAAATCAGGAATTAAAACCTCCTGCGTGGTGTTAGGATTTGTTTCTTTCACCTTTAAAATGGTTTCGTGCCAAATATTAGCACCACCATCCTCTAAATCATCACGATCTACCGAAGTAATAACCGCATGCTTGAGTTTCATGATTTTAATAGAACGTGCAATTCGTAACGGTTCTTTTACATCAACGGCTAATGGTTTACCGGTTTTCACATTACAAAACTTACATGCTCTGGTACAGATATCTCCCAATATCATAAATGTTGCCGTACCCGCGCTCCAGCACTCAGCTGCATTGGGACATTTTCCGCTGGTACAAATAGTATGTAATTTATTATCTCGGATGGTTTGATTCATCCATTTATAATCTTCGGTATTGGGAAGTTGTATTTTTAACCAATCTGGTTTTTTAGTTCTTATCTTCATCTCACTCTGAATAATTATGCCTACAATATTAATTAATCTATCGACTTTTACCTATGAAAAATATTAGGTTTATGCTTTCTTCACTGCATCAATATCACCAATAAACATTAAAAAATAAGTTAAAGTTCATTGCCTATATGTTATATATCTTCAATATTAAAGGTTATTGATTATCTTTGCATCGATTTTTCTATAATTTTTACTTGTTATAGTTAATGCTATCTCATTGAAAATGTGCTTTTGATGGTGTTTTTTCTTTGAGAATCTTTAAAAATATTTAATAGATAATAATTGGTATGAGTGCCGTTGAACTAAGCGAACAGGAATTAATCAGACGAAATAGTCTGGAAGAATTAAACAAATTGGGAATAAATGCATTCCCTGCGGATGAATTCGAGATAACCCACTATTCGGAAGATATAAAGAAACAGTTCGAAGCAAACGAGGAAGAGGAAGGTTTGAAAGATATTACTATGGCTGGTAGAATTATGAGCCGTAGAATTATGGGAAATGCTTCTTTTGCTGAAATCAAGGATCAACAAGGCCGCATTCAATTATATTTCCGCCGCGATGATATTTGCGAAGGTGACGACAAAACCATGTATAATACCGTATTTAAAAAGTTATTAGATATTGGTGATATCATTGGTATTCGCGGATATGTGTTTAAAACACAAATGGGCGAAACTTCGGTTTATGTAAAAGAGTTTAAAGTATTAACTAAATCGTTAAAGCCACTTCCTATTGTAAAAGAGAAAGATGGTAAAACATACGATGCTTTTACTGATCCTGAATTACGTTACCGTCAGCGTTATGTTGATTTAATTGTGAACGATCAAGTAAAAGATACCTTTTTAAAGAGAACGAAAATCATCAATACGATGCGCGATTTCTTTAATGACAAAGGATATATGGAGGTAGAAACTCCGATTTTGCAAGCTATACCAGGTGGAGCTTCGGCACGTCCGTTTGAAACGCACCACAATGCACTTAACATCCCATTATATTTAAGAATTGCCAACGAACTTTATTTAAAACGATTAATTGTTGGTGGATTTGATGGTGTTTACGAGTTTGCTAAAGATTTCCGTAACGAAGGAATGGACAGAACCCATAATCCGGAATTTACGGTAATGGAAATTTACGTGGCTTATAAAGATTATAAGTGGATGATGAATTTCACGGAAGAGATGATTGAAAAAGTAGCTCTTGCATTACACGGTACAACTAAAGTACAGGTGGGCGATAAAGAGATTGATTTCAAGCGTCCTTTCAAACGCATCTCTATGATTGATTCTATTCAGGAACACACTGGTGTGGATATTAATGGAATGAATGAAGAGCAACTGTTTAAAGTGTGTGCTGACTTAGGTATTGAAACAGATCCATCAATGGGTAAAGGAAAGTTGATTGATGAGATTTTTGGTGAGAAATGTGAAGGTAGTTATATACAACCTACATTTATTACGGATTATCCTGTTGAGATGTCGCCTCTTTGTAAAAAACACCGCGAAAATCCTGAGTTAACAGAACGCTTTGAGTTGATGGTGAATGGTAAAGAATTGGCTAATGCTTATTCTGAGTTAAATGACCCAATCGACCAATTAGATCGTTTCCAAGATCAGTTAAAGCTATCTGAAAAAGGAGATGACGAAGCTATGTTTATTGATATGGACTTTGTTCGTTCTTTAGAGTATGGTATGCCTCCTACATCTGGTATGGGAATTGGTGTAGATCGTTTAGCTATGCTAATGACTAACCAACAGTCTATTCAAGAAGTTCTTTTATTCCCTCAAATGCGCCCTGAGAAAAAAGTGGAAGCTGATGGACCAGAAAAATATGTAGAACTGGGAATGGCACAAGAATGGGCCGAAGTAATCATTAAATTGGGCTACAAAAAAGTGGATGCAGTAAAAGAGGTTAAGCCTACTAAGTTGCATCAAGAAATGTGTGGATATAACAAAAAGAATAAATTAGGATATAAGAATCCATCGCAAGATGACGTTAAAGCTTGGTTAGCTTAAGCGGAAATCTTAATTTTAAGGCGGATAAGCACAAAATATGGACGAATCATCTAGAGTTGGTATAATTGGTAGTGGGAGTTGGGCTACAGCTATAGCTAAAATGCTCACAAACAATGTACTCGAATTTAATTGGTATTTTCGAAATCCTAAGCACATAAAAAAGTTTAGGAAGCACGGCCATAATCCCAATTATTTAACTAGCGTTGATTTTGAAACAGATAAGGTTAACTTTTATTCTGACATCAACCATATTGTGGAAGAAAGTGATGTTTTAATCATTGCCATCCCATCTGCCTTTGTTAAAAATACTTTTAGCGAACTGTCTGTATCTCTTAAAGATAAATATGTTGTATCGGCAGTTAAAGGGTTAGTTTCTGAAGAAAATATGATAGTGGGTACTTTTTTAAACGAGTTTTATAAGGTACCCCTTGATAATATAGGTGTAATATCGGGCCCTTGTCACGCAGAGGAGGTAGCCCTTGAACGCTTATCCTATTTAACTATCGCGTCACAGGATGTTAAGAAAGCACGCGCTTTCGCTTCATTTTTAAGTTGCGGATACATTAAAACATCTGTGTCTGACGATATCTACGGAACCGAGTTTGCCGCTGTATTGAAAAATATTATGGCAGTTGCTTCAGGTATTTGTCACGGTATGGGATATGGAGACAACTTTCAGGCGGTGCTGATGTCTAATGGTATTCAGGAAATTAAACGCTTTGTAGACACGGTGCATCCGATTACTCGCGACATAAAAAGCTCAGCTTATTTAGGCGATTTATTGGTAACAGGATACTCTCAGTTTAGCCGTAACCGTACCTTTGGAACCATGATTGGTAAAGGTTACTCAGTAAAATATGCCCAAATGGAAATGTTGATGATTGCCGAGGGATATTATGCCGTTAAAAGCATTAAAGAAATCAACGAAAAGTACAAGGTTAATATGCCTATTACCGACGCGGTATACAACATTATCTACGAACGTATTTCACCATCAATTGAAATTCGGTTATTAACCGAAAACCTACGATAATTAATAGTCCTTATTCATAAAATCAATTTCACAATGGAAAACTTAAAAATTGATATCTCGAGAACTTTCGATTTTGTATCGGAAGAGAAAGTGAACGGATACAAAAGTGAGGTTGCCTCTCACCTGAAATCCTTATACGAAAAGTCAGGAAGAGGAAACGACTTTTTAGGTTGGGTAAACCTTCCAACAAGCATTGACGATGCTCAATTAGCCGATATTGAAGCTACAGCTGCTAGCTTAAAATCAAAAGCCGACATCGTTGTTGTAATCGGTATTGGAGGAAGTTACCTAGGAGCCAGAGCTGTTATCGACGCCATGTCAAATAGCTTTGATCACTTAATTACGGATAGAAAAAATCCTGTTGTAGTATACGCAGGTCAAAATATCGGTGAAGATTACACCGCTGAATTATTAGATCTTTTAAAAGATAAATCTTTTGCTTTAGTAGCTATTTCTAAATCAGGAACTACTACTGAACCTGCATTGGCATTCCGTTTATTAAAGGATTTATTAGAGAGCAAGTATTCTGCTGAAGAAGCAAAAGATCGTATTGTTGCTATTACAGATGCTAAAAAAGGTGCATTAAGAACTTTAGCTGACCAAAAAGGATATAAAACTTACGTTATTCCTGATGATGTTGGTGGTCGTTTTTCAGTATTAACTCCAGTTGGTTTATTACCTATTGCTGTAGCAGGTATTGATGTACGTGCTTTGGTAAAAGGAGCTCAGGACATGGAAAAAATTACTGCTGAAGAAGGCGAGAATAGTGCTGCTGCAACTTATGCTGCTGTACGTAACGAGCTTTACAGAAACGGTAAAGGGACTGAGATTTTAGTAAACTACCAACCAAAGCTTCACTTTGTTGCTGAGTGGTGGAAACAACTTTACGGAGAGAGCGAAGGAAAAGAAGAAAAAGGAATTTTCCCTGCTGCTGTTGATTTTTCTACTGATCTTCACTCAATGGGTCAATGGATTCAGGAAGGTGTAAGAAACATCTTTGAAACTATTGTTACTGTTTCTAACGCCAACAGAAAAGTTGAAGTACCCACTGATGCTGCTGACTTAGATGGTCTAAACTTTTTAGCTGGAAAACGTGTGGACTATGTAAATAAAATGGCTGAGTTAGGTACTTTATTAGCTCACGTTGATGGTGGTGTTCCAAACATTAAAGTTGAAATTCCTGAGTTAAACGAGTATTACCTGGGTCAATTATTATATTTCTTTGAGATTGCTTGTGGTATCAGTGGTTACATTTTAGATGTAAATCCATTTGATCAGCCAGGAGTAGAGGCTTACAAGAAAAACATGTTCGCTTTATTAGAAAAGCCAGGTTTTGAAGCTGAAACTGCAGCATTAAAAGCGAAGTTATAGAACTTCATTATCTACAGATATACAAGCCCGAGGATATATTTCTTCGGGCTTTTTTTATAATCGCGCTAGCGACATTTCCGCAGTATTTAAATAAAATAAGTTGTCTTTATAATAGGAAAAGCCTAATTTCTGAAAAAAAGCGTACAACTTTAATTGTACCGTTTCCTCGTCAAATGAACCATCCTCATAACGCATTGATTTGGTAAAGTCATCCAAGTTTTCACCCACTATTCTTTTTCTTTTAGTAACAGAAGTTTGAAACGGCACAACCTGAATGCATAAGGTAGAAAACATCGACTTAAATCGACATAGAAAGTCGGTAAGCGTATAAACTCCAATTCCCTTTCCTCTAAAACCAGGAAGTAAATCCAAGTCATGAATAATACACAAATTTCCCTTTTGCTCCGCATTGATGTCATTTAAAAATTGACCATTATCAAGCCTTATAAATTTAGAACAGATATGAATCAACTCTTCTTGTTCCTGCAAAACATCCAAAGGACTTTTATTGAGTTCAATAATTTGATTTACCAAAACAATTGAAAAATTAAAACGTCCCACTTTAAGTGGAGTACCTGACGATTTTTGAACAAATATTTCAGCCTTAAAATTATTAATAAACTTACAAGCACCGTCTTCCTGAAAATCTGAATCTAATTGATAATTAATAGAATAGTCAAATGAACCCATAAATAACCTGTTATGTGACGCCAAACAAGGTAATTATTTATTCAAGATTATCACAATTTCAGGTATAAAAAAAGCTACCCAAGAGTAGCTTAAATATATTATTCCGATAGGATTTTACTAGTAATACTTTTGTCCACCCGAAGAGCTTACTCCAGTTATTAAGATACCACCTTTATCAATTTTCAATTTCTTTTTACCGTTGGTTCCTTTGGCCTGCAAACCACCAGAAGAGGCTGTCAAATCAAAAGATAATTCTTCCGATCCATTGGTCAACCCCATTTTAATACCACCCGATGAAGATTTGAAAGACGAATTCCCTGTTAAAGAAATATTTTCACCATACTGACCTCCACTCGATGTATTTACCTTTAGCGCTCCTTCAATATCTCTTAACTTGATGCTTCCAGAACTGGCCTTAGCAGTAACATCACCTTTGATTCCAGAAATATTTAAACTACCAGAAGATGCTGTTGCTTTTACATTTCCTGCAATCATTTTTATGTTTTGTGATCCAGATGAGCACGTAGTAGTCACATTACCCTTAATATCCTCCATCTTAATACTTCCTGAGGAACAAGTCGCTCTAGTTTCTCCACCAATTTTAGATAAATACTGACTACCCGAAGAACAAGTTGAAGTTAAGTTACCACTAATATTAATTGCTTTAATGCTACCTGAACTTGCAGAAACCTTTAGGTTACTATCAATATTTTCAGCCTTTACACTTCCTGAACTTGCGGACAAATCAACGATGCTTTGACCAATATTGGCTACATAAACACTACCCGAGGAATTCTTTACGGTAATATTTGTATTGCCTGGAACCTTAAAGTCAAGCATTCCTTTAAACGAACCTCTGTACGAATTCGGCTTATCGATCCAAACCTCTAGTGTAGATCCATTTTCTTCATATCTTATCTTGATATCATCGCGTTGTTTATTGGCTTTTATTTCGCCTTTAAAAGCAACCGTATTGGAACTATGACTATCAATATTAACAGCACAAAACGCACCTTTTACAACTACTGTAGCAATATTATCAAAGTCCTTTTCTGCCTGATCAATTACAATGTTTGCTTGCCCCGTAACCTCGTTTATAAAGCAGCTATTCATGGTAAGCATCACCACTGCCAACGCTAAATAAGTTTTTAAATTCTTCATGATAATTAAGTTAATGTTATAGATATTAGGTGAGACGCCTATAGATAAGTATAAGTTACAAAAGCTGTTAAAAAATAAATGGGAGACTATCTGCATAGCACAGCCAGTCTCCCACTCATCTATATAAATAAAATATTTCTATCCCAATATCATTCCGACAATGGTGGCCGAAAGCAAAGAAGCTAAAGTACCTGCAAGAAGGGCTTTAACACCCAGTTGAGTTAAAGTAACACGTTGTTTTGGGGCGATGGCTCCAATTCCTCCAATCTGAATTCCAATGGAAGCAAAATTAGCAAATCCACAAAGCACATAAGTCGCTATATAAATTGATTTTTGTTGCGCAAAAATACCAGCTTCTTTCATCTCACCAAGGCTTACGTAGCCAATAAACTCAGTCATAATAAGTTTCTCACCAAGTACTCTTCCTACTAAATCAATATCTTCGGCGCAAACGCCAATTAACCACATCAATGGCGAGAAAAAGTAGCCTAATAAAAACTGAAGGCTTAGTTCAGTGTAGTCTCCACCCGTAGCACTTGCAATTACCTCGTTTAACCCTGAATAATATCCAATTTTAAGGAAAATATAGTTGGCCATAGCTATAAAGGAAATAAAGACCAATAACATAGCTCCAACATTAACAGCTAACTTAAGTCCTTCTGTTGTTCCATTAGAGATAGCATCTAAAACATTTTTGCCAATTTTCTCCTGACTTACATTAACCTCGTTATCTATTTTTTCAGTTTGAGGAATTAATATCTTTGAAATAACTACTACGCCTGGAGCTGCCATAATAGAAGCTGCTAAAAGATGTTTGGCATACATTACTTCCTGCACAGGGTCACCTCCACCAAGTATTTTAATATAAACCGCTAAAACACCACCTGCTAAAGTGGCCATTCCTCCAGACATAACCAATAGCATTTCAGAGCGATTCATTTTATCCAAATATGCCTTAATCATTAAGGGCGACTCTGTCTGCCCTAAAAAAATATTTCCTGCTACAGAAAGACTCTCGGCTCCAGACAATCTCAATAGCTTTGTCATAGCTAGTGCTAAAACATAAACCACTTTTTGAATAATCCCATAATAAAATAATAAACTGGTCAGGGCTGAAAAAAAGATAATAGTTGGCAGAATAGTTATTGCAAAATTCACTAATGGCGACTCAATCACTCCTGAGCCAAAACTTTTAAATAGAAAAGCGGTTCCTGCTTCGGTAAAATTAAGTACCTGAACGAATATTTTACTTACAAACTCAAAAATAGATTGTACAAATGGAATATTTAAAATAGATATAGCTAATACAAGCTGAATAGATATACCTACACCTACTACCTTCCAATTAATGGCTTTCCTGTTAGAACTAAAAACCCAAGCGATTCCAATTAGAACGCACATTCCTATAATTCCACGTATAATACTTATAGCCGAAATTCCTGAACTTTGAGAGGTATCAATAGCGGAGTCAGCAAAAGAGGGTTGTGCTATTGCCAACAATAGCATAGCAATGATAGGTACTGCCTTTTTAATCATGTAAGTTGGGTGTAATTATTAATCTTAAAACAAGCTATTAAGAAGCACTTCGTCGTTGAATTTCATCTCTAATATCCGAAGCCTTTTCATAGTCTTCGTTTCCGATAGCCTCATCCAACAACTTATTTAAATCATCCAGCGATTTTTTAGTGTATTTAGATTCACCACCTTTAGCTGCTTGTTCGTCTACATCTAACTCAATTTCCTGGTCTTTATTAACATCCAGAACAATACCTGCCGATTCAATAATAGATTCGTAAGTATAAATAGGGCAATTAAAACGTAATGATAATGCAACCGCATCCGAGGTTCTTGAATCTATCCTTACTTGTTCACCTTCCTTTTTACAAACTAACTCAGAATAAAAGATACCTTCCTCCAGTTTATAAATAACTACCTCGATAATTTCAATATCAAAGGCTTTAGAATAATTCAAGAATAAATCGTGTGTTAATGGACGAGGTGGCTCTAGTCCCTCTAGCTTAATCGCAATAGATTGTGCCTCTACACCTCCAATAATAATTGGAATTCTTCTTTCCCCATCTTCCTCGGCAAGAACTAACGCATAAGCGCCAGATTGAGTTTGGCTATAGGATAAGCCAAGTATATTTAGTTTAATTTTCTTTTTGCTCATAGACTAACTTCGTGGTTCGAAGACTCGTTTTATTGTACATTTACTAAGAACAAATATAACAAAATGTTTTTAACAAAGTTTATGCATGCACCCCTAATAACTTGGGTATTTTTGCTCATCTTACCACTTGTAATACCGTATAAATATTTCCTAATCAATCTGAATTTCACACTTTTAAATCAAATATTTTTGCAAGAACAAAATTAATGTCTACTTTTGCACTCCAATAATTCTCGCAAGGCCTGATAAAGTAGCTAATTATTAGAGAATAAGCTCGCCTTCTGGATGAAATTTTTAAACAATTTGTGATGTACGCGATTGTAGATATTGCAGGTCAGCAATTTAAAGTAGAAAAAGACAGCAAAATTTATGTACACCGTCTTGCTCAAGAAGAAGGTGCAGCTGTTGAATTTGAAAAAGTAATGTTAATCGACAATGATGGAACTGTTCAAGTAGGAGCTCCTGTTGTAGATGGCGCTAAAGTTACCGCTAAGGTACTTTCTCATGTTAAAGGTGATAAAGTAATCGTTTTCAAAAAGAAAAGAAGAAAAGGTTATAAGAAGAAAAACGGTCACCGTCAACAATTTACTCAAATTCAGGTTGAAGACATTTTAGTTGGATAATTAAAAAAATTAGAATAAGATGGCACATAAAAAAGGAGTCGGTAGTTCGAAAAACGGTAGAGAGTCCGAAAGTAAACGTTTAGGTGTTAAAATTTTTGGTGGTCAGGCCGCTAAAGCTGGAAACATCCTTGTTCGTCAAAGAGGAACTCAGCATCACCCTGGTGACAACGTAGGTATGGGAAAAGATCATACTTTATTTGCACTTATTGAGGGAACAGTAACATTCCGTAAAAAAAGAAACGACAAATCTTACGTATCAGTTGAGCCTTTCGCTGCTGAGTAAAAAAGATTTGTAAAGATTTTAAGAGTCTCCTGTTTTTGTTACTTTCGTAACGGATTCAGGAGATTTTTTTTTATCCTAATTAGTACCCTGAGAAACCGCTATTTTTAAGTCTTTGATAAGAAGACTAATCAACAATAAATTATACACCATATAATGCTTACGCTAAAATTTATTCGCGAAAACAAAGACGAAATTATTAACCGTCTTAAAATAAAACGTTTTGATGCCGCTGAGGTAGTTGAAAAAGTGATAGAACTTGACGATTTGCGTAGATCTACTCAAGGTGAGGTAGACCAAAAGCAAGCCGAGATGAATACACTTTCCAAGGAAATTGGAATGTTATTTAAACAAGGTAAGGCCCAGGAAGCAAACGAGGCCAAAGCAAAAACTGCAGATTTAAAAGAGCAAATTAAAGAATTAAACAACCAGTTGAACGAAGCAACTTCATCACTGGATATTGAAGTAGTGAAACTTCCTAACATACCTCACCCAAGTGTTCCTGAAGGAAATAGCGATGAAGACAATGTGGTTATTAAAGAAGGTGGTGTAATTAAAGAAGTTGAAGGAGAAAAAGCTCCACATTGGGACTTAATTGAAAAATACGATATCATTGATTTTAAACTAGGAACTAAAATTACTGGTGCTGGATTTCCTGTTTACAAAGGTAAGGGTGCAAGATTACAACGTGCTTTAATTAATTTCTTTTTAGATGAAGGTGAAAAAGCAGGTTACAATGAGGTACTTCCTCCAATATTAGTAAACGAAGATTCTGGTTTTGGAACAGGGCAATTACCTGATAAAGAAGGAATGATGTATCACGCAACAGCGGATAATTTATATTTAATTCCTACCGCAGAAGTACCTGTTACCAATATATATAGAGATGAAGTGGTAAAAGAGGAGGAGCTTCCTTTAAAAAACATGGCTTATACTCCTTGCTTCCGTCGTGAGGCTGGTTCGTGGGGAGCACATGTACGTGGTTTAAATCGCTTACATCAGTTCGATAAAGTGGAGATTGTACAAATCTCGCATCCTGATAAATCATACGAAGCTTTAGATAGCATGGTTGCTCATGTAGAAAGCTTAGTCAACAAGCTAGGCTTACCATACCGAATCTTAAGACTATGCGGAGGAGACATCAGTTTTACCTCAGCCTTAACTTTTGACTTTGAGGTATATTCTGCTGCTCAAGAGCGATGGTTAGAAGTTAGTTCTGTATCCAACTTTGAGAATTACCAAGCCAACCGTTTAAAGTGTAGATTTAAAGGTAAGGATATGAAGAAGCCAGAGTTAGTGCATACCTTAAACGGAAGTGCTTTAGCTTTGCCTCGAATATTGGCCGCTATTTTAGAAAACAACCAAACTGCAGAAGGAATTAAAATTCCTGAGGTACTTGTACCTTATTGCGGTTTTGATATCATTAAATAAATAATACGATTGGCTCTTTAGGAGGTTATCTTAAAGAGCCATATCCATATAGAATATTAAAATTCATGTTTGTATTTAATACTACGTTTGTAATTGCACCCGCTAAATTTAACCAGTGGGAAAAATGGTTAAAGGGGACTTATAAGCCTTTAATTAAAACTGTTGTTCCTAAGTGTGAAGTGGGCATTTACGAAGTAATGACGGCTGAAGAGCAGAAGGAAAGAACAGTATCTGTTCAATGGAAAGTGAGTACTCCAGATGACTTAGAAATCATCAACAAACAATCTCCTGTTGTATTAGGCCAGATGAGTTCCGAATTTGGTCAGGATGTATTATACTTCAGCACCATTTTAAAATCTTTACAATAATTACGTGGTAAAGGAGCGTATTATATTAGGAATCGACCCTGGTACAACTGTAATGGGGTACGGTATTCTAAAGATAATAGGCAATAAACCATCTTTAGTTTCAATGGGTGTTCTTGAACTTCAAAAGTACGACAACCATTATATTAAACTAAGGAAAATATACGATACTGTTGTACGATTATGCGACAACTATCATCCCGACGAGTTAGCCATTGAAGCCCCTTTCTTTGGTAAAAACGTACAATCTATGCTAAAGCTTGGCCGTGCACAAGGAGTTGCCATGGCCGCTGCTCTATCCAGAGACTTACCCGTATTTGAATACGCTCCTCTTAAAATCAAACAAGCTATAACGGGTAATGGAGGTTCAAGCAAAGAACAGGTAGCCAATTTTCTTTCGCGCTATCTAAAAATTGAAGCACAGCCCAAATACCTTGATGCCACCGATGGCGTAGCCGCTGCCTTATGTCATTTCTTCCAAAATCAAAATTTAAAAGCTGAAAAAGGACCTAAGACCTGGAAGGATTTTATGAGCAAAAACCCCAATCGGGTTAAAAAATAATTTTCTAAGCTCAGCAGCAGTTATTTACATTCCCTTCTTTCTAAAGTGTCAATACTAATCACTTCATCACGATTATGTTCATAGCAAACTAAAAGTTTACCCTGTCATTTTTTACACATTAATACAATTAAATATACTCAAAGGCCAAATATTTAACATTCTTTGACTTTGTTCAGGAAATAATACATTATGATTTAGGGTAAAATTGTACACCTCAGTATTATATATTATACACAATCTGAATCTTTCCAATTAAAACTCACGATACCCTAACACCTCTCTTACTGACTCTTACAGAACATAGAATAGTAAATATCAGCACACAAAACTATAAACATTACTGAAAAGCACAATTCGTATTGATAAAAATATTAAATTCAATTGTAACATTATTTAACTTTTTTAAAACACCCCAAAACATTATACCTAATTAACATATGCAATTAATGAAATTGAATTTTAAAAACTATAGCACTATTAAATACAACCTTAAAAATTAAAGTATGAAAAAAAGCCTATTAAGTTTAATGTTATGCTTCCTGAGTTTTGCATTTATGCATGCTCAAAGCATTCAGGTATCGGGTAAAGTAACCGATGGTAGTAATGGGGATCCACTCCCTGGAGTATCCGTAGCAGTAGTTGGTACATCCACTGGTACTATTACCGACATTGATGGTAAGTACTCTCTTAGTGTACCAAGTGAAGCTACATTAGCAGTCTCTTTTATTGGTTATGCAATGCAACAAGTTGCGATTGCAGGTCAAAGCAATATTGATATTGTATTACAACCAGACTTAATCTCATTAGATGAAGTTGTTGCCGTTGGTTATGGAGTCGTTAAAAAAAGAGACGTTACAGGTTCGGTAGGTTCAGTATCTGCAGATAAATTGTTAGCACAACCAATTACATCATTAGATGCCGGTCTACAAGGAAAAATCGCAGGAGTTTCGGTACAACAAACCACCGGCGCACCAGGTCAGAAGATGAAAATTCGTATTCGTGGAGGGGCTTCTATTAACTATAGCAATGAGCCTCTATATGTAATTGATGGGTTTATAGGCGCAGATATTACTACAATAAACCCTAGTGATATTGCTACAATTGATGTATTAAAGGATGCCTCTGCTACCGCTGTATATGGTTCTCGTGGCGCAAATGGTGTAGTCCTTATCACAACAAATACTCCCAAAGCAGGCAAGTTTAAATTTTCTTTTGATGCGAATGCAGGTGTCAGCACTATGATTAATGAGTATAATAGATTATCAGCAGTTGACCAAATGTTACTAATGAACGAGCAAGACATTGCTGGAGATAAAGATCCAGCTTTTGATGAAGGCTTCATTAATCTTTATAGAACCGGCGAAAGAAAAGCAACTGATTGGACTGACCTACTAACTCAACAAGGAGTAACGCAAAACTACAGTTTTAATGCCACCGGTGGATCAGAAAAGATTCAGTATTATTTCTCAGCAAACTACAATGACGAAAAAGGAGTAATCAAAAACTCTTTTTATAAACGCGCTGCAGTTAGGTCTAACATTAAAGCTGCTTTATCCGACAAAATTGATTTAGTATTTAATACATATGGAACTAGTACTAAATCGCAAGCTAATGGACGTGGCACTGGAGGAAGAAATAACGTAATTGGGATGGGAACAATACATCCACAATTATGGGAACCATACATCACTGCTGACAATATTGATAGGTATCAAGCCGTGGATGAATTTGGTAAAAATAAATATCAAATAGGTGATATTATCGACCCTAATGATGACGACAACTTCAATGGTACATACCAAGCTGGAGGCGATGATAGTCCTCTACATAGGATTCGTCAGAATCAAGAAAGTTTTAGCGATAGGGTTATTTCTAATCTGGATTTAACGTTTGATCTAGGAGCCAATTTAACATTGTTTATTTCCAATTCAGGTAGTTACAACTCTACCTATAGTGGCTCTAGAGCTTTGGAGACATGGATAAAAGTACCTTCAGAAAATATAACTGCTCAACAAAGGTATGGAAGAAATGTAAGATGGATGAATACTGATATTTTAACTTACGAAAATGACTTTGGCAGACACCATTTAAAGGTTTCAGGGGTATACGAATATTCAAAGACCGTTAATCGCAACATGACAGGTTCCGTTGGGGAGCTTTCAACATTAGCTAATGAGTGGTACTTGTTAGGAAACGGTAAAAAGCCACTTAGTACAGTTTCAAATTACTACCAGCTAGCCATGAGATCTTGGATGGGTCGTGCAAACTATAGTTTTGCAGATAAATATTTATTTACTGCCTCTGTTCGTGCGGATGGAACCTCTGTATTTAGTGAGGATACTCGCTGGGGATACTTCCCATCAGCAGCTTTTGCTTGGAGAGCATCAGAAGAACCGTTTATTAGAGATATAGACTTTATTCACAATTTAAAACTAAGAGCGGGATTTGGTGCCACTGGTAATACTGCTATTGGTCCATATGTAGTTACACCAAGTATCGATGGAACTCCAAGCCAAAACCAAACATACTATCCAATGTATGGCGAATTAACAAGTGGAACAAGACCTGCATCACCAGCAAATAATGCCATTCAATGGGAAACAACAAAACAGTATAACTTCGGTCTTGATATTGCAGTACTGAATGGAAAATTATCTGCTGTACTTGATTTATATTCGAAGCAGAGTACCGATGTAATTATTGGAAAATCTATACCGAGACATTCTGGTTTTAATTCTTACACAGATAATGTTGCCGAAATTCACAACAAAGGTTTTGAACTTGGAATAACTTGGAATATTATAAACAATAGTGATTTTAACTGGGATGCTAACTTCAATATCGCACGAAATGTGAATGAGGTAGTAGACCTAGGTGGAGATTCAGATCAAATATTTATTGCCAATGAAGAAGCAATTGGTATGTGGGGACAAGGAACTAAGTTTGTGGTTCAAAAAGGTGAATCTATGGGGTCTTTCTACGGATTAAAAAAAATTGGCCTTTGGCAACCGGGAGAAACTACGTATCATAAAGCTAAACCAGGAGAAACTAAATATGAAGATGTTAATGAAGATGGAAAATACACGGCTTCTGATCGTCAGATTATTGGTAATGCCTCTCCTGATTTTACCTACGCTTTAAATACAAGTTTAATGTATAAAGGGGTTGACCTTAACATACAATGCGTAGGTTCGCAAGGAAATGAAATTTACAACTACTCAGAAAGTGTTATGCAAGAACAGGCTAGAATTGTAAGTTCTAAATATCTAGACAGATGGACTCCTGATAACCCAAACTCTGACCAACAAACAATGCCAGTTGGTAACGACCAATCCATGAAGCACTTAGTCAGTCAACATGTTGAAGATGGTAGCTTCTTTAAAATAAGTAACATTACATTGGGCTACACCTTACCCAAAAAGCTTACCGACAAAGCTAAATTGGGCAATGTTAGATTTTATGCAAGCATGGACAATGTTCTTACAATCACAGGCTATACTGGTTTAGATCCCGAAGCATCAAGTACAAATCTACAGAGTGATTCTCAAGCAGGAATTGATGCCTTCTCATACCCATTAACTCGAACAGTAAGAGGTGGAGTTAAAATTAATTTCTAGAACATATATGCAATAAAAAATAAAAAAAATCATATGAAACTAAATATATTCAAATACATTACTCCAATCATAGTCTTATCAGCTACACTACTTAGTAGTTGCGAAGAATTAGAGTTGGATACAAAAGGGACAGTACCTGAAGAAAACTATTTTACCATTGAAAATGCCCTAGAACCAGCAGTAGTTGGTATATATGCAAGAGTACACAGAGGAACTTGGGCTCTTGATCAATGTGCACCATACTACGGAGCTGACGATCTAACATCTAGAACTGGCAGTAACAAACAACCTGTACTAGAAGCAGATCAGTTTGCTCGAACCGATGGTAATAGCTGGGTAGCTAACACCTATAACCTATATTACGATGCAATAAATGCATGTAATAGTTTAATTAGTGGAGTTGAGCGCGATGGTGAAAACCTAGATCCTGCTCAAGCCACTAATGCAATAGCTAATGCAAGATTCATTAGGGGTATGTTGTACTTTAGATTAGCCACTAGTTTCAAGAATATTCCGATGCCATTAACTTCAGAGCTTGACTTGACTATATCTAGAACTCCTTATCAGGAGGTAATGAACCAAGTAATAAGTGATTTGAAATATGCAGAGAAATTTTTGAATAGTGCAAGAGACGGAAATCCTGAAGCTATAGATGGACATGCAACAATAGTTGCGGCTAAAGCTTTTTTAGCTAAAACTTATATGCAGCTGACAGGATACCCTACTGATTTAACATCTATTATCGTTGGCGATGAAACAATAATTTTATGGGACGAGGTTCAGCGATTAACAAAGGAAATTATTGATGAAGGAAAGTATTCCTTAACGGATGATTTTGCAGCCTGTTTTCAGGAGCCAACTCAAATAAATAAGGAAATGATATTTTCTCATATGTGCACTAGAGGTGCAGGGGCCGTAAAGGCCGAGAGTAGGTATTATGGTTTTAAATGGCGCGATTGGGGAGATTGTTATCTGGAACATAAGTTTTCAGACGCTTATCCTGATGGATATCGCAGACATTTTTCTATAGTTACAATTGCTGATACAATTACTAAAACTGATAAAACAACTAAAGAGTACAAGCCATTTATTAAAACCTGGAAGCATCCTATGGTATCTAAGTTTTCATATGGTACGATTAAAGGAAACCCTGGATTTGAGCATAAATGGCAAACCTCTAATGACTGTCCTGCAATGCGCACGGCTGAGGTTTACTTAATGTATGCAGAAGCTTGTGCCAGAAAAAGCGAATTTACTGAAGCCAAAAGATATTTAAATTACATTAAGAGAAGAGCCTCTGCAAGAGGAACAACTACTCAGGCTGAAGCACAAGCATTACCAATGGGTTTCTGGATGGATGACTCTTATACTATGGATGATTATTCAGGAGCTGACGTGGTGGATGAATTGGTTGATGCAATAGTTATGGAACGTGCTTATGAGTTCCTTGGAGAAACAGGAGGAAACAGATGGTTGGACTTATTACGCCTTAGAAGAATTGCTGAGGTAAATGAGTATAGAAAAACAGCGGACAATGAGGAAGAAATGATTGGTGACCCCGCAGATGAAACTCAATGGTGGACACCGCTTCCGGGAACAGAGTTGATACTAAATCCAAATTTAGTAGAGTAACTATAGAATTAGTGATGTATTTGAGGCCTCCAATTCTGGGGGCCTTTTTTATTTACCACTTCTCAACAACACCAATCCTCTTCCTCCATTCCTCAGGAATAACCATTGAAGTATGATTTTGTGGATTAAAACCTACCATCACTGATTTACAGGTAGCTTTAAGGATTTCTTTATCATCATAAACATGCTGGGTAAGCTGCATACTTTTATTTCCGATAGAAGTGATTTTTGTTTTCACAATTAAGGAATCTGAAAGAAATACAGGGGCAATGAAATCGGTTTTTATGGAAGCAACAATAGCTCCAAATTTACTCCAATTCACCTTATTATCAAACACCTTGTTAAAATAGCCTAGCCTACCAAGATCGAAATACTCTTGAAGCGTAGTATTATTGACATGACCTAGGCCATCAATATCGTTAAATCTTATTTGAATTGAATCTTGGTGATTAAATACAATTTTTTCCTCGCTCATCCTATTCTCTTATAACTTGTACCAAACCATCCACTTCAAGTTTAACTATACTGGAAGGAGCAGGATTATTAGTTTCATCTTGCCTATACCCTACTATGTAATCTACACCTTTTTTTACTTCCTCAGATATTTCTCCAAAGAATTTAGGTGAAGGCTGGCCACTGATATTAGCTGAAGTGGAAACAATCGGCTTCTTAAATCTTTCGCAAAGCTTTTTCGAGAATTCCTCTTTGGTGATTCTAATTCCAACACTTTTATCCTCTGCCAATAGATTTTTGGCCAAGTTTTTAGCGTTTGGATAAATAATGGTGATAGGTTTTGTACTCAGCTCAATCATATCCCAAGCCATTTCTGGCACTTCAACAACATATGAATTAAGCTTAGCATCGTTACCCAATAAAACCAACATGCTTTTACTGTCCTCACGCTGCTTTAAAGCGTACACCTTTTTCACAGCCTCTTCATTGGTAGCATCACAACCTATCCCCCAAATAGTATCCGTTGGATAAAGAATCAAACCTCCTTGCTGAAGTACTTCAACCGCTTTTTTAATATCGTCAGTCATTATATCAGTCATTAGTTAAATGGTCATTGGTCATTAGTTACTACCTACTATTGACCAATGACTAATAAGCTTATTAAACCGCTACGTTATTTTCGCGCAAAGCATCGTTTAACGAAGTCTTTTTATCAGTAGATTCCTTACGTTGCCCAATAATTAAAGCACAAGGAACTTGATATTCTCCTGCTGGGAATTTTTTAGTGTAAGTACCTGGAATAACTACAGAACGTGGAGGAACATAACCTTTAAATTCAACAGGCTTATCTCCGGTAACATCAATAATTTTAGTAGACATAGTAAGTACTACATTAGCACCTAAAACAGCTTCTTTACCAACTCTACATCCTTCAACTACAATACAACGAGAACCAATAAATGCGTCATCCTCAATAATACATGGAGAAGCTTGAATTGGCTCAAGTACACCACCGATACCAACACCACCACTTAAGTGAACATTTTTACCGATTTGTGCACAACTACCAACAGTAGCCCAAGTATCAACCATTGTACCAGCATCAACGTAAGCTCCAATATTAGTATAAGATGGCATTAAAACAACACCACTTGAAATATAAGCACCATAACGAGCAACAGCATGAGGTACTACGCGGATACCTAATTTAGCATAGTCTTTTTTAAGCGCCATTTTATCATGAAACTCTAATGGACCAGCTTCTATAGTTTCCATTTTTTGAATAGGGAAATAAAGAATAACTGCTTTCTTCACCCACTCATTCACTTGCCAATCGTCACCTTTGGGCTCAGCTACACGAATTTTACCTTTATCTAGCATCTCCATTAACTCACGGATAACATCTTGTGTTTCCGTTTTCTTTAAAAGATCCCTGTTTTCCCAGGCTTGCTCAACAACTTCTTTGTATTGCTCTAACATGATTGTTCTAATTTATAATTTGCTGCAAAAATATAATGAAAGCAATCTAATTGCAAATCAAATATCTATAATAAATGATAATTTGAAATTAAGATGCTCTTTTAAGTTAGATATTACCTTAACAAGGTACGATTCTTGTAACACCTAGCATAGGTTAAAGTTTGGTTAACAACCTGCAAAAAATACTTCAACTCAAATTTTGTTTATAATTTTCCGACATTAAATTATAGTTGTGATATGCGCCTAGCCCTACTGGTACTTCTCATATTAATTTGTGCACGTTCTCATGCACAAGACTCTCTACGCACTGAGATCTGGGTAAAAGTATTGGTGTTTGATAAAACAGACGACCGAATTATTGAAAATGCACAAATCATCAGTTACGAAACTATGCAGGCATTTTCTACCGATACCTTAGGAACATTTAGAAATATATTTAACGACTCCGATTCCTTAAAAATATTTAGCTTAGGTTATGATGCGGTTACAGTTAAGGTAGCTGATTTTAAAAATCTACCCGATGGAGGAGAAATAGGGCTTACCAGACGCACGTATATGATTAAGTCAGTTGATGTGCAGGCCAAACAAGAACTACATTTACATTTACCAGATGATATTAAGCTGGCTAAAAAAAGCAAAGATGACAAACCATTAGCAGTACGAAGCGAATTATTTTCGAGTAAACCACCAGTACTAGCTGCTGTGGTTAACCCCATTAGTTTTGTACATTATTACACCAGCAAAACGGAGCGAAGAAAAAGGAATGCTATCAAAGAATTGGCAAAGTCTGCAGAACAGCAAAAAATTAACACCTTCTTTAATCGAGACATTATAAAAGAGGTATCTGGTTACAGTGAAGGTGATTCATTAACTAACTTTATAGTGTACTGCAATGTTAACCTTAAATTAAGCTCACGCGATAACCCTTTAATTGTAAAACAACAGATTTTAGAACTGAAGGAAAAATTTGAAACAGATGCGAAGTAATATATCCATAATATCTATCTTACTTTTAACTCTTACCTGTGGGTTAAACGCTCAAGAAAAGGAGCTTCATACTTTGTCTGCTTACTTATCGGAAAGCGTTTCTGAAAACAAAGTACGCTTTGCAGCCATTAAAAACGAAGTATCTGGCGAGATTACACTTAGCAATACGGATGGTCTATTTACCATTCAGGGCTCTGTTGGCGATACTCTACGTTTTCATAGTTTGGGTTATAAAGACACCACTTGGGTGATTCCAACAGTATGGGTAAACATGCATGAAACCATTCAACTCAATGTTCAATCAAATATTTATTCGTTAAGCGAAGTAGAAGTGCTTCGTTACCGCTCTTACGCCCATTTTAAGCAAGCCTTTAAAGATTTAAGAGTGGATAAGACCGAAGCTGAAAAAGTTAAAGATATCTTTATTTCATGGAAGGATGAAATAAATTTGGCTGCTGCGATGGGTTATGCCGAGAGGAAATCAGGAGGAGGAATTTCTATAGATATTAAAAGCGAAGATGAAAGAAAACGAGAAGAGGTAAAACGTTTAGAGAATATCCGAGAAAAAAGCACACGCTTTAACTACTTTGTTTCTCGAGACAACCTGCTTCAACTAACAGAATACAAAGGCACTTGCCTGGATTCGTTTATGATTTTTCTAAATACGGGATATAATTTACACTATAAAATGGATGAGTATCAACTACTAGAATCTATCCTGCAAGCATCAAATGATTTTAAAGCTAAGTATGGAGAGAAAGATTGGTATAGTCAACCAATCGACTAGCTGTATACTCATTTCTTAAAACATGTTGAATAGTTTCGGATGAATGGAAATCTTTCGTTATTTTGTATTTCATTCAAACGTTATCCGAAATGAGTTTGCAGTTAGATTCTTTGCCTCAGTTAGTGGCTAAATTTATCAATAACACCAATCAAAACATTTTCTTAACAGGAAAGGCCGGAACTGGTAAAACTACTTTTTTAAGAAATATTACCAAATACACGCATAAGAGTGTGATTGTTGCTGCTCCTACAGGTATTGCTGCTATTAACGCTGGTGGAGTAACCTTACATTCCTTATTTCAATTACCCTTTGGTGCATTTATTCCAGATAACAATGGATTGAACAGTCAATCCATGAGTACACAAATTAATACACCTCGTACATTGCTCAGCTCCTTTCAAATGCATAAAACCAAACGCAATATGCTCAAAAAAATGGAGCTACTCATTATTGACGAGGTTAGTATGTTGCGTGCTGATTTGTTAGATGCTATAGATTTAATTTTACGTAGCGTTCGAAGAGAGCGCGACCTCCCTTTTGGTGGCGTTCAGGTACTTTTTATTGGCGATTTATTGCAGCTTCCTCCCGTTGTTAAGGAAGATGAATGGCGAGTAATTGGAGCATATTATCCAAGCGCCTTCTTTTTTAGTGCTCAAGTTTTAAGACAAATGCCTCCACTTTACGTGGAATTAGAAAAAATATATCGTCAGTCCGATGATACTTTTATTAAACTATTAAATAACCTTCGTAACAATATAGTTACTGCGGAAGATGCTAATTTGTTGAATAAATATTATAAACCAAGTTACCAACAGAAAAGTGACGAAGGCGTAATTCTTCTTACTACCCACAATAGAATTGCCAACGACAAAAACCTAAAAGCTTTACAAGGTATTAAGGAATCCTCTGTATTTTTTAAAGCAGAAGTAATTGGCGATTTTAAAGAGTTTAGTTATCCAACCGACGAAAGTCTTGAGCTAAAAAAAGGTGCTCAGGTCATGTTTACTAAAAACGACTATTCAGGAGAGCAAAAATATTTCAACGGTAAAATTGGAACCATTACAAAGTTGAATAGGGAACAAATTGAAGTCAGCTTTTCCGATGGCTCTGAATCAGCCATTGCTGAACAGTATTTATGGGAGAATAAAAAGTACTCTGTAGATAAGGATTCTAACGAAATTGAAGAAAGTATTGTAGGTACCTTTAAGCAATATCCTTTAAAATTAGCTTGGGCGATTACAGTGCACAAAAGTCAAGGTTTAACTTTTGATAAAGCGATTATTGATGTACAAAATGCTTTTGCTCCAGGGCAAATTTATGTTGCACTTTCACGCCTGCGCAGTTTAGATGGTTTGATCTTAACCTCTCCTATTCCTACCGAAGGTTTTCAAGTAGACCCATCTTTAAAGTCCTTTTCGGAGATAAAGAAACAACCAGAGGAACTAATACCTATCCTGAAATCCGAATCACAAAATTATTTTAAAAGCTTTGTTCTTCACGCATTCGACTTTGCAGGATTAATGCAGGATTTGAGCTATCACATTTCCACCTATAATAAGGATGCTAAAAAGTCTATAAAACAGCAACATAAATCAAAGGCATTAGCTTGGTTAGAAAACACACAACCTATCAGAACAGTTGCAGATTCGTTTAGAGCTGAAGTAAATCGAATTGTAACCGAAGGAAGTAAGAATTACCAATTGCATTTACTAGAACGCATCAATAAAGCAGCAGCTTATTTCGAACCATTGATAAAAACCATTCACGACGACATCCGTGAATTATGTAATGAATTAAAAGGAACTAAAGGTGCTAAAGCCTATCATACAGAATTGATTGATTTATCCAACCTATATTATGGCCAGCTGCAATTAGTTTATAAAGCACAAACCTTAATTAAAACAGCTATCGACGGAACGGACTTTGATAGAAACTCCATAAAAAAACCTTCGTTTGCCGAGAGTAGAGAAAACCTAAGTCCTGTAAATAAAAAGCGTACGCCGAAGGAAAAGAAAGAGAAAGTAGATACCAAGCAGGTTAGCTTTGAAATGTACAAGGAAAGCAAAAATATTAAGGCCATTGCCAAAGAGCGTTCTTTAACAGAAGGAACCGTTGAAGGCCACTTGGCTCATTACGTTCAGTTGGGAGAATTGGATGTATTAGATTTTATTGGGCAAGGTAAGTTGTCTATGATTGAAAAAGCGATTCACAGTTTAGACACATTTGCCCTAACTCCGCTTAAAAAAGAATTGGGTAAAGAGTTTTCCTTCGGAGAATTAAGATTGGGGGTAGCTTATATGATATCGCAAAACAAAGTTGATAATAGTGATTAGATATATTTATCTTTACAATGCAATTATACAATCGTGGCAAAAGAAAAACAAAATATACCAACATACGGGCTTCAGTCTTTTAGTCATCCACAATTTGGCAGTAGACAGTTTCACGTGGAGCCTTTTGATGCTAACCGACACTTTACGGTAAAGTATCCGCATCGTCACGACTTTTTTGAGGTATTGTATTTGACCAAAGGCTCTGGGTATCATATTATCGACAGTAGTTATTATGCTATAGACCCTCCGTGCATCTTTTTTATGTCTCCAGGACAAGCGCACAAAATAGAATATTCAACTGATATAGAGGGCTACCTATTTATTTTTTCAGCTGACTTTTACCTGTTCGACAAAAACAACCAAAACAGGCTATTAGAATTTCCTTTCTTTTTTAATATCCAACAAGATAACCCTCCACTACAACTCGTGGATAAATCAGATTGTGAATTCTTAAGACAACTATTTGTAAAAGGAATAGACGAGATAGGTAGAAAAGATGGAGGTAAAATAGATTTACTTCGTTCAATATTAGATACTATATTAAATTACACCGCTTGCTTATACCCAACTGAAGAGGAAGGGCTAAGCTCTGGCAAAGGTCACCTACTCGTAAAACGTTTTTTTCAGCTAGTAGAGGAAAATTACCAAAAAAATCTAAGCGTAAATCAATATGCCGAACTTTTGGCCATTACTCCTAATCATCTAACGCAAACACTGAAACAATTAACTGGACGTACCTCAAATGAAATTATCCAGTCGAAACAAATGTTGGAAATAAAGAGGCTACTCATTCATACAAGCCTTACTGTTACACAAATTTCAGACCAATTAAATTTCTCCGATCAATCGTACTTCACCAAGTTTTTTAAGAAACAAATCGGCGTTACTCCCAACCAGTTCAGAAGTCAATTTGAACGTTGAAAACATATACAACACTTCTGTATATTTATAAATCCATGAAAAGTACCTAACAAAAGTGCTTTTATACGATAATTATTCCCTTTTTTATCCGTTGATTTGTATCATGAACTTATGTACCTTAGGTATCGTTTTAAAAATCAGACCTAAATACTAAGTTTTCAGTGTTTAAAAATTAAGAAATAGTTTAAATATTTAAAATTATTAAAATGGCTAATTATTTTAATACATTACCGTTACGTGAGCAGTTGAATCAATTAGGAGTTTGTGAATTCATGGATAACACAGAATTTGCAGATGGTGTTGAAAAACTAAAAGGTAAAAAAGTAGTAATTGTAGGTTGTGGAGCTCAAGGATTAAACCAAGGGTTAAACATGAGAGATTCTGGATTAGATGTATCTTATACATTACGTCCTGCTGCTATCAAAGAGCAACGTCAATCATGGAAAAATGCTACTGAAAACAACTTTGCAGTGGGCACTTACGAAGAGATGATTCCTACAGCTGATATGGTTGTAAACCTTACTCCAGATAAGCAGCACACTAACGTAGTGACTGAAGTAATGCCATTGATGAAAAAAGGAGCTACACTTTCTTATTCTCACGGTTTTAATGTGGTTGAGGAAGGAATGCAAATTCGTGAAGACCTTACGGTTGTAATGGTTGCTCCTAAATCTCCAGGTTCTGAGGTACGCGAAGAGTACAAAAGAGGATTTGGTGTTCCAACATTAATCGCTGTTCACCCAGAAAATGATCCTAATAAGGATGGATTAGAAATTGCAAAAGCATATGCTGTAGCAACTGGAGGTCATAGAGCTGGTGTTTTACATTCTTCTTTTGTTGCTGAGGTTAAGTCTGACTTAATGGGAGAGCAAACTATTCTTTGTGGTTTATTACAAACAGGTTCTATTCTTTGCTTCAACAAAATGGTTGAAAAAGGAATCGACAAAGGATATGCTTCTAAATTTATCCAATACGGTTGGGAAGTTATTACTGAGGCTTTAAAAATTGGTGGAATCACTAACATGATGGACCGTTTATCTAACCCAGCTAAAATTGAAGCTTTCAAAATCTCTGAAGAATTAAAAACTATCATGCGTCCATTATTCGAAAAGCATATGGATGATATCATGAGCGGTGAGTTTTCTTCTACTATGATGGCTGACTGGGCTAACGGAGATAAAAACTTATTGACTTGGAGAGCTGCAACTGGCGAAACTGATTTCGAGAAAACACCTGCTGGTGATGTAGAAATTTCTGAGCAAGAATATTTCGACAATGGTACTTTAATGGTTGCTATGGTGAAATCTGGTGTTGAGCTAGCTTTTGAAGCTATGACTGAAGCTGGTATTAAGGAAGAAAGTGCTTATTACGAGTCGTTACACGAAACTCCACTTATTGCAAACACTATTGCACGTAGAAAATTATATGAAATGAATAGCGTAATTTCTGATACTGCTGAGTACGGATGTTACTTATTCGACCATGCTTGTAAGCCTCTATTAACTGACTTCATGAAAAAAGTTGAAACCAATATTATTGGTAAAAACTTTAACGAAGGAAATACTGGGGTTAGCAACAAAGAATTAGTAGACGTAAACGAAGCTATCCGTTTTCATGATGTGGAAATTGTTGGTGCTGAGTTAAGAGATGCTATGACTGCTATGAAAGCAATTATCTAAGACTAATTATTAGATGAATATATAAAACCCTGTTTTGATTAATTTAAAACAGGGTTTAATTTATCCAATGTATTGAAAAACAGTAGGAGTTTTTCATGAAAAGAATGAGTGAAGTCAAAATTACATAGTAGAACAGATGATTTAAGTATTCGAGCAATACAGAATCTGTTTTCAGTTTATTACTTCAATAAACAAATTATCGTAAAACGAAGTAAATGAACACTTTGTAATGACATTTACATTGACTGTATAATCATGCAATCTGATTGCTTAAATATGGAAAAATATACATTTTGAAATTCAAATTGCTTTAAGTAGTTATCTAACAGCTTGAAAGTAAATGTATGATTTAGCATTTATTTTTTTGGAGATTCAAAAAAATCTCTACATTTGTAAACGTTGTTTAACAACATAAAGCAAAACGAAATGAACAATATTTTTTCACTCATTCTCATTAACGTCATTCTCTTGGTCATCACCAAGCGAACGTGAGAATTCTGTGCAAAAAATAATCATATAAGATATTTTGTATAGGCCTTTCTCACATGTTGAGAAAGGCCTTTTTTTTGCCTTTAACTGAAACGCATAGTAAGCTTTTTTAAGCTTCAATAAAATATAAATCGCATTTAAGCAAGTCACGATTCGTCCTGATGCTTGAGTCTTGATACAGATAACGAAATGAAGAATAAATTAAGAAGTGCAACCACCACCGAAGGCCGTAGAATGGCTGGAGCACGTAGCTTGTGGAGAGCTAACGGCGTAAAAGAAGAGCAATTCGGTAAGCCGATGATTGCGATTGTTAACTCATTCACACAGTTTGTTCCAGGTCATGTTCATTTACACGAAATTGGACAAGACGTGAAGAAAATGATTGAAGCACAAGGTTGTTTTGCTGCCGAGTTTAATACCATTGCTGTTGATGATGGTATTGCCATGGGACACGACGGTATGTTGTATTCTTTACCTTCAAGAGATGTTATTGCAGATAGCGTGGAATACATGTGTAATGCGCACCAGGTAGATGCTATGGTTTGTATTAGTAACTGCGATAAAATTACACCTGGAATGTTAATGGCAGCTATGCGATTAAATATTCCTGCTGTATTTGTATCAGGAGGCCCAATGGAAGCGGGTAAAGTTGGCGATAAAGCACTTGATTTGGTTGATGCTATGGTAATGGCTGCTGATGACAGTGTATCTGATGCAGACGTTCAAGCTGTTGAAGAAAACGCTTGTCCTACTTGTGGTTCTTGTTCAGGTATGTTTACCGCTAACTCCATGAACTGCTTAAACGAGGCAATTGGATTAGCTTTACCTGGTAACGGAACAATTGTAGCTACTCATGCTAACAGAAAGAAGTTATTTGAAAAAGCTGCTAAAATCATCGTTGAAAATACTTATAAGTATTACAGAGACGGCGACGATTCTGTATTACCCCGCAACATCGGATCATTTAATGCATTTAAAAATGCGATGACTTTAGATGTGGCTATGGGAGGTTCTACCAATACGGTATTACACATTTTAGCTATAGCACACGAAGCTGGTGTTGAGTTTACCATGGATGATATCGATAGAATATCACGTAATACACCTGTGTTATCTAAAGTAGCGCCTAATTCAGACTATCATATCGAAGATGTAAACCGAGCCGGTGGTATCATCGGAATTTTAGCTGAGTTAGATCGAAAAGGGTTGTTAGATAATAATGTATCTCGTGCAGATGGCCTTACTCTTAAAGAAGCGATTGCAAAGTATGATATAATGAATCCTGAAGTTTCGGAAGAAGCCAAAGATATATACACTAGTGCTCCTGCCGGAATCAGAAACCTAACAATGGGCTCGCAAAAAACACATTACGCAAAGCTTGATGTGGATAGAGCAAATGGTTGTATCCGTTCTGTTGATGAAGCTTACAACAAAGATGGCGGCTTGGCTGTTCTTAAGGGAAATATTGCCGCAGATGGCTGTGTTGTTAAAACCGCAGGTGTGGACGAATCCATCTTTATTTTTAAAGGAAAAGCCAGAGTTTATCAATCGCAGGATGCTGCTTGTGATGGTATCTTAGCAGGAGAAGTTAAAGCAGGAGAAGTTGTTGTTATTACATACGAAGGACCCAAAGGAGGACCAGGTATGCAAGAAATGCTTTACCCTACTTCATATATCAAATCTCGTCATTTAGGCGAAAAGTGTGCCCTCATTACAGATGGTAGATTTTCAGGAGGTACTTCTGGTTTATCTATAGGTCACGTTTCTCCTGAAGCTGCTGCAGGTGGAGCTATTGGATTAGTTCAAACTGGCGACGAAATTGAAATCAACATTCCAGAACGCTCTATTAATGTACTGGTATCTGATGAAGTTTTAGCAGAAAGAAGAAAAGCAGAGGAAGCAAAAGCTGAAAATGCATTTATGCCAGAACCTCGCGAACGTAACGTATCTAAAGCACTTAAGGCATATGCAAGCTTAGTTAGCTCTGCCGATAAAGGTGCTGTTAGATTAATATAATATAAATAAGAAAATGGAAAAAGAGACCAAGCTAATTCTAGGTCTCTGTTCTAAATTCAAATAAATATGCAACCACAAAGCCAATTACTCATGGAAAAGAACAAAAAAGGAAAAGAGAGAATTTCCGGTTCAGAAGCAGTGCTTCGCTCGTTAATATGTGAGGGTGTGGATTTAATTTTTGGATATCCTGGAGGTGCTATCATGCCAGTTTATGATGCCCTTTACGATTATCAAGACAAACTACACCACGTACTCACAAGGCATGAACAGGGTGCCGTTCATGCTGCACAAGGATTCGCAAGAGTTACGGGTAAGGTGGGTGTCTGTTTTGCAACTTCGGGGCCTGGAGCAACAAATACCGTTACAGGAATTGCTGATGCGATGATTGACTCAACCCCAATGGTGGTTATCACTGGCCAGGTTGCTTCACCATTACTTGGAACAGATGCTTTTCAAGAAATTGATGTGGTAGGCATAACGCAACCCATTACTAAGTGGAACTACTTGGTTAAAACTGCGGAAGAAATTCCTGAGGCCATTGCTAAAGCTTTTTACATTGCTTCAACGGGCCGTCCAGGACCAGTAGTTATTGATATAACCAAAGATGCTCAGTTTGGAGAAGTGGATTTTGATTATGAAAAAGTAAATCATATCAGAAGTTATATTCCAGTTCCATTAACTAAGCCTGAATCTGTTCATGATGCAATAGACATAATTAATTCAGCAAAAAAACCAATGGCACTTGTAGGTCAAGGAGTAATCCTAGGACACGCAGAAGAAGAGCTAAGGGAGTTTTTAGATAAAACAGGTATTCCTGCCGCATGGACCTTATTAGGAATGTCGGCTATGCCAACTGATTATCCTTTAAATGTAGGTATGTTAGGTATGCATGGTAACTATGGTCCAAATGTTAAAACCAATGAATGCGATGTATTAATTGCCATTGGAATGAGATTCGACGATAGAGTAACCGGTGATGTTAGCAAGTATGCCAAACAAGCCAAAGTTATTCATCTAGAAATAGATCCTGCTGAGGTAAATAAAATTATTAAAGCTGATGTAGCTGTTTTAGGAAGCGTAAAAGACACCTTACCTGCTTTAACGAAAGAAGTAAAAGGTAATACTTATCCTGAATGGTTGGCAGAGTTTAAAGCTTGTGATAAAATAGAGGACGAAAAAGTTATTTCTGGCGAGGTATTTCCAACCCAAGAAGGAATGACTATGGGTGAAGTAGTTCATAAAGTATCAAAAGCATTTAATGATGATGCGATTTTGGTAAGTGATGTAGGTCAGCACCAAATGATGGCTTCTAGATATTTTAACTTTAAGCAATCCAGAAGTAATGTAACTTCAGGAGGACTTGGAACCATGGGATTTGGATTGCCTGCAGCTCTTGGAGCAGCCCTTGGTGCACCAGATAGAGATGTTTGTGTGTTCATTGGCGACGGTGGTTTTCAAATGACAATACAAGAACTAGGTACTATTTGGCAAACCAGAGCAAAAGTTAAAATTATTGTACTTAATAATAACTTTTTAGGTATGGTACGTCAGTGGCAAGAGTTATTCTTTGATAGAAGATATGCATCAACTGAATTAATGAATCCAGATTTTCAGATGATTGCTAAAGGATTTGGTATAGAAAGTGCTTTAGTTGATTCGAGAGACAACCTTGATTCTGCTATTGAAACTATGGCAAAACATGATGGACCTTATTTCTTAGAAGTAAAAGTGGAGAAAGAAGGTAATGTTTTTCCAATGGTACCAGCAGGAAGTTCAGTTTCTGATATTCGTTTAGAGTAGTTATTTGTCATCTTTAAAGATTGAAATCATGCAACAAGAATTCACAATTACCATATTTTCCGAAAACCACGTAGGTCTCCTCAATCAGGTTACAACGGCTTTTACACGTCGTAGTATCAATATTGAGAGTTTAAATACATCTGAGTCGGCACTCGAAGGAGTTCATAAATTCACGATTGTAGTTTTTACTACTCGTGAACAAATGGATAAACTCGTTGGTCAACTCGAAAAGAAACTCGATGTTCTCAAGGTATTTGTTTTTACTACTGATGAAATAATACATCAAGAGCTAGCACTTTATAAAGTACCTACTGAAGCACTCCTCAATGGAAACGAAATTGAAGGAATTGTAAGAACGTACGGAGCACAAATTATGGAGGTAACGCCAGAGTATACCGTAATACAAAAAACCGGGCATAAAGCCGAAACACAAGAGCTATTTGTAAAACTCGATAAATATGGTGTATTACAGTTTGTTCGTTCTGGTAGAATTTCTATTACAAAACTGAGAACTGAGCTCCTCGAAAAATACCTCAGGGAACTGAGAACAGAAAACAAGATTCGAGGAATCGAAACATATTAAAGTAAAAAAAGAGTAATTAATTATAGGAAAGAGGTCCTCCCGGCTTCTTCCATTTAAAGCGTTATAAATATTATGGACAATAAAGTTTATATTTTTGACACCACGTTGAGGGACGGTGAGCAAGTTCCAGGTTGCCAGTTAAATACTATTGAAAAAATAGAAGTAGCTAAGCAACTAGAAAAACTAGGTGTTGATATTATTGAGGCCGGGTTCCCAATCTCCAGCCCTGGGGATTTTAATTCGGTCGTCGAAATTTCAAAAGCAGTTACTAATCCTACTATTTGTGCATTAACACGTGCTGTAAAAAAGGATATTGAAGTGGCTGCCGATGCTCTTAAATTTGCTAAGAGAGGCCGTATTCACACAGGAATAGGCACCTCACCTTACCATATCTATCAAAAATTAAACTCTAATCCTGAAGAGATTATTGAGCGTGGTGCTGCTGCGGTTAAATTTGCTCGTCAGTTTGTAGATGATGTAGAGTTTTATGCTGAGGATGCAGGACGTAGTGACAATGAATATTTGGCACGTGTAGTTGAAGCAATGATTGCTGCTGGAGCAACCGTAATTAATGTTCCTGATACAACGGGTTATTGTTTACCAGGTGAGTATGGTGAAAAGATTGCTTACTTGATGAATAATGTACCTAATGTTGACAAAGCCATTATTTCAACGCATTGTCATAACGATTTAGGTATGGCTACGGCCAATACTTTGTCGGGCATAATTAATGGAGCTCGTCAGGTAGAGGTTACTTTAAATGGTTTAGGCGAACGTGCTGGTAACACTGCTTTAGAAGAAGTAGTAATGGCTATTCAGGCGCATAAAGATCTTGATTTTAAAACTGAAATTGATGCCAAGCAAATCATCAAAACAAGTAAGTTAGTTTCTACTTTAATGCGTATGCCAGTTCAGGCAAACAAAGCTATTGTAGGACGTAACGCATTTGCACATTCATCAGGCATCCACCAGGATGGGGTGTTAAAAAATCGTGAGACTTACGAGATAATTGACCCAGCAGATGTAGGTGTTAAGGAGTCGAGTATTGTACTTACAGCTCGTAGTGGACGTGCAGCTTTAAAACACAGGTTAGAAGTTCTTGGTTATAAATTAGATCAGGAGAAAATCGATCAGGTATATAAGAATTTCTTGGTATTGGCTGACTCTAAAAAAGACATCTCTGACGAAGATTTAGAGGTGTTAGTAGGTCATGAAAAGAAAGAAGAAAGAGTATTGAAGTTGGATAAATTCCAGGTGATTTGCGGTAAATCTTGTATCCCATCAGCTACTGTTACCATTAACCACAATGGCACTATTAAAACAGAAACAGCTACAGGTGATGGTCCAGTTGATGCAGCTTTTTCTGCCATCAAAAAAATGATAGATATAGATGTTGTACTTGAAGAGTATTTAGTACAAGCTATTACTAGAGGTTCTGATGATATTGGTAAAGTACACGTTCAGCTTTCGCACGACGATAGAACAGTACACGGATTTGGTGCTAACGTAGATATTTTAACTGCTTCGGTTTGGGCATATTTAGATGCTTTATCGAAAATAGTTTAACAGAGATAAAAATTTAAAGACGAAAGCTATAAAGAGGTTGAACAAGCTACTTTATCTTTTGTCTTTAATATGAAGTACTTTATACTTGAAATAAATAATAACTTATAAATAATAGTAAATTGGCAGGGAAAACACTTTTCGACAAGATTTGGGATATGCACGAAGTGAAGACTATCGAGGATGGTCCTTCCGTATTGTATATCGACCGCCACTTGGTTCATGAAGTAACCAGTCCGCAAGCATTTGCAGGATTAAAGGCAAGAGGAATTAAAGTATTCAGACCGCAAAACACATTTGCAACGCCTGATCACAATATTCCAACCATCAACCAACACCTTCCTATCGCAGACGAGATTTCAAGATTCCAAGTGGATACCTTGACTAAAAACTGCGAAGATAATGATGTAACGCTATTTGGTTTAGGTCATCCTAAAAATGGTGTTGTACACGTTGTAGGACCAGAGCTTGGGATTACTCAACCAGGTATGACCATCGTTTGTGGAGATAGTCATACTTCTACACATGGTGCTTTTGGTAGTATTGCCTTTGGTATTGGTACTTCTGAGGTTGAAATGGTACTTTCTACGCAATGTATCATGCAACCACGTCCTAAAACGATGAAGATTAACATCGATGGGGAATTAGAAAAAGGAGTTTCAGCAAAAGACCTTGTTTTATATGTCATCTCTAAGTTGACTACAGGTGGTGGAACTGGTTATTTTGTTGAGTTTGCTGGATCTGCTATCCGCAACTTAAGCATGGAAGGCCGTATGACCGTTTGTAACATGAGTATCGAAATGGGTGCACGTGGAGGTCTTATTGCTCCTGATGAGAAAACAATTGAGTACGTTAAAGGTCGTGAGTATGCGCCTAAAGGTGCTGATTGGGATACAGCTGTTGAAAAATGGAAAGCTTTAGTAACTGACACTGATGCTGAGTTTGACAAAGTATATAACTTTGATGCTGCTGATATTGAGCCAATGATTACTTACGGTACTAACCCAGGAATGGGAGTTGGTATCACTCAAACTATTCCTGCCTTGGATACCGTTGAGGAAGCTTCTCAAAAAACTTACTTAAAATCGCTTGATTACATGGGCTTTGCTCCTAGCGAAAAGATGTTAGGTAAGAAAATAGATTGGATTTTTGTGGGTTCATGTACGAATGGACGTATTGAAGATATACGCACTTTTGCTAACGCTGTAAAAGGTAAGAAAAAGGCAGATGGCGTTACAGCTTGGATTGTTCCTGGCTCTCACAAAGTAGAAGATCAAGTTATTGCTGAAGGTTTAAAAGATATTCTTGAAGAGGCAGGTTTTGAATTACGTCAGCCTGGTTGTTCAGCTTGTTTAGCAATGAATGACGATAAAGTACCTGCAGGTAAATATTCTGTAGCAACTAGTAACCGTAACTTCGAAGGTCGTCAAGGACCTGGTTCAAGAACTTTACTAGCTGGTCCGTTGACTGCTGCCGCTTGTGCTGTAACAGGTGTAATTACTGATCCTCGTACTTTATAACCTTTAAATTTCAAGAAAATGCCTATAAATAAGTTTATAACATTAGAGTCAACATACGTACCTCTTCCAATTGAGAATGTAGATACGGATCAAATTATCCCGGCTCGTTTCTTAAAAGCAACTACTAAAGATGGTTTTGGCGATAATTTATTTGCCGACTGGAGATACAACAAAGATGGTTCTCCTAAAGCTGATTTCGTTTTAAACAAACCTGAATATAAGGGATCTGTTTTAGTAGCTGGAAAAAACTTTGGATCTGGATCTAGCCGTGAGCACGCTGCTTGGGCCGTTGATGGATATGGATTTAAAGTAGTTGTTTCTAGTTTCTTTGCAGATATTTTTAGAAATAACTCTTTAAACAATGGTGTATTACCAGTGATTATCTCTGAGGAATTTCTAGCAGAATTATTCGCAGCAGGTGCCGATAATACAGTAGTAGTTAACCTTGAGGAACAAACTATTACTAATAAAGCGAACGGAAAATCAGAATCTTTTGACATTAATAGCTATAAGAAAAACTGTTTACTAAACGGTTTCGACGATATCGATTATTTAATGAACGCAAAAGACGAGATAGAGACTTACGAACGAAACAGATCGTAATAAAATCATATAACGGCATAAACTTTTTAGGGTTTATGCCGTTTTCTTCTTTGAAGATTCATAAAGTAGATGCCGAATTTCTGCGTCTAGAACTAAACATGATAGCATGAAGATTGAAGTAATGGATACGACGCTCCGTGACGGGGAGCAAACTACTGGGGTGTCATTTAACGAAAGTGAAAAGCTAGCTATGGCTGGTTTGTTAATTGAGGAATTAAAGGTAGATCGGATTGAGGTGGCTTCAGCTCGTGTTTCTGAAGGAGAATTTGCTGCTGTAAAGCGCATTACCGAGTGGGCAAAAAAACATGATTGCCTTGAAAAAATTGAAGTACTTGGATTTGTAGATGGAGACATCTCGCTAAAATGGATTCAAGATGCTGGAGCCAAAGTAATTAATTTACTGACTAAAGGTTCTTTAAAGCATGTTCAAAGCCAACTTCGAAAAACACCTGAGGAACATATGACAGATGTGGCCAAAGTAGTTGAAACTGCTGAAAAGATGGGCATCACAGTTAATGTTTACCTTGAGGATTGGAGCAACGGCATGCTTACCTCTCCAGAATACGTTTACTTCGTGATTGGAGAGATTCAGAAAATGAATGTGAAAAGAATTATGCTTCCTGATACTTTAGGGGTGCTTAATCCAGATCAAACATTGGAGTTTTGCTCTAACATAGTGGCCAAATTTCCAGATGTTCATTTCGATTTTCATTCTCATAATGATTACGATATGGCTGTAGCCAATGTTTTTTCCGCACTCAAAACAGGTATAAAAGGAATTCATACTACCGTTAATGGATTGGGAGAGAGAGCAGGTAACGCTCCTCTAGCAAGTGTCATCGGTATTTTAAACGATCATCTTAAATTAGAGCATAATTTAGATGAATCGAATATTACTAAAGTAAGTAAAGTCGTTGAGCAGCTTTCTGGTTTAAGAATTCCAGAAAATCAGCCCATCACAGGTTATAACGTGTTTACACAATGTAGTGGTGTACATGCCGATGGGGATAACAAAGACAACCTGTACTTTAATAACCTGATGCCAGAGCGTTTTGGTCGTAATCGTAAATATGCATTAGGCAAAACATCGGGCAAAGCCAACATAAAGAAAAACCTTGAGGAATTAGGAATTGAACTCGGTGCAGAGGACATGAAAGAAGTCACTCGAAGAGTCATTGCGTTGGGCGATAAAAAAGAAATTGTTACCATAGAAGATCTTCCTTTTATTATAGCCGATGTACTTAAAAGCTCATCGGTAAAGGATGCCATTAAAATTAGAAACTATCATCTTTCATTAGCACACGATCTGCGTCCATTGGCTTCTATTAGCATAGAAATAAATGGAGAAAGGCAAGATGAAACTGCTGTAGGAGATGGTCAATACGATGCTTTTATGAAGGCATTATGGCGTATTTATAAAAGATTAAATAAAGCACATCCAGTATTAGTAGATTACTGGGTTAGTATTCCTCCTGGAGGAAAAACAGATGCCATTGTAGAAACCATGATTACCTGGGATTACAAAGGAGTAGAAATTAAATCGAGAGGTTTAGCAGCTGACCAGACTGAAGCTGCTATTGAAGCCACTATAAAAGTGTTAAACGTAATAGAAGAAGGTTCGTTAACACGCCAGGCCAACTGGAAAGAGACATTAGAGAAGTAAACAAATAAGACAAAAGTATTAAGTATAAAGACAAAAGAAATTGAGAATAAAAAAGTCTTTCGTCTTACTACTTACTACTTTATACTAACAATTGAAACATGAAATTAAATATTGGAGTATTAGCCGGTGACGGGATTGGTCCCGAGATTGTAGAGCAAGCGCAAAAGGTGCTTGATGCAGTAGCAACAAAGTTTAACCACGAAATAGTTTACACACCTGCAATCGTAGGAGCTTGTGCTATTGATGAGGTAGGTGATCCTTATCCAGAGGCAACTCATGAGGTTTGTATGAACTCTGATGCGGTTCTTTTTGGTGCAATTGGTGACCCAAAATTTGATAATGATCCTTCAGCTAAGGTTCGACCAGAGCAAGGTTTATTAGCGATGCGTAAAAAGTTAGGTTTATATGCCAACATTCGTCCGGTTACTACATTTCCTTCTTTATTAGATAAAAGTCCTTTGCGTTTAGATATCGTAGAAGGTGCTGATATGGTTGTTGTTCGTGAGTTAACAGGTGGTATCTATTTTGGTGAAAAGGGTCGTTCAGAAGACGGAACTAAAGCGTTTGATACTTGTACTTATACCACTGAGGAAATTGAGCGTATCTTAAAGCTTGCTTTTTCTTATGCTGAGAAAAGAGATAAGCGCTTAACCGTAATCGACAAAGCTAACGTATTGGCTACTTCTCGTCTTTGGAGACAAGTTGCTCAAGCTATGGAAGCCGATTACAAAGATATTGAAGTGGATTATATGTTTGTTGACAATGCTGCTATGCAGTTAGTTCAATGGCCTAAGAAATTTGACGTAATGGTAACTGAAAACATGTTCGGTGATATCATTAGCGATGAAGCTTCTGTAATTACTGGTTCATTAGGTTTATTACCATCTGCATCAGTAGGTATTCATACTTCTGTATTTGAGCCTATCCATGGTTCGTATCCACAAGCTGCAGGTAAAGATATTGCTAACCCTATTGCAACCGTTCTTTCCGCTGCTATGTTATTAGAGTCTTTAAACTTATTAGACGAAGCTGCTGCTGTTAGAGAAGCAGTTAACAAGTCTTTAGAGGCTGGAGTAGCAACTGAAGATATTGTAAACGAAGGCGAAAAAGCTTATAAAACTTCAGAAGTTGGAGATTGGTTAGCTAAGGCTATCTAAGGGTAATATACCTTGATATTATGATATAAGTAAGCCCTGATTGCGAAAGTAATCAGGGCTTTTTTGTGTTTATGCGATGGTGCCTTTGCTCCGTTGGAGCGATAATGACTAATATGGTATATTTACCTATGGCGTTGCCATAGGCTTTTGCTGCAAGTCCGTTGGACTTGAAAGCATATGTTACAATAGAAAGAAATGCTATTTGTAGCTCTTCCTGCACAATTAGGAACATTCTCCCTACGACTTAAGGGAAATGCTCCCTATAACCTTAAAAGCACACTCCCTACCTCCTTAGGGAGATTCTCCCTATGGCATTAGGTATAACCTCTCCACCATATTGAAGTTTAAGAGAGGTAAACACAGGGAGATTCTTATTGGAATATAAAGCAGTTACAGAATGCTATCCAACTTAAAACTCTCTCCTTCTTTAATGCCTTTATCTGTTTTAATTACATGGCAGCATTCGTTATATAAATCGTGCTCAAAAAACAGGATATACTCTTTCTCTACTGCTTCCTTTAAGAACTCTCTTTTCTCTGTCATGGCAGTGATAGGGTCGGCATCATATGCAGAAACCCAAGCTTCGGGTACGCTGGGCATAACAGGAATTAGATCGGCTGTATACACCAGGGTTTTATCTTTATACTGGATAAGCGGGATGATTTGTCCCTTGGTATGGCCATTGAATAACCTCATCTCTACTTCAGGAATGAGTTGGGTATCTTCCTTAATAAACTTTAACTGACCAGACTCTAATACTGGTAGTATATTCTCTTTAAAATAGACTGAGCCTTCGCGTATGTTAGGCTTATTAAAGTTGTCCCATTGTGCTTGTGCTAACCAATGTGTTGCATTCGGAAAGGTTAAAACCAAATTATCTTCAGCATCTCTTTTTACCGCTCCTCCACAATGATCGAAATGCAAATGGGTTAGTATTACATCGGTTACCTCATCATACGAAGTACCTATGGCAGCAAAGGATTTTTCCATACTATCATCGCCATTTAGGTGTTGATATGATAGAAACTTCTCGCTTTGCTTATCTCCTATTCCGGTATCTATAAGAATAACTCTATCGCCTGTTTTAATTAACAAGCAACGCATGGTCAGGTTGCAATAATTGTTCTCATCACAAGGGTATTTCTTTTCCCACATTACTTTGGGTACTACTCCAAAAATAGCACCTCCATCGGCCATAAAATTGCCTGTATTAATTATATGTAATTCCATAACTATTAGTAAAACAAAAGGGCTTCAGTAAAACCGAAACCCTTATATGATGTATGTTATTAACGTATTTAATGCGATTGAACCGCTGCCACAAAATCGTCTACCTTCCAATTATCGGCATCGGCAATTAGCTTGGCTTGTTTATAAAAGTCTTCCCTTTCTGCTAGTTTAACAGCAATAAAGTGTAAGAGTTCATCGCCCTGTTTTCCTTCAATTAAAGGTCTTTTATTTTTAGATGTTTGTAACCTATCGTATATAACCTGTGGTGTTAGCTGTAAATAAATAGCTAAACCAGTATTATTCATTACCTCCATATTATCGAAATAACAAGGGGTTCCGCCACCTGCTCCAATAATCACTTTTTCGAAGGTGCTCACCTCTTTTAAGCAAGAGGATTCCATCTTACGAAATTCAGTTTCTCCCTTTTCTTCAAATATTTGAGGAATGGTTTTATGGTACTTGTTCTCAATAAAATGATCCAGGTCAATAAAGGTCCAACCTTCCATGGCATCTGTTAACCATCTACCCAGCGTTGACTTACCGCTACCCATAAAACCAATTAGATATACTCTTTCTGTCATTTGATCTTTATTTAAAATAATGACATTTGGTCCTTATCATCTTCATCCTCCTCCTCTTTCACTTCAGGTTCTGGCTCCTTAGGTTCAGGGAGTCTAATAGGCTCTAACTCGTTAATCTTAGACACCTGATAAGTCGTTAATCGTTTACCTCTGGCTTTAAAACTCTTTACTCCAATAAACTCATCAACCTCCACAATCATCTTATCCTTCTCCTTATCATCGCCACCAAACTTAACTTCTAATCTAGGATAATCAACGGTTGTTACTCTTACTAAATACGATTTACTGTGATCGCCAATAAAACTTTGTGGCTTGGTAGACGCCTCCACTTGGAAGCGTTTTAAGTAAAAATACTTCTGATCGGCATCGTAATAAGCCACCGACCAAACTTTATCTGCATTAAACTTCTCAATCAGTAATATATTATCCTCGTAATGATTACTTAAGTCGAAATTGGTATGGTAGAACTTACCTTCTTTGGTAATAACCAATATTGTATCATCCGCATGAAACTCTCCTAAATAATCACCTCTACTATCCGAATTTATGCGCAATACATCTTTATCAAACCAAATTTTTCGTCCACCTAAAGTAGAAACACCCTTTTTACGCAAGGAAACCTTCTGGACTTCGTACTTGGTTAAAATATTACCCATAGCACCACGACCTTTAATGGCCAATTCGGCCATATCGAAATCAAAAATCATATTCCGAATTCTGGCCTTCGGTTTAAGTATAACCTTCAGTACCTCAGCTTCGCCATTAGGGTTGGCACTAAAATATAAAATATCAGAACCTTTAGTTCCTTTGGTAACATTGTATTCTTTATCGCGTGTGATACCCGTAACAGCAAACCTTTTTACGTAACTCGAACCACCTTTCCCATCTCGATAAACCAAGTTGTAAATGGTTCTGGTATCTGACTTCTTAAACACCGCTAGGTGAAGGATTCCTTTACCAATAAAGGCTTTATCAGATACTTTGGTAATGAGGTAACGTCCATCTTTATAAAAGATGATGATATCATCAATATCGGAACAGTCACAAACAAACTCATCTCTACGCAACGAAGTTCCCATGAAACCCTCGGCACGATTGATGTATAACTTCTCGTTTTTAACTACCACCTTACTGGCCTCAATACTCTCGAAACTTCTGATTTCTGTTTGGCGAGGATGATTTTTACCGTATGTTTTTTTAATATGCTTGTAATACTTGATAGAATAAGGAATAATATTCTCCAGGTTGTAAGCTATTTGCTCTAATTCCTCCTCAATAGAAGCAATATACTCATCTGCCTTTTTAGCATCAAACCTCGAAATTCTCTTAATCTTAATCTCAGTAAGCTTGATGATGTCATCGCGCGTAACGTCTCTTCGCAGATTCTTTTTAAAAGGCTCTAAACCATGATCAATGGTTTGGATAATAGCCTCCATCGTTTCACAGTCTTCAATCTTTTGGTATATCCTATTTTCAATGAAGATACGCTCCAAAGAAGAAAAATGCCACGCTTCCTCTAATTCTCCTCTTCTAATCTCTAGTTCTCGCGTAAGCAGATGAACCGTGTTATCCGTGTTTCGTCGTAAAATTTCAGAAACAGGCATAAACTTAGGCGTGTTATCTTCAATTAAACACGAGTTAGGTGAAATAGAAATTTCACAATCGGTAAATGCGTATAAGGCATCAATGGTTTTATCTGTAGAAACACCGTTAGGCAAATGGATTAAGATCTCTACCTTTTCTGCGGTGTTATCATCAATCTTTTTAATCTTAATTTTCCCTTTATCATTGGCCTTAATAATAGACTCAATAAGGGTAGTCGTATTTTTACCAAAAGGAATATCCGTAATATTTAGTGTGCGATTATCCTCTTTAACAATGCGAGCACGAACCTTTACTGCTCCCCCTCTTATACCATCGTTGTAACGAGATACATCGGCCATACCTCCTGTAGGGAAATCTGGAAATATCTCGAAACCTTTTCCTTCTAGATGAGCTACAGAGGCATCAATCAACTCATTAAAGTTATGCGGCAATAGCTTAGAAGCCAACCCTACTGCAATACCTTCAACACCCTGAGCAAGCAATAGCGGAAACTTAACAGGAAGGGTAATAGGCTCTTTGTTACGACCATCGTAACTCATTTTCCAATGCGTAGTTTTTGGATTAAAAACCACCTCTTGAGCAAACTTGGTTAATCGTGCCTCGATATAACGAGCGGCAGCAGCTCCATCACCTGTAGCTACATTACCCCAGTTACCTTGACAATCAATTAATAAGTCCTTTTGCCCCAGCTGCACTAAAGCATCTCCAATAGAAGCATCACCATGTGGGTGAAACTGCATGGTAAAACCAATGATATTAGCCACCTTATTATACCTACCATCGTCCATACGGCGCATGGCATGTAAAATCCTACGCTGTACTGGTTTTAAACCATCGTTTAAATGGGGCACAGCACGTTCAAGAATTACATAAGAAGCATAATCCAAAAACCAACTTTTGTACATGCCACCCAAATGTGATATTCGGGTATCCGCAACTGGGTTATCTGATTTATGTTCCTCTTGAGAATTATTCTCTTCGTGGTTAGGCTCTAACTCTTCTTCGTTTGATGTGTTATTTTCGTCGCTCATTCTACTGGTGCATTATAAAAATTAAGCAGGGTCTTCTTCTATCACAAGATTCTCAATAATAAACTCCTGACGGGTTGGTGTATTTTTACCCATATAAAAAGTAAGTAACTCTTTTACGGAGTCCTCTTTTTTCATTCTAACAGGCTCTAATCGTATATCTTTATTAATAAAATGCTTAAACTCGTCTGGGCTAATTTCTCCAAGTCCTTTAAATCGAGTAATTTCTGGATTAGCACCCAACTTTTTCATGGCTGATTGCCTTTCCTCTTCGGAGTAACAATATATAGTCTTCTTTTTATTTCTTACCCTAAACAATGGTGTTTGTAATATATACAAGTGGCCATTTTTAACTACCTCAGGGAAGAATTGTAAAAAGAAAGTAATCAATAATAATCGGATATGCATACCATCCACATCGGCATCGGTAGCAATGATAATATGATTATATCGTAAAGTATCTAAACCGTCTTCAATATTTAATGCCGCTTGCAGTAAGTTAAACTCTTCGTTTTCGTATACTACCTTTCTGGTTAAACCGTATGAATTTAGCGGCTTACCCTTTAAACTAAAAACGGCTTGGGTATTTACATTTCGAGCCTTGGTAATAGAACCACTCGCAGAATCTCCCTCGGTAATAAATATGCTGGAGTTAATGGCATCTTCATTTTTGGTATTGTAATGAACACGACAATCTCTTAGTTTCTTATTATGCAGACTTACTTTTTTGGCTCTTTCTTTAGCTAGTTTCTGAATTCCTGAAATGGCCTTACGCTCTTTCTCCGATTCTAGTATCTTCTTCATCAAACTTTCAGCCACCTCTGTGTTTCTATGCAGAAAGTTATCCAGCTCCTTCTTAATAAAGTCAACCACATAATTTCTTACAGAAGGTCCTTTAGGTCCCATATCTTTTGAACCCAACTTAGTTTTAGTTTGTGATTCAAAAACAGGCTCTTCAATTTTAATACTTACGGCAGCAATGATACCCGTCCTGATATCCGACACATCGAAATTCTTATTATAAAACTCTCGAATAGTCTTCACCAAAGCTTCTCTAAAGGCCACTTGGTGTGTACCTCCTTGCGTTGTATGCTGACCATTTACGAAAGTATAATATTCTTCACCATACTGATTTCCATGGGTAAAAGCCACTTCAAAATCTTCAGTTGTTAGCTGAATTAATGGATATTCACCTGGAGAAGTCATGTTATCATTTAATAAATCAAGTAAACCATGTTTTGATTTATATATCTTACCATTATAATTAATGGCCAATCCAGCATTCAGATAAGTATAGTTTTTTAATAGAGGTTCAATATATTCATCGCGATAAGTGAACTTTTCAAAGATTTCGTGGTCAGGCGTAAAAGTCACAAAGGTACCGTTCTCCTCCGTACTTGGCTCAACATCAAATTCCTTGATAACATTTCCTTGCGAGAATTCTACTTTTTTGCATTCGCCCTCTCTAAAAGCAGTTACTGTAAATGTTGTAGACAGTGCATTTACTGCCTTAATACCTACCCCATTAAGGCCTACCGACTTTTTAAATGCCTTAGAATCGTACTTGGCACCCGTATTCATTTTTGAAGCTACATCGATTACTTTACCTAAAGGAATACCTCTACCATAGTCGCGAATGGTAACTACACCTTCTTGCACTGTAACGTCAATTTTTTTACCATAACCCATCATATACTCATCAATGGAGTTATCCATAACCTCCTTTAATAGGACGTAAATACCATCATCGGGATATGCACCATCACCAAGCTTTCCAATATACATACCCGGTCTTTTTCGAATATGTTCTTTCCAGTCTAATGTTCTAATGGCGTCTTCAGAATACTGTTGCTGCGACATAGCTACCTTATATTTAAAGATTAATACTGTATCAAAGAGTTAGATACAGAAGTATGCTTCTAAAAAATCTCTCAAATATAATAAAAGCGAGTTTTGTTTGGTAATTCTTTTATCAACAGTTGAAATTAAAATGCCCAAGAAGCAAACTGTTATTGGGTTTACCTAGTTAGTAAGTTTTATTAATTTTTTATCTTACAAAATAGAAATCTCCAAAGCATGTATCAGATATTAAAGAATTCCAATACTCAAATATCAAACTGGTTTAGTGCAATATTGACACTTATTATAAGTTCTCTCCTCAAATATTTTCTGATATTCGTACTCAATTTAACGCCAATAGCACCTTCGATACTAAAATGTTATTATTTTTATACCGCCAACATAAAAGCATATTGATATAGATGGAATATTCTTTAATAGATTTACTTAAACTAGCCGGTGCAATTGGGCTTTTCCTATACGGAATGAAGCTGATGAGCGAAGCGCTCCAGAAGGTTGCTGGGTCAAAAATGAGAAACATCTTTGCCGCCATGACATCTAATCGATTTTTAGGTGTTTTTACTGGGTTACTTGTATCTGCCACCATTCAATCGTCCAGTGCAACCATATTAATGGTTGTAAGTTTTGTGAATGCTGGTTTAGTTTCATTGGTAGAATCTATCGGAGTAATCATGGGAGCTAATGTTGGAACCACCATAACAGGTTGGTTAATCTCCTTATTTGGGTATAGATTTAACTTTACCGAATACGCGCTACCATTAATGGCCGTTGGTTTTCCCCTAGTATTCTCCAAGGGGCAAAGACATAAGTCATGGGGTGAAGCTATCATTGGGTTTTCGATACTTTTTGTAAGCCTTGACTTTATAAAAACTACCGTTCCTGATATTAATAATAACCCTGGCTTACTTAGCTTTTTAGCTGATTACACTAACCTAGGTTTTGCTTCGGTAATGCTATTTTTGTTTATTGGTAGTCTGCTTACCGTTATTGTACAGTCATCAGGAGCTACTATGGCCATAACCTTTGTGATGTGTAGCCAAGGTTGGGTACCTTTTGAATTAGGGGCTGCCATGATTTTAGGAGAAAACATAGGAACCACTATTACACCCAATATCGCAGCCACCGTTGGAAATGTGTCAGCTAAGCGGGCAGCTCGATTTCATATGTTATTTAATCTCTTGGGAGTTATTTGGATGTTGTGCATTTTTACGCCATACACCAATTTTATTGAAGAGGTAATTACTAGCATCAACGCAGTATCTGTTAAAAATCCACAAGCACTTATTCCATTTTCACTGGCATTATTTCATACCTCCTTTAATATTATCAACCTACTATTGTTTATTGGATTTGTTCCTTTAATTCACAGAGTAATTATTGAATTAGTGCCACAAAAAGGTGAAGAGGGAGAAGAGTTCAAACTTAGATATATTACAACGGGAATGTTATCTACCTCGGAATTATCTATACTTCATGCTAAAAAAGAGTTACAATCCTATGCAAAGCATACTAATAAGATGCTCGGCTTTAACCGCAAGCTTTTATTGGAAGAAAACGAGAAAAGATTCAACAGACTGTATTCCAATATCGAAAAATACGAATCTATTAGTGACGATGTTGAGGTAGAAATTGCCAATTACCTAGCTAAAGTATCTCAAGGTAAACTGAGTGAACAAAGTAGAGGAAAAATTAGAGCCATGCTTAAGCTAGTGAGCGATTTAGAAAGTATAGGCGATAGTAGCTACACCTTGGCTCGCATCATTAACCGTATGCATAAAAACAAATTGAAGTTTTCTCCATTAATTATGGAGAAGCTAGATTTGATGTTTAATCTGGTAGAAGAATCATTAACCGTAATGCGTCAGAACTTAAATGCGGATGAGAAAAAGATTGAACTGGCCAGAGTAAATAAAATTGAAGGGCAGATTAACCAATATTGCGACCAATTAAAAATGGAGCATTTAGAGAGCTTGAAGAATAAAGACTACTCCTATGACGAAGGTGTGGTTTTCACCGATATTTTTCATGAGTGCGAAAAAATTGGAAACTTTGCCATCAATGTGTCCGAAGCTCTTTACGAAACAAAGAAGAAATTCATTATTTAACTATCTAACATAACAAACTCAAGCTTATTAAAATTAAATTCTCCTCCAACTACTAGAGGAGAATCTAAATGATTTTAGTAGTTTAATGTCTTACGTGTTACAGCTATAAAAATGTCCATAGCCCGCAACTGGTCTTTAATAGCGAGTAAATCTTTAATTTTTATGAGTCCTATTTTGTAATTGCAATCTACGCTAGAATACTCCTCTGAAATACTTTTAAACTTGAATTGCGTTAAATCCGCATCATTTTTATATCTCAAGTAAATTTCAATCTCTCCAGTTTGTTCGTATGACAATTTCTGATAATAGTTTTTCTTTTTGTACTCGTATTTATAATCGTGTGCAATCGCTGTGATATCCGATAAAACTGCCGAACCAGTTGGATGTCCTCCGGCTCCTTTTCCAAACATAAATTGTTTGTCGTAAGCTAAACCTTGAATAACCACTCCATTAAACTCGTCCTCCACATTATAGATGTATTTATCCTTCATCACCAAACGTGGCAACACAAACAAGGATATTTTATCTTCTTCCAACTTCTCAACCTGACCAACTAATTTTAATTTATAACCTTTTTCTTTGGCATAACGAATATCGAAATCGGAAATATTAGATATACCATAGTGTAAAACATCCTCTGGGCTTACAACAGTTCCAAAACTGTGGGCAGTAAGTATTACTAATTTAAATAATGAGTCAAAGCCATCTACATCAAAACTTGGGTTAGCTTCAGCAAAACCTAAATCTTGTGCTTCTTTTAAGGCTTCATCGTAACCCTTGTTATGATCGAATATTTTAGATAAAATATAATTAGATGAGCCATTTAAAATTCCTGTTACCGATAACAATAAATCATTATCGTAATACTCCTCCAGATTTCGAATGACTGGAATACTGCCACAAGCAGAAGCTTCGTATAATAATGAAACATCATGCTCCTTCTGCAACTCAATGAGTTCAGCCAAATTTTCAGCAATCATCTTTTTATTTGCAGAAACTACATTCTTACCACTTTTTAAAGCCTCCGTAACAATGGTATAAGCCTCATCTGCATCCGAAATTAATTCAACGATAAGGTTAATTTCTTCGTTTTCGATAAGCTCTTTAGGAGAATAACAGAACATATCCTCTGGCAAAGAACGTTCTTTTTTATTCTTAACACATATTTTTAGAACCTGTGCATTTAAGGCAGGACTTTTTTGTAACACATCGTACAATCCCTGGCCTACAACACCAAAACCAGCTAATCCTATTTTTAATTCTTTATTCATTTGTCTTCGTTATTGGGTAAAAACTAAGGAGGTTCAAAACTGAGATATCTCCCGCAAAGTTCACTAAAGTAACACAAGGCTAAGAACGCAAAAGGAAGTTATTCTAACACTTTGCCTTTGCGAACTTAGCATAATTGATTAGCGCTTTTTGCGCGAAACTATATCATGTAATAATATAAATTAAGAATTTTTGAATCCACCTTCTAGGTCAGCAATAATATCATCTATATGCTCAATTCCAACAGAAAGACGTAATAGACCTGGCTCAACACCAGCCGCCTTTTGCTCTTCTATAGATAACTGCTCATGCGTAGTTGTACTTGGGTGAATAATTAAAGTTTTAGCATCACCAATGTTAGCCAAGTGACTCACTAAACCTAATGACTCAATAAATTTATCCGCTCTTTCGTTTCCGCCTTTAACTTTAAAAGTCATTACGCCACCAAAACCACGCTTCAAGTATTTTTTAGCTAGCTCATGGTATGATGAACTTTCTAAACCAGGATAGTTTACATACTCCACCTCATCATTACTCTCTAACCATTTGGCTACTTTTAAAGCATTTTCAACTGTTCTATCTAAACGAAGAGATAATGTTTCTAAACCTTGAATTAATTGAAATGAGTTAAATGGACTTAATGCTGGTCCGAAGTCTCTTAAACCTTCAACTCTACAACGAATGGCAAAGGCAATGTTTCCAAATGGACTCCCTTCGCCAAATACATCCCAAAATTTAAGTCCATGATATCCTTCACTTGGCTCTGTTAATGATGGAAATTTACCATTCCCCCAGTTAAAGTTACCTCCATCTACAATTACACCACCAATTGACGTACCATGACCTCCAATCCATTTAGTAGCTGACTCAACAACTACATTGGCTCCATGCTCTAATGGACGGAATAAATACCCCCCAGCTCCAAAAGTATTATCCACAATTAAAGGAATTCCATGACGCTTAGCAATATCTGCTAACTTCTCAAAATCAGGAATATTAAACTTAGGGTTACCAATAGTTTCTACATATATAGCTTTTGTTTTCTCATCTATTCTAGCTTCATAATCCTCAGGACTATCTCCCTCAACAAACTTAACATCAATGCCTAAACGTTTAAATTGGACTTTAAACTGAATATAAGTTCCTCCATATAAATAAGATGTAGACACAAAATTATCACCTGCCTCAAGAATATTATTTAAGGCAATAAATTGAGCAGCCTGACCTGAAGATACGGCCACAGCAGCAGCTCCACCTTCTAAAGCGGCAATTCTTTTTTCAAAAACATCCGTAGTAGGATTCATGATTCGGGTGTAGATATTACCGAACTCTTTTAATCCAAATAAATTAGCGGCATGCTTTGAATCGTTAAATAAATAAGATGAAGTTTGATAAATAGGTACAGCTCTTGAGTTGGTTGTTGCATCAACCTCGTGACCTGCATGTAACTGTAATGTTTCAAATTTTAACTCAGCCATGATATTTTAAAGTTTAATGAATAATAAACAAGTTCGTACTTTCCTAATGCATGCCTAACGCATTATATTAAGAAGTGTTTAGTAATTATTCAAATACAATGCGTTGTGACCCTATAATAGCATCATCATACAACACATCATATCTCTTGTATCAAAAGAATGAGTTCCGTTAGCTTCTGAAATATCGCTAGCGGTATAAAGGAAAGTTGATATATAATTATGGTTTTTCAAACTTAATTATGCTTTTCACAAATAAAGGAAATAAAACTTTAAAATAAAAGAGTCTACTGTCCTTTTTATTTATTTTTAAAATATTTCCAGACAAAAAGCAACCTTTTTATAAAACTTGAGTCTAAGCATTAGAAACCCTTAAAAAACCAATTTCATGAAACACCTAATGCGTATTAATCTCCTAAAATTCAAACGGATTGAAATTCCCGAAAGATTCTTACTTCTTCAAATTATGGTACTCGCTACTATAGCACTATTGATGGCATTTTAATGCAGAAACCAGGCATCCTATAAGGGATGCTTTTTTTATCTAGTAAATAATCCTTTTTGTCTCCCTTGTTTATTTCCAAAGTGATAAGTTAAATCAAAAATAGGCATAATAGGTCCTTCACTTCCTTTACCAAAAGTTAACCAGTAACCTCCAGAAAGAGAAAAGCGGGGTGTTAGTTTATACCGCAACAAGCCATTGTTCTCAATAGAATTACCAATCTCTCCTCCACTAAATAATGCCCGAATGGCCATGGTTCCGTATAAATCTCTGGCAATATAAAAATCACCTTGAAGTCTTGCTGTTATAAAACCACCTCCTCCTAAAATAACACCGCTCCTTTGCTGAAAGAACTTTCTTTCCATCATTTCAACGCTTGTATCATATATCGGGATACCATAATCAAAAGCTGCTGCAGCGGTAATTATAATATAAGGTTGTTTTACACTACCGCACTTTAAATCTTTTAAAAACGGTTTACTTAAAATCAATTCGTTTTTTATACCAATAGAAATAGGCAGATTTTCATTTGGAGGAAATATTCCAGGATATTCTAATTGCTGAGCCCAGTATAACATGGGAGCATACGAATATATTTGATGTCTACTAGCTACATAAACTCCACCTTCTTTCCATCTTTTCTTTATATAGAAGTTAGGTGCCACAGGCAAGGCAGCTATAGAGCCACCAAACTCAACACCTCTATAAGTAGAAAAACGAGATGGCGCTATTAAACTAATATCACCAGCATATATCGGCACAGTATTGGCTGTTTCATAACTCCAAATCATATCAATACGAGCTTGCGACGATTTATGCCCCATAGGCTGTAACTCATTAAACTTGTTGTATTGGCTTTTTTTATTGGCCTCTTCCTGCCTTTTTCTTATCTCTCTTTTACTGGTTCCTTTATTCCGATTTTTCTTAAACTGACCCTGTACTTGAGGAGCAGCCATTAAAACCAATGTTATAACAAGTAAAATATGTCTCAATTTTATATTCATAAAAAAACTTTTTAGGATCTTAAGCGTCTCAATTCAAATATGGATATGCTGTAATATTATAACGTTTATTGATTTTAAATATTTTAATAAAATGTTGGGTTGAGCTAATTTCCAATAATATATAAAGTATATAACTTCAGTTAGAAATTAACCGAAACTTAAGAAACTTTTTACGTCTTAATAGTTTCCAAAACAAAAAGCTTTTTTACTTTTGTACCAAATTATTTAATTATTCCTGAATTTTAGGAAATTATATGAACGAAATAGAAGAATACATTAGTAAGATTACCGCTCTCTTTTTGCAGTATGGTATTAAAAGCGTTAGCATGGACGATATTGCAAAAGAGCTTGGCATATCTAAAAAAACAGTATATCAGGTTTTTACGGATAAAAATGATGTTGTTTTTAAAAGCATTGCTCACCTTAAATTACAGATGGATAACATCATTGAGGAGTTTAATAAATCTAAGCTCAATGTAATTGAAAAGGAAATTGCGCAGCGTAAAAAGTACATGAAAACCTATTTAAAAATAAAGCCAACTTATATGTACGACTTAAAGAAGTTTTATCCGAACATATTTGACGACTTTATTCAATACAAAACCAGAATTATTTCAGAAACAACTTATAACTTTATTAAGGAAGGTAAAGAACAAGCATTGTTTAGAAATGATTTGGATCCAGAGTTTATGACCAAACTATCGGTTACCTTAACTTTTGCAGTTTTTCATCCTGACATAGAAACTTTTTCGGAAGGTGATTTAACCTCTAAAAAATTTTCGGATCAGTTTTTTATTTACCATATGAATGGTATTTGCTCTGATAAAGGAAGAAAGTTATTCAACGAATTATTAAATAACGAACAATTACTAGAGGACTAAATCATAACACAAATGACAACAAAAATGCGAATATTAATTATTACACTTTTAATGTGTTGTTCATTAATAACCAAAGCCCAAAACGACACCCTAGAAGTTTCTATGAATCAAGCTATGGCTTATGCAACGGAGTTTGGTTACCAAAGTATAAATGCACGAACCGACATTGAAATTGCAAAAAGAAAAGTAAGGGAAACATTAGCTATTGGATTACCTCAGGTTAATGCAAGTGGATTTCTAAATAGCAACCTTAGAATCCAAGAAAATCAAATTCAATTTGGAGATACTACAACGATCAGAACAAAATTTGGCACAAAACTAAATAGTTCAATTGGAGGAAGAGTTGATCAATTGTTATTTGACGGCTCTTATTTAGTAGGACTTCAAGCCAGTAAAGTTTACGTTCAGCTTTCTGAGAATGCCAAGCAAAAGACAGATATTCAAATTAAAGAAGCTGTGGCTAACGCATACTTTTTGGTTTTACTAGCTCGAGCTAATATAGACGAATTTAAGGCAAACTATGAAGTTATTAACAAGACACTTAAGGATACCAAAATTTACTATGAAAATGGTTTAGTGGAAGAAACGGATGTTGATCAGGTTAGATTAATGGAAATCGAAACTCGACGTTTGTATTCCAATGCTCAACGCCAATTAGAAATAGCTATGGCGGTGTTAAAGTTTTCTATGGGTGTTGATATTGATAATGGAATACGGTTGTCGGATAAAATTAGCGATATCTTGCTTACTATTCCTAATGATCCAAGTAGTACTACTAATATTCAATCACATATAGATTATAGAATTCTAGCAACTCAAATAGATATCCAGGGATTGGATATTAAAAACCAAAAAGCTCAGGCTATGCCTAAGTTAAATGCTTTTGCTAATTATGATTATTCTTGGTTTGGAGATGAGTTTAGTCAATTAGTAAATACTGATGCTGCTGCGATTGGTGTATCCTTAAATATCCCAATTTTTTCAAGTGGAATGCGCTCATCTCAACTAAAGCAGAAAAAACTGGAACTTAAAAAACTAGAAGTTGATAGACAAATGTTAGAACAGGATTTAAGAATGACTGTTCTAGTGGCCTCTACCAACTTAAGCAACGCCAAGGAAGAATTTGAAAGTGCCATTGAATCTAAAAATATTTCCTCAAAAATTTATGATAAGTCACTGATTAAATTTAAGAATGGCTTATTAAATAGTCTGGATTTATCGCAAGTAGAGGGTAGAAAAGTTGAAGCCATTATCAATGCAAGTAGAGCCGCATCTACCTATTTCGACAACTATATTATTTACCAAAAAGCCACATCTCAATTATAATACCTATTCCCAAAAATGATAACAATGAAAAAGATATTCACATTACTATTTTCTGTCTTGCTACTAGCTTCATGTACAGAAACTGATACTGAAAAAATAAAAGCTGAAATAAAAGCTAATAAAGCGCAAATACAGGAACTGAAAGCTAAAAACAAAGAACTTGAAGAGGAATTAGCCAAGGTAGATACGGTTGAGATCAAGCATAGAATTCCTATCATTACAAGAACAATTTCTACTAAAACCTTTAACCACTTTATTGAAACCAGTGGTCTTTTAGAGGCTAAAGAAATTGCCTATATCAGCCCTGAAGTTCCTGGGCAAGTAACAAAAATTCATGTTATGGAAGGCCAGCGTGTAAATAAAGGTCAGTTATTGATATCCTTAAACTCTAGTGTAATTAAAAATGCGATTAGAGAAATAGAAACCAATCTGGAGCTTGCTACAACTACTTTTAAAAAACAAGAAAACCTTTGGAACCAAAACATCGGGTCAGAAATTGAGTACCTGCAAGCCAAAGCACAAAAGGAATCTTTAGAGAGCACCTTAGAATCGCAAAACGAGCAACTAAAAATGTATAATGTTACGGCTCCTTTTAGTGGAATTGTAGATGACATTATTATTAAGGAAGGTGAACACTCTTCTCCTGGAATGACCAATGTATTAAGCTTGGTTAACCTGGATAAAATGAAAGTTAATTCGGATGTTTCTGAAGTGTATTTACCTGCCATTCATAAAGGTGACACCGTAAAACTAAGCTTTAGCACATACCCCGATTTAATTATTGAAACACCTATATCACGTACCAGCAATATTGTACATCCTGATAACAGAACTTTTAATGTACAAATTGTATTGGATAACATTAACAATAAACTTAAGCCTAATATGATGGCCAAATTGCAAATTAAAGATTATAGTTTAAGCAATGCCATTACTGTTCCTTCAGCCATTATAAAAAATGATATTTCGGGTAAGTTTTTGTTTACAGTACAAGAGGGCCAAGCACAAAAGGTATATATAGAAACTGGTCGTTCGTATAAAGATGAAACACTAGTTACTAAAGGGCTAATGGCAGGAGATGTTGTTGTAGTTGAAGGATATAACACGGTTTCTAACGGAGCCTTAGTTGCTGAAAAATAATATTTTGCATCATGCTATAATTGATAAAAAATGCAAGAAAAAGAAAACCAATCAAATCAAAGTTTTAAGGAGAAAGTAGCCAGAGAATTTAAGTTGACTACTTTAGCCTTGAAAAATAAAACTACCATCTTATTATTAACATTCTCGTTAATGATATTTGGCTTGGTATCATACAATACGCTCCCTAAGGAATTATTTCCTGAAGTACAATTACCTTGGGTTATGGTAATGACACCATACCCTGGTAACTCTCCTTTAGATATTGAAAACTTGGTTACTCGACCAATCGAGAAAGAGTTGGAAAGTATCGATGGAATAAAAGATATCAAATCTACCTCCTCACAAGGGCTTTCGTATATATTCCTGATATTTAATAGTGACGTAGAATCAAAAGTCGCTTTGCAGGATACCAAAGATGCAGTAGATGTTGCCATTAGTGAATTACCAACTGATTTACCCGCCGATCCAGTTGTTAAGGATATCGATGCTTCAGAGTTTCCTATTGTGAACATTAATCTTTCGGGAGATTACAGTATTGATGAACTAAAAAAGTACGGCGAAATTCTGGAAGATAGAATTGAGAGTCTTTCTGAAATTTCGAAAGTGGAAATTCAAGGAATCAATGAAAAAGAGATTAAAGTAAATGTAGACCCTCTAAAAATGTCTGCCTATAAACTAGGCTTTAAAGATATTTCGGATGCCATTGAATTCGAAAACATGAGTATCTCCAGTGGTGAGATTAAACTTGGTAACACACGAAGAGCCATTCGTGCGCTTGGTGAGTTTGTCGATGTAAAAGAGATGGAAGATATCATTGTTAAAAGTGAAGAGGGAAAGGTGGTTTACCTAAAAGATGTAGCTGAAGTTATTGATGGTTACGAAGAACCTTCGAGTATTACTCGCTTAGGACAAGAGCCTGTTATCTCGCTTCAGGTAGTTAAAAAAGGAGGAGAAAACCTATTAAATGCCACCCGACAAATTGAAGAGATTCTACAAGAAGTGAATGATAATCACATCTTCCCTGAATCCTTAAAAATTACTATTACTAACGATCAATCCGATCAAGTTAAGGCGCAGTTAAACAGCCTTGAGAATAGTATGATTATGAGCGTTCTTTTTGTGGTGTTAGTGTTATTCTTCTTTTTAGGAACTCGTAATGCCTTGTTTGTTGGTTTGGCTATTCCGTTATCCATGTTCATGTCTTTTATCATTTTACAAATGATTGGATATACCATTAATATGATGGTATTATTCGGACTTATTTTAGCCTTGGGTATGCTAGTGGATAATGCGATTGTGGTGGTCGAAAATATTTATCGATTTGTAGATAAGGGATACAAACCACTTGAGGCGGCCAAGCTAGCTGTAGGTGAAATTGCCGTTGCCATTATCGCTTCTACCGCGACTACGTTGGCAGCTTTCTTCCCATTGGTATTTTGGGATTCTATTATGGGTGAGTTTATGAAATATTTACCCATCACCCTTATCATTGTATTATCCTCATCCTTATTTGTGGCCTTGGTAATTATCCCAGTTTTCTCTTCTATTTTTATTAAACATACAGAGGAAGATAAATTACCAGAAAGCAAAATGGTATACCGCATCATCGGTATATTATTGGTATTAGGAACCCTTTGTTACGCAGGAGGAATAAATATTTTAGGAAGCTTGTTGTTTATAGCAGCTTTTGTTTCGTTAATGAACTTGCTATTTTTTGCTAAGATAGGCATCTGGTTTAAAACCACTTTTTTAGATTATTTAGAAAAAGTGTACGTTACCTTTCTAACGGCCGTGTTAGAAGGTAAGCGACCAAGAAATATGCTGATAGGAACAGTAGTATTGATGTTTGTAACCATGTCGTTCTATAATTTAAGAGCACCCAATACTATATTCTTCCCTAATGGGGATCCTAACTTTATCAATATTTTTGTTGAGTTACCTGCAGGAACACATATTACTACAACCGATGATTTTGCTAAAAAGCTTGAAGGTGATGTTATTGACTTGTTAAACCCTTATAAGACTATTGTAAAATCGGTATTAACTAATGTGGGTGATGGTGCCAGACTTGAAAACGACCTCGACTTTTCAACACGTGATAATAAATGTTTGGTTACTGTTTCGTTTGTTGATTACGAGGATAGAGAAGGTGTTAATACTTCTGAGGTGATGAAGATGTTTAACGATGAGTTAACCTACAATTATCCAGGAGCCATCTTTACCATTGACAGAAATCAAGATGGACCACCAACAGGAAAACCAATTAACCTAGAGATTTCCGGGTACGATTTTGATAAGCTAATATACCTATCTGATACTATTATGCAGGTAATAGATCAATCGGACATTGAAGGTATTGAAGGCCTTAAAATGGACCTTAACGTTAACAAACCAGAAATGATTGTTACTATTGATAGAGACAAGGTACGAAGGTTTGGAATGTCCACCGCTCAGGTTTCTGATGCACTGCGTACTGCGCTTTTCGGTAAAGAGGTTTCTGATTTTAAAATTGGTGAAGATAAATTCCCTATACAGCTCCGATTTATGGAGGAATATCGTAATAACATTTCTGCATTGATGAATCAGAAAATAGTTTTCAGAAACAACATGGGAAAACTTAGGGAAATTCCTATTGCATCCGTTGCTTCGTTTAAATATGCCAGCACTTACGATGCTATTAAACGTATTGATTTAGATCGTGTAGTAACCGTATATTCCAATGTATTGGAAGGGTATAATGCCAACAATGTAAATGCACAAATCAAGGAGCTTCTTTCAGACTTTGAAATGCCAACAGGTTACCAGTATAACTTTACAGGAGAACAAGAGGAGCAGGCAGAATCAATGGAGTTCTTACTATTTGCCTTGGTCATGGCTATTGTACTTATCATGATTATTTTAGTATCTCAATTTAATTCTATTGTAAAACCATTTATTATCATTGCAAGTGTTGTATTTAGTACCATTGGAGTATTTGGAGGTATTGCCACCTTTAAAATGGATTTTGTGGTTATTATGACTGGTATTGGTATTGTATCGCTTGCTGGTGTTGTAGTTAATAACGCCATTGTACTCATTGACTACATTGAGTTACTAAAAAAGCAAAAACGCGATGATCTTGGACTAGGAGAAAATGACTTTTTACCTGTAGAACATGCCACTGAATGTATTGTAAATGCTGGTAAAACAAGGTTACGCCCTGTACTTTTAACCGCTATTACAACTATACTTGGTTTATTTCCTATGGCTGTAGGTATCGATATCAACTTCTTTGGATTACTAAGCAGCTTTAACCCTGAAATTAGTTTTGGTGGAGATATGGCATCCATGTGGTCACCTATGTCGTGGACGGTAATATTTGGACTTACCTTTGCAACTTTCTTAACCTTAATTATCGTACCAGTTATGTACAGAATTGCAATACTAACTAAGAAAAGAATGATGCGTCTTACAGGAAAAGCATAACGTATTTAAATGATAAGACAAAGCCCCGATTGATTCATCTCAATCGGGGCTTGCTTTATTATATGTATTTAGCATTATATTATCCAACGATCGCGGAACTATGCATCCAATGTCATTGGAACTAGGCTTCCAAGGTTGTTGGAAAATAGAACCTGCAATCCTATTTGGTATAAACTCTATTTTCCTGTTCAGCCACTCTAATAAAAGTAGTTCTTTTAGATAGCTCTTTTAACTGTTGAGCTCCCACATAAGTACACGTACTTCTAACTCCCCCAAGAATATCCAATAAGGTATTATTTACTGGGCCTCTATATTCTACTTCAACCGTTTTACCTTCGCTAGCTCTATAATTAGCTACTCCACCAACATGTTTATCCATGGCTGTTGCCGAACTCATTCCGTAAAACTGCTTATACTGTTTCCCGTCTTTTTCCACTGTTTCTCCACCACTTTCATCGTGCCCTGCTAGCATACCACCGAGCATCACAAAATCGGCTCCTGCCCCAAATGCCTTTGAAACATCACCTGGTACCGAGCAACCACCATCACTAATAATTAAACCTCCTAAGCCATGAGCAGCATCGGCACATTCAATAATAGCTGATACTTGCGGATAACCTACGCCTGTTTTAACACGAGTAGTACAAACAGAACCTGGTCCAATACCAACTTTAATAATATCAGCACCAGCCAACAATAATTCCTCTACCATCTCTCCAGTAACTACGTTACCAGCTATAATAACCTTATCAGGAAATAAAGCTCTAGCCTTTTTTACAAACGCAACAAAATGCTCTGAATATCCATTGGCCACATCTATACAAATAAATTTTAGATGCGGGTGTTTATTCATCATTTCTTCTACCTTATTTAAATCAGCATCGCCAGTCCCTGTGCTGATTGCTATATAATTCTCAATACCTTTGGGTGCATTGCCTAAAAATGCATCCCACTCCTCAATCGTATAATGTTTATGAATTGCTGAGAAGAGCTTTTTATCAGCCAAAGTAAGCGCCATTTCAAAAGTACCTACTGTATCCATATTTGCCGCCATAATAGGCACACCTGTCCACTCATGTGTACTATGCATAAATTTATAGGTACGCTCCAAACTTACCTGAGACCTACTTTTTAAAGTGGAACGTTTCGGTCTGAACATAACATCTTTAAACCCTAATTTAATCTCATTTTCAATTCTCATAAGCAAATGTTTTTACACAAAAAAGGTTGGTAAAAAACCAACCTTCATCATTCAATTTTAATATATTCTATTTGGAGAGGGCTTCTGCTCCTCCTACAATTTCAAGTATCTCGTTTGTAATTGATGTTTGTCGAGCTTTATTATATACCAGCTGTAAATCACCAATCATTTCGCTTGCATTATCCGTTGCTTTGTGCATCGAGGTCATCCTTGCCCCATGCTCTGCTGCAATAGAATCTAATACAGCTTTAAAAAACATTGTTTTTAGCGATTTAGGAATTAAATCATTAATGATGGTTTCCTGATCTGGCTCGTATAAATATTGCGAAATATGATTGATATCTTTTTCAGGTAATTCTAAAGGCAAAAACTGTTGAACAGAAACTTTCTGAACAGCCGCATTCACAAATTCATTATAAGCCAATAAAACTCTATCGTATTTCTTACTTAAAAAGCCTTCTAGTATTTCATCCGATATTTCTTCAACACTACTAAAATCAACATGGTTATAGATATCGTTTTTATCATCACTACAAATAATACCTGCCGACTTTAATAACTTTTGACCTTGTTTACCAATCGCCAGAATATCTATAAAACCATTTTTAAGATGAGAACTATACTTTTCATTCACTAAATGATTTACTTCTTTTACCACATTTGAGTTAAAAGCACCACACAAACCTCTATTGCTTGTAATCATAACCACAAGAATATGATCTGCCTCTCTCTCCTCCGCCAAATTAATGGTAATACTCTCATCCATTGCATTCACCAAGTCATAGATAATCTCGTTCAGCTTATTTGCATAAGGTCTAATCTGAACAATATCATCCTGCGCCTTTTTTAGCTTGGCTGCCGATACCATCTTCATGGCACTGGTTACCTGTCGCGTGGTTTTAACAGAATCAATTCGAGTACGTATATCTTTTAAACTGGCCATTGGCTAATTTTAATTTCTATTCTTCAACTGATTTAAATCTTCGCGAAATATCCGCAGCTACTTCCTTAAGAACATTAATTTGTTTATCCGAAAACTGACCTGCACCAAGTTCTTCTACCGTTTCTTTATGTCTCATATCTAAGTCATCGATAAAGCTTCGTTCAAACTCCTTCACTCTATCTCCAGCCACATCTGACAATAAACCTTGTGTACCACAATAGATTAATGCAGCCTGATGAGCTACATTTACTGGTGCATATTGAGGTTGTTTTAGTAACTCCACATTTTTTCGTCCTTTATCTAACACTGCTTTAGTAGCAGGATCTAAATCAGAACCAAACTTAGAGAAAGCTTCTAATTCACGATACTGAGCCTGATCCAACTTTAATGTACCAGATACCTTTTTCATGGACTTAATTTGCGCATTACCTCCCACACGTGATACTGAAATACCTACGTTAATGGCAGGACGAATACCCGCATTAAATAAATTACCTTCTAAGAAAATCTGCCCATCTGTAATAGAAATTACATTGGTTGGAATATATGCCGAAACATCACCAGCTTGCGTTTCAATGATAGGAAGTGCGGTTAATGATCCACCACCTTTTACCTTATCTCTAATAGATTCGGGCAAATCATTCATTTGAGCTGCAATTTCATCTGATTCGATGATTTTTGCAGAACGCTCTAATAAACGTGAATGAAGATAGAATACATCTCCTGGATACGCCTCACGACCTGGCGGACGACGTAATAACAATGAAACCTCACGATAAGAAACTGCTTGCTTTGATAAATCATCATAAATAATCAACGCAGCTCTACCTGTATCTCTAAAGAACTCTCCTAAAGCAGTACCGGTAAACGGAGCATAAAATTGCATCGCAGCTGGATCAGCAGCACCCGACGAAACAACCGTAGTATATTCCATTGCCCCATGTTTTTCTAATGTATTTACAATTTGTGCTACCGTTGAACCTTTTTGTCCAATAGCCACATAAATACAATAAACAGGGTTTCCTTTTTCAAAATTTTCTTTTTGGTTGATAATGGTATCAATTGCAATTGCAGTTTTACCCGTTTGGCGGTCACCAATAATTAACTCGCGCTGACCTCTTCCAATAGGAATCATGGAATCGATGGCCTTTAAACCCGTTTGCAAAGGCTCCTGAACAGGCTGACGATAAATTACGCCAGGTGCTTTTCGTTCTAACGGAAATTCGAATAACTCTCCATCTATACTACCTTTACCATCAATCGGCTCTCCGTTGGTATTAATCACACGACCAAGCATTCCTTCACCTACCTTAACGGAAGCGATGGTTCCTGTTCGTTTAACGATATCTCCTTCTTTAATACCTCTTGATGTTCCCAATAATACAATTCCAACGTTATCTTGCTCAAGATTTAAAACTACTCCTTTGCACGATTCAAACTCAACTAACTCATTAGCTCTAACTTTTTCCAATCCGTGCACACGAGCAATACCATCCCCTACCTGAAGTACAGTTCCAACTTCTTCTAAGTTAGTATCATTGGTAAAACCTTGTATTTGCTTTTTTAATAATTCCGAAACCTCGGCAGGTCTAATATTTTCCATTAGTACAATTTTAACCGGTAGTAATTTAACTCAACAGCTTCTTTTTAATTTCCTTTAGTTTATTGGCTACAGAGGCATCCATCATTTTGCCATCTACCATTAAAACAAACCCTCCAATAAGGTTATCCCTTACTCTTACATTCATCTCAATTTTGGCTGCCAATTCTACTTGCAATAAGTCTTTAATTTTTTCAAGATAATCCTCATTCAACTGAGAAGCCGTAAAAAGCGTCACAGTTTTTAAGTCTTTCTCTTTTTTATAAAAATCAATATAATTTCTGGCAATATCATCTAATAAAGCTTCTCGCTTATTATCGACCATAATGGCCAAAAAATTTATTGTAAGTTGATTTACATGCTTATCAAAAACAGTTTTTAAGGCCTTTTTTTTCTTTGCCGGTGTTATTACCGGGCTAGACAAAAGTTCTTTAAACTCTTTTGTATCGGAACAATACTGATACAGCATGTTCATATCGTTATAAACATTATCAACTTCTCCCTTTTCTTTACTTAAAAGGAACAAAGCTTTTGCATATCTTACGGATATTAAACTGTTGTTCATGCGTTTACATTTCAAATTTCAAGGTCACATGAAAGGGCCTTATTACAAGACTTTTCATTTTCCTTACTCCGTAATTAATTAAAATTTACATTATCCAAGTACTTATCAATGATAGCCTTTTGTTTGTTATCATCTTTTAATTCTGTTTCAATTAAAAGACTTGCTATATCCACTGATAATTCTGCAACCTGCTTTTTTAATTCCTTTATAGCGGCACTTTTTTCTGCCTCTATTTGTTTTCGAGCCGATTCGATTATTTTATCAGCTTCGCTATTGGCACCTGATCTTGCTTCTGCTAAGATTTTATCCTTTAACTCACGTGTTTCTTTTAATAGATCATCACGTTCGTTTTTAGCATCATCCATCATTTCTTGCCTGGTTATAGCCAATTGTTCCACTTCAACCTTAGCACGTTCTGCAGCTTTTAACGACTGCTCAATCGTTTCGTTTCTAAGATTTAATGCATGTAAAATTGGTCCCCAAGCAAACTTTTTTAATATGAATGCCAGAATAGCAAATGATATGGTAGTCCAAAAGACTAAACCAGGATCGGGTGTTAATAAAAAATCCATACGCCTCGTTTTTTAATTCAAGCTCTGATCGGAAATATTATCCTTTAAGCAGAGCAACTACAATAGCAAAAAGAGCAGCACCTTCAATAAGGGCGGCAGCAATAATCATCGCTGTTTGGATTTTTGAGCTGATTTCTGGCTGACGAGCCATTGCTTCCATTGCTCCATTAGCTAATTTTCCGATTCCTAAAGCGGCTCCTAATACAATAATTCCTAGACCTAAAGCTGTAAGAGAAAGTGTCATAACTTTTTAATTTTATAAAAATAATATATTAAACTTCGATATTAATGTTCGTGATCTTCAACGGCCATACCTATAAATAAGGCCGATAATAAGGTGAAAATATAAGCTTGTAACGCTGCCACTAAAAGTTCTAAAACAAACATAACGAGTGTAAGTAAAATTGACACTGGCGAAATGTAAATCGTTTTTAAAATAAAGATGAGTGAAACTAAGCTTAATATTATAATATGACCTGCTGTAATGTTGGCTAATAAACGAATCATTAAAGCAAATGGCTTGGTAAATAAACCAATAATTTCAACTGGAACTAATAAAACTTTTACGAAAAATGGTACTCCTGGTGCGGTTAAAGTATGTTTCCAATAACTTTTACTACCATTAATATTAGTAATAAAAAAGGTTATTAAAGCCAACACCATAGTTACAGATATGTTTCCAGTAAAGTTACTTCCTCCTGGAAAAAATGGAACCAAACCTAATATGTTGTTAAACCATATAAAAAAGAAAACGGTTAGTAAGTAAGGAGCAAATTTAGGTCCTTTTTCAGCACCAATTTGTTCCGTAATGATATCCTCGTTTACAAACTGTATAATCGGCTCAAATAAAGACTGAGCTCCTTTGGGCTTTGCAGGCCCGCCTTTGTAAGCTTTAGCAACAGATGTAAATACCCAAATCATAATAACAATAGATATCCACATAGACCATACATTTCTTTTTAAAGAAAAATCTAATGGCTTGCTATTGATTATATGATGATCTGAATCATACTCTACATTACCATGCTTATCCGTATTGTAAATTTTACCGTGATGATAAAAAAAGTAGCTTCCTTTACTCTCTGCTATATGGGTATCATGATCAAACTCAGAATATAGAAAGAAATGAAAAGTACCATCATTAATTAAAATAATAGGCAAAGGAATTTCGATATGTTTTTCGTTTTCTCCTTCGCCCCACGAAACCACATGCCAAACATGAGAATCTGATATGTGATGCATAATTAACTCTGTAGGATCAAACGCCTCTTCGTTTTCTTCCGTTTTAGAATGAGTATCTGAAGCATAAATTGCAGAACAAAATATACTCGAAAGCACTACTAACACACAAAGAAATTTCTTCATTTCAATTCTTTATACAATCGGCTTATAAAATTACTCGCTTTTTACGATAGTTACCACCGAAAAATTAAGGTAAATTAAATAATTCACCATAAAAATAAGTATTACTGTTTCCTTGTTACTTGCCTCACTATAAATGATAGGTAGCATATAAACTAATGCTATTAACATTTTAATACTCATCATGACCAGCAAAAACATGGCACTATTATTCGCTATTTTTTTCCTAAGCCAAGTAGTTAACCATGTAAATGATCCAAATAAAATTATTAAAAAAACCTGTGCTTTTAAAACATCTTTTAATAATTCATTATAGAAAATAGTAGCACTGCCAACATTTAGCAATAGCAATACTACTGCAAACAGTAAAAAAACCTTAAACAAGCGTCGACCCACTTTTGTTGACCCAATTATTTTTTATTTGCCCCATTTGATGTTTCAACTTGCTTAGCAGCTCCACCCATTTGACATTTTCCTGTAAATACAGCACCTGGTTCAATTGTTAATTTACTTGTATTAATATCACCTAAAAGTTTTGATGTAGCTTTTAGTGATAATAGTTCTTTTACGTTTAATTTTCCTTCCAACACACCCTCAACTTCAGCATTAAGGCAATTAACCTCACCTTTTACTTTACCTTTAGTACCAATAACCACTCTACCATTAGAAACAATATTTCCCTCTATATCTCCATCAATTCTAAAATTCTCATTGGTTTCAATGTTACCTACTATTTTTGTTCCTGGACCTATAACATTTGCTTGATGAATTGGTGTTTCGTTTGACTTTCCCATGATTTTATTGAATTTTAGCTTAAATATATTTATTGATATCCAAAGAAAATAAAAAAATAAAGAATCTTAAATCAATCGTAGATTTATATTTTATAGAAAAAAAGCTAGTGACACAAAATTGCACTTCTTTATTTTAAAGATACGGTTTCTATTTCAATAATTCCTCTATTTTTTTTAACTGCATCTCTTTATTTACTTGTCTTAACTTTCTTGCTGTTTCAGTATAATATACATGCCTGGATATGAATGCATATTGCTTTTTGTTCCACTCCTTTTGCGAAATCTTACCATTATAATTACATAATTCTTCCCAAAGTTTTTCGGATAATGGTATAAAGTCTGCCCTTCCTAAATAATCTAAATCAGCATCTTTAATAATTTTCTCCATTAAAATTTTAGGCTCCACATCACTCTCTGTTACCAATATTAACTGAGCAATAGCTTCTATTTCAGCAATACTATACGAAAAATGGGGTAACATCTCTTTAGCAATTCTTACACTTTGCTGTTCATGTCGATGTGGATTAACCATATAACCGGTGTCATGAAATAACGCTGCTGTTTTTAACAATAGTAGTTCCTTACTATTTAAACCTTCTGCCCTACCAAAAACTTCAACTTGAGTACAAACATCCATTGTATGACTAATGTTGTGATATTTTAACGAAGAGGCCAACTCCTGCCTCATTTGGCCAAAAACAGCATCTTCCAAATCATTATATCTTATCCATTGTAGCTTGGTAAGAAAATCATCATTCGGAACCTTTCCCTGTCCATCGATAGAAAGTTTAGGCTTAATGCCTTTTACAAAATACATATCGGTTTCACCCTTATATTTAATAGGCATTTTACCTCGGTATTCGCACTCAAAAAAATCTTTAATGAGCTGATAAGTTACACCAGATACATTTATTTTTCCCGCCACACCAGAGGATTCCATCCTACTGGCTATATTTACGGTGTCGCCCCAAATATCAAACGATAGTTTTTTACGACCAATAACACCAGATATTAATGCTCCAGTGTGAATTCCGATTCTAAGCTCCCAGAAGTCCTTTCCGCTACGCTGTGCATCTTCACCAGTCTCTTGCATAAACCGTTGCATTTCAATAGCTGCTAACACTACTTCAATTGGGTTAGTTCTATTTTTCTCGGGCAAACCACCAGCACACATATAGGCATCACCAATGGTTTTTATCTTTTCTATTTTATATTTCTCAGCTACTTCATCAAAATGTACAAAAAAACGATCCAGTTCATCAATTAATGTTTCTGGATTCATATGCTCAACTATTTTTGTGAAACCCTGAATATCTGCAAAAAGAACTGTTGCCTTTTCGTACTTAACCGATGCCCTATGAGTTAAGGTTTGACTATTCTCTTGTTCAGGTTCTTTCTTTTTGATATACTTTTCTATAATCGGTGCAATAGAGTCTTTGCGCCAAGAGTGCATTTTTTTTGAAACACTTTGCGATAACCTTAACTTTAATAAAAAAATAGAAAAAAGTATGATAAAAAGGAGAACTATGGATGATATTAAATATCTATTATAATTGTTAGTAACAAGAATAATTAAACTTTGAGAATCATCTTCACTCTCAATTATAAAATTATAGGAACCTGTTGGTATACGGCTATAGGTAACACTATTTTTATAACTCCAATTACTCAATACGGAATCTACACCCTCTAGACGAAATCTATACAATTGAATTTTCTCCTTTCGTTTTGGAATAAAATTGATTTCCAGATACTCAAATTGAGCCTCTTTTAATACCAAAGTATCCATATTTTGATTGAAATCAACCGTATCTCCAGAAACTATGATAGAATTAATCAAATTTTCTTTTCCTTCAGAAAATGAAATTACATTGTTGGCAAAACATCCATCTCCTTGGATTAGCAACACATATAAAACAATTAACGCTGCATATTTTCCTTCAACGTTGAAAAGTTTTTCCCTCACAATGGATAGTTTTATTCTTAAATTCTTGATTTTTTATCAAAAGTAGTATATTTATTTCGCAAAATAAACCGTTATCTTTTAATTATATCTCATGGAGAACTCGGAAAACATAATACTAGTACCATATGACTTCACAGAAGTTGCCATGCATGCAATAGAGCACGCCAAATCACTTTCTGATAGAAGCAACTCTTCCATTTGCATCTTACATATTGTTAAAAAAGATACTGATATGGATGCGGCAACGGAACTTTTAAACAAGGAAAAAGATGTTATTAAAGGCAAATTTGGAATTGATATTAAAGCGATAGTTAAGGAAGGTACCATTTTTAAAACCATTAATGAAGTTGCCGATGAAATTGGCGCAATCATGGTGGTAATGGGAACTCATGGTATCAAAGGCATGCAAAAACTGACAGGAAGCTGGGCACTTAAAGTTATTATTGGCTCTAAGATTCCATTTTTTGTAGTTCAAGAGAAACCATTAAATAGCCCAGTACATAAAATTGTTTTCCCTGTTGATTTTAAAACTGAGAATAAGGAAAAATTAGTTTGGGCAGAGTTTATTTCTAAGTTTTTAAACACTAAAATATATTTACTGAGTAGCTCTACAAAAGATGGAGTTATTGAACCACGTACAAAAGCTAACTTAGTATTCTGCAAAAAATTCTTGGAAGAAAAAGGTATTGATTATGAATTATCGCTTTCTGAGGGAGGCGGTTCATTCTCTCAAGAAACCATTAAGTTTGCAGATAATATTGAAGCTGCAGCTATTATCATAATGACCACACGAGACATTGCATTTCATGATTATATACTAGGTGCTAATGAGCAACAAACAATTGCAAATAGCTCTAAAGTTCCAGTAATGGTAATTAACCCTCGAACGGACCTAATGAAATATGGTTATGGCGGTTTTGGTTGATTCTTAAAAATCTTACATATAAAAATTAAACAACGGCTGCTTTGTCGTTGTTTTTTTTTAGTATAAAATACTATCACAACCAATAATTACGTTAATGTTTTAAATATGGAACTAGTTTTTGCTACCAATAATTTAAACAAACTGGAAGAGATTCGTCATCTTTTAGGAGATAAAATCAAAATAGTTAGTTTAGAAGATATTAATTGTACAGAAGAAATACCTGAAACAGGTTTTACATTAGAGGAAAACGCATTACAAAAATCCGAATACGTTAATAAGAAATTCAACATCAATTGTTTTGCTGATGATACAGGTTTAGAAATTGACGCTTTAAATGGTGAACCTGGAGTTTATAGTGCAAGGTATGGAGGAGAAAGTAAGGATGCTAACTTAAATATGGAGAAGGTTCTTGAAAAAATGAAAAGAACTAGCAATCGTAAGGCTCGGTTTAGGACGGTTATTTCTTTGATTATAGATGGCAAGGAATCTCAGTTTGAAGGTGTAGTTGAAGGAAGAATTAGTGAAACAAAATCAGGCAGCAAAGGTTTTGGCTACGACCCTATATTTATACCAGATGGTTATGGTACATCTTTTGCTGAACTAGATATTAATGAAAAAAACAAAATAAGCCATAGAGCTTTAGCTATAAAAAAACTAGCTGCGTTTTTAATGGATATTAAATAAAAATAAGATTGTTGAGATGAGAGTTGTTGTAATTATATCTATTTTTCTTTCTAGTATAACATTGTCTTTTGGTCAAGCTGCAATTGGAGAATGGCAAGATTATTTATCCTTTTATAATGTACATAGCATTGCAAAAGTAAATAACAAAATATATGCGGCATCTGAAGTTGGCATGTTTTCCTACGACATAGAGGAAAAAGCATTACAAAAACACACTAAAATTAATGGACTATCCGATATTGAAATAAGTGCCATAGCAGCCATTCCAAATACTAACAGCTTATTTATTGGATATAAAAATGGAAACATTGATATTTTAAAAGAGAATTCCATTGAGAACATCCCAGATCTTTATCTTAAAGATCTTATGGTTGATAAAGCTATAAATCATATTCATTTTGATAAAAACAAAGCATATTGTTCCACCAATGTTGGAATTGTTGTAGTTGACTATGCTAAACGAGAGATTTCAGACACATATATTCTTGGCGAAAATTCGTCATATCTAAACGTAAACCAAGTAACTTCAACCTCTGATTCAATTTTTGCAGCAACTCAAAACGGAATACTAGGCGCTCCAATTAATAGTAATGCACTTACATACTTCAAAACCTGGAAAGACATTACAAAGGATGATAAAGAATATTCTTCAATAGCTTCTTATGAAGACAAAGTTTATGCAGCTCGTATAGAAAACCAACAAGGTAAAATATATACCTATGATAACGGCCTTTTAAAGTTCGAATTCAATCAAAATAAATTTAAACAATTGACAATTACTGCTGATAAGGTAGCCTTAATTTCAAGTGATCTTATTTCTATTCGATACCCGAATCTATCTGCTATTGAAGATGTAGCTAATTATAACCTCGAAGATAAAACAATTAGCCCCAATTTCTCAAACATTATTATTGATACGGAGGGCAATAAATGGATATCAGATAATTCAACTGGTTTAGTTAAAAACTCTGAACCTTACGATTTATTAATAGTTCCCGATGGTCCAAATTCAAACCTTGCGTATAAAATAAAAGCTTCTGAAAATTCTCTTTGGGTTGTTGCTGGTGTAAATCATTATGTATATCCAATATTTATCCGAGCAGAGTGTTCAATCCTAAGAGATAACAAATGGACAAACGTTAATACCCACAATAATGACATTTTAAAAAAATCATATATCCTAAATATCAATGGTGATACTTTATGGGGTGCATTTAATTTTAATGATATTGCCATTGACCCAAGAGACGACACGCATGGATATATCAGTAGTGCTCATACAGGAATTTATGAATTTAAAGACGATAAAATAGTTACTCATTACTCCCTATATAACGACAATTTTCCAATTGCTCTTGCTCACATTTGGCAATCGGTAAACGGTGTTGCAATAGATAGGGAAGGTAACCTGTTTTCTACTAATATAGGTGATTCAATACCCATTTTAGTTAAACCTGACATTATACAAGATAAAAGTGAAAATAATAATTATGGCTGGTACAAATACAACTATGTTTCATATGAAGACAATGTATCAGACCCATGGTTATGGCAGACTATTATAACAACTTGGAATCATTTTTGGTGTATTTCATTTCGTAATCCTGCTGGGTTATTCGTTTATGATATTAATGGAACAATTGAAACAGATTCCGATGATTCCTATAGATATGCTGGAGATTCGAATAATACAGGTTACTCACCGTTTTTACTTTGGGATGAAGATGGAAAGGTTATAGATGCTAAGCCCACTTGTTTAGCTGAAGATAAGAATGGGTATATCTGGGTTGGCACCTCTCAAGGAATACTAGTCTATTATAGACCTAGAGATATATTCAACATTGAGAAACTTGTAGCCTCTAGAATAAAAATTCCACGAAACGATGGCAGTAGTTTAGCTGATTTCTTGCTTGATAAAGAAGAGATAACGGACATAGCTGTTGATGGAGCGAATAGAAAATGGATTGGAACATTAAACAATGGAGTTTATTTGGTATCATCGGATGGTACAAAAACAATAAACGAATTTAACACTTCTAATAGTCCTCTTATTTCTAATATTATTACTTCAATTACTATCAACCCTAAAAGTGGTGAGGTATTTATTGGTACGAATAAAGGAATTGTTTCTTACAGAGGCACAGCAACTGAAGGTGAGAAATCATACTCAAATGTTAAGGCGTTTCCAAACCCAGTTCAGCCAAATTATATGGGTTCAATTAGCGTTACAGGATTAATTGAAAACTCCAATATTAGAATTACAGATATTAGTGGTAAAGTTGTATACCAAGCTAATTCTACCGGAGGTCAAATAATCTGGGATGGGAAAAATGTTTTTGGTGAAGCTGTTTCTAGCGGTGTGTATTTAGTTTTTGCAACGAATGAAGATGGGTCAGAATCCATGGTTACAAAAATTATGATTATTAAATAAACTTATAATATCAAGCACACTAATAAAGAAACACTCAAGCTTTCAGCTTAAATTAATGAATAAGTTTTTCTATTTTTGAGGGATTAATATAATCCCGTATTTATCTATTAACTTTTTCATTAGATGACAAAAAGAATTGTTTCTATTTCTTTGGTTATAGTTTTATCTGGCCTTTTAGCTTTTGCATATTTCTACTTCAATAATCTTAAAAATTTCAAAAACAATGATACTATCAAAGGTATACCTACTGATGCATCATTAATAATTCAAATCCAGAATCCGGATAAAGTTATAGATATAATCTTAAACGAAATAGCATATAGTGAATCTCTAAAAGCATTTAATTGGTTCAGAGGATTCTCATCTTCATTAAACTATATAAAAGAGGATTCTTTAATAGACCAATCATTTGCCAAAAAACTATTAAAAAAATCTCTAACTATTTCATTACACCCAATTGGAAAAGATAAATCCTTTCCATTGTTTATTTATTCACTAAATAATAAAGCAGAACAAAATAAAATAATTGGTTTATTCGAACAGAATAACTTAGGCTTACAATTCAATCAAAGAAAATATAATTCTTCCACAATATATTCTTCAAAACTTTCTAATGGTAATGGTGATATAAATATAAGTATATACCGTGGCCTTCTATTAATTAGTAACTCATCTCTTTTAGTAGAAAACTCTTTAAGGCAATTAAGAGCGGATTTTTCGTTGCTTGAAGATCCAATCTTTAATAAACTTTTTAAAACAAAAGGAAATAACACCGATGCTAATTTATTAATCAACTTCGAAAATCTACCAAAAACTATTTCTGCACTATTTAAAAATTCAGATAAAAAAATCACAAACAAAATAAATAGAATAGCCAATTGGGGGGAGTTGGACATCAATCTGAAGGATAACCACATTTTAATTAATGGTTTTTTATATAGTCAAGATAACGTAGGTAAGTTAAATTTACTTTTTAAAAATATCAATTCTAAAAAATCAGATATCATTGAGGTAATTCCTGATAATGCGAGTTTTATCCACTCCTATAGTTTCGATCATTCAAAAAGGCTATTGAATAATTATAGAGTATATCACAATACAGTAAATCAGTATGGCGCAAAAAACAAACTAATTAAGGATTTAAACTTAAAGCTAGAGGGTGCAGAAATTGAAGAAGGTGTTTTTAATCTATTAGATAACGAATTTGCTAGTGTAGTTCTTAATTCAAATGTAAAAACTGAAAATAAAATCCTGATTATAAAAACAAAAAGTAAATCGAAAACCCTAGAATTTTTAAAAGAAATACAGAAAACAGAAGTTAAAACTGCACTAAATTATAATATTGATGCAGAAACTAAGCACATTATATACAAGAGTCAAGCTTCTATTATCTTTCCTGTACTACTTGATACTTATTGCCCCAATTTACCCAATAAGTATTTTACATTTATTGATAATTACCTTATTTTTTCAAACTCAACTAATACAATAAAAGAAGTAATTTACTCCAACGTGTTAAATAAAACACTTGATAATAATATATATCAGGAGCAATTCAAAGATCTATTTTCATACAAAGACAATATGTATATCTATTGCGATCTTTCAAAGATTAAAAATATCCTTCCTAAGACTAGTAATTTTGAATTATTGAATCCCAACGAAACGCAAGAAATTGCGCTAAGTAAATTCTATGGCTTGGGTATTCAACTATCTACTGCAAATGACTTATTATACGTAAATGCATGTATTCAACACCTTCCTAATAGGGAGAAAGAACCAGAAACAGTATGGCAAAGTGGTTTAGATAGTACAATTATTGCCAAACCTACCTTAGTTAAAAATCACAATACTAAAGAAAAAGAGATTATAGTTCAAGATAAATCGAATATGCTTTATCTTATCTCTAATTCTGGAAGGATTTTATGGAAGAAACTGCTTGATGGCCCTATCTTAAGTAAGATTGAACAAGTTGACTACTATCGAAATAATAAATTACAATACATCTTTAATACACGCAATAAAATTTACCTATTAGACAGAAATGGTAATACTGTAGATAGATACCCAATTAATCTGGCGGATAAGGCTACCAATGGTATATCTATATTTGATTATGACAATAATCGTAATTACAGAATTTTTATAGCCTGCGAAAACAAGAATGTATATGCTTACAACATTAAAGGTCGTTTGTTAACAGGTTGGAAAATGGACAAAACAGAAGGGGTAATCAGCAAACCAATCCAGCATTTTAGAACCCAAGGAAAAGATTACATCGTACTTTCCGATGATAAACGAAATTATATTCTAAATAGAAAAGGTAAAATAAGAGTGCCTATTAAATCAAACTTCATCGCTAACTCAAGAAGTGAGTTTAGTTTAATAAGTGAGAACAATATTTCGATATTATCTACTACTGATACGAAAGGTAATATTCGCAAAATAAATTTAGCAGATGGAAACTGTGAAATGGTTACTCTTCTAAATAAGCAAGTTGAACATTATTTTTTATCCAAAGATATCACCTCTTCCAAAGGGAATGAAAACATCCTAGTTACTAAAGATAAAGTAAAAGTATATAATGCCGCATATAAAAAGCTATTTGACATAGATATAGATGGTGATCTTGCATTAGTGGCAGATACCTACATATTCTCCAAAAACAACACCAAAATAGGCGTATACGATACAAAAAACAGTATGATCTACTTAGTTAATAACGATGGAACTATCTATAAAAACTTTCCGTTACGTGGTCGTTCAAGATTCAGCATTGGATTTATGAATAAATCAAGCACAAATTTTAACCTCATTGTAGGCGGAGAGAATAATTATCTATACAATTATAATGTAGAATAGAATGAAAAAACTAAAAGTTGGTGTTCTAAGCACTTCAAATCACTTGGTAAAAAGAATTGTTCTTCCTTTACAAAACACAAAAAATTGTGAAATATATGCTATTGCTTCTCGCGATATAAAAAAAGCACAACAGTTTGCTGAAGATTTCAATATTCAGATAGTCCACGAAAGTTATCAAAATATTATTGATGATCCTTCCGTAGATATCGTATATATACCATTACCAAACCATCTGCACTTAGAATGGGTAAAAAAAGCAGCCAATGCTGGTAAGCACATACTGTGCGAAAAACCCATTGCTTTAAATACCGAAGAGGCCATTAAATGCTTTGATGTAGCGAAGAAAAACAATGTGTTACTAATGGAGGCATTTATGTATAAGTTTCATCCTCAATGGCAACATGCCAAAAACACAGTTAAAACAAAGCAAATAGGAGATATTACATACATTAGAAGCTCATTTGCCTATAGTAACCCTTCACCTTCTAACATTAGAAACATTAAAGGATTTGGTGGGGGAGCATTAATGGATATTGGTTGTTATGCTATTTCAGTTCCTCGTTTTATACTTGACATGGAGCCACAGAAGGTTATTTCACTTCAACAAACTCATCAAGAATTCAATACAGACTTTTTAAGTAGTGGGATTCTCGATTTTAATGGAATTCATGCTAGTTATACTGTTGGCACACTTAGTCAGCCAAATCAGTCTGTTGAAATAATTGGAACAGGAGGTAGTATTAAAATAGAAATCCCTTTTAACACATATGTGGATACAAAAGCTGTTATTGAAATATCCACTCCGCAAGGTTTAAGGAACGTTGTTTTTGATGCAGAAGATCAATATGGATTAATGTTTGATGCATTCGCTGAAGCTATTATAAACAAAGGTAACTCTCCTATCAATATTGAAGATGCCATTAATAATATGAAGGTAATTGATGCTGTTTCTTTATCTGCAACGTCTCAGCAATGGGAAATATTATGATGCAAAAAAGAGCGTTACTTAAATTAAGTAACGCTCTTTTTTTATTTTATCTTATCTTCTATTAAAAGTTCATTTCTCCAGCAGAATATTGCTTTACCAAAGACATAACAGCCTTTGAACAACCTTCTTCTCCTCCTTTAAATGAAAATACCAAATTATATACTTTTGATTTACGACATATATACTCGATAGAGTTATACATTTTGCCACCCTCAAAATTACTAATTAACATTCTATCTCCATCAAAAAGTTGTAAAATAACTTTTTCAGGATTACCAACACCATTAGATGTATTAAATTTATAATGGCTTCTACTATTTAAAATTACACTGAACTTGATAGTACCTGTTTTTGTATCTTTTTTAGCTTTTTTAAGATCAATAGTAAAATCCTTCATGTATTGGGCATCACCCATTTCTTTTAAAGCTTTTTTAAGCAAATCATCACCACATTGAGCATTACTCGAAACAGTAAATACCGAAATGAACAGAATTGCTAAAACTAATATCTTTTTCATACGCTTAATTTTTTATCCAAATTCTTGTAATAAGAATTACTTCAAATTTCAGCTTAAATATCTACCGAAACTCTACTTATCAATAACTAATTAAATATTAATTACAAAGGTAATTTATTAAATTTAAATACCTATGAAACAATAAAATCACGAAGACTATTTATTTCATTTATAATATTATCTATCTGTTCTGGAGTAACTTCTATATGACTTATTTCATCCTGAACTATAATTAAAGTACCGTCTTTCTCTATACGTTTCGGTTCTCCAAATGTAGTTGTAATCTTAACATCAGCATAAGCTTGTTTAATCTGCTCCATCTTAACAACCATTTCTGCAAAGTTCGGGTCTGCACTATAGTTCTCTAAAATGATAAGCAAAATATCAATAATATCTTTTTGCTCACCAATACGGTTTATTAATTCCTCATCGTTAGTTTGCTTAATAACTTTACCCGAAATATATAAACCTTCTACCCAGGCACCAGTTACAATTAAAGTACTAACATTACTTCTGTTTTGCTCTCTCAAATAAGAATCCATTTTATTGAAGCTACTTACAGAAACCTCCATCAATGAATCTAAATTATTACTGTTAGTAGCCATCTTTTTTAAAGCTGCAAAGTCAAAAAACTGACCAACTTTAATACCCTCAGCTAATTCTTTAACAGATAGTAAATACGAAACAACAATATTGTTTTTATCAAATGTGTTGATATAACCTAAGTCTGCACTAAAAACACCTAGGTTTAATGCTCTCTTAAAACTTGTGTTATAATCGTCAACATTCTCAGGTTTATTTAAGATTTTCTGAGAAAAATCAACACCCGATTTTTTAATTAAGGCAGCCATCTCTACAGGAGATGAGATGTTCTGAATTACATCACCAATTATTTCTTCTGATAATTGTAAAGGTGCATCTTCATTTAATGCTGAGTCTGATAAGGAAAAATCTCCATCCCCTTCTTGCTTATTCTTATTAGAATTTCCTGCACAAGCAGAAAATAATAGTATCCCGCCGAATATAGCCGTTGTGTAAAATAATTTCTTTAACATGATATAGGTTTTTTAAAAATAAAAACTTCTGACTTATACTAGAAACCCTTTAAAAGGTTACTTTTTAAGATATTTTAATTCCCCAAATACCTTAAACAACTTTCTTAATAAATCATAATACAGAGCAATATACATCAATATAGTAAATATCCATACCATTGCAATATTGAACCATAAGGTATTAAACATACTTCCGCCAATATGTTTTTTGGGAGCGAAAAAATGTGTTCTAAAAGCCAATGCGTGTTCAGGTTCAGGTAACTGATAAATTGGATCTACATTTTGAATCAGGTTATCTCTTTCCCTTAAAATCTTATTCTTTTCAAATACTTTTCTAACGATATCTGAGATACTTTCATTCAGATGTTTATTCTTAACAGCAGTAAACTCCTCCTTACCATACTTAGACATGGCAAGATTTATCATCTTCTCTTTTTTAGTTGTAGCCGTAACAAACCTAGTAGTGTAATACGATTTTAAATTCTCAATATGATCTGTTATTTCGTTGAACAAATCCATATTAAAATCAATAGAATTGATTCTTTCTAAATCATTAAATTGAATACTTTCTATTCTAGAATTCTCTTTGCTTAACTCATTCTTTATTAAAGCTAAATTTAATTCAAAGTCCTTATCTTCTTCATTAGAATGATTTTGTAATTTCTTTCTACAATCGTTTAAAATATCTTCTATTTCAGGTAGATAGTGAACAATTTTAAAATCAGTAGTACTTTCTTCCTGTTCAATATTAAAGAATAGCTTCTTAAATTTATTATTGGAATACTGATCCACCATTAAGCCCTCATAAATCCATCTGGATGGCATAAATTCAGCGATCCAAGGCACCTTATCAGCACTCGAAATATCCCTATTTAGTTTATCAAAAGTAAACATCGCTCCTCCTAATACCATTTGCGGAATCATTACAAGAGGTATTAAAATATAGATAGTTACAATTGAGTTAAAAGAAGCTGATAACACAAGACCTAGAATATTAGCAAAAGCAGATACCGAAAATAACGCTAACCAAAATTCAAAGTACATTCCTTTTATTCCTAATACGGTATTAGCCACACCTACAAAAAGAGCCATCTGCAATGCAGAAATGGTAAATAAAATAAGCACTTTAGAAACTAGATAACTAGATCGTGAGAGGTTCAAGAAAGATTCTCGCTTCAATATCTTCGCATCTTTAAATATTTCTTCCGCACTAACTATTAAACCAAAGAACAATGCAACAACAATACCCATAAAGATGTAAGGAGGTATATTTTCATTGTCTCTAAAGATGTAGATATTAGAATCTGGATCAACAATATATCTTATTAGAAAGGAAAGTATTAAACCTAGAATAGGGGCTTCGAGTAGATTTAATAAAATATATTGTTTATTAGCAATTTTAGAGAAGAAATCTCTTAAAGTATAAATCTTAAATTGCCTTAACCAACCTGGAATATTTAATGATTGTGGTGGTGAAGTATCTAAATCTTGAACTTCTGGAATCTCTATATTCTTTATATAGAAATCATTCCATTCCTGAGGACTTGTTTTTCTTCTATTTGTATAGTTACCATACTCATCGAGAACATTAGCATCAATAATATTAAATACCATCTCTGGATTTAAATTACCGCACTGAGGACATTCACCCTGCTCACTATTAATTTGTTCATCGAGCTGTTTAAAGTATATTAAGCTCTCACTTGGATTACCATAATACACTGGATATCCACCTGTATCCAGAATAAACATCTTATCAAACATTTTAAAAATATCTGATGATGGTTGGTGAATAACAACAAATATTAATTTTCCTTTAAGGGTTAATTCCCTTAATAGATTCATTACATTTTCCGAATCTCTTGAAGATAGCCCAGAAGTTGGTTCATCCACAAAGAGAATTGCAGGCTCACGAATTAGCTCTAGAGCAATATTTAACCTTTTTCTTTGTCCTCCACTAATCATTTTATTTAAAGGAGAACCTACCTTTAAATTTCTACGCTCAAACAGGCCTAAACTTTGAAGAGTATCATTAACCATCATGGTTATTTCTTCTTCATTTTTATCCTTAAAGCAAAGTTTAGCGTTATAGTAAAGATTTTCAAAAACCGTTAATTCTTCAATTAATAAGTCATCTTGAGGAATAAGACCGATTACACCTTCAAGCTTATCCTTTTCGGTGTGAAGATTAACCCCATTAATACGAACCTCTCCTTTACTAGGAGACTCTGTTCCTGATAATACATTCAATAAAGTAGTTTTACCAGCTCCACTAGCTCCCATTATACCAACTAACCTACCGTGCTCCTCACCTAGGTTAACATCGCGTAAACCAACGCCTCCATTTTTAAAAGTATATCCTAAATTTTCTACAACATAAGATATTTTAGGCGTTGAGGCATCACTCATAAAATGACCAACAACATCAGTATAGTATATTGGAATACCAACAGGAAACTTTAAGAAGCTTCCCTTGGGAAATAGATAAATTCGTCTTTGATTTAGGAGAAGACCATTTAAAAACACTTCTTGATTTCCTGTATATCTTAAGAAATAAAGGTCTGCACTCTTTATTCTTAAAATTAAAACCTCTCCATCTAATTTCCCAACCTTTATATGCTCTCTATTTTGTCCATCATCTTCTGATGAATTGAGCACCATTAGGTTTTCAATATCCAAATCATTTAACTGTGTGTTGACAATAAATGATTCAATACTTTTCTTTTCGTCTTCTGGTAAGCGAAAAACATCCGCTGCAGTATTAATAATAGCCATCCTTTGATCCGTAAATCTACGGTCAGCATTTATTAATTCATACAACCTAACCAGAACTACAACTTTTTGTTCTTTATTAAGTTGCTTATTAATTTTTTTGCAGATTCCGATAATCCTTACAGAATCTTTCATTGAGGTAAGCTTAACCTTACCCTCATCTTCTTCCTTATTATTACCTCGAGCTTTTTTATCTTTTGAGTGCTTTTCGAATAATGCAAAATACTCAGCCACAGCCTCTGCACTTAACTGCTGTTTCAAAAAGTTTTTTACGTAATCGATCTCTGTTTCTTGTACCCCACCATCTTGTTTGGCAATTAAACCAAACAACTGCATTAAGGCTTTTAAAATTTCTTCACTCATAAAACTAAAGTATCAGTATCAATAAGGCTTTACTTAGTCAGTATACGCTTCGTATTCGAATGGTATTTCAACAATGTCGGCATATTCTTCACCTGCTTCTAACATATCTTCTTCTTCTTCATGATAATGCCAGATGATTTTCACATCATTTCCATCTTCCACTATTTCTTCAAACTTCAATAAGATATCTAAAATAATTTTTGATGATGCAGTATTAAAATACTCTAGCTTGATATGAAAAATTGTTTGATCATTGGTATCTTTAGAGTATCCATCAATCCAATCCATGATAGGTTGATAAAACAAATTTACATCTTCTGGTAATGATCTTCCCGATATTTCAAATTTTCCGTTGTCCTTGTCAAGAATTACATTAGGAGTATCATCGGTTCCCTGAATATTGATAACTTCCATGGTTAATTTTTTATACGTTAATTATAGATTTCGTTTAATAGTAGATGTTAGAATAAAGAAAGAAACTTCATCGTTTAATTCTTTAAACTGGTATGTTAGTGTGCTTCCTGTTTTTTTAGCAATATCAATTAAGCCTAAACCAGCACCACCTTTATCTGAGATTTTTCCATCTCGCATTTGAGTTTTATAAAGCTCAGAAAGGCCCTTTTTATCTAAAGAATTTACTTGTTCAAGGTTTTCTTTTAACCCTGGAACCTTTTCATTTTTGATAATATTACCTGTGATAATATTATGTGAGTCTTCATTTTTACTCACCATAACAATACCTCGCCTTTCTTCTCCATCTTCATCACCCATGGAGTCAGCATGTTTACTAATATTTTGTAAACATTCCACCATTACATTAAAAACTTTCCTTTGAACGGCGTTTGACTCCTCACTTTTAGCAAGGTTTCTTTCTGTTAAAGAAGTAAAAGTTTTAGTAATCTCCTGCGTAACTTCTCCTTCGTATACTAAACTAATTTCATTCGTTTTCATAGTACGATAAAGCTGATACGCAAAATCTAAGAAACTATGTTTATCTAAATTTCCCATTGTAATAATTATTTAAATAGATACTTACAATTCAATTCCAATTAATAAAACATCGTCAACTTGTTTTTCTTCTCCCATCCACTCGTAAAAGTCGGAAGAAAAATGTCTCTCAAAATGAGCCATTGACAAATCTTCTTTTTCAGTTAAGGCCTCCCTAATTCTTTTTGATTGATATTTTTTTCTTCTGTCACCTCCCAATTGATCAGGTAAACCATCAGAAAAAATAAATACTTTATCACCATCTTGATAAGGAATTTCATGATTCTCAAAAACCTTTTCTTTTTTCTTCAAAAGAGGCTTTCCTCCAATTCCTTTTCTACTTCCTTTATATTCAATTAGCTCTCCATCTCTAAGCAAATATAACGGATTATGTGCTCCTGCATACTGAATAACCTTTTTTTCTTTATTAATCTTACATAAAGCTAGGTCCATTCCGTCTCTTCCATTATTCCCTTCATCATACTGCTTTAATGTAGTACGAACCCCTTCGTGAAGTAAATCCAATATTTTTGCTGCATTAAAGTTGTTATCGATATTCACAATATTATTTAAAAGGAAATATCCGATAAAAGACAATAAAGCTCCAGGAACACCGTGACCAGTACAGTCTACGGCTGCTACATAAAAAGTTTCATCTTTTTTCACAAACCATGGAAAATCACCACTAACAACATCCTTTGGTCTATAAAAAATAAACGATCTTGGAAAATGTTTTTGTATAAATGACGTATCAGGTAGAATAGCTGTTTGAATGCGCTGGGCGTAATTTATACTATCAGAAATCTTTTTGTTCTTTTCTTTTACTTCCTGTTCAATCCTTTTAATATCAGTCATATCATGAGATACAAACAATACCGATTCTAAAATCTTTTCGTCACTTAATTCTGGTATAGCCTTAATCTGCATTATACGATCACCTAAAGGTGTAGATAATTCAATTTCATCAATAATTTGTTCTTCGTTCCGTTTAATTTCGCTTAATACATTATTAATAAATTCTATTAAACGTTCGTCTATATTTAAATCATTGATTCTTTTTTTGGTAACTTCTTGGATAGATAAATCTATAAATTCAGACACAATTGGATTAGCATATACAATTTTCCCAGTTGTATTTATCCTTAATATCATATCTGGCGAATTCTCAGATAAGGATTGCATACGACTTTTCATTCGCTCTTCCTTTTCTGCTCTAATTCTCTCAGTTATATCTTGCGTATTAAAAATTATTCCTTTTATTGCTGGATCATGTAATAGGTTTTTTCCTTGGGTTTCAAGAAAAAGTTTTTCTCCTGTCTTTTTTAGATAAGAATACTGAGCAACACTTTCTCCTCCAGGAGTTTGTTTAAGATAATTAAAAAGATTGTTGATGGTTTTGTATCCTTTAGGTGTCATCATTTCAGGATCCATTCCAATTATCTGTTCCTCATCATCATATCCAAGTATTCGTTTGACTGAAGGACTTTCAAACACTAAACGTTGTGACTCATCATAAATAGAAATAAATTCAGAAGCATTTGTTAATAAGGCTACAAGACGCTTTTGTCCATTTTCAACCTCCTGAATTTTTGTTTCAAGTAACTCATTTGATTGTTCAAGGTCTTCTTGAGCAATCATCATCTCCTTAGCATTCTCCTTTAATTTCTCCTCATTCTGCTGAAGTGTTACAGTCATCTGTTGCGATTCGGATAGTAAAACTTCCGTTCGTGCATTTATTTTTTGAGCATAAATGGTTCTACCCACCATAGAACTTAACTCTTGAGCAAAGTTTAATTTATAGGTTGGAATATGATCCTGTAAGTATGCTATTTCTAAAATTCCTTGAAGTTCTTCCTCCTGCATTATCGGGAGAATAATCAAGCTTTTAGGCTTAACATCATCTAATAATCCTGATTTTACAGTAAAATAATCATCTGGAATTTCCGTTCTGTAGATCATTTGTTTTTCATAAGCTACCTGCCCAACCAATCCTCTACCAATCTCATATTCTTGTTTAAGAAAACGTTGTCTATTAAATGCATAAACGGCATGACTAACTAGCTTCTCATTTTCTAATAAATAGAAAGCCCCTTGAACACCTTCTGTATACTTAATGATACCTTTTAGAACTTCTATTGATAATTCATCAATATTCCTATATGTTCTTAAAATATCATTAATTATTTCTTTTCCTTTTGTAATCCATTTTAGTTCCTCCTCTTTATGATTTGTTTCCATCAAATCTTTGGCTAAACTAATTAAGGGAGAATCTTCATTTCCAATGTTTAAAATCTTCTTATAATCGGTTTTTCTAATTAAATCCGCTATTAAAGTATTTGATTTTATTTCCTCATTTAGTTCCTTAACTTCCTTATCCTGATCAATTTTTAACCTTCTAAAATAATTTACAGCAATTAGTACCCCAAAAGAAATAAGAAACAGTAAAACATCTACAAACCAAACCAACCACGAAGTATGAATGGTTAAGATTGTTTTCATTGAAAACGGATATCTCAAAAAATCGATAAACCCTAGCCATGTTACCAAGTAAATAACCAATAAGAAAAAGCCAAGAAAGAAGATCTCCTGTTCTTTTAATACCGAAAAGTCTAAGTAACCCTTTATATGTTTTTTTATCCTCTTATCAGGCATATCTAATTTTTAAATTGAAATTGTATTAACTAATTTTTCATTTAAATTATCCCATTGGAAATCTAAACTTAATTTAGCAAATGAAGCAATTTCTATTAATCCAATACTTTCTTTATCCTTAACTATCGGTAAAAGGTAAATATATTTAGGTTTCGATGATCCTGAACAAGATTCTATATCAAAATACTCATCATCAATTTCATTCAATACCATCGTTTTTTGATCTCTGATCGCTTGACCATTTAGTCCCTCATCTGGAATAAAATCTTTAATTACAACTTCATCTCCTAAACCATAAGTTCCAACCGCTTCATAATTATTAGCCGTATCGTTATAAAAATAACATATTCCAATACTAATATCATATTGTTTTGATAAGCCTAAAAGAATATGCTTTCCTATATCTTTAATATCGCTTAAGCTTTTTAAAATAGTAGCAAAATAGTCCTTTACAAGACTTACTTCATCTCCATCAGATCCGGTTTCATTGTTCGCTTTTAATTGCTCAACCTCTCGTTCTAACTCTTCAATTTTATTATCGGATTGTTTTTTAAATTCAATGAACTGCTTTTTTGAACTAAGTTGTTCATTTTTATTATCTCGAATTGATCGATCATATAAATAAATGAGTAATAAAAACAAGCCATAGGATACAAACTCAAAAATGAAAAATTTAGGAGATAACTCTTCACTTCTAATAAATACATATTTAACTAAAGCAAAAAGAAATGCTCCTAAAGCCAAAAAATACAATTTATATAATGAGTTCTTTATCATCGAAACTTACAATTATAGATTATTTAAAAAAACAACAATTTCTTCAGGAGTTAAAACCTGATTTGGACTAAATAATTGCAATGCTGATTTAGTCATAGTATCTACATCACATGTATTTGGATCTTGTACAATGGTATAACCTTGTTTTGTATGCACTTCGAAAATACCTTGCGCTCCATCTTTATTAGCTCCTGTCAATAAAATCCCAACCATTTTGTTCCTAAATGAGGTTGCTGCAGAAGAAAAGGTATAATCAATAGAAGGCCTACTATGATTTAATACATCCTCCGCTGATAAACTAACAGTAGCATCGAACTCTACAAACATGTGATAATTTGAAGGGGCAAGATAAACTTTTCCTCCTTCTATTTTTTGTTTGTCGTATGGCTCAACTACAGGTAAGTTAGATTTAAGATTTAAACCCTCTACTAAACCTGATCTAATATGTTTTAACCTATGCATACAGAGAATAATAGGGTATTTAAAATCATCTTTTATCTGAGATAAAATTTTAGATACAAGAGAGAAACTTCCTGCTGAACCTCCTATTACAATTCCCTTATATTGTATATTCTTTTGCACTAATTAAATGTTTATGAAACCTTATAAATTTGCTCTCCATTATCATATAAATCATAATAGTTCTCATTCTCATCCAATATTCTTTCTTTTATCCCTAGACTAAGAAAACTACCTCTTTCAATACTACTATGTATATGTCTCTCTGCATTTAATTGCAGCTTTTGATTATAGTACAACATTTTGTTCCTGAAAATAGTCATTCCAATTTTGTCAACTGGTACTTTCTTAAAATAATGCTCTCCAATAATCTCAACATTCTTAAGTAAATCAACATATATAAAGGTAAAATCACGATCTTCTTTAAAATATTTATCATAAGAAGCATCTAACTCTAACCTTTTAAAGTTTTGCTTATTTATGTCAATATTGTTTGAATAAATTTTACCTTCTTTAATTTCTTGAATTCGTTTTTCACTGTTTATATTGCAATAAACCTTCGATTTATTAATTAATTCTTCTTCGTTCAGAATAACCAATAATGAAAATAACTCCGCTGAAGAAGAAACTTCAGGAAACCAAAATACTAATTCCTCATCACTTAGTTTCGGAAGAATTCTTGTTCTTAAATTTCTCCAAAAAGATGGGTCTCTAAATAACTCCGTCTGCCCTACTGGGAAATAATAATTAAAATCCTCAAGGATTTTACCATCATTAATAGCAGTTATAAAATCGGCAGTATTTTTAACCTTTAGCTTATTATAAACAAAAGCAAACCTTCTTCTTAGAAAAGAAAAGGCATAATTAGAATAATCCATGCCTAGTTTTTTGGACAACAAGGCTGTTACCTCTCTAATATCATTAATAGTTGGACCTGCCATTTCGCTATTTATACTTTAAATGAAAGGTATTACTTTTTGTATATACCATTCCATGTTTAACAAAACGGGTTTTAAAAAAACCATGTAAAGCTTCATGCGTTCCTAAAATTAACACTCCTCCATCATGTAATTTATCAAAGAATTTTCTCACTATTTTCAATTGCAGCTCTGGATTAAAATAAATTAGAACATTTCGACAAAAGATGATATCAAACTTTTGATAAAAAGGAATATCCTCAACTACTAGATCATGTTTAATGAATTTCGGAATCTTCTTAATAAAATCCTTGGCTATTATTTTATCATGGTCTTCATCAATATTGAAATAATGTTCAAATGGTTTTGGATTAGTCTTTAGTCCGTTCCATAATTCATTAAATACTTCAATATATTGAGCATTAAATTTATAATCATACTCCCCTAATTTAGCAGATCTAATAACCTTTTTATTAATATCTGAGGCCACTACTTTTACTTTATCTAATAAGTCTAATTCGTTAAACAAAATTAAGTTTGAATAAACTTCTTGACCAGTGGAACAACCAGCGTGCCATATATTAATGTTTGTTTTCGATTTTAAACCAGGTATAACTTTATTGTATAAATACTCCCAAGTTTCCTTGTTACGAAACAATTCTGTAGTATTAACAGTAATATCATCTACCAACTGCTCAACAAATTCAGGCTCTGACTTGGTTTTAGCTAAGAGCTCATCTATTTGCAAATTATGTTCCTTTAAAACTTTATCAATACGCCTTTGAATAGAATTATCTGAATAATCACAAAAATTATAAGGTGTATGTTTTTTTAGTTCTTCAAGAAATTCTTTAAAATTAATCTCTGCCACTTGTTAGTGATATATTTTAAAATAATTCAACTTCTACATTCTGTATAAATGCAGTAAATGATTGATCATCTCCAACTTTTGCTTCCGAAAGCAAGAATAAAACATCAACGTCATCCCCAAATTTATTTTTAATAGGAACTTCTTTCCTTTCTCCAATAAACTTGTCGTCTTCTGTTGTTACATAGGCTTTAACAAAAGCATCGTTTTTAGCCGTTTCTGCAGAAAACAGCATTCCAATATGTTCTCCTAATACTTCAGCCCTTTCATAACCCCATAGCTTTTCTGCAGCCTCATTAAAGAATTCAACTATTCCTTCCTTATTGGTTGTAATTATAGCATCCAGTGCTCCCTCTAATGTTTTTTCATTTCTTATTTTTACCGCTTCAATTTCTTTAAACTGTTCCTTCATTTCATCACGTGCCTGTTCGAGCATTACACCAAGTTCCTCTTTCGAACTCTTCATTTGCTCTTCCATATGCACCTGATCGGTAATATCATTTTCCAAACTTAGAATCTTAACAATGTCGCCTTGGTTATCCATAACTGGCGTATACGTTGCTAATAAAAATATTTCTTCGCCCAGCTTAGTTCTTCTTCGAACTCTACCCTTGAAGTTTCGACCTCCTTTAAGGTCTGATAGTATTTTATTTAATTCATCAATATCATCTTGGAAAAAGAATATTTTAAGGTTTTGACCTTCTATCTCTTCAGGTAAATATTTAAAACTCTGCAAAAACAATTGATTAACTGAAATAAGAGAACCATCTGTTTCAAACTCTGAACTTATTGCAGAGTTGTCAATAGCTTCAAGTATACCTTTCATTTCAACCTCTCGCCTATCAGACTCCTCTTGAGTGGCTTGCATTTCTTCGAGGTTTTGCCTCAACTCTTCCTCCTGTTGCGACATCTTCTCTGCTTGAATTTGTGTTTCATGTAGAAGTTTGGTCGTCTGAATATTGATTTGAACCGTTGAAATAGTGGAAGCAATGCTTTCTGCTGTTTTCTCTACAAATTCAATTTCATACGGATAAAATTCTCTAAAGGATGCCAATTCAATTACGCCATAAATCTCATCATTAACCTTTAGGGGTACTATTAATATTGCTTTTGGGTTTGCTTCACCTAAACCTGAAGTTATTGTAGTATATTCATTAGGCAAATCAGTAATATATATTGTTTCTTTTTCTAGCGCACATCGTCCCAATAATCCGGCATTGGCATCAATCTGCTTATCCGCAAACTTCTTTCTATCAAATGCTATACATGCTTTTAATTCAAATATTTTCTCGTTTCTCTTATTAGTATTTAATAAAAAGAAGCCACCTTGATTAATCTTTAAATAATTAACCATGTAGCTTATAATATTATAAGATAGTTCCTCTAAATTGTCATTATTCTTTCTTAAAATTTCTGCAAATTGAGCAAGCCCTTGAGTCACCCAAGTTCTTTGTTCCTCTTCAAGTCTTCCTTGTTCCTGTTCCTTTTTACTTTTAATTAGATAATCCCGGAGTTTTAACAACGATTTTGCAAGTTGATCTTTCTTTTCAGACCCAATAGTAACAGCATCTAAATTTCCTTGTCTCAGATTATTAATAAACTTAAGTATAGATTCAGATCTACGAGCCTCTGCTTTTATTGATTTGCGCTGTTTGCGTATTATTTTCTCAAATACCTGAGCCCAAAAATAACCAACCATTCCTGTAATGAGAGGTAAAAATATTAAAACCCACATTCCTGGAAATATATAGAACATATTAGCTATTGTTCTATTTGATTGCATAAATACTTCAGAATTTAAGTTGATTAAAACCACAAAGATTAAAACCACTAATCCTAAAAATATCCCTCCCAATGTAAATCTTCCTTTTATGCGAGATAATTCAACTTTTTTCACAATGATCAGTTTTGTATTTAATAATAAAATTCGCTAAGCGAAATTAAAAACTTTTAGTCTTTTTTCTAGCAAATTACTAGTCTAAAAAGTCAATAGAATTAATACTTTTAAAGAGATTTTAAAATATGAGGTCCAATTTCCTCTAACGATAGTATCTCATCGGCTGCCCCAAGTTTAGCTGCTTCCTTCGGCATACCATAAACAACAGAACTAGCTTCATCCTGAGCTATAGTATTAGCTCCAGACTCTTTTAATTCTAAAAGCCCTTTTGCACCATCATTCCCCATACCTGTTAGCAAAATACCTGTAGAGTTTTTACCCGCATATCTAGATGCACTTCTAAAAAGAACATCAACTGATGGGCGATGTCTATTTACCAATGGACCATCTTTAACTTCAACAAAATACTCTTTGCCTACCCTCTTAAGAAGCATATGGTGATTACCAGGGGCTATTAGAACTCTACCTTGATAAAGCTTATCTCCATTTTCCGCTTCTTTTACCTCTAAATCGCAAATATTATTTAGACTATTCGCAAATGATTTGGTAAAACCTTCAGGCATATGCTGAACAATAGCAATACCAGGCATTTTTCCTGGCAAATGTTTTAAGAAGTGCCTTATAGCTTCAGTACCGCCTGTTGAAGCACCAAGTACAATTACCTTTTCCGTTATTGTAATTCTATCTGAAGCAGACCCTTTTTCCAAAATAACATCTGCAGAATACTTTGGTTTTACCTCTAGGGGTTTTGTAGGCCTTTGGGATGATGGTCGAGACTTTGGCTTAGCTATTACTGTAGCATTTGAAACTATCTTTTTTCTCGAAAGCTTAGCTTGTGCCGATGCCTTTACAGCATCACAAATCATTATTTTTGATTCGTTAATAAACTTAGCCGCATTCATAGCTGGCTTCCCTATAATTTCTGAAGCTCCGTATTCTAAGGCTCTCATCGCAACCTCAGTACCTTCCGTTGTTAAAGAAGAAATAATAACAACAGGAATAGGATGTTGTGACATTATTTTTCGAAGGAATGTTAAGCCATCCATTCGAGGCATTTCAATATCCAGCGTTATAACATCTGGAATTTCCTTCATTATCTTTTTAACCGCAATAATTGGATCCGCTGCCGTACCCATCACCTCAATCTCAGAATCTGAGCTTAAGATAGAAGATAGGCTTTGTCTTACAACGGCCGAATCATCAACTACTAATACCCTAATTTTATTCTTCCCCATAGAACAAGGTTAACAAGTCATCTTAATCTATAAACGCTAGGTAATATAGAAAAAAAATTCGTGGTTCATTAAAAAAACTAAGGCAAATGGTTATTAAATAGATTTCTTATCTAATAATTTATGCCTTACTTCTCCAGTATCAGTAAAAAAAATTATTTTTCTACCTTGCTTGCCTCCTGTGCTAGAAGCAACTACCGGAATATTTCTTTCCTCAAGCATTAATCTGGCAACTCGTATATTCCTTTCTCCAATTAAGGTCTTAGAATTACCTGTTTGCATTAACTCACCACCTCCAAATACTTTTGCCTGCAGATCGTCAATTCTAGATCCCAGAAAAAGCATTCTATCAATTAGCTTATCAATTGCAATATTACCATACTTTGGCGACGCTAGGTCATTACCATTCCAGTTTGGTAACATATAATGATTAATACCCCCTACTTTTAATTTAGAATCCCATAAACAAACAGCCACACAAGATCCAAGAATCGTTTTAACCAAATGTGGCTCTTTACTTACAAATAAAGAGGAAGGATACAAAAAATGTTGTAAATATTGATTCATCTAATATTCCTTAAAAAATCTCATCCTCTTCATCAAAGAAAATATCATTACCATCACCACTAAAACCATCAACAATATTTTTTGCTTCTGGAACGCTAATAGTAAATGTAGATCCTTCTCCTTTTTGACTAGCTATTTCAATATCGCCACTTAATACATCAAGTAATGCTTTTGTTATCGATAATCCTAATCCGTGACCTCTATTAATAGAGTTAATTCCTGTATCTAATCTTTTAAAACGTTGAAAAATTGTTTGCTGATTCTTTTCAGAAATTCCTGTACCAAAATCTTTAACCGATATTTTTAATACATCTTCATCATCCAGCCAAACAGAAATAACAACACTACTATCTTTATAACTATATTTTAATGCATTATTAATTAAGTTACTTAGTATTAACTTAAGTTTCTCAGAATCAGTTTTAAAGTAGAAGTTTTTCCCAAAGCCATGTTCAATATTAAACTGAATATCAAAATTAATACCCATTTTTCTGGAGATAATATTAAAAGAATCAACTACTGTTTGCAGCAAACTTCTAATATTCACTTTCGCCACGTTTGGAGCTATTTCACCAGCTTCAATTTTAGCTGCAACAAATATGTTCTTCAACTGAAAATCTAAATTAAAAGCTTCTGAATGAATTAATGCAACCATAGAAACTACTTTTTTCCAGTCATGCTTTTCAACAGACAAAATAGCTTTTGATAAACCTAATATCGACGTAAATGGGTTTACTATCTCGTTAGATATATTTGATATAAAGTGACTTTTAAGTGCTTCCGAATCCTTAAGCTTCTTTGATACACTTTGTAAGTCAAGCGTTAAATCCTTTATTTCCTTTTCACTACTCTTACCACTCTCAAGTCGCATTCTTAGCTCCTTAAGCAACTGTCTGTCAGATAAATTATTCATGGTTATAATTTTGTACTTTATTTTTTTCTAAAAATAGTTGGCTTAATATGTTCTAAAGGCACATCCATTCCTGTTAAGGATTCTGAATGTCCGATAAAAAAGTATCCTCCTGGTTTAAGGTGCATACTTAGTTTATTGATAACACTCTCTTGAGTTTTTCTGTCAAAGTATATTAAAACATTTCTACAGAATACTACGTCAAATGTTTCATTAATATTAGAATAACTCGAATCCATTAAATTTAAATATTTCAATCTTAAATTACTTTGTAATTCTGGACGAACTTTAATGGTTGGATTTTCCTTATCCTTACTTTTTAATAAATACTTCTTCTTTAATTCTAAAGGAACAATATCAACTTTACTACTTGCATAAATTCCTTTTGCAGCTTTGGTTAAAACATTTTGAGAAATATCCGTTCCTAGCATTGAGAATGAAAATGATCTATGTTCAGCCTTATACTCATTCAATGTCATTGATATTGTATATAACTCTTCTCCACTAGAACATCCAGCGCTCCATATCTTAAATGGTTCATTTATCCCTTTGTTAGAATACTCAGGTAAAACACTTGATTTTAAAAAATCGAAATGAACAGGTTCTCTAAAAAAATCTGTTTTATTGGTAGTTACAACATTCAGAAAATTAAATATTTCTTCTTTTTGTCCTTCACTACTAAAAAGATAATCCTTATACTCACTATATGTTTTCATGTTTAATTGCCTAATCCTCTTTAGCAACCTTCCTTGTAACATGACTCTTTTCACAGGTGGCATTTTTATACCAAATTCACTGTATATAAAGTTACTAAAAGCTTCAAAGTCTTTCTCAGACAGTTCTGCTTTAAAGCAATCCAACTCTTTTGAGTATAATTTACTATCTCCCTCCACTATTCCTTTATTTCTTCAACTAATTTGCCAATTCCAATAATTTCGTTTATGCTAAACACTTCATCAGAGTTGAGAACTAAATAAAAGTTTCCTCCTATATTACATGTAGCCTGAATATAATTTGGACTATAATCACTCTCTATTTTCTTAAAATCATCATCTCCAGCTTCAAAAACATCAGATACTCCATCCGTAAGTACACCTACTTTAAAAATTGAATCTGTATCTTTTCTTTTAACATCAATGATTACAATACAAGTAAGTTGCGTTATCTCAACAGGATTTAGTCCAAATTTAACTCCTGTATCAATTACAGGTATTACTTCATCTCTATGGTCAATAACACCAGCCATGAAAGAAATAGTTTCAGGCATATTTCTTGGTTCCTCGTACTCTCTTATCTCATTTACTTTACTAACATGTATAGCAAATGTTTCAGAACCTACTTTAAATGATAGATATGAGTTATTTATCTCTTCCATCCTATTTATTTTTACTTTCTATTTGCGATACAACATGAATTAGATCTATTAGATGAATAAATTCATCTTTTTCTTGAACCGTCCCTTCAAAGGATTCAATCAGTCCCATATTATTTTGAAAAACAGTAGGTTTAATATTTTCCTCCTGTACCTCAAAAACCTCTTTAACCACATCCACCATTATTCCAAATTGCGATTCTAATTTGTCCTCTGGAGATACAATAATTATTGAGGTATCTTTGGTTCGTTCTTGATCATCTAAATCCATAATATTACGCATATCAGCTACTGGAATAATATTACCATGCAAGTTTATTACCCCGAGTATATAGCTACGTGTATTTGGCACTTTGGTTATATTTCCTTCGTAAGGTAAGATATTTCTTACTTTAAGACTATCAAACGCAAAGGTTTGCTCTCCAAGGCCAAAGGATATTAATGTTTTGAAATTACCCTCCATAATTATTTGTGTAATTTTTGATTCCCATGAAAATGAACGAGTCTATTGGTATCAATTACCATTGAAATGGTACCATCCCCCATAATTGAAGCTCCGGAAATAACTTCCTGATCTTTTAGGAGTCTTCCAAATGGTTTAACTACCGTTTGATATTCTCCAATTACTTCATCTACCACTAATCCTACTTTTTTATCCTCAAATTTAACAAGGATTATATGCTGCTTGATTTCCTCTAATGGTTCATTAAAAATATTCCTTAAATTAATGATAGGGAACTGCTCATTATCGAATGTTATAACATCATTAAATATATTTTTTCGGTCTTCAATTTCCAGTGGAAATATTTTTTCTATAGCAGAAATTGGAATCACATATTGCGAACCAGAAACAGTAACCAATAAACCATCTATAATCGATAAGGTTAAAGGTAGTTCCATAGTAACAGTGGTTCCCTTATCTATTTCTGAATCAATAGAAACCTCACCTCGGATTTCGCCAATTTTTCGTTTAACAACATCCATTCCCACTCCTCTACCTGATAAATCGGAAACATTATCTTTTGTAGAGAAACCGCTCATAAATACCAAGTCAAGAATTTCCTTCTTAGTTAATTCTACTCCCTCGTCAACTAGGCCTTTACTAATCGCTTTTTTAAGAATAAAATCGGGGTCAATTCCCTTACCATCATCAATAATTTTAATGATAACACTGGCTCCTTCGTAATAAGCTTTAAAGATGATAGTACCTTTAGGATTCTTTCCTTTTTTAATACGATCATCAGGCATCTCAATGGCATGATCCACACAATTACGAATCATATGTAATAAAGGATCGGTTAAATGCTCAATAATATTCTTATCAAGTTCAATATCTCCACCTTCAATAATAAAGTCAATATCTTTATTTAATTCTTTAGAAAGATCCCTTACCAATCTTTGAAAACGCATCAGATCGTTTTGGATTGGAATAAGGCTTATTTCAAAGGCATTATCACGCAGTTGACGTGTTAATTTTTGAATACTTTCTGATAAAGCTAAAACTTTCGGTTCCCCACTATTTTCAGCATATAAATTTAATTGCGCTTGAATGGTAACTAATTCACTCACCAAGTTAACTAGTTCATCAATTTTTGTTGAAGCAACTCTAATACTTGAAATCTTATGTTCCTTGAGTTGTGTTTTCTTCTTTTCTACAACTTTCTTTTCAGCACCCGACCAGGCAACTCCTTTAAGTAGTTCAGCTGTTAGCTTTTCTTCTCCATTTTTACACTTATCAAAAAGTGCGTCAAACAATGGGTTATCAATAATATTCCCACTAAAAATTTCTGTGATATCTAAATCACATTCATCTTCAACAAAAATAAATACATCCTGAATTTCATTTAACGGTTCTGTTGTGTTTAACACAATATCCCAAGTAACAAAACACTCATGTGGGTTTAACACACTTAATTCAGGTACTTTATCCTTATTTCCTAAAACAATGGCTTTACCTAGCGCATGTAAATCATCTAAAAGAAACAAAGGGTTTGTTCCGTTCTGAAGAATATTTGTATGAGGCCTAAAACTAATTAGATAAGTCTTAGAATCGTCCTGTTCTACTTTTACTTCTGTAACAGAACTAGGTTGATCTTCTTTTTTTGCCTCTTGTTTTTCAGAAACAAGACTTTGTATCTTTTGAGTAAATTCTGCTAATTCTTTCTTTTCAGCTTCATCCGTTAAATCTCCAACTTCTAAAAAATGCTTAATTTGATCGATGGCATTGAATGTAACTGAGATTATTTCATCCGAGATTACCAGTTTTCCATTTCTAACCCAATCAAAAACAGTTTCTAAATGATGTGTAAACTCACTTAAGTCGTTAAAACCAAACATAGCCCCTCCTCCTTTTAGAGAGTGCATGGCCCTAAAAATACGTTCGATAATTTCCTTATCAGACCTATCATTTTCAAGGAGCAGTAAAGCTTCTTCTAAGTCGTGTACATTGTCGAGGGATTCTTCGACAAATTTGGCTCTAAACTTATCAATCATGTGCTTGATTTAAGGATATAAGAGAGTCAAAAAAACGCAAAGATTTACTAACGTCTTCTGAATCAAATTCAAATTGTTGACTTATACCTAATTCTGATTTTAAAACAGGAATAAGCTTAATTGTGTTTGATAATATTTCATTCGAAAAAGAAAGATCACCTTGACGAATAGCACCATAAACGCGTTCTATAGAAAATGCTATCTTATCCATGCCATTTATACCAAGCATAGGTGCTGTACCTTTAATTTTATGTACCGCTGTAAACACTTTTTCTACGATACAATCTGATGCATCTCCAAGTCTATCAACCCCTAAATCTAATTCAATCGAATTTAAGTCGTTTAGGGTATCATTGATAAATCCTTCTTTAATTTTGTTTATCATCTTAATACTCTTGATATAGCACTTAATAATTTTGCTGGCACAAATGGTTTTATAATCCAACCTGTAGCTCCAGCTTGTTTAGCTTCCATTTTTTTAGCCGCCTGCGATTCCGTAGTTAAAAATAGAATTGGAATATGCTTATAAGCATCAATTTCTCTTACCTTACGTATCAACCCTAAACCATCTAGGTTAGGCATATGAAGGTCAGTAATAATAATATCGATATTTCTTCCATCAAGAAATTGAAGAGCATCTTCTCCATCAATTCCAACCAATACGTCATACCCTTCGTTTTCTAGGGTAAAATTTACTACTTCTCTTATACTTTCGGAATCGTCAACAATAAGAACTGTCTTAGCCATAATTAGTTATAATTTATTCTATAGTTTAAATAGGTCGTTAAAACCTGCATTTGCAACTAAAGCGAACATATCTTCATTTAATGTTCCCTCCATATTAAAATTTAATCCATTGTTTATATAGGTAGCTTCAATAGCAACTATTACTTGTATAAAAGTAATATCTATACCAGAAGGATTAGTAACATTAATATTTATGTGTTTAGAAAGATCAATTACCTCGATAAGTTGCTCTTTTATTAAATCTATATGATTAATAATTAACTCACCCGAAATAATTAAACTTTGAGAATCACTTGTGCGATTAATATCAATTGAAAATGGGTTATCCATATTTTGCAGGTTTCAATTAGGGATTTAAAATTTTTCGTAATTATCTAAATCCATCTCTCTTTCGAGATTTATTAAATTTCCTTTTTCTGACACGTTAGTTTTAGCAGGGGCTTTTTCTGTTCTATCTTCTTTAACATCAATACCAGCTTTCTTTTCTTCGTCGACCTTTTCTGCTTTTTTAGCAACTATTTCATCCTGATCTCCAATTTTAAAGAAACTAACTGCTTCTTTTAAACCATCAGCAAGTACAGATAGTTGCTCAGCACTTTGTGTTAATTCATCAGATGAAGAAGCATTTTCCTGCGTAATTAAATTAAGCTGTTGCATAGCCATATTAATTTGCTCTGCTCCAGTTTTTTGCTCCAAACTAGCTGCCGATATTTCTTTAATCAATTGCGTAGTCTTTTCAATATCTGGTACTAAAAGTCTAGATTTTTCTCCAGCTTCTTGAGAAACTTTCAATCCACCATTTACTAAGCCATGAATTTCATCCGCTGCTACTTTACTTCGTTCCGCTAATTTACGGACCTCAGCAGCAACAACAGAAAAACCACGACCGTGTTCACCTGCTCTTGCAGCCTCAACCGCTGCATTTAAAGCTAATATATTTGTTTGAAATGCAATATCTCCAATAATGGTTATTTTTTCAGCTACACCTTTCATTGAATCGGCAGCTTCTGATGATAGTTTATCTGCCACATTTACATCTTTAGCTGTTTCAACTGTAATCTTTTCTGTTTGAACAGCATTATCTGTATTTTGATCGATATTAGCTACCATTTCTTCAATAGAAGTAGACACTTCTTCAGCTGAAGCTGCCTGATCGGCAGAACCTTTGGATAATTGCATCGAACTATCTTTTACACTTTTGCCACTTGATACAAGATCGTTGGCATTATCCTTAATAGATACAACAATGTTTTTGATATTTAAAGCCATTGCTTTTAAAGCATCGGCTAGTTGCCCAATTTCATCCGTCTGATTAATCTCTAGTTCTACAGTTAAATCACCTTCTCCTATAGCTTGAGCGAAACTAACACCTTTGATTAATGGTTTAACAATGCTTGAATATAATATATACGCAATTGCTGCTGAAACGATGATCAATAATATCATCATGAAAATAACAACACGATTAAATCCAGCAAATGATTCATCCATCTCGTTTAACGCATCTCCATTTTGTTTGCTAAACTTATCAACAAAGACAGTTAGTTCATTAACTATTTCATTACTTAAAGTTAATATTTCTCCATCTTCCTGAACCATAGGCTCCACTTCGAAAATAACCATAACATCATCATAAGACTCAAACGAGTTTAAACTTGACATTACGTATTGATGTTTGGTAAACAGAGAATCAACTTTATGAACAATTGCATCAAACGCTACTTTATCGTCCTCATTTGCCCAACCTTTTTTGTATTTATTAATGTTTTCAATTAAGGCAGGATAATCTTCTGAATGAAGCTTTTGTAAAACAACTTTATCTGCAGTACCTGGTTGTCTATCAATAAAAACCCAACTTTTAATTAAAGCCTTAGAGCTAATAACCATATCCTTAAAAGACTGAATATTACTCTCAGATGGGCCATATACTTGTGTAATATTTTCACTTAATTTTCGACTTTCATTTAAAGTAACAGAAGTCAAAACACCGTTAATAATAATTGCCAAAAGAATTAAACTAAAACCAGCAATTAGTTTTTGGGCAATATTTAATTTTAATTTCATTTAATACTACTTTTTAATGGCAGCAGCCATGTTAGATAACTTTGAACTAATACTAAGTCCTAAATTTTGAGCATTACTATTATGTATCTCAAATTTTAAATTATTTTCTCGAACTACAAAATTTATTACCGCTCCATGTTTAGTAGCCCCTTCTGTTTCAGTAATAAGTAAGGAACTTTTTCCTATTTTTCCTAATAAATTTTCAGATTGTCTTGAAAAATTAACACTACCTGAAACATAAAGAACTTGGCAATCTGTAACCTCATCTACAGACTTAAACTGCTTTATAACTACATTCTGGTAACCAAATTTTTTACCTCCAGATTGTTTAGTTAACCAATCGGCAATTTTTGGATTTTTTAAAACACCAATAACAAAGTCACCTTGCTTTGCATCTTCTGGCCAACCTATATAACGAATAAAATTTAAGGTGAAAACAGATTTATATTTCTCTACTTGACTAAAACCTAATTTAGGTATAAACAAGAGAAAAACTAAAATTAATAATATTTTTCTCATAACACACTCCATTAAATTATTTGTTTTCCTGCACTCTGTTACGGTCTATGCATAAAATAGGTTACTTTTTTTGTTCATAAAATGTTAATAAAAGAACATTGCTTAAAAAATGTCGAACAGTAATACATGGTAAACCAATAAAACCAATAAATTTGCCCCAAATTAATTTGATAATAAATGAGGGTTGTAAAACAGGCAAGTGCTAGAGGTGATAAATCGTTTGAAAATAAAATAAAAGACACGTTAGAATCCCTTATAAAGCAATATAAAGAATACAATTTAGCTAAACTAGATATTTTCGTAGATAACGCTATTTGTAAGGAAAATAAGCAAATAGGATTAAGTATATCTTCTATAATTAAAGATCTTTTTAAATCCAATAGCCCAGCCTTTATTGTTCATACTCTAGATATTTGTGATAACTCAGATATTTATATTTGCGCACAAATATTTGAAAAGTCAGAATCAGAAATTCAGTATAAAACAATTTTAAAACATCCTTACGTTGTTATTAAAAGCAATAATAGCACCGAAGTTTTATCTGGAAGCATAAGATTTCAAGAAGATTCATTATTATTCTCAGCACAACGCTGTTTTGATTTTGCGGAACAGATTTTGATGGCAGAGGATATGAATTTTGGAAACATTTATAAACTATGTAATTATATTCCAGACATTAATGGTTCATCAAATTATGAAAATACACAAAGGGGTAACCTTCATATTTTTAATGAAATAAAAGGTTTTTTCTTTGAGGAAAATTTATTTACTCATGGAAAGCCAATAATTTCTAACAGAGATAACTCTGCTGGTAGCTTAGTAATTGATTTCAATGCTATTATTCAAAATAATGAAAGCACAGACTTATCGATAGAGCAGAATGCAAAAATTAATTCTGATATCATAAATTGTAAATCTGTTGGTAATGTGAGTAATAATTATTGGTTCTCTTCAAATAAGGATTTTGAAATAAAATCTGATGATATAGAACAACAGACCATTGAAATAATTAAAGCTATTACATCGCTACAAAATAATATTAAAGGAGAATCAGCAGCACTAAAATTTATTAATGTTAATATTAAAAATAAAGATGATTTTAAATGTGTGAATGAAATTATAACAGGAATTTTTCCTGATACTCCGATAATAATATATACATCGGATGATTTTAAAAATAATCTTCTTATAGAAATTGAAGGTTTAATTTCATGTTAATAAAAAAATAGAATATAGTAAATATCTACTTATTCATTAAATACTTTTTAAAATAAAATGTGGATTATAATTGCACGTACCATATTAAAAAATAGAATTCTATTTTTATCAATTTTAGCTGTTATTACAATCTTTATGGGATATAAAGCTGGTGATGTACAGATGTCGTACCAGTATGCTCCTTTATTACCTGAAGATGACCCAGCATATTTAGAATACGAACAGTTTGAGGAAGTTTTTAGCAACGAAGGAAATCTATTAGTTTTGGGTATAAAAGATCGTGATTTTTTTACCTTAAATAATTATAAAAACTGGATATCATTAACCGAAAACATAGATTCTATTGCAGGGGTTAGTTCTGTTTTTTCTGTTTCGGAATCATACAATTTAATTAAGAATAAAGCCTTAAAAAGATTTGAAATTGAACCTCTTTTCAAGAATAAAGTGGCTTCTCAATTCGAACTCGATTCTTTAAAAAACAAGTTTTATACTTTACCTTTCTACGAAGGTACCATCTACAATAAAGAAAATAGCACTTATTTAATGGCAGTCACTTTAGATCCCGCTATTTTAAAAAGTCCAGAACGTGTTAAATTAATTCAAGAAATTGAAAAAGCTGGAGAAGCTTATACGGAAGCAACAAAAATTGAAATTCACTACTCAGGATTACCATACATTAGAGTAACCACTGCCGAAATGATTAAAAAAGAATTGAATATGTTTATATTCATGGCTTTAGGGATAACGGCTGTTATTATTTTCATGTTCTTCAGATCTTTTAAAGTAGTCATTTTCTCCATGCTAGTTGTAGGAGTTGCAGTGATTTGGGCCTTAGGTACACAAGCCTTATTCGGATTTAAAATTACAGTTTTAACAGGAATGATTCCTCCACTTATCATTGTAATAGGTATTCCTAACTCTGTATTTTTGCTTAACAAATATCATCAGGAATATAAAAATCATGGTAATAAAATTAAGGCTTTACAACGTGTGATTAGAAAGATTGGTAATGCTACATTTTTAACCAACTTAACAACGGCTTCTGGTTTCGCTACATTTATATTTACCAGTAGTAAAATATTGGTTGAATTCGGAATTATTGCTGCAATCAATATCATTGGAGTGTTTATTCTTTCTTTATTGTTGATACCCATCATCTTTAGTTTTTTATCAGCTCCCAAAGAAAGACACTTAAATCATTTGAATAATAAAGCTATAAATAAGGTGGTTGATAAACTAGTTCATATTTCTTTAAACCACCGAAATATAGTTTATGCAACAACAGGAGTTATATTATTACTTGGGGCTATTGGTATAACCATGATTAAAACAACAGGGTATATGTTGGATGACATACCACATGAAGACCCATTGTACTTAGATTTAAAATTCTTTGAGGAAAATTTTGATGGTATGATGCCATTAGAAATCATGATTGATACTAAAAAACCCAATGGAGTTTTAAGAGCAAGTAATTTAAAAAAGATGGATCAACTCCATAAAAAACTATCTGCTCATCCTGACATTTCCAAAGCCCTTTCCTTATCCGAAGCGGTTAAGTTTGCTCGTCAGGGTTTTTATAATGGAAATCCAAAATATTATAGCATACCAAGTAATCAAGAGCGTACTTTCTTACTTTCATATATCTCAAAAGGAGAAGGGGAACAAAAGCAAATTATCAATACTTTTATTGACACACTAAAACAAAAAACCAGATTTAGTTTTAGAATAAAGGATGTTGGAACCACTAAAATGACTGAGTTAAACGATTTGGTTATTGAGCATATCCATGAAATATTTCCTGAAGAAAGATATAACACTACCGTTACTGGAGCAAGTGTGTTATTTTTTAAGGGTACCAAATATTTAATCCGAAACTTATTCATAAGTCTGTTTTTAGCTATCGTTTTAATCGCCTCTTTTATGGCCTGGATGTTTTCATCCAAACGTATGGTAATAGTATCACTGATTCCTAACTTAATTCCTTTAATTATGACAGCAGCATTAATGGGATATTTTGGAATTCCTATTAAGCCATCCACTATATTGGTATTTAGTATAGCCTTTGGTATTTCGGTAGATGATACCATTCACTACTTGGCTAAATACAGACAGGAATTAAGTGAAACCAATTGGAGTATTAAAGCTGCAGTAGTGCTTGCTCTTAAAGAAACTGGGGTAAGTATGATTTACACATCTATCATATTATTCTTTGGTTTTGGTATTTTTGGATTCTCTGAATTTGGAGGAACAGTAGCCTTAGGTATTTTAGTGGCTGTTACTTTATTAATAGCCTTAGTTTCTAACTTAGTTTTATTACCATCATTATTATTGACCTTAGAAAAACATATCACCAATAAATCCTTCAGAGAACCTCTTCTTCATATATATAACGAAGATGAAGACATTGAACTTGAAGATTTAAAAATTAAAGAGGAGTCAAAACCTTTACAAGAGTAAAACAAAAAACCTTAACTAATGCTCAATATAAAAGAACTACAAGAACTGGTAAATAAAAAAATAGATAGTTTAGATATAATATCAGCCCCCAGAGAACTATATACACCTATTGAGTATACGCTTTCGCAAGGAGGTAAAAGAATACGACCCGTTCTTTGTTTAATGGCTAGTCAGCTATTTAAAAAAGATGTTAATGAGATCATTTTCCCTGCGCTCGCTGTAGAGGTATTTCATAATTTCACCTTATTACACGATGACATTATGGACAATGCTGATGTTCGCCGAAACCAACCTACTGTGCACAAAAAGTGGGATGCTAATGCTGCTATTCTTTCAGGAGATGCAATGATGATTAAAGCATACCAATACTTGTGCAAATGTGATGCTAAGCAATTACCCGAAGCCATTGAATTGTTTAATAATGTTGCTCTGGGCGTTTGCGAAGGTCAGCAATACGATATGGAGTTTGAAACTAGAAATGATGTTACTGTTGATGAATATCTGGAAATGATTCGATTAAAAACAGCAATTCTTTTAGCGGGTAGTTTAAAACTTGGAGCCATTTTGGCCAAGGCATCAAAAAAAGATGCTGATTTAATATATGAGTTTGGCATTAATATAGGATTGGCTTTTCAGTTACAAGACGACTACCTCGATAGTTTTGGTAATCAAGATAGCTTTGGTAAAAAAATAGGTGGAGATATAGTTGCCAACAAGAAAACATTTTTATTATTATCAGCATTTAAAAATGCTAAAGGTGAAGATCAACTTAATCTTAATCATTGGGTTGACAAAAAAGATTTTAATAGCGAAGAAAAAATAAACGCAGTTAAACAGATATATTCTAAACTTAAAGTTGATAAATTATCTGAAGAAAAAATGAATGGTTTTTACGAAAAAGCAGTTCATTGTTTGTCGCAAATTGAAGGTGAAAACGAGGCTAAAAAGGAGCTATTAAACTTTTCTTCGAAATTAATGCATAGAATTAATTAGTACTTTTAGAACAATCTTGTTATTTTTAACTTTACTATTCAGTACAAATAAAAAATTCTCTATATCTCACAGGTAATAATAGCCTAATTTATTATTGCCATTTTAGATAAACATATAAGATGGAACAATTAGAAGGGAAAATCATTCAGGTAGTTGGACCTGTAATCGATGTAAGTTTTGACCTAATAGATCAAGAACTTCCTAATATTTTGGATGCACTCGAAATCACCCGAGATAATGGCGAGGTAATAACCGTAGAATGTCAGCAGCATATTGGTGAGCAAACCATTAGATGTATTTCTATGGATGCTACGGATGGACTAGTTCGTGGAATGAAAGTAGTGGCTACAGGCCAGCCTATTCTTATGCCACCTGCCAATCTAGTGAAAGGTAGATTAATGAGTGTAACAGGTAAAGCCATTGATGGGATAGGAGAATTAGATAAAACTAACGGTACACCTATTCACCGTGAACCGCCAAAGTTCGAAGAGCTTTCTACAGAAACAGAAATTCTGTTTACAGGTATTAAAGTAATTGACTTAATTGAACCATATGCCAAAGGAGGAAAAATTGGTTTGTTTGGTGGAGCTGGAGTTGGTAAAACTGTTCTTATTCAGGAATTGATTAATAATATTGCCAAAGGATATGATGGTCTTTCAGTATTTGCTGGGGTAGGGGAACGTACTCGTGAAGGTAATGACCTACTGAGAGAAATGATTGAAGCTGGAATTGTAAATTACGGTGACGAGTTTAAGAAAAGTATGGAAGAGGGTAGTTGGGATTTATCTAAAGTAGATAAAGATGCTTTAGACGATTCTCAGGTAACCATGGTTTTTGGTCAGATGAATGAACCTCCGGGTGCACGTGCTCGTGTAGCATTATCCGGGTTAAGTATTGCTGAAAGTTTCCGTGATGGAGATGGTTCAGGAGCAGGAAAAGATATTCTACTATTCGTAGATAATATTTTTCGTTTTACTCAAGCTGGTTCAGAGGTATCTGCTTTATTAGGACGTATGCCTTCAGCGGTAGGTTATCAGCCAACTTTATCTTCGGAAATGGGTGAGCTACAAGAACGAATTACTTCTACTAAAAGTGGATCAATTACTTCAGTACAAGCAGTATATGTACCTGCAGATGACCTTACAGATCCAGCACCGGCAACTACTTTTACTCACCTTGATGCAACCACAGTATTGAGTCGTAAAATTGCTGAATTAGGTATTTACCCAGCAGTTGACCCATTGGATTCAACATCTAGAATTCTTTCTCCAGATATTGTTGGAGAGAAGCATTACGAAACAACGCAACGTGTAAAAGAAATTCTTCAACGCTATAAAGAATTACAAGATATTATCGCCATTCTAGGGATGGAAGAATTATCTGAAGAAGATAAGTTAGTCGTTCATAGAGCACGTAGAGTACAAAGATTTTTATCGCAACCTTTCCATGTTGCTGAGCAGTTTACAGGTTTAAAAGGTACCTTTGTAAGTATCGAAGACACCATTAAAGGTTTTAATATGATTATTGATGGTGAAGTGGATAAGTATCCAGAGGCTGCTTTTAACCTAGTAGGTACCATTGAAGAAGCGATTGAAAAAGGAGAAAAAATACTTGCTGAAGCTGAAAAATAATGGATTTAAATTTACAGATAATAAGCCCTGAAAAAGTATTATATTCTGCTGATGTAGGATTAATACAACTACCTGGTGTAAATGGAAGCTTTACAGTTTTAAAAAATCACGCAGCTATTGTATCATCGTTAACCCAAGGTAAAATAAGGGTTATTGGTAAAGATGGAAAAGAAGATTTTTTTGATTGTGAAGAGGGTATATTTGAATGCAATAACAACAAAGCAACCGTATTAATTGGTGCTGTTAAAAAATAAAAAAGTAATTACAATATAGCATAGAACCGTTACCACTTGTGGTATCGGTTTTTGCATTTTATAGGTATAGTTTTGGAAAAGATTTTAATTATTAGACTCAGCTCTATAGGAGATATTATTCAATGCATGTCGGTAACAGGTGGTTTTAAAAATCATTACCCTAATTGCGAGGTCCATTGGATTGTGCGTAAGGACTTAGCTTCTTTACTAAAAATTGATCCTCGTATAGATAACTTAATTGAGTTTGATAGAGAAGCGGGGATGGGTGGTTTAATTAAACTGGCTTTTCAGCTAAAAAAGGAAGGTTATACTCATATTTACGATGCACATAGCAACATTCGTTCTAATGTATTAAAAAGCATTCTAAGTCCTTTAAAACTGAAAGCTAAAGTTATAACCAGAACTAAAGCCAGATTGAAAAGAATGCTTCTTTTTAATTTTAGAATTAACCTACTTCCAAAACCATTTAGAGCTTTTGAATCTTTCAGAAAACCAGTTGAAAAATGGGGAATTACTAACTTTTATACCGACACTAATAATTGGGTATTTCCAAAGGAAACTGAAGAAAAATGTATAGAGTTATTAAAAGATCAATCGGCAAAATCAATTACCCTAGTTCCTTCTGCAGCTTGGGAACTAAAAAGATGGCCTGTTGAATATTGGCAAAAATTAATACAGTTACTTCCCGATTTTAGTTTTAATATATTGGCAGGTCCGCAAGATGATTTTTGTGAAGATATAGCAAAAGTTGCCCCTGATAGAGTATTAAACTTAGCAGGCAAAACCTCGTTACTGGAAAGCTTTTGTGTCACTGCCCATTCGAAATATGTGGTGAGTGGAGATACTGGTTTTTTACATGCTGCCGATTTATTCAATATTTCAGGTTGTGCCATTATTGGACCTACAGCCTTTGGTTACCCTACTGGTGAAAAAATGAAAATATTTGAATTGGGTCTTCCATGTCAGCCATGTAGCAAACACGGAGATACTAAATGTAAACTTCAAGAAGTGAAAAAGTGCTTGGTAGATATTACACCTGAACAAATTGCCAAACAAGTATTAAATAGTTATCCAGCTTAAGCTGAGTTTTCTAAAATACTTTTTAAAATTTTAGATTAACAGTGGTTAAGTATTATTGATTCTCTTTTATGAATGTAATATTGGTATAACTATCAATAATATTACTTTTGCAGGATAACCAATTTATATAAACTATATGACCATACTTTTTATAAACTCCATTGGGAAAAATAAATGGGGGGGTGGAGAAAAATGGATTGTGAATACAGCTGCTGGATTACAAGACATGGGTCATAAAGTAATTATTGGTTCCAGAAAAAAATCAATTCTTCAAAAAAAATCTGTTGCTAAAAATATTGATACCATAAATATAAAGCACAGCAACGATTTTAGCATTTTCAGCGCATTTAAGCTTGTTAAATATATCAATGATAACAACATTCAAATTATCGTTGCTAGCTTAAATCGTGATGTTAGAATATGCGGTTTTTCCTCGCTCATATCAAAACATAAACCTAAGGTTATTGGTCGTCAAGGAGTGCAGTTAATTTCTAATAAATGGAAATACAGATTTAGCTTTAAAAATCTGTCCCATGGTATTTTAACCAACTCAAAATCTATCAAAAAAATATATGATAGTTATGGTTGGTGGAACGATTCTTTTGTAAAAGTTATTTATAATGGAATAGCACCTAACGAAACCACCAATAATACCTTCGATTTATCTACAATTCCTTCCATAAAAACAACGGATAAAATAGTAGTTAGTGCTGGTAGATTAGATAAACAAAAAGGCTTTAAATACTTAATTGAAGCTGCTAAAATAGCTAGAGACGAGCAGGATAATATTAAGTTTATAATTGCTGGTACGGGTAAACAATTAAATTATCTGACCAAGTTAATAGTTGATTATAAACTACAGGAGCACGTATTTTTAGTTGGATTTGTAGAAAACATTCAAGGCTTATTAAAAAATGCGGATGTATTTGTGCTAACCTCTTTGTATGAAGGCATGCCCAATGTACTTTTAGAGGCTATGTTGCAAAATATTCCTGTTGTAACTACGCCTGTTAATGGAGCTTCAGAATTAATAGAAGAAAATAAATCGGGCCTTTTTGTACCGATCAAAGATCCTAAAGCCATTTATAGTAAAATTAAACAGGTAATTGATTCCCCTGAAGAAACAAAAGCTATTGTTAAGAATGCGAAACAAGTTGTAACCGAAAATTTTAGTTTAGAAAAATCAGTTGAGAGGGTAAATCAATATTTTTTAGATGTATTAAAAGCAGATCATGAATTGTATTTCCTTGGAGATCATCCAAAAATACGAAAAATACGTTCTGAGTATAATACATTTCGACATAAAAATTTTAAACCTGGTTATTACCTTAAAAACTATTTAAAGGTTAAATACCTGCCTCAATTCTCAAAAATGAAGGCAAGTTCCATGATAAAACATCTTAATCGTTTCGATAACGATTATATCAACTCACGTATTGAGTATTACAATAAGATTAATACACCTACATCCTTACATACTGATTCAATTGAATTAAAAGACTTTATCTACACAGGAGAGGAAAAGACCTATTATTTTGATACGTGGAAATATACACGTCATTTCAATCCGAATAATAAGTTCGCGTTTGAATTTGGTGATGTAACGAAAATTCCCAACGTTCCATCCATTGTAAAAAGCAGACCTATCAATGGTAAAAATCAAAATTCTGTCCTACTAAACCTAAATAGAATAAGACACTTTATCTTTGTTAATGATAAAAAGTCTTTCCTATCTAAAAAAAACAAATTAGTTTGGCGCGGCAATATATGGACTTACCAACCGCAACGTATTGATTTTTTGGAGAAACACTTTAACAATCCAATGTGTAATGTTGGTCATGTAAATAAGGCTGATATAAATACAGTATGGAAAACTGATAAACTATCCATTGATGAACAACTTCAATATAAATTTATATTGTCTATTGAAGGAAATGATGTAGCCACTAATTTAAAATGGATTATGTCTTCCAACTCTTTAGCCGTTATGCCTACCCCAAAATATGAAACCTGGTTTATGGAAGGTAAACTAAAACCAGATTATCATTATATTCACATTAAGGATGATTATTCCGATTTAAATGAAAAATTGGAGTATTATATTACTCATCCTGAAGAAGCTGATCAAATACGCTTAAATGCTAATAAATACGTCAATCAATTTAAAGATAAGAAGAGAGAGAAATTGATTTCGTTATTGGTATTAGATAAGTATTTTGAGAATATTAATTAATCAGACAAGTAAAAAACAACTATACAGAAACTGATAAACAAATTAAGCATGAAAAATATTGGAGTGATTTTGGCAGGAGGCAGCGGGACTAGATTTGGAAGTGAAAAACCCAAACAATTTTTACGCGTTGCAGGAAGAAAAATACTAGAACATACATTGGACACTTTCCAAAACTCCCATATTATAGATGAAATAGCTATTGTAACGCATAAAGGTCATGTAGATGAAGTTAAAGAATCAATTACCGTTAATTCTTTCAATAAAGTAAAAAAAATATTATTAGGAGGAAGTACTAGAAACGAATCAAGCTTAGCTGCTATTAATGCATACTGGTCTAATGAAGACGCAGACAAAATAAATTTAATTTTCCATGATGCCGTTCGTCCATTTGTATCTAACAAAATTCTTAAAGACATTAAAAGTAACTTAGAAAAATATAATGCAATTGATGTTGCTATTGCATCAACGGATACAATAATTGAAGTTGAAGATGATAAAATAGTAAACATTCCTGATCGTAGTAATTTAATGAATGGGCAAACCCCTCAAGCTTTTAAACTTAAAACTATAAAAGAAGCATACGATATTGGTCTTCAAGATCCTAATTTTAAAGCAACAGATGATTGTGGTGTGATAAAAAAATACCTTCCTAAAGAACCTATTTTTGTAGTTCAAGGCGATCCTACTAATATTAAAATTACACATGAATTAGATCTTTTTATCTCGGATAAAATATTTCAAATACGACACAAACAATACTTTAATCAACCATCTCTCGAAGAAATAAAAGGTAAAGTTTTAGTTGTTTTTGGAGGAAACGATGGGATAGGAGGAGCTGCAGCAGATTTAGCAGAAAAAATTGGTGCTCATGTATTTAGATTTAGTAGAAGTTTAACAGGAACAGATATTACATATCCAGAAAAAGTTAAGCAAGCACTAGAGCATGCTTATAATGAGTGTGGAAGAATTGATTACGTTGTAAACAGTGCAGCAATACTTAATAAGCAACCTTTAGATTTAATGGATTACGAAACTATTAACGAATCATTAAATGTAAATATTAAAGGTGCAATTATTGTAGCTAAAGAGAGTTACCCTTATCTGAGTAAATCACATGGTCAACTTATAAATTACACTTCCAGTTCATATACAAGGGGACGCGCTTTTTACTCTGTTTATTCGTCAACCAAAACAGCCATAGTAAATTTAACGCAAGCATTGGCAGAGGAATGGGAGTTAAATAAGGTTAGAGTAAACTGTATAAACCCAGAAAGGACTAAAACACCTATGCGTACCAAGAATTTTGGAATGGAAGAGGAAGATACTTTATTAAAAGCTGAAAAGGTTGCTGAGGTTACTTTGAAAACACTATTAAGTAAATCTTCAGGTCAACTTATTTACGTAAAAAAAATATAGTATTATTTAATTAATAGAGGCTAGAATTTAGCCTCTATTAAAGATTATCATACAGTCACATAAACTGGCGATCTCCTAAATATTTTCCTTCTTTCTTTTCCTTTTATAAATATAGACGATACTTGTTTTATTGTTCTTAGGACAATTGCTTTATATAAATATAAATAGTACATTTTATTGGCTTCTTTTTCTGAAATTGGTTTAATATTATTAGAATAAGGAAAAGCCTTTATTAATTCTTTTCTAATTTTATCTACGTCTTCTTTTCTAACTGCATAATCCTCAATTATAGTGTCAATATTATCTGCGGACAAATCTCGTTCAGATAAATCTATAAATTCAGGTTTTAAATTAAAAACTGAATAATAATCATCAAATTTATAGTTAGAAACATCTTTATGCTTTGCACTATTTCTATTGCTTTCATTTGTAGAAAACTTTAACCATTTATTAGGAACTCCAAGTCCATCCGCAATGATTAAAGGATGCATTGCAGAAGAAACCAATACTTCACATTGAGCTATTTGCTTCACTAATTTATAAGGATTACCTAATACATCAATAACGACTGAATCATTAATATTCTTTTTAATTCTTTTAATTGCTGGATTATTTTTATGTGTAAAATGAGCAACAATACCCAATTTATACTTCTTCTGAATATTTTCTACATTAAAAATATCTTTTACTAATAAACCAGGATCTCCAAGTGCAATACCTTCAAGCGATGAGTTTAAAATATCTTCTAATCTCTTTTTAGAAATCTTACCTCGTAAAGCATGTGGAATTACAGGTCGAATTAGAGTTTCTGGCTTAACAATTTTTTGTTGCATTGTATGGCTATATTTTGGATAATGAAATCCAGAACCATAAATAAAAATTGGACTTTGATTTTCAGGTATCTTCTTTTCAATAGCCCCTAAAAGCAAACGACTATCGGCACAAGATCCTATACCAATACAATCTGCCTCTCTCGGAGGACAACATTCCACATCTACACCAAAAGCCTTAAACATATAGGTATTTAAAGCATCTCCAAAATTATTACTATCCCAAAAACTTAATTTAATTTTGTTTAATTCTTTACTCATAGTTTATATAATACTATAGATTATAGGTTTAATATTTTTCTAAAATATCACAAATTCGTAATGAAACTTTTCCATCTACTTTACCAACAATTTGTTCAGTAACTTCCTTTCTTTCTTTTTCTTTATTATTTATATGCTCTAATTCATTCATTACAACTTCATGAATGAAAGAAGAATCCAATATTTCAATACCTACCTTTCTGTAAATATCCATATTAGAATCTAAACGCTTTTTTATTTTTGATTTAAAAATTCTATATGATAATCTATATCGAATATCTCTATTTATAATAACTGGTTTATTTAATGCAGCGAATTCAAATATAGCGGATGATTCATCTGTAAGCATTATATCCGAAACCGCCATAAATGGGCATAAATCAAAATCCTCGGCATCTGCAAAAAACACATTATTGTATTGTTTCCATAAGGCAAACTTTTTTAAATGATGTTTGTATTTTTTACGTTGTAAACTAAAGAAATGGGGCTTTACAATAATATTTAAATCCTTGAATAATTCAGGGAAATTATTGGGCATATTTTCAATTGAACTTGGATAGAAAGTAGGTGCATATAAAAGAGTTTTTTTACTTAAATCAAGATTGTATTTTTTGAAATAATACTCCTTATCCTCTTTTATAATTTTTATAGCTGTATCTAATTTAGCAAACCCAACGTTATACAAGTTACATTTAGTATCTGGAAATAATTCCTTAATTCTATCTACCCTTTTTTGACCTTCAATAAATCTAATATCATGGTTGTTTAAAATATCAGAATAATAACCGGATTTAGTACCAATACCATGTACAATTGAAACAGAATAATCATAGTTTATATCGAAAACAGGAAATTTATTTCCTCCATTAATCATAAACTTACAAAGAATAGGTTCATCCTCTTCTTTAAAGAGCTTATATTCAAAACCATTGTCAATGCAAAAGTCAATTGCTACTTGGTTTTGATACTCTAAATCTTTACACATCAAGAGAATTAAAAAATCTCTATTTCGTTTTTTTAGCTCTAAAGCAATAGGGTAGAACTGCGGTAAAAAATAAAGATGTTGCGAAACAAATAAGGCAAAATATTTTTTATCCATATAAAATTAATATTGCTTAGATTTAGGATGATTACATTTGTTAAATGGTAAGATTTTATGTGCATGTACTTTTCTTTGATCTTCTGGAGGTAAAGACATATAATCACCATACATATGTGTTAAATACTCATCAACTTTATTAGGACCATAAAAAGATAAACCTTCAAATTCTATCTTTCTTAAAGGGAACATGGTGTCATATTCAAACGAACAAAAACCAACAGTAATATCTATTCCTGTTGACACCATATTATTGCCACTATTTTTTCTTAAAAAGTAATTTTTCCATCTATTAAAACCAACTGTTTTAACTGCAATTGTTGCTAGCATATTTAATAAACCAGACATTTTCTTAACTTTTTTATTTTTAGAAAGATGGTATCTTCTATTAATAAATAGTTTATTCTTATTAAAAGTATCTTCAATGATATCGTACGGAAAAATATCTACAAAAATACCTTGATGATATTTAATGCTTTTATCCACCTCTGTTTTTTGAATAAAAGTGCTATAAACATCTCTAATTTTTGCCCATTTCCAAATAGAATGATCAGTGTCTCGAGTTTGTAAAAACAAACCTTCAGGTAATTCACTCTCAACTATTGAAATAAATTTTTCATAATCACTCCTGATCATACAAATATCTAAATCATCATCCCAAGGTATAAAACCTTTATGACGCACTGCACCCAATAAAGTACCCGCATCTAGCCAATACTTTATGTCATATTTTGAGCATATTTTATCAATAACCTTTAAAACTTCCAACATAACTAATTGAGCTTGTTTAAGAACTTCGTCCGATTTCTCTCTTACCCTTATATCATACTCCATATAAACTATATTCTTTTACTACCAATTAATTGTAATTTTTAACCAATCTAATCATCAAAAGTAAACAAATAAACACAATCGCAAATAGACTTATCATCAATACTTAATGTAAATAGGTACACTAATTCCTAAAATAAGTACATTTGTAATCTATTTGAATCATTTAGCATAACAATGAAAAGAGAAGATTTTGAGATAATGGCGCCAGTTGGTTCTTACGAATCACTTAGAGCGGCAATTCAGGGAGGAGCCAATTCTGTATATTTTGGCATTGAGGGGTTAAATATGCGTTCCAGATCGTCGAATAATTTTACCGTTGATGATTTACATGAGATTGTAAAAATAGCTCAAGAAAGTAATGTTAAAACATATCTTACAGTTAATACTGTTCTTTACGATCAGGATTTAAATTTAATGCGTAAGATTATAGTTGCAGCAAAAGAAGCTAATATTTCGGCTGTTATAGCATCTGATGTTTCTGCTATTTCATTTGCGCGTGAAATTGATGTTGAAGTTCATTTAAGCACACAATTAAATATTTCAAATATTGAGGCTTTAAAATTCTATGCTCAATTTGCAGATGTTGTTGTTTTAGCTCGGGAGTTAGATTTAGATCAAGTTGCAAACATATATCGCGAGATTCAACTACAGCAAATTAAAGGACCAAACGGAAATTTAATTCAAATAGAAATGTTTAGTCATGGTGCCCTGTGTATGGCAGTTTCTGGTAAATGCTACTTAAGTCTGCATAACACCACATCATCGGCCAACAGAGGAGCATGCCTACAAACCTGCAGAAGAAGTTATATTGTTACAGATAAAGAAACTGGGCAGGAACTTGAGGTAGATAATGAATATATTATGTCGCCAAAGGATTTAAAAACCATTCACTTTTTAAACAAAATGGTAGATGCAGGAGTTCGTGTATTTAAAATAGAAGGTAGGGCACGTGGTCCAGAATATGTTCATGCTGTAGTAAAAGCGTACAACGAAGCTTTAAATTCGATATTAGAAGGCACATTTAATCAAAAAAAGATTGATACTTGGGATAAGGAATTAACAACCGTATTTAATCGCGGTTTTTGGGATGGTTATTACTTAGGTCAAAAGCTTGGTGAATGGAGCCATAATTATGGAAATAGGGCCTCTAAACGAAAAATTTACATAGGAAAAGGAACTAATTACTTTCCGAAGATAGGTGTGGCCGAGTTTTTAATGGAAACGCAAAATTTAAAAGTTGGTGACGAAATTTTAGTAACAGGGCCAACCACAGGTGTTGTAAAACTAGTGGTTCCTGAAATACGTGTTGATTTAAAATCTGTTGAAGAAACAGTAAAAGGGGAGAGGTTTTCAATTCCTATTGAAGAAAAAATAAGACGTTCGGATAAACTGTATAAATTAGTCGATGCTCATGCATTATTAAATCAATAATACAACAAAATAAGCACAATGAAATATAAAGGCAATATATCTAAAATGAAAAGTAATTTATCCAATGAGGTAGAGTATTCTTTACCTATTGGCAATGATTTGGTAGAACTAAGTTCTCAAATTAATAAACCAATTACTTTAAATTTCCTTAATCAGATTAATTGTATTGCCTGTGGTAAAATCACAAAAAAATCCTTTGGTCAAGGGTTTTGCTATAATTGCTTTGCTTCAGCTCCAGAAGCCAGCGAATGTATCTTACATCCAGAAAAATGTCAAGCTCATTTAGGCATTTCAAGAAATATGGATTGGGCAGAAAAACATTGCTTACAAGCTCATATAGTTTACTTGGCCATATCATCTAATTTAAAAGTTGGGATAACTCGTAAATCACAAATTCCAACACGATGGATAGATCAAGGGGCAAGCCATGCAATTGTTATAGCAGAAACGCCCAATAGACACATTGCTGGAACAATAGAGAAATTTCTGATGCAATTTTATTCAGATAAAACTAGTTGGCAAGCCATGCTAAAAGGTAAATCGGTTGATGTTGACTTAAAAGCTGAAGCTATTACTGCAATAAATAAATTACCAAAAGAGCTCCAAAAATATACAGACACAACAAATGAAGTTCTTGATATTAACTTTCCAATCAATGAATATCCTACAAAAATTTCAAGTTTGAGTTTTGATAAAACTAGTATAGTTGAAGGAGTTTTAAAAGGTATTAAAGGACAATATTTATATCTTAATGATAATCAAGTTATAAACATTAGAAAACATACTGGATATTTAATAGAAATGGATGTTTAAAGATTATTCAGGTATAGTATTTCCTGATTTATTTCTTTTAATTTTTTGAGTACTAAATTTAAACTCCACATTATTTACCAAAGAATCTTTATTGGTATTTACTGATGAAGTTATCACATCAAAAAAATCGTTTACTAAAAATTCAGAAATTTCTCCATTTACAATATTAACTTCATTTAAAGGATATATTCCTTTCCAATTATTAATTAATACCTTTCTTAAGGTAGTATTTTGAGAAAAAAAGTCGCCAATTAATATTACTGGAAGGCCAGCAGAAACATTGTCTATACGGCGTAAAACTTCGTATGCAATAAATTCAGACTGCTCATTATTTAAAACCCTCTGCAACTGTAAATTAAATAAGTAAAAAACATGACCTGTTTGAATATTTTTTAACTGAAACCATGAAACTATATTCTTATCCTTTTCTAAATATTCCTTTTTAAAAATATAAAAGGAAGAACCTAACAGTGTAAAAGAAGTAGATTTATAAACTATAGGCGAATAGAAAATATTTGAATCTGACTGTAAATGGTGAATAGGAATAAACTGATATCCTTTAGCTTCTATAACAGATTTACAATTATCACTAAAGATAGTTTCCTTAAAGCTAATTAAATCAGGCTCCAGTTTTGAAATAAATACCTGTAAGGTGTCGAAGTATGGTTGATTTATATGTACAGGGTTTGAGGTATACTTACAGTTAAATTTAATGGTAGATATAGATACTTTTTTGCCTTGATTATTACACGAAGCAAAAATTAATAATAAACATACCCATATAGCACCAGTTACTTTCATTCTTTGATAGATTTTGGGCTAAATATACTGGTGTAATAGGCAATTAAAATACCTTTTTACATATGAGTAGTTTAATCGTTGATAATAGTGCTTAAAACGATGACTACGGCAACTAATCTAACGAATCAATATGAATAGTAACTCCTAAGTTATATTTTTCTTTTACCACATTTTCATACTCTGTGGCAATATGGTGAGCTTCAGATAAACTCATGTTTCCAGGCAATGATATATGAAAAGTTAACTCACTGTGATGTCCATATTTATGAATCAGAAAATGATGTGGATCAAGATCTCTCGTAAATGTATTCACACCCATTTGTTGAATACTCTCCTTTAACTCATCTTCAATTCGTTCACCTAAAAATAACGACAGTGCTTCTTTTAAAATAGAGTAAGTGGTATAAAATATTAATGCAGAAACAATTAAACCTAAAACTCCATCCATCCACCAGTAATATTTTCCAACGAATATCCCAACCAATATAACTACACTCGAAATAGCATCACTTCTATGATGCCAACCATCCGCAATAAGCGAAGAAGAACTAGTCTTTTTTCCATAGTAAATAGAATATTGAGCCATTACTTCTTTTACTAGAATAGAGATAACAGTAATAATAATAGCCCATTTTCCATAAGTCACAGATTCATGAGAACTCAACTTTAAAATTGATTCGTAAGTAAAGTTAGCTCCAACTATGGCTAATAAAATACCCACGAAAATAGTTGCAATAAGCTCAGCTCTACCGTGCCCAAATGGATGATCCTCGTCAGCAGGCTTTAATGAAACTTTAATACCAATAAGTACAGCAAATGATGAAATTGAATCCGTTAAAGTATGCCAGGCATCGGCAATTAATGCCACTGAGTTGTATAATAAACCAACCCAGAATTTAATAACAAACAGAACTATATTTAATAAAATAGATAACCAGGAAACAATTACACCTACATTATATTTTCTTACTGAACTCATTTAATCAATTCTTAATAATTATATTCTCTACGGGATAACCTTCTCTTATCCATTCTTTTAAACCACCTTTAAGCTCATATGCTTTTCTGTAACCTCTATTTTTTAATAGTTTAGCACATTCATTACTTCTTTTACCTATTTTACAATAAAGTAGGAGAGTAGTTTGTCTAGGCACATCTTTTAAAAGTATAAATAAACTATCCTTTTCACCAGCCCAAAGTGCATTTTTAATCCTATTATTCTCATACATTTCAATAGGTCTAATATCTAAAATAAGGGCATTTTCTTCCTCATTTATTAATTTATAAAATTTTTCGCATTCTACCTCAGTTTTTTTTTGAGCAAAACCTGGAATAGAAAATAAACCAATGAAGAAAACTACTATAAATACTCTCATAAAACACATTTAAACAATAAAGAAATCGGATATAATTTGATCAGTTAAAAACTTACTTTCACGTCTCACTTTTAAATAACCTTGTTCTTCAATTAGTTTTTTTGCCTTTATATTTTTTTGCTTTATCTGTTTAAATTCATCCATAAAAATAGCACTAAAATTATTCATTGAATTAAGATAAACTCCTTTACTTGTGCGTAAACCAAGCATAATTAATTCATTATACAAATCCTTTTCTGTTAAAGTTTCAGTTTCATAAAACACTTTATCCTGACTTATATTTGTAATATATTTTTTTAAATCAGAAACATTCCACCTTCTCCTATTATTAGTATACGAATGTGCAGATGGCCCTAAACCAACATAACTATTTCCTGTCCAATAATTAGAATTGTGCTTGGACTCAAAACCTTCCTTACAAAAATTTGAAATTTCATAGTCATTAAATTTAGCACTTGTAAGCTTTGTAATTAAAGTATTATACTGCGAAACACTTTCCTTATCATCAATTTCGCTTACAATATTTCTTTTTAAGTTTTTATAAAAAGGAGTACCTGGTTCAAAAGTTAAATGATAAGCTGAAATATGTATTACATCTAATTCTATGGCGGTATCAATAGTATGTTTCCACTCCTGATCAGTCATTTTAGGAATACCATAAATTAGATCTATACTCATATTAGTAAATCCTGCAATTTTTGCTAATTGAACCGCAATTTTTGCTTCTTCAGCACCATGCCTGCGATTCATATAAGTTAAAATTCTGTCGTTAAAACTTTGAATACCCATACTTAAGCGATTAAAACCAATTTCTTTTAAATCACCTAAATATTCAGTTGTTATATCATCAGGATTAACTTCTATCGTTATTTCCTCTAAAAACGAAAAATCATAAACCTCTTTTAAAGCATTAAAAATGATTACTAATTCCTCTTTTTTTAAAAGGCTAGGCGTTCCACCACCAAAATAAATAGTTTTAATTTTTTCATCAACTTCACCGGCTCTCAGCCCAATTTCCTTAACCAATGCATCAATAAATTCAGACTTATCTTTTAGTCTTATAATACTGTAAAAATCACAGTATCCACACTTTTGAGTGCAAAAAGGAATATGAATATAAACTCCTGCCATTATATATTTTTCTATTCAACTATTAATTACAAATAATGTTTAAAATTATTTAACATGAACGTTTCACGTGAAACATTTGTTTTATACTTATTTATGGTATTTTTGTTGATAACTTTAATAGCGTTGTTAATAACCAAATTTACAATTCAAAACTTTCGTATATATCTAATTATGAATATATTAAAAAATTATTGGAGAACCCTTTTACTAGTCGCTATCATCATTTTTTTAAGCCTTATGAACGTTAATAAGGTTATGCCTGATAAAGTTAGTTTTCATAAACATTTTGATAAATTCGCACACTTTTCAATGTACTTTTCATTAAGTTTTATCTTTTTTATAGAAAACTATAAAAACTCAAAACATATTAGAAAACGTTGGATTGTGCTAGATACTATAACTTTAGGTATTGCATTAGAATTTATGCAAGCTCTTTTAACCAGTAATAGAAGTGGTAATTTTTATGATGCCGTATTTAATAGCATTGGAGTAATATGCGGAGCTATACTTTTTTTTAGTGTAAAAAAATACTCATTCATATATAACATACTACTTTTCAAAAATTAAAGTAGATAGTAATCTTCTTTATCTCCAATTCTTTCGGCAATTAATCCTATACTTTCGCTTTTAAACAGTTTTAGCATTTCTGCTCTAACCGAACAAAACTCATCATGAACAGGACAAGGACGATTATTTTCGTGCGCTGACTTACAGGTATTCATACCAATCAAGCAGTTTTCAAAAACATCTAAGCCATCAATTATTTTTACAATATCTAATAAAGTAATTTCATACGCATCCAATGCTAATGTAAAACCGCCATGTGGTCCTTTATTAGAAAGTAACATTTTTTGTTTTGCTAAAGTCTGCAGAATTTTACCAAGAAAGGGTGTTGGGATATCTAAATCCTTAGATATTTGTTTGATTCCAATTTTCTTACCTTCTTCCTGGTTAATTGCCAAATAGATAACCGAACGAACAGCGTACTTACAAGTATTAGATAGCATAATAAAAGATTTACAAATGCTAAATTACACAAATATCATAAAATGCAAATAACTAATTACATTCTTTTATAAAGCAACAATACTTAAATCTTCAAATAAAGAAAATAAGTATTAATGCTTTAATATAATAGTGAAGTTATTAGCAAGGTATTTTATCAATACGTTTTTGATGTCTTCCACCTTCAAATTCTGTTTCAATAAATGCATTAACAATATCAATTGCTTCTTGCTCAGAAATAAATCGGGCAGGTAATGAACAAACATTGGCATTATTATGAGAACGAGCTAATACTGAAATTTCTTTATTCCAGCATAACGCAGCTCTAATACCTGCATGTTTATTAGCCGTCATATTAATACCATTACCACTACCACAAACGGAAATTCCTAAATCTACTTCAGTAGCTTCAACAGCAGATGCCATAGGGTGAGCAAAATCAGCATAGTCACAACTCTCTGCTGAGTTAGTTCCAAAATCAATACATTTAATTCCTTTATCACTTAAAAAATTAATTAAATGTTGTTTTAACTCAACTCCTGCGTGATCAGCAGCAAATCCAATACTTGTAATCTTCATTTTTTTTGGCAAAGATAAAAAGAAAGTTCAACTAACATCTTATTAATATTTATATACTGATGAGAAAAAGAAAGGAATCCATATAATAATAAACCTTCTTAATCTACTTGTAGTAATACATAAATACTAAGTTCATTTTATACATAATCAGTTATCAACAGATATTAGTTAATATTAGATCTAATACTACTGTTTACTAGATATATAACTATATTTTGTAGCAATATTAATAAACTGTGGATAACGTGTGATTTGATGTTAATAAAATGTGAATTCAGAAATGAGAAAAATCTAAAAAAAGATTTGCACATAAATAAAACTTATACATGCAGTACATAACAAAAGCAAGGCAAGTTAATAAGCGATTATTTTAACAACAATTTCTAACAGTATTTTAACAGCTAAACTATACTTTCAACCGATAATCTTATTAAATTTGTACGCTATTAACAACATGTTAATAACCTTAGTTAATCTTTTGGTTTTTAAGAACTAATTAAGATTTTCTAATGTTAATAGAATATTAATATCTCTGAACTAAATGTTGAACAAGCAGTTTTACAAGCATATTTTAACATTTTTGTTAACGGTATTAACAGGCTATTATAATCATTATATATTATTAGAAATCTCTCTTTTATTTAAAAATAATAATGGAATTAAAATCTGATTGGCTTAAAAATGGATTCGTAAACGAACCAATTGAGGATATAGAAAATATTGAAGAAGCGTTCTTAAAACTGAAAAAAGAAAAGAATGCAGTATTGATGGCTCACTTTTATCAGGAAGATAAAATACAAGATATAGCAGATTTTGTTGGTGATAGTTTAGCACTTGCTCAGTTTGCTGCAAAAACGGATGCTGAAATAATTATGGTTGCCGGTGTTCACTTTATGGGAGAAAGTGCTAAAATTCTGTCCCCTGAAAAAACTATTATTGTACCTGATTTAAATGCGGGTTGTAGTTTAGCGGATAGCTGCCCTCCTGATGCGTTTGAGAAATTCATTAATCAATACCCAGACCATAAAGTAGTTACTTACGTAAATACTTCGGCAGAAATTAAAGCATTATCAGATATTGTTGTTACAAGTACTAATGCTAAAGCTATTGTAGACAGTTTTCCTGAAAACGAAAAGTTAATTTTTGGACCTGATAGAAACCTTGGTAATTACATCAATAGCATTACAGGTCGGGATATGATTTTGTGGGATGGAGCTTGCCATGTACACGAGAAATTTTCATTAGAAAAAATCTTAGATATTAAGAAAGAAAATCCAGATGCTGAAATCCTTGCTCATCCAGAATGTAAGAAACAATTATTAATGGTGGCTGATCACATTGGTTCTACTGCTGCTCTTTTAAAATATTCTTCAGACAATTCCTCAAATAAATATATAGTAGCAACCGAGTCTGGTATTATACATCAAATGCGGCTTAAGAGCCCAAATAAAACATTTATACCTGCTCCTCCTAACGATTCTACTTGTGCGTGTAATGATTGCGAATTTATGCGTTTAAATACAATGAGTAAATTGTATAATGCACTAAAGTTTGGATGGCCAAATATTGAAGTAAAAGAAGATATTCGTGTTAAAGCAGTAAAGCCTATCGAACGTATGCTTGAAGTTTCAGATAAACTAGGCCTATAATTTGATAAACTTCTTAGTTATCTGCAGTAATTTTGCTTTTTTTGTAGAAGACTTCTTTTAAATCTAGAAATGGAAAATTCTAATTCGTTAAATGTCTTATTGGTAGAGGATAATGTTTTAAATCAGAAATTGATTTTTTTAAACTTATCCAAATTCGGTTATAAAATTGATATTGCTAATAATGGTAAAGAGGCTGTAGATATGGTTAAATTACGACGTTATAATTTAATTATAATGGATTTAATGATGCCTGTTATGGATGGCCTTCAGGCAACTACAGAAATACGTGCTTATGAAAAGGAACTATCCTATGCTACACCAATTATTGGTTTAACAGCTAATACTTTTGATGCAGATAGAGAAAAATGTTTAGCACATGGTATGGATGAATATATGGCTAAGCCATTTGAGTTAGATTTATTTAATACTTTGGTAAAAAATTTAGGAATCACTAAATAATTAGATGGAAGATAATTTTGATATACGTGAAGAGGGCTACCAAAATATTGAAAAAGAAGTTGATAATAAGCTACGACCTTTAAGTTTCGATGATTTTCAAGGTCAAGATAAAATAGTTGAAAATCTGAAAATATTTGTTCAAGCTGCCTCTATGCGTGGAGAAGCTTTGGATCATGTTTTACTTCATGGACCACCTGGACTTGGAAAAACAACGCTATCAAATATAATAGCAAATGAATTAAATGTCGGCTTTAAAATTACTAGTGGACCAGTACTTGATAAACCGGGTGATTTAGCTGGTATTTTAACAAATCTTGAACCTAACGATGTTTTATTTATTGATGAAATACATCGATTAAGTCCTGTAGTTGAGGAGTATTTATACTCTGCTATGGAAGATTATAGAATTGATATTTTAATAGATAAAGGGCCAGGTGCAAGAAGTATACAAATTGAATTGAACCCGTTTACCTTAGTTGGAGCAACTACTAGAAGTGGTTTATTAACCAGTCCTTTACGGGCTAGATTTGGTATTAATTGCCATTTAGAATATTACGATAATAAGGTTTTGTCAGGTATAATAAACCGTTCTTCAGGAATATTGGATACTAGTATTACGAAGGATGCATGCAATGAAATATCTGGTAGAAGTAGAGGTACACCAAGAATTGCTAATGCTCTTTTAAGGCGTGTTCGAGATTTTGCTCAGGTAAAAGGAAATGGTGATATTGAAATAGAAATTTCCAAGTTTTCGCTAGAAGCATTAAATATTGACCAACATGGTTTAGATGAAATGGATCATAAAATATTAAATACCTTGATTGATAAATTTCAAGGTGGACCTGTGGGTATTACAACTATCGGAACTGCTATTGGAGAAGATAGCGGAACGATAGAAGAAGTGTATGAACCTTTTTTAATTAAAGAAGGATTTATAAAAAGAACACCTAGAGGGAGAATGGCAACTGCATTAGCTTATAAACATTTAGGTAAAGATTCTTTTAATCAGGAACAGTTTTCTCTTTTTTAATTTTTACAGTGAGTAAAATAAAATCTTTAGCTGGAGATACCATAGTTTATGGAGGAAGTACAATATTACTTCGCTTATTAAATTGGTTATTAATGCCATATTATATCCGTACAATGGATGGTGTTCAATATGGAATTGTAACGCAAGTGTACGGGTATATTGCTATTTTATTGGTTATACTAACCTATGGTTTCGAAACTAGTTTTTTCCGATTTGCTAAAGAAAGAGAATTTTCAAAGGTTTTTACTACAGCTATTACAAGTATAGTTTCTACTAGTGCTTTGTTTGTTTTTTTAGTTGTGTTGCTCCAAGATCAATTACATATTCTTACAGATAAAAAGTTATCATCTGAATTAATAGTAATCGTTGGTATATTAGTGGCTATAGATGCTATTTCTTCTATTATTTTCGCTAAAATAAGGTATGAAGGTAAGAGTGTTAGATTTGCTCTTTTAAAGCTTATTAACATTATTATTTTAATAAGTTTTAATTTATACTTTCTTTATTGGGTACCGCGTAATTTTGGTAATAATGGTTATCGAATAGTTGATTGGTTTAGTTATTCTGGTAATCAATCATTTTTTGTATTACTATCCAATTTAATTGCTTCTTTCTCGGTTTTAATACTCATTTTACCCGACTTGTTTAAGAAATTAAGTAGTGTAGATTTCTCCTTGCTTAAACAAATGTATAAGTATTCTTACCCCATATTAATTGTTGGAATTACTGGTATGGTTAATATGCAATTAGATAAGATTTTAATTCCTGAAATGATTGGTGGAGATGAAGGTTTGAAACAACTTGCTATATATGGAGCTAATTTTAAAATTGGCGTATTAATGGCCATGTTTACACAGTCTTTCAGATTGGCATTTGAGCCCTATTTTTTCAAGGACCATAAAAAAGGTAATATACAATATGCTAATATTCTTACTTATTTTGTATTATTTGGCCTCCTAATATTTTTAGGAGTTACTTTCTTTATAGATATCATTAATCTATTATTGACACAGGAATATATTGAAGGAAATATCGTAATCCCTATTGTTTTAGTTTCGCAATTATTAAGCGGAATTTATTTTACATTATCGGTATGGTATAAAGTTACAGATAAAACGGTTTTTGGTGCTTATATGGGTATTATAGGTAGTCTTATTACGATTGGGTTAAATGTTATATTAATACCTATTTTAGGTTATGTAGGCTCTGCTATAGCCGGATTAGTTTGTTTTTCTGTTATGGTAGTATTGAGTATTTACTGGGGCAAAAAGCATAGTAATATAAGATATGATTGGAATAAGGTTTTATCTTATACTATTATAGTTGCAGTTATATATGTAGTAGGAATTAAACTAATTCCTATTTCAGGTAACCTTTTATTCGATTTAAGCTCCATTTGGTACGATATATTCTTTTATGGCATGCGTATTGGTTTAATAATTGTATTTTTAGGGTTTGTTTATTTAAAAGAGTTCAGAATAAAAAATATATAGTTTTTACATGAGTTTAGCAGTTAGAATTATAAATAAAAGCTCAAATGAGCTTCCAAAGTATGCAACCAGTTTATCTGCTGGTGTAGATTTAAGAGCCGATTTATCAGATGATATTATTTTAAAGCCTCTTCAGAGAGTTTTAATACCTACGGGTTTATTTATTGAGTTACCAGAGGGATATGAAGCTCAAATTAGACCACGTAGTGGTTTAGCGTATAAACATGGAATATCTGTATTAAATAGTCCTGGAACTATTGATGCTGACTATCGTGGTGAAATAAAAGTCATTTTAGTTAATCTTTCTAATGATGAGTTTGTTATTAAAACTGGAGAACGTATTTGCCAAATGGTAATTGCTAAACATGAAAGTGTTCAATTTGAATTGGTGGATAGTTTGGAAAATACTGAGAGAGGTAGTGGGGGATTCGGACATACAGGTAAAAAGTAGATTATATGAGATATTTAATTATATCGTTGGTTCTATTAGTAGTTATCACTAGTTGTAGTACAACAAAAAATTCAGTTAACGAAAAACAAATCTTAACGGAAAGAGTATCTGTTTTAAGTCCTCAAAATAAAAGAAAGTTTGACTATTTCTTTTATGAAGGTCAACGTCTTAAAATGAATGGGGATTTAAATAAAGCTAAAACTTATTTTATCGAGTGTTTAAAAATCGATTCTTTGAGTGGTACTTGCTATTATGAGCTTGCTAATATAGCTATATCAGGTCAGGACTTTAAAGCCGCGCAAAACTTGCTTTCTAATTCAGTAAGGCTTTCTCCTAGTAATAAATGGTATAAGATTCTTTTAGGCGATTTATATCAACAGAATAAGGACTTACCAAATTCAATTAAAATCTATAAGAGTTTGGTAGAAGAATATCCTAATAATAATGAGTATACTTATGCCTTAGCCCAACTTTACTATAATAACAAGGAGCTTGAAAATGCGGTAAAGTATTACGATAAGCTCGAAAAAAGTGTAGGTATTAATGAGGTTATTTCTATAGAAAAGGAAAAGATATATTTAGAATTAGGAAAGGAAGGATTAGCTTTTAAAGAAATTGATCAGTTAATTAAGGATAATCCTTATGAAACTAGATATTACGGATTTCTTGGTGATCTGCATTTATACAATAAGGATTTTGATAAAGCTGAAGAAAGTTATAATAAAATTTTAGAATTGGATCCTGGTAATGGATTGGGGTATTTTTCAATTGCTAATATTAAGTTACAAAATAAGGATACTTTAGGTTTTATAACTAATTTCAAAAATGGCTTAAGCGATAAAGATTTAGCTTTAGAAGTAAAATTTCAAAGACTATTACCCCTTTTAATGGGTAAAGATTTTCAATCTTATGACCCCGAAGTTATAGGTGATCTTTTTTCAACGCTAACATCAATACATAAGGACGATTCACGAAGTTTTATTTACTATGCTAATTACCTTCAAAATAATAGTAATAAGGAAGAAGCTCTTGTTCAATATAAAAAATCCCTAAAACTGGATAATTCAAATCCTGCAGTATGGCAAGATATGTTCTTTATTCAAATAGACTTAGGTAAGTTCGATGAGCTGCTAATTGATTCTAAGGAGGCATTAGTTTTTTTCCCAGATCAACCATTATTCAACTTATTTAATGCTATGGGATATATGCAAAAAGAGGAATATGCTGAAGCTAAGGTTAGTTTGGAAAGAGGTTTAGCGCATGTTGGCGATAATGTTAATTTACAAGGTCAGTTTTATTCTTATTTAGGAGATGTTGAGCATAGTTTAGATAATTCGGAACAATCTTATATATACTACGAGAAAGCTTTAAAAGTGAATGAAAATAATGTGGTTGTTTTAAATAATTATAGCTATTATTTATCGGTAGAAAACAAAGATTTAGAAAAAGCGGAAAAAATGATCTCTAAATGTATAGAATTAGAGCCTGGTAACTCTACTTATTTAGATACCTATGCATGGGTTTTGTTTAAAAGAGGTCGTTATTTTGAAGCTAAATATATTATTGAAAGGGCTATAGATAATGGAGGTAATGAAAGTGACGTTATAGTTGAGCATTTTGGTGATATCTTATATAAGAACGGAAACGTAGAGGAAGCTTTAGTTCAATGGAATAAATCCTTAGAAATGGGTAATGAATCTGAAGTTTTAAAGAAAAAAATTGAGCTAGAGTCTTATGTGGAGAATGAGTAACTATCTTGTCATTTTATTAGTATTCTTACTTGTTTCATGTAAAAGTACAGAAACAGTTAGGGTTAAAAATGTTTCTAATATTTCGGACGCACAGCTTCGTAAAGAGGTTAAAAATAATGAATTACTTTTTGATAAATTATATTTAAAGAAACTTCAATTCTCTTTTGATGATGGAAAGGATAAGAAGTCTTTTAAAGGAAGTTTCGTTGTTCAAAAGGATAGTCAAATAATAGTCTCCATTTTTATATTGATGGGAAGAGAGGTTGTTAGAGCTAAGTTAGGATTAGAGGATGTAATTATTTTAGATAAGCATAATAAGATAGCTTTACATACTGATTATAATTATTTCAGTAAGAAGTATGGTATTGATTTAGATTTTTATTCGATACAAGCTATTTTAACTAATTCACTTTTTATCTATCCTTATAGCGACGATTATTATAATGATTTAAAAAAGTATAAACATCATGTGTCAAGTGATCATTATTCTTTTAAATCAATAAAAGATAAAAGGTTAGATAGATTAACTAAACGTAGTAGAAATAATATATTGGTACATGAAATAGACATAGATCCCGAATTGTATCGTATTTTAAATGTGTTTATTAAGGATTTTGAAAATAATCACTCTATAAGTATAAATTATAATCATTTTAAAAACTATGATTCGACTATATTTCCTGAAAAGATTAATATGAAAGCTACGAAGGGAAATGCTAAGTTTGAAGTAGATTTAAAATTAAACTATTTAGAAATAAACGATGGGGGTAGTCTTCATTTTAAAATTCCTTCGAGTTATAAAAGTAAAACGCTGTAGTTTTTTTTTATTACTGTTAGCCTTTGGTATTAACCTACAAGCGCAAAATAGTAATATCGAAAAATTAAAGAATGATCGATTACAATTCGAAAGAGATATAAAAAACGCTAAAAATTTACTGGTTAAGAAGGCAAATTCTCGTAAAAGTCTGCTTAATCAAGTGAATGTATTAAACGCCCAAATTAAGGCCCAAAATAACGTTGTTTCTAGTTATAAGGAGGAAATAAATCAAATCAATAAAGTAATTTCTAGTAATACTGAAGTTTTAAAATCTCTAGAGGAAGAAATTAGAAGTATTAAAATAGGTTATGAAAAATTAGTACTTGAGGCTAATAAACAAATGGGCTCTAATTATAATGAGTTTATGATTGTTTTTAGTGCTGAATCTTTTTCAGAAGCTTATAGAAGATTTCATTTAATGAAACAATATGCTTCGTATAGAAAAAAGCAGGGTAAGGTTTTAATAGAAAGTAAAAACAAATATGATAGTATCATCGCTATTAATCGACGTATTTTAATTGAAAAGGAAACTTCTTTTAATATTTTAAATAAAGAAATAGAAAATTTAAAATTGTCTGTAGCTAATAATCACAAATTAGTTTCGAGTTTAAAGAAGGATGAAAGGTGGTTAAAAAACGATATCAAAAAAAAGGAAACAGCTTCCAAAAAATTACAAGCCAGTATCGAAAGTTTAATTAAAAATGAAGTCAAAGAAACTAATTATGCTTTCAGTAATTTTAATGAAGCTAAAGGTAAATTAAATTGGCCTGTAGTCGATGGATTAATCACTAGCTATTTTGGTGAACATAATCACTCTGTTTTAAAGGGCGTAAAAGTTAAGAACAATGGTATTGATATAGTAACTGCTAAGGATAAGGCGGTAAAATGCGTTTACGAAGGTACTGTATCTACCGTTATTGCTATCCCTGGCTATAATAAAGCTGTTATTATTAGACATGGTAAATATTTAACGGTTTACGCTAATTTAGAGAAGGTCAATGTAAAAAATGGACAGGTAATAAAAAGTAATCAAATTATTGGCGAAGTATTTGTAGAACCCAAAGAAAATAATGGAACATTGCATTTTGAAATATGGCAAGAAAATAAAAAAATTAACCCAATTGGATGGTTAAAAAAATAGTACTTTCATATTTCAAATAAAATTGTATACTTTTGAGTAACTATTTAAGTGTTTTATAGTATAAGCAAATGTAAAATACTTAGAGAAAAAATGGATTTAACTGTGGAAAAAATCGTTTTAAATTCTGATATTAAGAATATTAGCATAGTTGAGAAATTAGTAGATGATTTATCAGCTGAATATAATATTAATACGGATATATATGGCAAATTGCTTTTAGCAGTTGTTGAAGGTGTAAATAATGCCATTGTACATGGTAATAAATTGGATACTAATAAAAATGTTAACCTAGAATATCAGGTTACAGAAGATATAGTAGAATTTATTATAGCGGATGAAGGTAAAGGTTTTGATTTTACTACTATTCCAGATCCAACGTTACCTGAGAATGTTGAAAAAACTCATGGTAGAGGTATATTTTTAATGAATCATCTTGCTGATGAAATCGATTTTGAAAATGAAGGAAGCAAGGTTAAGTTAACGTTTAATTTGTAAGTGTTAAATTATAATTACGAAGATGTATCTGATTTAAAATTGGATACAAAAGTATTATCACAATGGATAAATTCCATTATAAAGCAATATAACGGTATTTCGAGTGAAGTATCGTTTATTTTTTGTTCGGACGATTATATTCTTAATATAAATAAAGAATATTTAAATCATGACTACTATACGGACATAATCACCTTTGATTACTGCGAAAATAATAGAATAAAGGGAGATATTTTTATAAGTATTGATACTGTTCTTTCAAATTCTAAAAAATACAATGTTAGTTTTTTAAATGAATTATATCGTGTGATTATACATGGTATATTACATTTGTTAGGTTTTAAAGACAAAACTGAAGAAGATAATGCCAAAATGCATCAATTAGAAGACAATGCATTAAAAGTTCTCGAAACAATTTTATAATTTATATGTTTTTTTTAGTGTAAGTAATTGGATGCATGTACCTTTGTGTCCTTATTTTAATATATATGGATTTTAATTACGATATAATTGTAGTTGGCGCTGGACATGCTGGTTGTGAGGCTGCTGCGGCTGCTGCAAATTTAGGTTCTAAAACATTGTTAATTACAATGGATATGAATAAAATAGCTCAAATGAGCTGTAATCCTGCTATAGGTGGTATAGCAAAAGGGCAGATCGTCCGCGAAATTGATGCTTTAGGGGGTGGAAGTGGTATTGTTACTGATAGGTCATCTATTCAGTTCAGGTTATTAAATAGGTCTAAAGGACCAGCTATGTGGAGTCCTAGAGCGCAATGTGATCGTATGGTTTTTTCATCTCAATGGAGATCTATTCTGGAACAAACAGATAATTTATCTTTTTGGCAAGATACGGTTGTAGATATTAATTTTGAAGCTAATACTGTTAAGTCAGTTATTACAAAAATGGGAGTTGAGTTTACTTGTAAGTCTATTATTATGACTAACGGAACATTTCTCAATGGACTGATGCACATAGGACAGGTTCAAATGGAAGGAGGCCGTATAAGTGAACCGAGTTCTTATGGTTTATCTCATAAATTGTCGGATTTTGGGTTTACTACTGATAGAATGAAAACTGGAACCCCAGCACGTATTGATGCTCGTACTATTGATTTTTCTAAATGTGAGGAACAAGGAGGCGATGATACTTTTTATAAGTTTTCCTATTTGCCTGAGGAAAAAACTAAACTTAAACAGAAGAGTTGTTGGTTAACTTATACTAATGAGGCGGTTCATGAAGAATTAAGATTAGGTTTGAATAAATCGCCTCTATATGATGGTACAATTCTAAGTATTGGACCTAGATATTGCCCGAGTATAGAGACTAAAATTGTAACTTTTGCAGATAAGGATAAACATCAGTTACATCTCGAACCTGAAGGCGAAACCACAATTGAATATTATTTAAATGGTTTTAGTAGTTCATTACCTTTAGAGGTTCAGTTAGATGCTTTAAAGAATATTCCTGGTTTAGAAAAGGCTAAGATATTTCGACCAGGTTATGCAATAGAATATGATTTTTTTGATCCTACACAATTACATCATACGCTTGAAACTAAATTGGTTTCCAATTTATATTTTGCTGGCCAAATTAATGGTACTACTGGATATGAAGAGGCAGGGGCACAAGGTTTAATGGCGGGTATAAATGCTCATCTTAAATTAAATAATAAGAAAGAATTTATTCTTGGTAGAGATGAAGCATATATAGGTGTATTAATTGATGATTTGGTTACTAAGGGTGTAGATGAACCTTATAGAATGTTTACATCTAGGGCAGAATATCGTATCTTATTAAGACAGGATGATGCGGATGTTAGGCTTACTAAAAAGAGTTTTGATTTAGGTTTAGCGAATGAGAGAAGGGTAGAATTATTAGATGAGAAGATTAAGTTTCGCGACTCGGTGATTGAATTTTTATCTACGTTTAGTATAAAACCTAAGTTTGTTAATAGTTATTTAGAGAGTGTTAATACATCACCGTTAAAGCAAGCAGTAAAACTAAAAGATGTTTTATTGCGGCCACAAGTAAATATTTTTGATTTAATTAGAAATATAGAGCCGTTTGAAAAGCATTGTGCATCTATTCCAGAAAGTAGGAAAGAGGAAATTATAGAATCGGCTGAGATATATATTAAATATCAGGGTTATATTAATCGTGAAAAGGTAATGGCGGATAAATTATCCAGGTTGGAAAATCTTGAAATTTCTGGTCGTTTTAAGTATGAAGAATTAAAAACTATTTCTACCGAAGCTAGGCAAAAACTTTCTAAAATTAATCCTAAAACAATAGGTCAAGCAAGCCGAATTTCAGGGGTTAGTCCTAGCGATATTAATGTTCTTTTAGTTTTAATGGGTAGATAAAATATCGTTCCACGTGGAACAAATATTGTATATATGAAATTACGCGGTAAGATTGTAGATATTATAAATAGTAAAATTTATAATGGAGAGGTTAGCTTTGAGAATGGTAAAATTACAAATATCATTAAAATTGATGAAGAATGTGATTCATATATTTTACCTGGTTTAATAGACAGTCATGTTCATATAGAAAGTTCTATGCTTACCCCATCTCAATTTTCTAAATTAGTTGTTCCACGTGGAACGGTTGCCGTTGTAACGGATCCACATGAAATAGCTAATGTGATGGGAGTGGATGGTGTAGATTACATGATCAATGATGCATCTAAAACACCTTTAAAATGCTTTTTTGGTGCGCCATCTTGCGTACCTGCCACTTCGTTTGAAACAAGTGGTGCTGTTATTTCTTCTAAGGAAATAGCTCAATTATTAGAGCGTAATGATATTTGGTTTTTATCTGAGATGATGAATTTTCCTGGTGTAATTTATCAGGACGAGGAAGTGTGGAACAAGATAAATGCAGCTCATAAAGCAGGTAAAAAAATAGATGGACATGCTCCTGGACTAGTAGGAGAAGATTTAAAAAAATACACCAATGCAGGTATATCTTCGGACCATGAATGCGTATCGGTAGAGGAAGCTATTGATAAAATTGAGCAGGGTGTAACAGTACAAATTAGAGAGGGAAGTGCTGCTAAAAACTTTGATGTATTATCCCCTTTATTTGAAACTCATCCTGAGAATATCATGTTGTGTACGGATGATTCTCATCCTGATGAAATCATTAATAAAGGGCATATAGATAAAATTATTCGTTTAGGTTTATCTAAAGGAATAGATATTTTTAAGCTTTTACGTGCTGCTATTTTAAAACCTATAGAGCATTATAATTTACCTGTTGGATTGCTTAGAGAAGGTGATTCTGCTGATTTGATTGTCGTTGATAACCTTTCTGATTTCAATATTCAACAAACATTTATTAATGGTGAAAAGGTATTTGAGGATGGAAAATTGCAGTTTAATGTACCACAATCGGAAACGATCAATAATTTTAATATTTCCGAAATTAAGGAAGAAGATATTATAGTTGAATATAAAGTAGGCAAGGATATAAGAGTAATTTCTGCAATGGATGGTGATCTATTAACAGATGAATTCATATGGACTCCATCCAATGATAATGGTATTATTACATCTAGTTCGGAGAAAGATATTCTAAAAATAGTTATTTTGAATCGTTATAATTCAGCTCCTCCGGTGGTAGGTTTTATAAAAAACATTGGATTAAAACAAGGGGCTATTGCTTGTAGTGTTGCTCATGATAGTCATAATTTAATTGCGGTTGGTGTTTCAGATAAAGATATTGTATCCGCCTTAAATGAAATTATTAAACATCGTGGAGGTATATCGTATGCATATAATAGTGATATAGATATTTTACCATTAGAAGTAGCTGGATTAATGACGAGCAAATCGGGTATAGAAGTAGCGAAGAAATATCAATTAATGAATGAAAAAGCTCAGCAATTTGGATCAAAATTACATGCTCCTTTTATGACATTATCTTTTATGAGTTTACTAGTGATACCTAAATTAAAGATAGGGGACAAAGGACTATTTGATGTAAGTACCTTTTCTTTTACTAATTTATACGTTTAATGGATAAACTTATCAATCCTAAAATTGAATACTTAAAAGAAAAAATTACTGTTTTGCCATCCGATCCTGGAGTGTATCAATACTTCAATAAGGATGGTAAAATTATATATGTAGGTAAAGCTAAAAATTTAAAAAAGCGTGTTTCTTCGTATTTTGTAGGTAAAGCGGATAATGGAAAAACAGCGCTTTTAGTTCGTAATATTGCCGATATACAACACATCGTTGTCAACTCCGAAGAGGATGCTTTACTGCTCGAAAATAACCTCATTAAAAAGTATCAACCCAGATACAATGTCTTATTAAAAGATGATAAATCCTTTCCATGGATTGTAGTTAAAAATGAAAACTTTCCACGCGTTTTTTCTACTCGTCATATAATTAAAGATGGAAGTCTTTATTTTGGTCCATATACTTCAGTTGGTATGGTAAGGACTTTGTTAGACTTGTTTAAAACAACTTATCCACTTCGTAATTGTAAGCTTAATTTAGCACCTCAAAAAATAGCTGAAGGCAAGTATAAAGTTTGCTTAGAATACCATTTAGGTAATTGTAAAGGACCTTGTGTTGGAGAATTTGAAGAGGATATTTATAGAGATAATATTGATGCAATAAAAAATATATTGCGTGGAAATATTAATTCGGTTATAAAATATTTAAAGGAATTAATGCTTCAATACGCAGAGGATTTTAAGTTTGAAGAAGCAGAGGAAGTAAAACAGAAGATAAAACAACTCGATACTTACCAAAGTAAATCTACCGTGGTTAGTTCTAATATTAATAATGTAGATGTTTATTCTATTATTGAGGATGAAGAATCGGGATATGTCAATTTTTTAAAGGTGGTTAATGGAGCCATTATTCAAGCGCATACTATTGAGCTTAAAAAGAAGTTGAATGAAAGTTTACCTGAATTATTATCCTTAGCTATAACTGAAATTAGAGAAAGGTTGCATAGTACTTCAAGAGAACTTATTGTACCTATTAAACCTGATACTGATTTTGAAACTATAAAATTCATCATTCCTCAAAAGGGAGATAAGAAGAAGTTATTAGAATTATCTGAACGTAATGTAAAGTATTATCGTTTAGAAAAACTAAAACAGCAGTCCATCAGAAAAAAAGAAACACGAGAAGATAGAATTTTAAATACTATGCAAAAGGATTTAAGGTTAAAGGAACAACCGAATCATATTGAGTGTTTCGATAACTCCAATATTCAAGGCAATTTTCCGGTAGCAGCTTGTGTGGTTTTTAAAAATGCAAAACCAAGCAAAAAAGATTATCGTCATTATAATATAAAAACGGTGGTTGGACCAGATGATTTTGCAAGTATGGAAGAAATCATTGAACGTAGATATACGCGCTTAATTAACGAGAATGCTTCCTTACCTAAGCTTGTTATTATTGATGGGGGAAAGGGGCAATTAGGAGCTGCTATGAAGATATTTCGTCGATTAAAGATTGATGACAAAGTAGCTGTAATTGGAATTGCTAAACGATTAGAAGAAATATTTTTTCCAGGAGATTCAGTGCCTTTATATTTAGATAAAAACTCGGAGTCGTTAAAGATAATTCAACATGCCCGTAACGAAGCGCACCGTTTTGGAATCACCTTTCATCGTAATCAACGTTCAAAGGATTTTGTAAGTTCAGAATTGGATCGTATTGATGGGATAGGAGAGAAGACTGCTCAGAAATTATTAAGTGAATTCAAATCTGTAGAGCAAATTAAAAAGCTTTCCTTAGATGATATTGAATCAAATATAGGTAAAGCTAAAGGAAGGTTAGTGTGGGATTATTTTAAGCTTTAGCACCCACAGGTTGAATATATATCATTTCAATATTCAACCTATGAGTAAGATATTTGCTACCGTCTTACGGTTAAAATAGAGCATCAATTAGCTCTTCTTGTTTTAATTCGTCCCAAGATGAAAATACTGTAAAAGTTTTTTCTTTTATAGAATCCATTTGATGTAAACTTTCTTTTAATGCCGTTTCCAACTCAAGTATTTTATCCTTGTTATTTGCATTTGATTTAAGTCTAGCCTCTAATATATTTCCTTTGTTCACATTCAAAATAACTTCGTATCTTTTGCCAGAGATAGATTTAATACGCTTTTTAAGTTCGTACTTTGGACTATAACCGAAGTTCCATTCCCAGGTTCTAAATTTGGTTTCTACTAGTTTATCTATCGTTGTATAATCATCCTTGTTAAGCTCGTATTTGTCGCAATTATAGTTAGTAATGATATATTCCGATAACTCTTCAACAAAGGTGTCTACTTCTTTATCTTGCTTTAGATGGTCGTGTATATTGGTTACTTTACTACGTACAGATTTAACAGATCTATCCTTAAACTTCATAGGATCGTTTTTTAAGGATTGCGTTAATGATCCCAGCTGACTATTAAATAGAAGTGTGCCATGATGCATTACACGGCTTTTAAAAACATGCGAAGCATTTCCACTAATCTTACATCCTTCGATTAATATATCGTTACGACCACCAAAATGAGCATTAATATTTATCGATTTTAAAAACTCAACAATGGGTGTAGTATACTTTTTAAAGTTGACCAATTCTCCTTTTGCACCTGATGTAATAAAGCAGAAATTTATATTTCCAGGATCATGAAAAACAGTTCCTCCTCCAGATAATCTTCTGACCACTGGAATTTCATTTTCAGAAACAAATTTGTAATTGATTTCAGATAGGGCATTCTGGTGTTTTCCGACGATGATAGATTTATGATTTATGTAAAGAAAGAAAATATCTTCAGTAAAATTTTTAAGCAAATATTCTTCCGTGGCTAAATTTTGATATGGATCAGTTTTTTTACTCAATATAATGCGCATGTAGCTGTATCTTTTATAAGGAAAATAATTTCATCAAATTCTCAGAGCCTTAAAATATAAATTATCTCTGTTTTATAACTTTATAACTATCAGTAATACAGGGTTTAAATGGTGTTTTACTTGAGTTATTCTTTATAGCTATAAATATTTCATTCTAGGTTAAGTTTAGGCAATTTATCCTATTTTTATCCAAACTAACAAAATTAGGCTTACTAAAGTTTAATATCTAAAAAATAAGATATTTATATAGGTATAATTATAAATTAAACATAAATATGAAAGTTGTACTTCAAAGAGTTTCTGAAGCATCAGTTACCATAAATAATAATATTAACGCTTCTATAAATACTGGACTTTTAGTTTTACTTGGAATAGTGAACGAAGATGATAAAAACGATATTGAATGGTTATGTAATAAAATAGCTAATCTTAGAATTTTTCCGGATGAAGAAGGTGTGATGAATAAATCTTTATTAGATGTGGAAGGAGAAATGATTGTAGTAAGTCAATTTACGCTTCATGCTAAAACCAAAAAAGGTAATCGACCATCCTATATAGATGCAGCCAAACCTGATGTATCTATACCGCTTTATAAGGCCTTTGTGAGTAATATGGAACAGATTATAGGAAGGAAGGTGCAAACAGGCGAATTTGGCGCTAATATGCAAGTTTCGCTGATAAATGATGGTCCAGTAACTATTATTATGGATTCAAAAAATAAGACATAAAAAAAGAGCCTGAATAAAATCAAGCTCTTTTGTCTACAATGGTAATTGTTGATTGGGTAAACTTATCTTACCATTATTTTTTACTCGTATTAAATGAGGTTTTAATATTTGTAAATTTTATTCTGAGTACAAAATTGGTTAAAATTTAGATACAGACCAAATGGTCGGTTTAGTGTTTTTATGAAAGTGCCACAAAAATAGATAGATACGATATGTATATTAATGATAATTATAGAATGAAAAATATTTTCAATAGCTAATTAATGATTTATTTTTTAATATTTGTTCTCGCTATTTTTAGTAATTCATATATAATGTAATGATTTAATGACGATACAAGAAGCGCAAAATAAAGTAGATGAATGGATTAAAACCATTGGAGTTCGTTATTTTAGTGAGTTAACTAATATGACCATCTTAACGGAAGAAGTTGGCGAATTGGCCAGGGTGATGTCTCGTAAATTTGGAGAGCAATCTTTTAAGGAAGGGGAAAAGGATAATTTAAGCGATGAAATGGCCGATGTGTTGTGGGTGTTAATTTGTTTAGCTAATCAAACAGGCGTTGACTTAACGGAAGCTTTGCAAAAAAACATTGAAAAGAAAACCAATAGAGATATAGATAGACACGCAAATAATAAAAAGCTACAATAGAATGATGCAATCAGAAAATATATTAGAGGATTATCCTATTAATTTTAAGTTGGAGAATATTCAGCAAGAAATAGAAAGTATAACAACTAAAAGTGGGGATTTAAAGGATGATGTAGACGTACTTAAGTCTATTTTTAGTTGTATTGATTTAACTACTTTAAAGGAAACAGATTCTGCCGATTCGGTGACCGCTTTTGTTCAGAAAGTAAATGATTTTAAGGATAAATATCCTTCATTACCATCAGTTGGAGCAGTATGTGTATTTCCTGTTTTTGCACCTATTATTAAGCAATACTTGAAGATAGAAGACGTACAGAAAGCAGTGGTGTCTGCAGGTTTTCCATCCTCTCAAACTTTTTTAGATTTAAAGGTATTAGAAACCAAAAAAGCGGTAGATTTTGGAGCAAACGAAATTGATGTGGTAATATCTGTTGGTGAGTTTTTAGAAGGTAATTACGAATTTGTATATGAAGAAATTCGTCAGTTAAAAGAAGCTTGTGGAGACGCTCATTTAAAGGTTATACTAGAAACAGGAGCCATTAAAGAGCCTGAGTTAATTTGGAATGCATCCATCATAGCAATAGATGCTGGAGCTGATTTTATTAAAACAAGCACAGGTAAAATTCCAACTGCAGCTACCCTAGAAGCAGCGTTTGTAATGTGTAATGCGATAAAAGCTTATCATGCTAAAACAGGCAAAAAAATTGGCTTTAAGCCTGCTGGAGGCATTGCTGAAACAACAGAATCTATTGCATACTATTCGATTGTAAAAGAAGTGTTAGGAGAAGAGTGGACCAATAATAAAATGTTTAGGATTGGAGCCAGTCGTTTAGCTAATAATCTGTTAACAGATATTTTAAAAATAGAGAATAACGCTACCGATGCGGTGAAGTTTTTCTAATAGATTAGTTCTTATAAAGAAAATGAGCTAGTCTTTATTTTCTGTGCTAAACATTCCTTTCTTATTGAAAGAAAAGAAAGCCAATACTTTAGGGATATGATCCCTTATTTTTTATCTATTTGAATAATTACAATACAATTAAATAAATGCTATCTCACTTATAAGGATAGCATTTTTTGTTTCCATACGTTCTTTTTATAAGTTTGAAGTTCATTATATTTCCTCAATGAGTGATGTTTTTAATCGGTTTAGGTCAACTGTAATTCAATCTTTCTTTTACAGTGTAGGTAATTTATTCGGTAAGTTTTCGGGCGTTATCTTATTGCCTATATACTTATTGTATTTACCGGTAGATGAATTCGGTTTATTTGCGCTATTCGAAGGTATTTTCACGCTATTTCAGGTATTTTCGGGTTTAGGCGTAAAGCTTGGTTTTGCACGTTGGTTTTGGGATGAGAAAAACACACCCAATAAAAAAAGCCTGTTTTTTACCACATTTGTGTTTAATGCCATAATATGTATCATACTTAGTGTTGTTATGTATTTTGGCTTTGATATACTTTCTCAATACTACTTTAAAACCGAAATATCTCAGCACCTAATATTGTTATTTATCGCAGGTAACTTAATTAAATTATTTACCGAGGTTCCCATGCTGTTGCTACGTTCTCAGCATAAAGCTAAAAAGCATTCGGTTATTCAGATTGCGCAGTTAGTATCGTTTGTGCTTTTTGTTTATGTGTTTTTAGCTTGGTTTAAACTCGAAATAGAAGGTATATTTTGGGCTACCATCTTATCGGCAGCACTTCAGTTGGTATTACTTTTACCGGTGATTATTAAGAATAGTGAAGCAAAGATTGAGGGTAAGATATTAAAGGATATCATTAAATATGGTTTTCCGGTTGCTTTAGGTAATATGGTGAATGTATTGTTTAATTTCACCGATAAGTATTTTATTAATATCTTCTCTAACCTTAAAAATGTAGGTAATTTTTCACTGGCGCATAAAATATCTAATATTGTTAATCTATTGGTGGTTAATGCCTTTATTAATGCCTATATGCATAGCTATTTTAAGAGTGCCGACTCCCAGGATAGTGAGCATTTTTTTAGCAAATCGTTTACTTATTTTTTGCTTGTTATTAGCTTTTGTAGTCTTTTGGTAGTGCTGTTTATAGAAGAAGCGTTTATGCTTTTTGATACAGGAAACTCAGGTTACGATAGTGCAGTTGTTATTGTACCTGTATTAACCATAGGGCTCATTTTTGGTGGTATTAGGCAAATGTTGATTCTACCCATTAATAAAGTAAAAAAGACGCGTATAATAGGCATTTTATCTATAGTGGCAGGGTTTATAAATGTTACACTTAACTATCTGTTTATCCCGCAATGGCATGCTTTAGGAGCCGCTTATGCTACAGGTATTGTGCAAATATTATCTTCGTTGGTATTGCTTTATTTCTGTATAAAATACACCACTCTTCAATTGGAGTGGAGAAGATTATTTATTCTGAGCATTAGCTTTATTGCTGCTGTTACACCCATGTATTTATATCAATTCGAAAATATATTGAGCAACATTTTATTCAAGATAGTTTTAATTATTGTGTGGGTGTTCATTATCTATTCTTCTGGGTTTCTATCAGATATAGAGCAAGATAGAATTTCTTCTTTTTGGAGTAAATGGAAACATATCTCTCAACTTAAAAACAATATTAATTCACTTAGTGATAAGGAAAAGTAGTTTTTTTGATGTTGTAAAAAGAGCCATGTTTCTATCTTTTTTTCATAAAAAGGCAACTTTATAACATATAAATCGTAATTTCAAGTGATTTGGTAAAATAGAATATGGTCGCCCTTTGGGTATTGACCACGCAATCATTGTATTTAATAATTACACTGTTATATTTTATTAAACTAAATTATCTAGATTATGAAAAGAGTTTATCTTTTTTTCCTTTTGGCCGTTTTGTGCTTTATTACTCCAACTTCTTTAAAAGCAATCGATGGTTATTTCATGTTAGGTTACGGAACAATTAGTAAAGGTATGGGAGGTACCGGAGTAGCTTATTATAAAACCTCCATTATTGCCAATAACCCTGCAGGTAGAGCTTATTTAGGCACGCAGTATAGCGTAGTAGCAAATTTAATGATGCCTAGTGTAAGTTATACGATTACCGGAATGCCAAGTGGTGCTGATAAAACCTTTCCATTAACACCAGGAACAGTTGATAGTGATATTAGTCTATTGTTTATCCCAAATATTGCGGCCAACTGGCAGTTAAATGAGAAAAGTGCTTTTGGTTTTTCTATCTCCGGAAGCGGAATTGCAACGGATTATCCTACAATTACGTTTTTTCATCCATTAACAGATGACCCAGCAGTTACTAATACGGGTGTTAATTTTATGCAGTTAAATTTTGATCCATCATACTCTTATAAAATTAGCGAAAAGCATAGTTTTGGTGTGTCTGCTATTTTAACGTATCAACGCTTTAAAGCGGATGGTTTAGCTGCATTTGGTGGATTATCAACTGCTCCAACTAAATTGACGGATAATGATTTTGATTCAGGTTTCGGCTTCGGTTTTAAAATAGGTTATATGGGTGAGGTTTTAGATGGATTACATTTAGGAGCTACCTATCAATCAAAATCGGCCGTTAGCGAATTTGAAGAATATGCAGGTTTATTTGCTGAGCAAGGTTCTTTCCACTCGCCTAGTAATTGGACCGTTGGTTTAAATTATGAGGTTTCTGATAAGGTAAAGGTGCTTTTTGATGTACAACAAATCAATTACAGTGAAGTAAAAGCTATTGGAAATCCAATGCAAAAACTTCTAGAAAGCATAGTCAATCAAACCCCTGATGGATTACTTGGTGCTGATGATGGTGCAGGATTTGGATGGGAAGACATGACTATTTTTAAAGTGGGTGGTGAATTTGCGGCCAACGAAACCCTAAAACTTAGAGCAGGAGCGGCTTTTGCTAAAGAACCTATTCCTTCATCGGAGGTAATGTTTAATATTCTGGCACCAGCCATAAATAACAACCATTTTACTTTGGGAGCTACAAAAACATTCGGAACTAAAGCGAAAGATTTAAATATAGCATTGGTATATGCACCAAAAAATACAGTTAAAGGAGCAAATCCAATGGAAGCACCTAATCAGCAAGAAATAGAATTAGAGATGGGTGTATTTGAAGTTGAATTAAGCTTAACCTTTTAAAAAATATTGCGTAGTAAAGAATGAGCCCCGAAACCCCGTTCGGGACTCTTCATGATAAGGTAGGCTCCACTAAGCAATTAGTGGAGCTTTTTTATGTCTACCTGTGCCTTTATGGTTTTAAACCAATTAATGGTTTTTCGATAAAACGAAGTATTGTAAAAACGTTTAAATTTCTCTTCAATATATGCATTAAAATCTTCACTTGGGCAAAAGTGGTAATGGCTTTTTTCTTCCAAATTCAGTTTAGAGTCATATTTAAGGCTTTTTTTCATATGGGTACCACTACCATCCACGCCGAGGTTATTAATGAAAGAAATAGTGGGATAAACGCTAGGTAAGTTATGTTTGTAGGCAGAATAATTAAAACGAATAGACCAAGAATGAATTTTTTGTTGCTGCTGCTTTAATAACATGATGGATAAATCATTTCCTCCACGGTCAAACTGATGTCTTTTATCTTTATCCAAGAAGAAATGGTTAAAATCAGAAACCTGCCAATCAGTTCGTTGCCAGTTCTGTTTCCAGGTAGCCCAACCCCAGCTGCAATTACGGTGTGCCAGATAAGTATCGTAACTATAATTTTTAGGTTTATTAATATTGGGCGAATATCCAGCTATGCTCCAAATATGATTTGGATTATAATGCTTCAGTGCCTCATTCATAAAACCCAAAAAATAGGGAGAGGTTTCTAAATCATCTTCTAAAACAATAAGTTTAGTTTTTATTTTAAATACATGATTTACACCTTCAATAATAGATTTAGCTAAACCTTTATTTGATGAATTAAAAATAGGTGTTATACTTTTGAAACCGCTTAATTTTTGTAGATAATCTCGCACATCTTCTACGGATTTTTGCTCCTCTTCATTTCTTCCATAATCCGAAAATACATACAAATCACTTTCCTTAGCCAGTAGGTTATTTTGCAAAGCTTCAACGGTACGGCGAGTGTGTTCTAATCGGTTGTATGTAAAAAGAAGTATAGGAGCTGGCATTTAGTAGTTTATATAGTTAAAAATATTGGATGTTTTTATGGCTTCTAATTGAGTGCTTATTTGTTTACTATATTGAGGTAGTTCTTTCAATAATTGGTCCGAAGCATGTATTAAACTATTAATATCAGTAGTCCGTATATCAAAGTAATAATCAGACATATTAAATGTATTCATAACATGACTATATTTATTGGCCCAGCCTAAAACTAAACAAGGTTTGCTCATTTTTAAAGCATGAATTAAGCCATGATATCGTGCCGCAATAACCATCTTCGACGATTCAAATATTTCTTGTAATTCCAATGGATTTAAATCTTCATTAACAAGTTGTACTTGCTCACTTTTTACTTGTTGATATATTAAATCACATAATGCTTTGTCATCTGAAGAATGTCTTGCAATAACTACTTTATTTTCGTTTTTAATCAGATGTTTAATTAAATTTGAAAATATTATAACGATCTCCGTTTCTGGTGTAATTCTGGTTAATTGTTTATTCGGAATAACTACAATTGAATTGGCAGAAATAGGGTAGGAGTTTTGTGTTGGTACAGACTTAAAAATATTATCCGCCTTAATTTTTTCCGATTGCAATACCAAATCAAATGAATCAATCACTTTTTTGGCATTGATCTTTTCTAGATACTTTCTACAATTGGGTTCGCGAATAAAAATGGCATCAGGATATTGTAAGTACTTTTTAATTAAAGGCCATACCACCATTTTTCTCCATCCTGTAAAGTCAAACGGACCAATAGATTGCGGCATAAACATAAATGGTACTTGATACTTTTTAGCCAGTTTTACTGGAAACAGTGTGGCATAGGTCCATATAGGTTTTTGATTGTGCGAACTCACACCGTATCCACTAATGTCCAACACTAAATCAGCCGATTTAAAATGAGTACTTATTTCTGCTTCTGCATTACTAATGGGCTTAGGTTTAACCAATAACTTAAGGATAGGAAAAGCCATTCGTAAAATAGTACGCACGTGCATATTCACTACCTGAAAAGTGTATTCTTCCTTTTTATTTCCTTTTAGAGAAGGAAAAATATCAACCATTACTATTTCGGCTTGTGGATATTTCTTCTTAAGTCCATCCACCAAACAAAACAGCATCGATTGAGCGCCTTTATTGATAAAATTACCACCGGTAATAATAATTTTCTGCATCCTGTTAATTGTATTTTCTAAGTTGCTCCAACGGTTTACGCACCGAATAAGCTAATTTACCATCTTCTGCCGCATATCCATAAGCAATCATCATAATAGGTCGTTCAAATTCGCTTAACGATAGTAGTTGACGTACTTCTTGGTCTTTTGTTTTATTTTCGGGCCAATTTAGAGGACATGAAGCAATACCCAAGTTTTCTAAGGCCAGCATAAAATTCATGGCGGCTAAACTGGCATCAATATACATTAAATGACGATCGGATAGGGAAGGAGACACGTTCATTTGTCCTACCACGGCAACCATAGCTACTAACTCATCCGAGAAGCCTGTTGTACCAGCAGGCAATTTGGCCATTTTCCGAGCTAATTCGGCATCATCAATAATCCTGAAACTAAAGGGTTGGCGATTACAACTACTCGGGGCTAATCCTGCTAATTCAACCGCTTTATCTACCAAAGTTCTATCGGGTATTTTTCCAGCTTCAAAAAATCGAACCGACTTTCTTTTTCTCACCAAGGCATCAAAAGAATTTACGTCTGCTTCAGTATTTTCTGAAACGCCAAAAGGAGCGTACGTTTTTGATGAATGCGAAATAGGAGAGAGCTGTTTAAAAATATGCTGTGCCTGATCTCTTTTGGGAGAAGACGCTGTTACCTCGAAATACTGCGTAAGAATATCGAAGGCCCATTGTATTTGCAGGTTATCGTGTTTGTTATTTACCAAGGTTTGTAGCAAAAAAACGGTTTCTTCAATATAATCCAACGCAAATATTTTACGGCGATTTTTCATGATTAAGCCCTTCTCAATACGATGAATATTTCGGCGCAGTAAAAAGAGGTTTTCTTGCTGACGATGTTGCTTTTTAAGATAGTCTCTACGTGCACCAATAAACATTTTCATTTCGCTGCCAAACGACTTAGAAAAAAGAAAATATAAATTGGGGGCGTAAGGTATTTTAAGGAGTATTGGGTAGATAAATGCATAGTGCCATTTTTCCCTGAATCTCAGGTAAGAATGGTAACTATTCTCAATAAATCTTTGCCCAAATATTTTTCGAATAATCGATTTCATTTATATTATTTGCTTTGAAATCGTAAAATTATAAAAAATGAGGGCATTATTGTGCTTTAGTTTGCAAAGGGAGTTAATAATTTGCAAAGTGAGTCGGCCTGCTTACAAAAAGAAGGAGCTCCTCAGCAAGCGGAGCCACCCCAATGTTGAACAATTATATATTTTAACTAACAATTTATTAGTTTTACAAAGTGCTTATTGCACGGATTTAAGTTACAAACTCGCGCTAGTTATAGTATTAAAAATCATGTAAATCTTGTTCATCCTGTCTAAGAGCTATATAAGCTGTAAATTTCCCTTTTACGTTCTGCCTTCTCCTTTTTCCCGTTCTTCCGTCAGTAGCCGGATAAACCATCTTACCTTTAAACCCTTCAACCTTTTCACCACCCTTTATTGAATAGAAACCTCCACTCTAAAACCAGGTTTTTTCAGGTCTTGGGGCATATTATCAAAATCCACATTCAGCGTTTTAATGGAGCTTTCTTTGCATTCTTTGGTGATGGTAAGGTAATCGTACAACAGTTTGTTTCGCTGCTCATACATGGCTTTAAATTGCTTTTCAATAGTATCCTCACCAGTTATGGCTATATACCTTTGTTCAGGGCTTAACTCAAGCGTTTCTGGCGATAGTTTATTGATGAACTTCACAAACTTCTCATCGGCATCTTTAACATCTTTCCATGTTTCAATATCGGCAGGCGTTTTTTCGGAAATGTAAAGTTGCTTCACCGATTTTTCCGCCATTAGCTTCATTTCTTCTTCAACTGCTGACTCTTGGCGGAAACTAAATACGAGGTCTTCTTTTTTAGTAAGGATATGAGCCACTTTATCTAATACCTTGCGTTGCTCTACCATCAAAGAATCCTGGGTATATTCAAAGTCAATGTGCTCCAGTTCTTCAGGGTGAGTACCAACCAATTTAGCCAAAGAAGCAAATGGTTGTGTGGCTGTTTTAGCCAAAAACTTACCAAAAGTCTTCCAAACCAAAGGCCCTAATCTAAAACCAGGTTCCGAAGGATTTCCGGTAACTGGCAACTCAAACTCTACATTGTCGTCGGCATCTTTAATTAAATACAAGGCTAATTTAAGTGGTACTTTATAAGCGGTTGTATCTTTGGAGTTTTTACCAAACTCAGGTTCACGAACTATTAAATGGTTGTTGTTCTCTAAGCTGGTTGGCGACATCTCAACCAAACAATCGTAATTAAACATACCCGAAATAATAGGGTAACCCAAGTAATATTCTGTATAAGGCGAAAAGCTATGTAAATCTAAATCATTTATTTTAGCATCGTAAAACAATTTATGCGGATTGGCTATGCTAAACTTAGTTTTTCCGCTATACTTGCCATCGTTATTAAAATCCATGCTAAACTCAATGGGGATAGAATCATTTTGTTCTTCCATCTGATACATGGCAACGTTAATGTTTTTAATGTTGTAGCTAAACGGACGATTTAAAGTGTTGTCGGCAAATAACAAATGACCGTCATTTACTACAATGGTATCTACACGATAATACAGGCTACTCGCTTCTTCTGTTTCAACACCTAAAGAATCCGCAGTTTCAGTTTCCAGTGTATCAGCCAATGTGGGTGATAAAAAGTACTCCCAATTACTCATTTCTTTATTTAAAGCAGCCGATATATAAGGTTGATCTACTTGCACCTTATCAATGGTAAAACGCATTTTATCCAGATTAATAGCATCCATGTTTGTGCTCACAGAATTGGCTGAAACAAGCAGCTCCTTTTTATTATCGATTATGGCTAAACTATCTACCTGAACCAAACCAGAAACAACAATACTATCTACTTTATTAATACTTCCATTTATTTGAATATTAGATTGTAAAAAACCCTTTAATTCAGATATATAAACGTAGTCTTTTAAATAATTAGTAAAATCATTAAGCTGTATATCTTGGGTTCCAAAATTTATTTGATAGGCCTGAGTTTGTTGGTCAATATCTGCATCTATATTTACAATACCTTGCTCACCAATCGAGAATTCAACACCCATCTTACTATTCTTGCTATTCCATGCTATTAAGGGTAGCTTTAAATTCAGATTATCAAAATCTAATAAATTATCAATTTGTTGGTCATAATATAGAAACTCACCTTTAACCAACTCAATATTACGGATAGAGAACTTAACATCACTTTCCACCTCCGTACTATCCTGAATAACTGCACTAGTATCTGCAGGAGGAATCATGCTATCAAAGTTAAATACCTCTCCATTTTGAATGATATGCACAAAGGGATTTACCAATCGTATTTGCGAAACGGCATATTCGTTGGTTAGCATTTTCCATGGATCGTAATTCACCAATAACTCATTAAAATAAACGAAGGTATCTTTTTTGTTTTCCTCGTATAGCGTAAAGTTTTTGGCTGAAACCTGCACTTTAAAGTAATTAATATGGAGCTCTTCCAGGGTTAAATTTCGTCCGATAAGTTCCTGACTATTATTAACCAGATAGTTTTTTACAAGAGTAGAAAGAAAGAATAGTGTTACAAATAGAACTAAAGTGATACCACCTAAAATAAGGTATCTTTTTTTAACTTTTGCCATTGAGTTAGTTGTTTATAGTTTTGTTTAAGAACAAATGTACAATAAATAGGTTGAATGCATGAAACAACAAGAATTACAAATTTGCAAAACCAACACAGATAATCGATTACTCAAGCGAGCACGTAATTAAATTTAACAATCTAATAAACTAATGATCTTTCTGATCTCTTTCTCCACTTTTCCTTCTCTGTTCTCCTTTATGGATTAATGTTTTATATAAAAATGCTCAAAACCATATAAAGGAATATCATGGATGTAGCAATTGTTTATTTCAGATAAATGAGGGCCTTCTTTGCATTGTAAAATAAAGGTAGATAACTCATTACGATCTCCTTCTGCATCCACTTCCACCTCTCCACCAGGTAAATTACGCACGTAGCCTTTAATGCCATTTTGTTTGGCTTTTTCCTGAACGTAATATCTATATCCAACTCCCTGAACTCTTCCGCAGATAATCATTCTAACCCTTCTCATCTTAAGTTTGTTTTTATACAATTTACGCGCAAACCTAGAATAATAAAAGGAATTAGTATATAATTTTCCAATGAATTGAATTATTTCTTTCTCTGTATATAGAGCATTTTTACTTTATCATCTAAAGGCGGAAGAAAATTCTTAAAAGCAGTTTCTAACCAGTTTGGTACGTTTGTTTTTACCAATTCAAAGGAATGATATTCTAACAGATGTTGGTTTTCTTTTTGTTTTAGTTCTGATTTCTCGATTAATAGGAGGTTGGTTTTATTAGGTTCAATTAAAGAATCTTGAAAATTATTTAAGTTTAATAGATAATACCCGTCAATATTAGTGCGGTCGTAATAAAAATCGGGAAATAAGCCTCTAATGCTTCTGTAGTTATTTCCTTCTCGTGTATAAATCAGGTTTACTTGTTTATCTGTATAATTTTTAGAAATAAACTTGGGAATTTCATTCCAGCCTCTACCTGCACTTTTGTTGGCATGCCCAATTAAAAGAATAATGTTAAAGATTAGGCAAGCATAAACCAAGAAGTTGATTATACGCATGCTTTTTTCATTGAGCTGTTTAGTAATATCCTCATATGCAATTATTATCGTAATGGGTATTAGGTATGCTAATGGAAATAAGAAACGTAATTCTTTGTGTGCTACAACTGAATGACCTAAGATAAATGGAATAATACACCAAATAAATATATTACTTGGCTGTTTAATAAGTACATAAATAGTCAGTATGGTAATTGGAAATATTAATACAATGTAATAATACCAAGGACTTACCCCGAACGATGAAGCAACATCTTCAATAATATTGGCATAAAAGTATTGCCAGGGAGTAAATACAAATTCTCCGTAAAACCATGAGTCTATTAAAGTTCCAACTAATACAATTCCAATAATAGAAGAAATGACTTTTATGGTATAGCTTAACATACTTTTTTTGTTAAAAAAAATCCATCCAATAAGCCCGGCAATTGCAAACGCAATCTGAAATCTAAACAGAAAACTAATTCCTAAAACTAATCCAATAAGCCAGGGACTTTTGTTTTTAAGTAATAATGATAAAGCCAAAAGAAAGCTTAAACCTGACCAATTTTCAGAGGTAAATCGAACGCCTATAATGGGTATAAAGAAGAATAAGTAAGTTAGAATATAAAATAATGCTTCGTTCTCTTTTTGCTTTATAAATTGAGATGCAGCTTTCGAGAAATATATCAATACAAGCAAACACGCTAGAGCAGAAATTACACGTAGAATAAATGACTGACTAAATGGGGCTGAAATATGTAAACTATTTAATGTAGTAAAAATGCCCATACAAATGGTCGATTGCAATGTTGGACGAATTCTAGCTTCATATTCCCATGCTAAATTTTCTAAAGGAGTATTACCCATTTTATAATTAGCAAACTCAATTATTTGAAAATGTTCATCCGGATTATAGTAGCCGTCATTCTTATAAGAGAAAAGCAGGTATATTAAAAATACAACAATAAAGAATAGCTTTTTATACTGAATTATTAATTGCATATGGGTAGTAAAAAGGTTGTTATTAATGTTGTAAAAATAATAATATAAGTAGTCATTTAATACCCGTACGAGTATATTGTAGATTTTTTTGCGTTAGCATGCAACTATTTAAAGAGGCTGTTGTCCTTATTATAAATTGAAACTAAAATTAATGCGCGCAATTTTCTTTTCAATGCTCAATAAACAGTTGTCTGGTTTAAACCGAGTGTAATAACCATCATACCTTTTAATGAATTAATAATTAGTAAAATGAGAAAATCCATCATTCTTATCATGGGATTGTTATGCCTTAGCGTATCATTTAATGCGCAAGAATTGTCCCAAACTATTCGCGGAAAAATAGTAGATGCAGATAATAAAATGCCTTTGATAGGAGCAGCCATAGTAATACAAGGAAGTCATCCAATTCAAGGAACGATTACAGGACTAGACGGAACTTTTAGATTAGAAAAGATACCCGTAGGTAGAGTTAATTTGCATATATCCTTTATGGGTTATGAAGATAGAATCGTATCTAACTTAACCTTGACTTCGGGTAAAGAAGTTGTTTTAAACTTAGAATTGAAGGAATCCTTACATAGCCTGAACGAGATTGTTGTAAATGGCAGCAAAAAAAAGGGCGAAACCATTAATCAGATGGCATTGATAAGTGCACAGTCATTTACAGTGGAGGAATCGGAACGTTACGCTGGTTCGTTAAGTGATCCTTCACGAATGGTAAGTTCATTTGCTGGGGTAACTAACGATCCGTCTGGTAATAACGATATTATTATCCGAGGTAATTCGCCAACGGGTTTGCTGTGGCAGATGGAGGGAGTGCCTATTCCCAACCCCAATCACTTTTCGGATGAAGGAACAACAGGTGGTCCTATCAATGCTTTAAATAGTTCTATGCTGGCTAATTCCGACTTTTTTACAGGCGCTTTTGCCCCTGAATATGGTAATGCCATGTCAGGTGTTTTTGATATTAAACTACGTACTGGTAATAACGAAAAGCGTGAAAATATCTTTGGTTTTGGTGTATTAGGAACAGATATTACCACCGAAGGTCCCATTAAAAAAGGATACGGTGGATCTTATCTGGTAAATTATAGATACTCTTCACTAAGCTTGTTAAGTAATCTTGGTTTGGTTGATTTTGATGGTATTCCGAAGTATCAAGACGCTTCGTTTAAGCTATGTCTGCCCACTAAAAAAGCAGGTTCGTTTTGTCTTTTTGGACTGGGAGGCAATAGCTCCATTGAAGAGCATGAAGAGGATAATGAAGAGGTGATCAGGAATAAAGGAAAGTATAAATCGTATATGGGTGTAATGGGAGTAAACCATATGATTTCTTTAGGTGCTTCATCTTACCTAAAATCGTCGTTAGCGGTTTCTGCCAATGGAAGTGAATACTCTGGAAGTGAGCTTGAGAATGGAAGTTTCAGGAAGGACTATGAAGGAACCTGGGATAAATCGACTGTTTATGGAAGTATAAAATATAACAACAAGTTTAGTGCAAAAAGTACCTTAAGTGCGGGACTTAATTATTCGCAGTTTTTTTATGACATGCGTGATAATGATTGGAATAGCGAAGATGAGCGATGGGAAAGATTGTTAAATTTTAAAGAAAACGAAGGATTTGTACAGAGTTATGCCAGTTGGAAATACCGTTTAAATACTGAATTAACTATGGTTACAGGTTTACACTATTCTAACTTTTTATTGAATAATGCTGATGCCCTAGAACCTCGTATGGCTTTAAAATGGCAGTTTTCACCAAAACAGAGTTTTAATTTTGGAGCAGGCATGCATAGTAAATTGGAGAGTATTACGGCATATCATGCCATTGTTACCGAAGAGGATGGAAGCACAAGTACGCCCAATAAAAATCTTGAATTGTCTAAATCGAATCATTTTGTGTTGGGTTATGAGCACCGCTTAAGTAATAATTTAAATGCCAAGCTCGAAGTTTATTATCAGCACTTATACGATATTCCTGTAGAAAATGTGGATACCAGCTATTTTTCGCTGATCAACTTAAACCATGGTTATGTAGATAAGGCTTTGGTAAATAAAGGAACTGGACAGAATTATGGAATTGAGCTTACTTTAGAGCGTTACTTTAATGATAGCTATTATTTTATGCTGACGTCTTCTTTGTATAACTCTACCTATCAATCTTTAGAAGGTGTAAAACGAAATACACGTTTTAATGGTAATTATGCCATCAACGTGCTGGGAGGCAAGGAATTTAAAGTAGGTAAAAATGGCAAAAACAATACGCTAGGTGTCAATGGTAAATTATTTTGGAACGGCGGTAGAAGATATGTTCCCTTGGATAGAGAGGCAACTATAGCTCAGGATGCAGAAGTATGGATGTACGACCAAGCTTTTGATGATAGGTTAGATCATATTTTTCAGTGTAACTTAACTATGACCTATAAAATTAATCGTAAAAAAGTGGCTCACGAATTCTTTTTAGATGTAGTGAATCTAACTAACAATCAGGCACGAATAAGCGAGTATTACAACGATTATAATCAAGAAATTGAGTATTCTACTCAGCTATCAATGTTGCCTAATTTTATGTACCGAATTTATTTTTAATGATAAGAGTTCAGGGTGTGAGTATTGATATTTTGTTAGTATCACACTCTGACTATACTGTTTCAATGGAATTATTTTTTAAAACATAATCCTTAATAGGAATATCAGCAGGAAGCCATTGTAAATCATTTATTTCCTCCAGTTTAAACCATTCAATTTCTTCATGTTCTATAACGCGCGGCAGACTGTTCTTTAAGTGGCAAATAAAAGGGTGAAGGACTACTTCTTTATCAGGGTATTGATAAGGAAAAAGGGGAAGTGGTTTTACTATATCAATTTGACAGCCCAACTCTTCTTTAATTTCTCTGATTAAGCTTTGTTGAGCGGTTTCGTTAGGTTCTATTTTTCCTCCAGGAAACTCCCAAAAACCAGCGTGCGGCATATTTTTACTTCGCTTTGCTACAAGAATTTTGTTTTGGTGCTTAATAATGGCACAAACTACATCTATCGTTTTATTATTTGAAATCATATGAGGTAAAAACAATGTTTAATATTGATTGGCTAATGAGTAACTCCCAAAATTGCCATAAAGCTAAAAATAAAGTAAATTGTGGGGCTAAAATCAACGCCTAAATAATGTCAAAAAAAGTAGTTCCCGAAAAGTGGATCCAAACCAAGGTAGCAGTTGGCTTTTCTATTATAATTGCCATTGCTGTAGTCATATTTTCCATTACATATTTTTCCGTTATATCTATTGTTCGTGTTCAAAATGAAGATTACGGGCATGAGCACGAGTTTACTTATCTCAATCAGTTAATATTCGAAATTATTGAAACAGAGGGGGTAAGTAGGGTTTATAGCATTACTGGTGATAGTGAGTATAGAGAAGAATACCAACAGCATCACGATTCGGTTTTGTCGGTTATCAATTATTTACACCTTCTATTTCCAGATAACGTTTCGCAAGGAGGTATTGATGAAATAGAAAGGCTGTATCTGCAAAAAAAGGAATTAATGGATCAGTTGGTACGTGTAAATCTTAAAAAATTAAACACGGAGACGACCCAAAATATCATTTCATCAATTCCCGATTCTTTAAATTATGAAGTAACGCAATACACCTATTCCAGTTTAAAAGTAGATTCGGCGCAGCAAGATGTAATATTAGAAGACACGGTAATATTCATTCAGCCTAATAAACAGCCCGAAAAGAAAGGGTTTTTTAGACGAATGGGCGATTTGTTTGGAAGTAGTAAAAAAGAGAATGAACCAGCTGTTGAACTAGAGGCTGTGGTGAGTAGAAAAGTAGATTCTACTGTGATGCGAGAAATTAGGCCCAACGAAAATATTGAAGAAATTAAAAGCAGAATTCAGTATGCCGAAAAACAAGAAAAGCGTATAAACATTAAGGTACAGCGACACGAGAATGAACTTATACAGTTGGATAGGCAACTGACCGATCAAATTAAAACTATTGTTAGCAACCTGCATAAAACCACCATTAAAAGAAACGAGGCTAAACGAAAAGAATTAGAGGTTTTACGTAGTGATATGGTGGATAGAATTCTACTGTTGGTGGCTACTGCTGTATTATTAATGTTAATCTTTATTTTTTGGATTAGTAGAGATATTGCTAAAAGTACCAAGCTGAAGAATGACATAATTAGAGCGAAAGATAGGGTGGATAAATTACTTAAAGTAAAGGAACAGTTTGTGGCACATATGAGCCACGAAATACGCACACCATTAACATCTATCATAGGTTTTTCCGAACAACTTTCTGAAATGCTAAAAAGCAAAGAACAGTTGCAGGTTTCTGAAAGAATTTTACTGTCTGCAGAGCATTTAAATGGATTGATAAATAACGTATTAGATACTTCGGTACTGGAGTCGGGTAATATTGCTTTTTATAAGGATAATATTGTTGCAACATCTTTTATGGATGAGCTGCATCAATTATTTGTTTTAAAGGCAGAACAAAATGGTATTAAGCTTACTCATCAGGTAGATTCTAATATAGAGGCTTTTGAATCGGATACACTGAGATTGAAGCAAGTGCTCATTAATTTAATAGGTAATGCATTAAAATTCACGCACGAAGGAGAGGTTTTTTATGAGCTGAAGTTACAAAAGGATAAGCTTATTTTTAGCGTAAAAGATACGGGTATTGGTATTCCTCGCGATAAACAGAAAACCATTTTTAAAATTTTTAACCAGGTAAATATTAGTCTTTCGCGTAAGTATGCTGGTACGGGTTTAGGCTTGTCTATCAGCCGTCAAATTATCGAAGCCATGGGTGGAGGTATTAGTGTTGAAAGTAAACCGAACGAGGGGAGTGTTTTTACTTTTGATATTCCTTATGTAAAAGGGGTTATGACTGCAGCCAATAAAACTAGTAGCGAAAAGTTTTTATTCAAGGATAAAAAGGTAATGGCAGTTGATGATGATGAAATGATTTGCCAGTTGATAGATAGTATTCTTCATAAAAAAGTAGAGAGGCTGGATGTTATCTCAACTCCAGAGCCTGCTATACAGGCCATCAATCAAGTAAATTACGATTTATTTATGATTGATTTACACATGCCAAAGGTAGATGGTTTGCAACTATTAAAGGTTATCAGAGAGAATAAAAAGCTGACTACTCCAGTGCTCTTTTTAACGGCCGATATGGTAAATTCTGAATTAAAAGAAGCCAATAAAGCAGATAATGTATGGGTGATGTCAAAGCCTTTTACCCAGAAGAAGATTATGACAAAATTAGCGCAGATATTTAATATCAAGGTAGAAGAAAAAGTTGAGGTGGTAGAAGAGTTGTCAAAAGAACTGACCGCTGAAATGAAAGAGGATAATAATCAGCTATTTAGTTTAGATGAAGTAAAATCCTTTACAGGAGACGATGATGAGTTTCTGAATTCTGTTATTCAAACCTTTATTACCAATACCGATCAAGGTATTCTAGACATGAATGAGGCGCTTGAAAAAGCCAGTCCATACCAGGTAGTTTCGGAACGAGCACATAAGTTGTTAACGGGATTTCGCCAGTTTAAAATAGAACAAGGAGTGTTGTTATTGGTAGAACTAGAAAAATCTAAATTAAGCAAACCACCTGTAAATGATCTTGTGCAAACAAAGCAAGCATTTGTAAGTCTTTGGGGAAGGGTTAGAGAAGAATTAATGGATTTTTCTAAGGTTTCACTTTAGGCAAAACCTTAGAAAAATAACCTTAGGCGTCAATTCCGTATTTATATATTTTGTTGTATAAGGTTTTTCTATCTATACCTAAAATGCGGGCTGTTTTAGCTTTATTATATTTGGTTTGTTCCAGCGTTTCAACAATCATCTCTTTTTCCGATTTCTCTTTGGCTTCTCGCAGTTGCACAGGAGCTTGTTCAAATAAAGCTGGCTGCTGAATTTCAGGGGGTAGTTCGTTCAGTGTTATTTCATTTGTTTTAGCCAATAAAACTGCCCTACGAATAACATTACGAAGTTCACGTAGATTTCCTGGCCAATCGTAGCTTAAAAATATTCTCTCCACATCAATGCTTAACAGCACATCGGTTTTATTAAATTCGGTGGATGCCATAGCCAAAAAACGATTTCCATAAATTGGAATATCTTCCTTTCTACTGCGCAATGGCAACATATTAATAGAGAATTCATTTAAGCGATGATACAGATCTTCTCTAAACTTACCACTAAATGATGTGGTTCGTAAATCCTCGTTAGTTGCTGCTATTATTCTACAATTAATAGGATATTCTTCATTGCTTCCTAAACGACGACCTTTACGCTCCTGAATGGCTCTTAGTAGTTTAACCTGAACATCGTAACTCAGGTTTCCTATCTCATCTAAAAAGATGGTTCCATCCTTAACAGCCTCAAAATGGCCTTCTTTATCTTCTAAAGCACCTGTAAACGATCCTTTTTTATGGCCAAAAAGTTCGCTGGATGCAATGTCGGTATGTAGGGCACCACAATCCACCGCCACAAATGGCTTAGTATTATGCTTGCTTAATTCATGAATACGTTGTGCAACAAACTCTTTACCTACACCACTTTCTCCTAATACTAAAACGGATAATTCAGTGGCAGATATAAGTTCTATCTGTTGGTCTACCTGTTCGGCATACCTACTAATACCTTTAATATAATTACTGGATGGAGTAGGAGGAGCCTGGTCTGGTTCGGCAGAGGCTTTAGCAACACCTCTATTGATAACGTGTAAAAGCTCGTCGGGATTAACGGGTTTGGCAATATATTCAAAAGCACCCAATTTAATGGCGCTTACTGCTACCCGAATATCAGAGTAAGCGGTGATTAAAACTACGGGTATTTTGCTGTCTTGTTTTTTTATTTCAGGAATAAGATCAAGTCCAGTTCCTGTGTCTAACCTGTAATCGGTTAAAACTATATCGAAAGATTGCTTTTGAATGGATTCAATGGCGGTGTTAAAGGTGCTCACGAAAACTGTTTTAAAGCCTTTTCGCTTTAAAAAGCCTTCTATCATTAATCCAAAAGAAGTGTCGTCGTCAACTATTAAAATTTTTGTCATTCCCGAAAATTACAAAAGCGGCTAAAATTATAAAACATCTTTTTGATGATATATATTATTAAAAATCACCTAAATAATTATGCTAAACTAGCTCACTTTAGGGCATAAAAAAAGCGAGTCAACGTTTTGACCCGCTTTAGCCTAGAACTACATTTAACTATATATGGTAACTATAATAGTCTAGAGTTAGTGGTATCGCTTAATTTTGTGTGTGTTGTGTGTTGTGTCGTTTGATACCGATACCTATTGTGTGATATGAGAAATTCTTTACTCGTAAATAACTAAACCCTGGTCTTCTACATTGGGTACTGTTACATCAGGAAGACTAGCTGTTTTTAATAGCACAAGACTTATAACCACAACTAATGATGTAATAATAAGTGCTGAGAGTTTGTTTATAAATGTCTGATCCATTGATCTAAAATTTTAATAAAGTTGTTATTCGGTAACTGTATATGTCAAAATTGTGCCATAAATGAGCTTTGAAATCATGATTTTTTCTAATGTGCTGATATTCAGTAATTATATTTGACGAATGTTTTTTATTTGGTGATGAGTGTAGAATTGATTGATAAAAAGTGTAGAAATAATTCCACACTGTGAAGCCACAAAGTGTGGAATTTACCTATGGGTACCCACTAGTTTAAATAGTCTAAACTTAAAAATAAATTATAAAACGTAAGAATAAGTTGACAAACTTAAAAATAAGTTGTACGTTTGAATTGCTGATTAACTGACTTAGTATTTCTTCCGATGGTTATAATTAAAAAACCTTAAATATATTTATGGTTTTAGGTTACATAATACACATCGGTATAATGCCAAAGTTTAATTTTAAAATGGTATTAAATGGTAACTTTAACAAAAGCAGAGGAAAAGATAATGAAGCTTCTTTGGAAGCTGGAGAAAGGATTTATTAAAGATATTATAGAAGAACTTCCAGAACCTAAACCTCCGTATAATAGTGTATCAACTATTGTTAGGGTGTTGGTGAAAAAAGAAATTGTGGGTTTTAATAAGTACGGTGGAACGTATGAGTATTATCCATTAATATCAAAAGATGAATACAGGAAGGGCCAAATGAGCAACCTGCTTAATGGGTACTTTAATAACTCTCTTTCTCAGGTAGTCAATTTCTTCTCAGAAAGTAAAAACGTAAAAATTGATGAAGTTAATGAAGCAATAAAGATGCTCGAAGAACTTAAAAATAAGAAAAATGGCTAAGTTTCTATTGTACTTGTTTGAATCGGGTTTATGCCTGACCTTGTTTTATTTAGGGTATGTTATTTTCTTTCGCAAGGAAACCTATTTTACCTTTAATCGCATTTACCTGTTGACTTCAATGGCTTTAGCCCTGCTAATGCCATTAATTCCCTTGCAGCTAGAGGCGAATGAAACGGAGTACATAAATGAAGCTCTTACTACGGTTGGAACCTTTAGAAATTATTATGAGGATTTTGTTTATCATTTTGATGCAGAGTATGATGCTCCAGTTATTAATGATACAAATCAAAACGCTATGCTCAGTCAAAGCTTTGTTAGTTCTTCAGTAAACATCATAAAACTAATATTTTATATATACATCGTAGGCCTGCTATTTTTTAGTTTACGACTCATATTTCTCCTTTATCATTTATCCACATATATCAGAAAAAATCATATTAGCGTAAGCGATGGTTTTTCTGTAGTATCCATAAAAGAAGAGGCACCATCCTTTTCCTTTTTAAAATGGATTTTTGTTAATGAGGAAAATCTTAAACCCGAGGAATTTAGGCAGGTATTGGCGCATGAAAAAGTTCATGTGCAGCACAAACATTCGGTGGATTTAATTTTGGCACATATCATTACTATGTTCCAATGGTTTAATCCGCTTACATGGCGCATACAGAAATCGCTTAAAACATGCCACGAGTATATTGCCGACAGACAGGTAATTAACCAAGGGCATGAGTTATTCGATTATCAGTCTCTATTACTGAGTCAGTTAATTAGCATTCGCTCAGTTGAGCTGGTAAACAATTTTAATTTATTATCCATTAAAAAACGAATTGCCATGATGAATAAAATAAAATCAGGAAGAATAGCGAAACTAAAGGCAGTTTTGGTTATTCCTATCATAGCGTTTGCATTTATATTTTTTGCAAACTGTACCGAATCCTTTAATGATTCAGCAGATAATACAAAGGAAAATTCAGCGACCTTAAAATCTGTGTCGATAAATCTTCCTACAGCAAATGAAGTTAAGGAGTACGATAAAAACTTTATCCTATGCACATTAACTTTAAGTAAGGATGGTTTTTATTATAATGATGCAAAGCACGATTTTGATAAAGTAGATGAATTAATTGCTTCAATTGACCTTTCCGAATACGAAGGAAACGGCAAGAAAATGACTGTTTTATTGAATATAGATAAGTCGGTTAAAATGGGCCAAATGGATCAGGTAAGACAAGCTCTTAGAAATCATAACCTATTAAAAGTTGGATATCTTGTTAAAGATGGAAAGGCTTTGTTTATGTTACTACCACCTAAAAACGCTATGTTGTTGGATGAGGATAAAATAGCCAACCTTTTTAAAATTAATCTAAAAGGAGATAAATCTACAACAGATGTAGCTGCTGATTTAACAAACTATATATACGAATATAATGATTGTGTTTTATCGTATAAGTATGATAACAGTACAACGTACGAAGAGTTTGTTGGTGTGGCGGATATGGTGTTTCATTCTATCAACAATATCAGAAGGGCTGAAGCCAAAGCAAATGGAGAAAATTTTGATACGCTGGAAGGACAAGCTCAAAAGGTATATCGTAAAAAGTATCCTATTAGGTTAGTACAAATAAACACAGATGTAGAATAAAATTAATATTAGCCTGGCAGAGGATTATCTGCTGGGCTTTTTCTAGTTTAATATGTTAATAGATGCTCATACACATAGCGCTTCAAAAGGAGTCGATTTATCCATCATTAATTGTTACCCTTCAGAAGTACAGTTAAATGACTCGTATGTCTATTCCTGTGGAATACATCCTTGGTATATTAAACCTGAAAAAACAGAAGAATGGATAAGCGGTATTGATTCTTTATGCAAGAACAATAACATTGTTGCCATTGGCGAATGTGGTTTAGATAAAAACATTGACGATTTAGAATATCAAAAAGAGGTGTTTAAAACCCAAATAAGACTTTCGGAGCAATACAAGCTTCCTTGTATTATTCATTCCGTTAAGACGCATCATTTAATACTTGAAATCAAAAAAGAGACTCGGGCGCAAATGCCTTGGTTGGTGCATGGGTTTAGTGGTTCAATCGAAACGGCTCAACAGTTCGCATCTCAAAATATTTTTATTTCTTTTGGAGAAAATTTAATCAAGCATCCGGATAAATTTAAAAAGCTGCTAAACCAAGTTGATATGGACTTTGTTTTGTTCGAAACCGATGATAGTGATGTCACTATTCAAGAGGTATATCGAGAGGCAGCTAAGCTATTAAATAAAGATTTGGCATGGCTTGAAAATAAAATAGAAATGAATTTTAATAGATTTTTGGGTAAATGAATTGGTTGGAAAGAACAGAACTGCTGTTGGGAGATGAGAAAGTAGAAGCATTATCAAATAAGAATGTATTGGTGGTTGGACTAGGTGGAGTAGGAGCCTATGCAGCCGAAATGATTGCTCGTGCTGGTATTGGTAAAATGACCATTGTAGATGGAGATACGGTAAATGCGAGTAACCGCAACCGACAATTGCCTGCTTTAATAAGTACTGATGGTAAAGAGAAAGCCGAGGTAATGGAGGCTAGATTAAAAGATATTAATGCAGCTATTCAACTTACTGTGATATCTGATTTTATTGCCGAAGAAGATTTTGCTCAATTATTGGATAATGACTTTGATTATGTGGTGGATGCTATTGATACTCTGGCGCCAAAAGTAGCCTTAATTAAAGAGGCTGTTCATCGAAAAATACCACTTATCTCATCTATGGGTGCCGGCGGAAAAATGGACCCTTCTACAATAGAAATAACAGATATCTCCAAATCCAAATACTGTAACTTAGCTCGCATGGTGCGTAAGCGCTTATACAAAGAAGGAATTAGAAAAGGAGTTACTGTGGTGTATTCCTACGAAGAAGCCAATAAAGAGGCAGTTATCAAAACCGAAGGAGAAAGAAATAAGAAAACGACGGTCGGCACAATTTCTTATATGCCAGCTATTTTTGGTTGTATGGTGGCCAGTAGGGTTATTAGGGATTTAGCCGAGGTTTAGTGTACTCATGAGGTGACTATTTAATGATATAAATAGCCACCTTGTAAATTATTTACCACTTTATATTTTCATCGATAAACGAAATTAAACTAGCGGCCATCTTTTTATTATCATCCACTCTGGGATGCCCTGATTTATTGATATACGGAAAAACATGAGTATAAATATTACTGTCATCCAGCGAATCAACAGCTTGCTGCACATAGCCTGGCCATGGTGAACCTTCTTCAGTGGCACTCATACTTCCTAACGCACAAACAATTGGCGTATTAGGGTATACTTCTCTAATGCTTGATACAAATTTTGCATAGGCATCAATTATCTTTACTGGGCTTGGAGCTTCATTTCCAAATCGATATTTGAACTGATCGTTATTGGGCAATTTAACTAACCAGCTATCATTTTGCATCAGGTTAATAACTACTAGGTTAGGAATTTTTTGAGAGAAATCCCAAATACTCAAAGAATCCAGAGGATTTAAACGGTTGTATATTTCTGGCATAATAGGGCGATCCCAACTTACCTGAATTCCTATTCCAGAACGCACCGTACAATGTATATCTGCATTAAAATGGCGAGCGGTTAAAGCTGCGTAGGTTTTATAATTATTGGTGAACGTACTATCCGGAGAGTCGCCACCTGTGTTATCCTCAATGGCATATCCGGCGGTAATGCTATTACCGTAGAATTCAATGAATTTTTCCTTTTTAGGCGATGCCTTCAGTACTTTTCCATTTTCTATTATAAACCCATTGAACTGAGTGCTTCCGGTTGGCCATTCGTTGCGTTTTACAAGTGTTATGCTATGCGCTTTACTCGAATCTAAACTATCGGCCAATACATATGTTTTTGCACCCTTATCCAGTTTAATAGGGTACTCAGCTTGTCCGTCAATAACCACATTGTAATAGTTTTCGCCGTTTTGGTCAGTTAAGGTAGCCGATATACAACAGCCCTTAAAATTCATGCTAACCGATGATGCACTCCAGTATAATTCTGGAGAATTAGGATTTTCAAAGTTAATTCTGCCAACATAGCTAAGTTCTGAATTGCTAGGTTCTACTTTTACAATACTCGGTTGACATCCTGTAATAAGGGCAATTAGTAATAATAAAATGGATATGTTTTTCATTTGATGGTAGTATGTTTTTGGTTTTTATTTTATTTCTAATCCACTGTAGCCACATTTGACTCTGGCAAAATATGGTTTATTGGGGAATTGGTTATTGAATAAATAATCTAATAATTGCTCTTCTCTAGGAGTCTCTATTTTTTCATTGTAATTACATCGTCTATCGTGGTAAATTATCATCTTATCATATAGAATATATGATGAACCTCCTTTAGAAAAAACTTTCCAGTAAAGGTCATTGTTCCAGACGGTACTATTTTCGCTAAGTTTAGATTCGGAGTTTAATATTCTATTAAATTGCTGTTGAGCAGAAATAGAATCTTTAAATAGTAGAAAATCAAATGATAAATATTTTAAATAGGATTTTAGCTCTGTCAGATTCAAAGCTTTTGGACCATAACCAAATCCGATTTCGGGAAATATAAGTGCTGTGTCTGAATTGTAATCATACTCCTCTTCAATTAGAACTGACCAATCCTTTAAAGTATCAACCTTAGTAATGCTAGTAATTACATAGATACTGTCAATAAATTTAACTATTTCTTCAACGGTCTTAGTTTCATTGTATGCAATTATTTTAGCGACAGTGTCAATATTCTTCTCTTTAAAATGATTTTTATTTTTATCCTTTTTATTGGAGCAACTTGCTAAAATAAGAAGTAAAAGAAGGATCAGATATTGGTTCATTGTACAGCATTTTAAATAATATAATCCACACAAGATCTTGATTCAAGTATTGGACGGATAATTCCTCCAACTGCAACGTGATCTGGGTGTTTGGCGTAAATATCCAAGTCTTCTAAAGAATCTACATCCACGGTTAAAGCAATATCAAAAGCTTCAGCTGGATTTGCATTTAAGCCGACTTGAAGTGATATGATTTCACTTATTTTGGCAGGAAGGGCATCTAGTGCATCTTTAATTTCATTTAGTTTTTCAGTTTTAGCCACTTCCGATTCAAATGGCTGTAGCTTGAATAAAACTATGTGTCTAATCATCGTATTTTTATTTAATGTTTACTTTTGTTCTGCTTATCTTTACAAAGATAAGATTTAAACAGTTTATTGAAAAAGACTAAAAGATAAACCCAAGCACATGTTAGTAATTGGTATTGCAGGCGGAACAGGTTCTGGAAAAACAACCGTAGTTAGAAAGATAATTGAGCAGTTACCGCCTGGCGAAGTGACTGTACTTCCGCAGGATTCGTATTATAGAGATAATGCAAATATCTCGTTGGAGGAGAGGCAGAAAATTAATTTTGATCATCCCAATAGTATTGAGTTTGAATTGTTGAGAGAGCACCTAAAACAGCTGAAAGAATGTAAAACCATTCAACAACCTACCTACTCATACTTAACCTGTACACGAGGAGAAGAAACCATTCCTGTAAAGCCTACCAAGGTGGTTATAGTAGAAGGGATATTGATATTAGGCAATAAAGAGTTGAGGGATTTAATGGACTTGCGCATTTTTGTTGATGCAGATGCCGACGATCGTTTAGCAAGAGTAATTTCACGTGATATTATTGAGCGCGGACGCGATGTTTCGCAGGTGCTGGAGCGTTACGAAAAAACAGTAAAACCAAGTCACTTACAGTTTATTGAACCAACAAAGCGTTATGCCAACCTTATTGTTCCTCAAGGCGGAAATAACACAGTAGCCATCAACCTTTTAAAACAATATATTGAGCAAAATCTGGAATTAGCTTAAACCTTAAAATACTAAATTATGCAAGAGAATTTACATCCTGAGAATATTCTATTTATAGATATTGAAACAGTTCCGCAGCATCCTAGTTACAGCGATGTTGATGAGAATTTGCAAAAGTTGTGGGATAAAAAAGCCCAGTACTTTTTAAAAGATGAAGAAACGCCTGCGGATATATACCAAAGAGCAGGCATTTATGCTGAGTTTGGCAAAATAGTTTGTATTTCGGCAGGAGTAATTCATCATGTACAAGGTGAAATGCATTTTAAGGTAAAGAGTTTTGCCAACGATGATGAAAAGCAGCTTTTGATGGAGTTCAGAGATATGTTGGAGAATTTTATGAGCAAAGGTCCTGATAAGAATTTATGTGGACATAACGCCAAGGAATTCGACTTTCCATATATCGCACGGCGTATGCTCATTAATGGTTTAAAGCTACCTCAGGCACTTAATATTGCAGGTAAAAAACCATGGGAAATTAAGTTTTTAGATACGCTTGACCTATGGAAATTTGGCGACTATAAACATTATACTTCGCTTAATTTACTAACTACAATATTTAATATTCCTTCTCCAAAAGATGATATTGATGGAAGTCAGGTAGCGGATGTTTACTATAAAGAAAACGACCTGGAGCGAATTGCCATTTACTGCGAAAAAGATGTATTAGCCACTGCACAGCTTTTACTAAGGTTAATGGGCAAGCCATTGATAGAAGAGGATTATTTTGAAAGGGTGATTTAAGTGTGAAGTAAGTTTATAGTCATGTTAATGGTATTCTGAAGGATTATAAATAAAGGAGGTACCAATGTTTTGGAATAAACTGAAGAAGAATAAAGCTTTTGCAAAGATTGAACTCACAGATTTGGGACTTCAAGTATCCTATTATGATGAAATAACAAAAGTTTTTTGGGATGAAATAATTATTTTAAAAGCATTCAAGATTGATAATTTGGTAGTGGATGATATTTGTTTAGAAATTCAAACCGACAATAAGGTTGTTGTTGTATCAGAAGAGTTTGAAGGTTGGAGTGAATTATTGATCAAGATATTAGATAAATTCCCTATGATCTCTAAGGATTGGGAAAGCAATATTGCTTTTCCACCATTCGAAAGAAAGGAGATGGAATTGTATAATGCAAGTCGAGAGTAAATATACTCAGTATTAAAAATTACAAGAATTATCAATTTAGTGTTAGAGTAGATATTAAAGTTTTATTCTTTAATAAGCTATCTTAGGGCTATACTCCAATAATAAATTTATAACCAAGACTATAACTAATGGAAGAAACCAAAAAACTCTATTCTCAAACATCTATTGCAATTGCAACTTATTTTGGAGGACCTGCAGCAGCTGGTTATTTAGTAAAAAAGAATTATGAATCATTTAGTCAGGAGGATAGTGGAAAAAAAGCCTTTCTAATAGGTATTTTTTCTACTCTGTTGATATTTGCTGGTTTATTTTCCTTGCCAGAACATATTGTGGATAAAGTCCCTAATGTAGTAATACCTGCAATATACACAGGGATTATATATCTAATTGTAGAAAGACTTCAAGGGCAATGGCTTAAGGAACATAAAGAATCTGAGGGTAAATTCCAAAGTGGATGGAAAGCAGCAGGAATCGGAGTAATTTTTATGGTTATAGTTTTTGCAGTAATAATGCTTGTTGCTTTTATTTCAGGAGACTTATCAAACCAAGATTTTGATGCTAAGGTATATGATGCTGGGATTGAAGAATTTTCTAAAAATGAAAACCAATCGCTGAAAGTCTTTAGTATTGTTGATAATGAAGAGCCACAAACATTAATAAAGGAATTAAATAAGGGAATTGTTTTATGGGAAGAGAATAGGACAATAATAACGAACCTTAATACTATTGAAAACCTTCCAGTAGAATTATTAGAACAAAATAAAATCTTGCTAAATTATTGTGAACTAAGAATAGAACACTATGATTTAATAGTAAGAGCGTTGACGGAAGAGACCGATAAATATGCAGTTGAAATAGAGAAATTAGGTGTAGAAATTAATCAAATAATTGATAATCTTTAAAGTTGAATATAACTATTTACCTGATGAATAGTTCTCTTTGATTCACCACAAAAGAATACAGATAGCAAAAATGAAAAATACTTACATATACATTGGAGTATCAATAATACTGGCATTAATAGGGTTTATAACGGGGCCACAGTTTATTAAAATCTCAATTCAACAATTAGATTTAAATAACGTTGATATTGTTTGGCGAACCATGCGAGGACAGTTTTTACAAAATTTTATTTTTAGCATAGCAATTGGGCTATTACCATTTTTACATCTGATATCAACTAAATTGTCAAAGGCAGATTCGATGGTTAAAAAGTATGTTTCTATTGGAGTTATTCTTATTATAGGAATTGTTTGTTGGCAGTTAAGAATTTTTCAGTTGAACACGATATTTGATTCGTATAATCAATTTGAATCGAGCGAAGATATTACCAATCAATACTCCGCTGAAGATTTGAAATTAGGGTATTATTTAATTTATGGATTCATCATCGGTTTTTTAATGAATACAATTGTACTTAGAATGGTAAATAGAAGAAGTACTGATTATTAAAACTGAAGAGCGGAATAGCATATGAAATTATAAAAAAGATGCTAGTTTGCTATTTTTGTTGATGTTGAAGAGTTGAAGTTAACTTTATAAAAAAAACTTGTCCTATTGAAATAAGACAAGTTTTTCATTTTATTTTTTACTTCCACTTAATACTACAACCGATTGCTTTAGTAAAATCTACCTTTACCGTTTTGCCTTCTAGTAGGTTATTAACAGCATTTTCAATATGTTTTTCCTTTACAGCAGAGGCGTTTTGGGTGTTGTCATCAATAGCGCCAATATATCTTACAAATAGCTCACTACCTTTTTTCTGTAGTACAAAGGCATGTGGAGTTCGGGTTGCACCATAAGCTTTACCTATCTCTTGCGATTCATCATATAAATAAGGAAACGTAAAACCTTTTTCAGCCGATCGCTCTTTCATTTTTTCAAAAGAATCTGAAGGATAAGCTTCTGCATCGTTTGAGCTTATTGCAATAACAGGGTATCCTTTTGTTTTATACTTTTTATCCAAGGCTATAATTCTATCCTCGTATGCAACAGAATAAGGACAGTGATTGCAAGTAAATATTACAATAAAACCTTTAGCCTGATCATAATTGCTTAATGAAACAATTTTATCATCAATATTCTTTAATTTAAAATCGATGGCTTTATCTCCTGGCGAATATCCCTTGGAAAAAACACTTAATGATAACAGCAGGGAGAATGCAGTAATAATTAGCTTTTTCATGTCTCTAAAATTTTATGTTGATTGTTAATGATTGTCGATTATAGTTTAGATTGGATTTTGGTATACAGTTCATCGTAAGATAATTGACCCTCATGAAAGGCTCTGTCCTCTTTTTTGTAGATAATGGTAGCTGGAATACCTCCACTCCAATCTTTATTGACTAAATCAATCCATGAATTACCATCAGGATCGTTTAATAACACCACCTCTTCATAAACGTGATGTTTTTTCATAAAAGGAATTAAGCGTGATGTTTTATGACTGGCAAAATCTAGGCTCACAAACAAAAACTTAACTTTTTCTTGTTTTAGTTCTTCTGCCGTTTGTAAAAAGTGAGGAAGCTCTTCAATACATGGTTTACACCAAGTAGCCCAAAAATTTACTACATAAACAGTGTCAGTATTTTTATTTAAATACGGCTTTAGCTCCTTAAAATTTAGCTCTTTTACTTCTTGAGCAAATGTGATATTACCAAGGCTAAAGAGTATAAAAAGAAAAAAGATATAATGCTTCTTCATAATAAAAGTCTTTAATTATTATAAAAGAAACAATAAGTAGAGTAATCAGTTCAAATTGCTGATTATTAAATATTTTGTATATAAGGAGTAGTTCTAAAAATAAGTTTGTTTACAATAGATTTTAGCTTGAACTATATTTCAAGAAAATACTTTAGGGTTTTAATAAACAACTCTGTTTGTTCAGCATGTAACCAATGGCCTGCGTTTGGTATATCGGCCAATTGAGCAGAAGGAAAGTATTTGCGCATCTGTTGCATATCTTCATCTTGCACATATGGCGACTTGGCACCACGAATCATGATAACCGTTTTTTCTTCAGGAAATTCAGGATTAGCTTCAAATTCGCTAACACCATCCATCAATTCATCTAAATGGGTAGAGATGGCATTCAAATTTAATTTCCAAAATAGCTTTTTATCTTCACCGCGACCAATGTTCTTCAGTAAAAAAGAACGTACCATATCATTGGGTATACGCTCTTTCAGTATTTTATCAACCGAACTTCTGGAAGCATGTTCCGAAGGATTAACCGACAATAAAGCATCTATAATGGTACGATGGTCGTTGGTAATGTGAGCGTAATTACTAAAGTTGTTATATGATTTAGGAGCAATATCTAATACCACCAATTTATCCACTAATGTGGGATTTTGCAGTGCAAAAGCCATGGCTGTTTTTCCACCCATAGAGTGTCCCATAATAATGGCTTTATCTAGTTGCTTTTGCTGCATAAAGTCTTTTAAATCCTGTGCCATTACACCGTAATTCATCTCCTGGCTATGTGGCGACATACCATGATTTCGCTGATCGATAATAAATATCTTGAATTTATCCTCTAATAAACGAGCTATACTTAGCCAATTATCCGACGAACCATATAATCCATGTATGATGATGAGATTTTGATCTCCTTGTCCTAGCTCACGATAGAAAAGTTTCATGCTCTTAAATTCAAAAAAAACGGTTCTCCATTACCCCTTGGAGCAACAAAGAACCGTTATATATTTTAGTAATAATACTATTTAACTAGTTGTTGCTTATATAGCTGTATTGTTTTCTCCAGCCCCATATATAGTGCATCGCAAATTAATGCATGACCAATAGATACTTCTGCTAAATACGGAATGTTTTGTGAAAAGAACTTCAGGTTTTCCAAACTTAAATCGTGACCTGCGTTTATTTTTAAACCCGCTTTTTTAGCAATCTCTGCAGCTGCCACAAAAGGAGCAACTGCTGCATCTCTGTCCTTAACAAAATCAGTAGCATATGGTTCTGTGTAAAGCTCTATTCTATCCGTATTGGTATGTGCTGCAGCAGCCACATTATCTAAATCGGTATCAATAAAAATAGAAGTACGAATACCCGCCTCGTTAAACTCAGCAATTACATCTTGTAAAAACGATTTGTTTTTAATTGTGTCCCAACCTGCGTTAGAAGTCAGTGCTTCAGGAGGATCGGGCACAAGCGTAACTTGATGAGGTCGAGCTTTTTTTACCAAATCGATAAAGTCGCTCGATGGATATCCTTCTATATTAAACTCGGTTTTTATAACGGGCACAATATCAAAAACATCCTGATAGCGGATATGTCTTTCATCTGGTCTAGGATGAACAGTAACACCATCGCCACCAAAATTTTGTACATCAATAGCTGCCTTTAAAACATTAGGTTCTGTACCTCCACGCGAGTTACGAAGGGTGGCTATCTTATTTATATTTACACTTAACTTAGTCATTCTAATTTATTTTGTCATCATACACAGCGAGTTAGTCTAAAACTCAGAAATAAACCAATTAATCATTTGATTGTTTCATTTTATGAGACTAAATTTAATCCTGTGTCTTATAAAAAAAGGAGAAAATTAAATATCTCTCCTCGGCACAAAGTTAAGAGTATTTCTTGAAACTGTTATATGTTAGCGAAAGATTTGATATCAGATATAGTTCCTTCTTTAAGAACTTCCGACACGGGCTTAGATGCCCTAAATTGGATGGAGGTTTTTAGGGTCTCTCATTTGCCTATTGTGAATAACAAACAATTTTTGGGTTTAGTTAGCGATACCGATATTTATGACCTGAATAAACCTGAGGAACCATTAGGTAATCATGAGTTATCTCTTACTACGCCTTATGTTTTTGACAACCAGCATATTTATACTGTCATTGAGCTAGTTTCGCGCTTACAATTAACTGTTATACCTGTATTGCAGAGAAACAACGAATACATTGGCTTGATTACGCAGGCTGATTTATTAAAGAATTTTGCCGACTTAATTGCTGTGCATACTCCTGGAGGAATTGTGGAGATTGAAGTTCCATCTTACGATTATTCGCTCACAGAAATAGCTAGAATCATTGAAGATGCCGACACCAAACCACTGAGTTTTTACATGAGTCAGGATGTAATTAATGATGTATTAAAGATTACTATTAAGCTTAATAGAGAAGATATATCACCTGTTCTTAGCGCCTTTGATAGATATGATTATAAGGTGACCGCCTCATATTCAGAAAACGATAGTGTTGATGAAATTGTGAAGAAGAATTATGATGCCTTAATAAGGTATTTGAGCGTATAGAAATTATACACTGTGTAGTTGGATATTAATTGGTTAAATAAAAAAGTTAACTTATCGCTGTTTTGTTTTTTTTGTTTTTGTATATGCCACTTGCACCTGCATGCAAATAATAAAACCGTAGCAATTGACCTTTCCAAGGCCGAGGATACCCTTGTGGTGAAAAAAATATACATAGTAGGTAACGAAAAGACCAAAGACAAGATAATTTTAAACGAGCTTCTTTTCAAGGAAAATCAAGGTATTTCTACCAGCCAGCTGTATTCTATGGTCGGCAAATCTCGCCAAAATTTAAAAAACACCTCTCTCTTTAATTTTGTATATCTCAACTATTGGCTTTTATCCAATCATGAAATTGCCATTGAAGTAAAAGTGGACGAACGTTGGTATTTGTGGGCTCTACCTATTTTTGAACAAGGCGACAGAAACTTTAGCTCCTTTGTTGAAAGTGGTGATTGGAGTAGAGTGAATTATGGGTTATACCTAAAACAGGAAAACTTTAGAGGAATGAATGAGCTCATTAAGCTAAAGCTACAGATGGGCTTTAATAATGAAATTGAACTGAGCTATCGGTCAGCAGATTATAACAATAGGCTGAGTTGGGGAACCGTGATGGACTACAATACCAATAATCAGGTTTCTTACAATATTGTCAATAATCAACCTATCAATATTAAACACGAGCATGCTGCCATTCAGCAACGATGGTCAGCTAAGTTATTTTTAAATTACCGTCGTAATTTCGTTCACAGGCACTCTTTTTCAATTGGTTATAATGCCTACCACGTAAAGGATACTTTGGCCAGTTTAAATCCTAATTATTTACTGAATGGCAATACTTCTTTAGTTTATTTATCGCTGGGTTATCGATACAATCACGATAAACGCGATAATAGGCCATATCCTTTAAAAGGACATTTAGTTCAAGCATCAGTATTGCAAAGTGGTTTGGGTGTAATTTCCGATGAGTATGCTAATTTTTCGGTGAAACTTGGTTTTGAGCAATATGGAAATATTAATGGGCGATTTTATTACGGTTGGAATATTGGAGGGACTTTAAATACAGCAGAAGAAAGACCTTTTGTGACTAAATCCGATTTAGGTTTTAAGGATTTTTTAAATGGCTACGAATACAATGTTATTGAAGGAGGTACATTTGGCTATAGTAAGCAAAAAGTTTCTTTTGAGTTAATTCCAACTAAAACGGCATATCTAAACTTTATCAATTTAAATCAATTCTCTAAATTTCATTATGCACTATATTTAAAAGCATTTGTTGATGGAGGATATGTATATAATAAACAGCCACAAATAGGAAATAACTTAAGTAATACATTTATGTATAGTTTTGGATTAGGTGTTGATTTGGTGACCTATTACGATAAAGTATTATCCGTAAATTATTCGGTGAACAAGCAAGGCTTGGGAGGTTTTTATATTCATTTAGATATGCCTATGTAAGTTTAGGGTAAATAGTCTATTTTTGTGAGTAAATTCACAATTATGATTGAATCCACCAGAGGAATTGTTTTAAACTATACCCGATACGCTGAAACTAGTATTGTATCGCATATTTATACAGAACAATTCGGGCTTCAATCGTATATGATTAATCAAGTACGAAGTCGCAAAAACAAGGGTAAAACTGTTTTTCTTCAACCTCTTACATTACTCGATTTAGAAGTTTATCATTCTGAGAAGAAAACAATACATCGAATTAAAGATTTTAAAGTAAGTATGCCTTTTATGCAAGTGCCATTTGAGGCTGTAAGGCGTGGTTTAGCATTTTTTATTGCAGAGGTATTGAACAAGGCACTAAAGCAAGAAGATAAGGCGGTAGAAGGTTTGTTTGATTTTTTGCATCAATCCATTTCTATATTAGATGGTAATTTACCAGGCGTTCATAATTTTCATCTGTTTTTACTATTCAGATTAACGCGACTGTTAGGTTTTTATCCACATTTTAAAGATTCAGATAATTGCAAGTTTTTTGATTTAAAAACGGGTATGTTTCAAGTCACAGAGCCAGTGAGTCAGGAATACATGAATTATGTAGAAACAATGATTCTTTTTCAGCTACAAAATATCGGTATTGATGAACTCGATCAACTAACTTTATGCAGCGAAGATCGGAGCTCATTTATTGATAAAATGCTGCAGTATTACCACCTTCATTTATCAGGGTTTTCAAATATTAAATCCTTTGAAGTCCTCAAGGAAGTTTTCCGGTAGTAAAATAATAACAGGTGTTTACCTAAGAATAAACTATTTCTATGGGAAACCCTTATAATATCAGAAAAACTTTTGTAAATTGTATATCGCTCGTAGTTGTGAGGCTATAAATAATAATAGCAGATCCTGAAAAATAGGTGTTTACCACTGCTGTAATGCGACTCTTTTTTTGCGAACCAAACTGTTTTATTAGACCTAATAATTGTAATGATATCACTTAACCTAGAAAATATAACTTCTCCTAAAGCAATTGTAGAATATGCTCGGGAATCTTCTTGTTTAAACTTAGCCGAAAGTCATTCGGAAATGAGTTGTAATAAGGAGCTTGAGGACTTGGTGAGTAAATATATTTTGCCTTATGCAAATATGTCCTCTCCAAAGTTTGGTTTACCAGATTTAAGGAATGCCATCGCGAGTAAAATTGAAAAATTATACGACCATTCTTATAATTCAGATACTGAATTAACGATAACTGCTGGCGTTAAGCAAAGCGTTTTCTGCACTATTTTGGCTTTGTTGAAAGAAGGCGATGAGGTATTGGTATTTGAACCAGCTCACAAAAGTTATGAAGAAGCCATTAAGTTGGCTGGTGCGCGTCCTGTATACGTTTCGTTGGAGGCTCCTAAATTTGTGGTTAACTGGGAAGATGTTCAAAAGTTAATTACTACGAAAACGCGGATGATTATTGTTAATTCACCGCATTTTCCATCAGGTTCTACTATGTCGGAATTAGATATGATTCGGCTACAGAAAATTTTAAATGGAACCAATATTGTGGTGGTCAGTGATGAGTCCTTTGAGCATATGGTTTTTGATGCAGAAATGCATCAGAGTGTAGCCTTGTATCCGTTGCTGAGAGAACGAAGTGTAATCGTATCATCGTTTAATGAAACGTTGAATATTCCCAATTGGCATATTGGATACTGTATTGCTTCGGAAAAATTAATGAAGCAGATTCGAAAAGTGGTATCTATAGTTGGAGAGGGGATTAACTTGCCTTACCAAATGGCCATTGCCGATTATTTAAAAGACCATAGTAATTTTAGTGAGTTGTCTACATTTTATCAGAAAAAGCGAGATTTATTTTTTTTTCATATTGAAGATTCAAAGGTAAAGGCAATCCCTTGTAAAGGTTCCTATTTTCAATTGATTACAATAGAGGGCGTTGCGGATAAAACAGATTTAGCCTTGGCTATCCGATTAATGGAGGAACAAAATTTGGCTACTGTGCCTATTAGCTTTTACTATCACGAAAATAGCAAGAAAAAATATCTTAGAGTTAATATTTCTGTTGCAGATGAGGTTTTAGTTGAAGCTGCCTCCAGATTAAAAAAGGTATAGCACCACCCTGTGATTATTTATGCTGCAAAAATGCTGACTAATTGTATTTTAAGTGCGATTGGTCGAATTCACAATTATTATAATTAAGTTTGTTATAATAATAATGTCTTAAGAATAAACCTGTATGATTTTAGCCCTAATCAAACCCAAAATATGGTGTTTGTTATTATTGATCTTACTTATTCATCCATCTCAAATGGTTGTTGGGCAGACCATATCACGAGATGTTTTCTTAAACGACTCCATATCACAGCAGATTAAGCTAGCAAAAAGTGACACAACTATGATGTATGGTCTCCTGAAAAGTATCAGAAGACATCGTAGGTCATTAAAAAAATATTACAAGCCTTTATTGGTAATCTATGTTGGGCTTTCTAAGGATGTTGGATATAGATATGGCGAGATGAAATCGTTGGATATTTTAGGATTGCAAGAGCGTTACGATGAGAATTATGATAAATCTATCAGTCTTCATAATGAGTCTCTTCAAATCGCGTTGCAGTTAAAGGACTCTTCACAATTATGCTACAATTATAATAATTTAGGACAGGCTTATCGCAAGCAAGATTTAAATGAGTTAGCCATCAAATATTTTTATCTGGCTTTAGAAATGTATGAACATAAAGGTATGACTCGCCAAGCGTCTTATACGCACAATACGTTAGGAGCCACTTATTTTGCGCAAGATGAATACGATAAGTCAGCTTATCATTTAAATGTATCTTTGAATTTAGCCATAGATAATAAGGATAAAAGAACGATGTCGTATAATTACGGTTCCTTGGGTGAAATAATGCTGAAACAGAATAAAGGGGATGAAGCCTTAGCTTATTTTAAAAAGGCTTTAAAGATAAAGGAGGAATTGAATTACGATAAGGGAATGGCCGTAACCTATCATTTAATGGGTGAAGCCTGGTTTATGAAGAAGAATTATCCTGTCTCTATTCTTTGGTTTCAAAAGGCAATTAAAATTCATGAAAAGTATAATACACAACGTTACTTATCCCATTGTTATGCATTTTTGGGAAAAATAAGCTTAGCGAAGAATGAATTAAATAATTCAACTAAATATTTAGATAAAGCTGATCAATGTGCAGAAAATGTGCATTCTATTGAAAATTTAATATTGATTGGTGATGCTAAAGTAGAATTGTTAGGGAAGCAAAATAGATGGGAAAAAGCTATGCAAATAATGGCTAATACAAATAGCCTTAGAGATAGTATTAGAATGGCCCGATATCAAAAGGAAATTCAAACATTGGAAATAGGATATCAAACGGAGCAAAAGGAACAGCAAATTGAGATACTGTCGGCAGAAAACCAAATTAAAAATCAACGACTTCGACTGGGGATTGCTATTATTGTTATTCTGGTTTTGGGTTTAGCTTTTGCTTATTCAGTAATCGTTTCTCGCAAACGAACGACAAAACTAAAAGAGGAAAAATTACAACAGCAGTTGTTGAAATCGCAAATGAATCCTCACTTTATATTTAACGCTTTGGCTAGTATCCAGAATTATATGTATCGTAATGATCCAAAGAAAGCGGCTCGATTTATGGGTAATTTTGCTTCGTTGGCTCGTTCTATATTAAATAATTCTAGTGCAGATTATATTAGTTTAGAGGAGGAAATTAATACACTACAAAATTATTTGGAGTTAGAGCAGATGAGAGGGAATGGTTCATTTTCTTATAGCCTAAATTATGATGATGATTTAGAAACTGAGTTTATTCAAATACCTCCAATGTTATTGCAACCTTTTATCGAAAATGCCATTAAACATGGTGTTAAAGATATGGATTCAGGAGGTCTTATCGAGTTGAATATATTGGATAAAGAAGATTTACTTTATGTAGAAGTTGAGGATAATGGAGTAGGTATTAAATCTTCGGAAAACAGAAAAAATAATGGTCATGTTTCTATGGCTACTAGTATATTTAAACAACGGATTAGTATTTTAAAAAGTAATTACCCTAATTTACCTGAACCTGAAATGATTGATTTGAGTAATGAAGGGGGTAGGGGAACTTTGGTAAAAGTGTATTTACCTATTTTAAACGAATAGTAGTATGATTTCGGCGGTAATAATTGACGATGAAAAGGATTTAAGAGCTCTTAATGCCTCAATGATTAAAGATAATTTTCCCGACATTAATATTGTTGGTGAGGCTGACTCTGTTGATGGTGGGGTGAAATTGATTCAAGATACTAAACCAGATATTGTACTATTAGATATTGAAATAAAGGGAGGTACTGGGTTTAATATTCTGCAAAAATTACATCCTTATAATTTTAAGCTGATTTTTATTACAGCCTTTAATGAGTTTGCCATTAAGGCCATTAAGTTTAGTGCCATGGATTATATCCTAAAGCCAGTAAATGAGTACGAGTTTATTGAGGCTATTAAAAGAGTAGTGGAGCAAATTTCGGTGGCAGATAATCCTGTGCAATACAATAATTTTTTATCGCATTACGAGAAAAAAACGCAAACCAGAAAATTAGTTTTGCGCACAGCAGAGGCTTTACATTTAGTGGATGTGAAAGATATTATTTATTGTAAAAGTGACAATAGCTATACTACTTTTTACTTAAACAATGCCAATCATGTAATGGTATCTAAATCGATGAAGGAATACGCTTCTATTCTGGAGGAATACGAGTTTGTACGTCCACATCAATCGTTTTTGGTAAATCTAAAATACATTAGTAAAATTGATAAAAGTGATGGTGGTTTTATCATCTTATCCAATGGGAAAGAAATACCGGTATCATCTAGGCGTAAACAGCCTCTAATTCAGATTCTAGAACAATCGTGCTAAAGCTTTCTTTAAATTCATCGATAGAGAGTTTGTTCATGCGCCTATTATGGTTTTAGTATGCTTTTTTCTATAATATCACTCTCAGTATTAATGTTTCGTTTCTATTTGTAATTTATTCTGTCTGTTCTAAGTCAATGCTCCTCTAGTTAAGGTATATAAAATCAAATTCAAGATGCTTATGCACGAATTCAAGTATAGACAGTGCATATTCAAATATACTTCAATAATCATATCGAATAGCTTTAGTTTTGAATCGAAATTAAATTTAAAACTTAAATTATGACATTCAAGATGAGAAGCTTAGTGGTTATTTGTGTATTGTGTCTTTCTGCTGCGTTTGCATCAGCACAAGAATCAAAATTTATGGCCGGTGGTGGTTTAACTTACGCCACAGAAATTAAAAATGTAGGTATTAATGTAAAAGGATTATATCTATTTAATGATAAATGGGAAGCGGATGGAGGATTTACTTACTTCTTTAAAAAAGACTATACTACTTGGTCGGCACTTGATTTTAATGGACATTATGTTTTAGCTAGCGCTGAAGGTAAAACCTTATATGCCTTAGCTGGTTTAAATATGACTTTTTATAAGATTGATCTGGATGATGCTGTTGGTGACGCATTGGGTAGTTTAGGTGAAGAGTTGGACGGAATGATGGAAGAATATGGAAGTGAGTATAACCCTTATGGAGATTCGTATAGTTCAATGGGAGGTTTCGATGATTCTGGTAGCGAAATCGGTATTAATATTGGTATTGGAGGTAGAATGCCTATTTCATCTAAGCTTAACTTAACTGGAGAACTAAAATACACTTTAGGAGGTGCTGATTATTTAAGCCTCGCGGTAGGTGTAATGTATGCTTTTTAATATTTGTAGATAGCGAAAATAAGTGATTTGAGACAAGCGATTACCCTCGGGTTAAATAATGATGATTAAGGTTAGGGTAATTTTGGCTTCCTCTTTTTTAAGAGGAAGCTTTTTATTTTCAACCAAATGAGGCTAATATCTGAACACAAATAATTAATAAAACCATGGCTACTGGATAAACCGTAGCATAAGCAATGGAGGGAGCATTAGTTTCAGTCATAGGGTCAACGGCTGCTAATCCTGGAGTACTAGTCATTGAGCCCGTTAAAGCTCCTAACATAGAAAGTACATTCACCTTAAATATCCAACGCGCTACAGCTGCTCCTAAAATCATTGGAATTAAAGTTAAACATCCGCCAACTAAAAATAGAGTAAAGCCATATTCGTTAAAAGTACTTACAATGTGCGCTCCTGCTTTTGTACCTACACCAGCTAAAAAGAACATTAACCCTAAAGTTCGTAGTAATTGGTTGGCACCACCTGACATAGACCAAATAATAGGTCCTGTTTTACCAATTCTACTTAAAATCATAGCAACAGTTAAAACGCCTCCTGTTAAACCTAAAGAAAAGGTAAAAGAATGACCAAAGTTGAGTGAGAATTTACCCAAGAAAAATCCTAATACAATACCTGCTGCAATAGGGAAAAAGTTAGTATCAGAAAGCTTCTTACTATTTCCACCAAAAATCTTGGTCACCATTTGCATATGTGCTTTGCTACATGAAATTTTTATTTTATCACCCATCTGTAATCGTAAGTTTGGAGTAGGTGTAATATCTATACCCGAACGTCTTACTCTGGTGATAGTGACATTATATGTGGCTGTCCATTGATAAATTTCCTTAATGGTCTTATTCATCACATTGGCATTAGAAACTAAGATAGATTGTATCTCATAACCTTCCTTTAAAGGAATTTCTTCCTTTGTTTCGCTTCCTATTAATAGTTCTACTTTATTTAAAGCATCCTCTGTTCCTACTGCCTTAATAATATCGCCTTGATTAAGCACGGTATTGGAAGAAGGAACCTGAGGTTCTCCTTTGGTTTTAACGCGTGAAATAACACCCTGTGTCATGGTTCTAACCCTAAGTTCTCCAATAGTTTTGCCTGCAACATTATCGTTTTCTACCACAAAGTGTTTAAAGGAAATTTCAGGAAAACTTTCTTCTGATGATTTTTCGTACTCCTCTTCTGCTTTTTTCAGATTAATTCGTGTAAACTTTGGGTATAATCGTACAAATAGAATAACACCAATAACACCAAAAGGGTAGGCAATACCATAACCAATAGAAACACCAGTAGAGCCAGTGCTCTCAATGGCTGCAGCTAGACCTGGTGTACTAGTGAGAGCTCCTGTTAGTAAACCAATGGCTACTGGTACTTCAATGTTAAAAAGTACAATAGCTAAATAGGTTAAGATGGATGCCGATATAATAACAACAGTTGCCATTACTACTAAAGTACGTCCCTGCTTTTTAAAGGAGTCAAAAAATCCAGGACCAGCCTGAATACCAATTGTATATACGAATAAAATTAAGCCAATTTTTTCAATGATAGAAGGCATAACCACGCCATAATGACCAAATACTAAAGCCACAAATATAATAGCCGAAATATCTAGGGATATTCCTTTTATTTTAGCATTTCCGATGATGTATCCCAAACATATTATAACAAATAAAGCGAAGTAACCTTGTTGTAAGTATTCCATGAGTATTTTAGATTAGGCTTGCAAATATAACTATTTATCAGGCTTTTATAATTGATGAAATGAAATTGTAGTGTTTATTAACATTAGTTAAAAGTTGAACATTGTAACATTTGAAACTATGTGCATATGTTGCATACGTTTGTAATAAATAATCATTCAGTAAGTTGAGCTGCTTGCAATGTCTCATATTTACAATTCTACGTGTTAGGGGTGCTTACGGCAATTGCTAATTAATGTTAATAATTTGATGGTGCGATAACACTTAGGAGCTTTACGCCTTACATTTGCCGCATATTGTAAGAAACACCTATAATCTAGTTACAAAATGAACTTCTTAAAATTAATGACGCTATGTTTAGCGTTAGTTTTTGGTGCCGAAATGTCGGCACAGCATGAGGATGTACAACATCATGAACATGGCTCATCGAATCATCACGCTATAGAAAAACACGAACATGGCAAGCACAAGCTGGCTTTTTATTCGGGTTTTACACATGTTGCAGCGGCTTTTTATGAGCACGAAACACATGAAGAAAGCACCGGAAAATGGATTCCGACTTTGGGAGCAGAGTATTATTATACGCTATCTAAAAAGTTTGATATTGGTTTAATTGCTGATATTGAGCTGGATGAATATTATATTCGTGAAAAGAATGAGGATGAGTTATTAAGAAATAATATTGTTATTGCAGCTGCAGTAGCTAGATATAAACCTATACCTAGATTGGGTATTTTTGCAGGGCCTGGATTTGAAACTGAATTTATTGAGAATGAAGATTCTAAATCCTTTATGGTTATTAAAGTAGGAATTGACTATGAGGTAGAGATAGAAAATGGATGGGAACTTACACCTATATTCTCTTACGATTGTAAAGAGGAGTATTCCTCATATTCCTTTGGTATTTCTATAGGGAAGAGATTTTAAAACACAATATTACAAGATAATCACAAAAAGCATCCTAAATATCTAAGGGTGCTTTTTTTAATTCAACAAATCGGCTTATTTCTTCGGTTTCGAAACCAAAGGATTTAATCCAATGAAGAGCTTCGTTTTCCGATTTAAAAACTCTTGTGTTTACATGAATATTGCGCAGATAAAATGAAAAGACATAGGCTTTCATAACATCAAAAAACTTTGAATTAACTACAATAGCATTACACTTATAATTAACCGTGTTAGCAATACGTTTTATGGTTTTATTAATCTCAAAGGCAGCCTGATGCTCTGATAATACCATTTCTTTAAAGTTGCACAAAGTAGCAAATTGAGAATGGTTATATTCGTTCAGCATTTGTTTAGCAATGTTATCAAAATAAAGTGCTTCCTCTTTACCATGATGCCCCATGGTTTTAAAGTATGCTAAATCATGATACATACGTATGCAAAAGTGTGAGTTGTCAATCTCAATAGTCATAGGCCTGATTTTAAAAATTGAACTTATTCCTCAAGTTCGGAAAAAGAATTCAATTATTTAATAATTAAGCCAATAAAATTTCAGAAGTGGTGTTTTAAGTTATCCTCGGTATTTCTTTTGCAGACCAAAACAAAATTTTCTAAGTATTTGGTCTTTACAAACTCTAAATTTATCCTGCGTTGGTTTTCTGAAGAAGGCGCTTAATTCACCTTTACTAATGCTAAAGTCTGCCAAGGCAAGAATATTAATAATATCCTCATCTTTAAGCTGCAAAGCAATTTTTAGTTTACGTAGTATAATGTTGTTGTTCAAACGCTTTTCATTAACAGGAGGCTCACCTTCTTTTACACCTCTTTTGTGTGCGATAAATCCGTTTAAGAAAGCAGAAAAATATTGGTCTACAATGGTTTTGTAAGCATCATCATCTTCTTTTTTTAACCAGTTGCTCACCTCTTCTCGCGTAACTTTTACTTGAGCCAAAGAAAACAACTTGATCATAGCGCTGTCATTCAAATCAAAGGTATATCGTATGTTTCTTAAAACGTCGTTATTGTTCATTTTATATGTACTTTGTTAATGGACGGCAAGATAAAACAAAACCTCCAATATAAAGCTGATATTGGAGGTTTAAAATATTTTTACGACTAAGGATGTTTAGCTATTGGCCAGTTCAATTAGTTGTTTTTTAATCACTTCTTCCGATGATGGTCTGTCTGCGTTTGCATTTACTAAGTTTCCATTTTTATCGATTAAGATAAAACGAGGAATGCCTTTAATGGCGTAGTTTGTGATGATGTCAGATTTCCATTCGCCTTCTGCAAAAAGTTGATACCCTTTCAGTTCTTTTTTGGCTACCATCTTTTCCCAAGCGTCTTTGTCGCCATCAATAGAAATGCTTACAAAGGCAATGTCTTTATTATGAAGTTCTTCTTCCAAAGCTTTAAGATGAGGAATCTCTCTCATGCATGGTCCGCACCAAGTAGCCCAAACGTCAATGTATATAACTTTACCTTTTAAATCTTCCGAGTTAATTAATTCTCCATTAATGTCTGTGTAAGCAAAAGTAGGTGCTTTGTTTCCTGGTTTTAAGGCGTCAAGCTTTGCTAATAAAGTTTTAAATTCAGCAATATATTCTTCGTTTTTAATCAATTCTGCATATCTACTCTCATAAACCTCTTTAACTTCGTCGTTAGCGTAAGTGTATGACGAGATCATTTGATTTCCTAATTCATCTTTTATTTCTTGCGTTGCGGCAAGCGCTGTTAAATAGTCAAACTTTTTATTAGCAGCTGCTGCGGATTCTACATCTAATTCTTCATCCTCAATAGCTTGATTTATTTTAGCATCATACTTTTTAAGCACAAAATACTTATAGGTGTTCAGTTCTTTATATAAAGCTTCGTTATCTAAAGCAATATCATCACCCACTGTTTTAAAACTCGCTGGAATAGGTAAAGAGTCTTGAGGTGCTAAGCGCTTATGATACATGGTGTAATACATGTATTTTTCGCTTTTTTCAATATTTTTGATTAGTTCAATCCTGTCAAAAAAGTGTTGGTCTGCAACGCCAGTTTGTTTAAATGAATCAATAGAACTAATTATACTTGTATGGTAGGTATTAATCAGGTTTTCAAAACTATCAGAAGGAAGCATGAGGGTATTTCTAAAGTCTTTCATGATAGCACTGTGCTTTTCATTTAACGAAAGCGCAAATTTGCTCTCTTCAAATTCTTTACCGCTTAATTCAAGGCTTGTATAGTTACCTTGTTTTAGCTGATCAATATCAAAGTTAATAGTGATATCGGCACCTGGCTTTAGGTAAAGCATAAATCCAAATTTACCATTTTTAAGGTAATAGGTACCTGCTTGTTCAACTGTTAAGCTAGCAATAAAGGCTCCGTCGGTAATTTTTAAAGTATCTGATGAATCTAATAGTTGATTTGATATAACGATTTCATCAGCTGCCTGATTCTGAATTGTTCCACTTATTTTTGCAATAGGTTGGGGGTTACATGCAAAAAGTAAAACGGCAATTCCTAAATAAATAAAGTTTTTCATTTTTGTAATTGGTTTATATTTAAAAACATAGCGAATATAAATAAATGTCGTAATTATTTCCTCAAAACGCATATTAATTAATTTCTCACAATTTATTGTAGGCTATCTAAAACAATTATTAAAAGGGTATTATGCATTTGTTCTTTTTTCTATCTTTATGGCCAATTATATCATGAAAAAGAAAGATAGTCAACAAACACAACGGCAGCTCCGTAACTCCTATTTTACTACTGTAATTAGTATTGCATTGGTATTATTTTTACTGGGAGCAGTAGGTTATTTAATGCTAAACGCCCAACGCCTATCCAATTATGTGAAGGAAAACATAGGATTTAATATTGTTTTAAAGGACAATGTTAGAGAGGTAGAGGTGCGTCGATTACAAAAATATTTAGATGCATCCTCTTATGTAAAGGCTACCGAATACATTGATAAAGATAGAGCTGCCAAAGAACTTCAGGAAGAGTTGGGAGAGGATTTTGTTGATTTTTTAGGTTATAACCCATTGTTATCGTCTATTGAGGTAAAGCTCTTCGCTGAATATGCTAATCCAGATAGCATTAAAAATGTTGAAGAGATATTTAATTCTTTTCCGCAAGTTAAAGAGGTTTTCTATCAAAAAAATCTCATTCAAAAAGTAAATGAAAACGTGAATAAAATTAGTTTGGTTTTACTAACGTTTACCTTTTTGCTTTTAATGATTGCTACTGCATTAATAAATAATACCATAAGACTTTCTATATATTCTAAACGATTTTTAATTAACACCATGCAGTTGGTTGGAGCTACCAAAGGTTTTATACGACAGCCATTTGTAAGCACCAGCATTATACATGGTTTGCTGGGTGCATTATTGGCCAACGGAATGTTAGCTGGAGGCATTTATGTTTTGCACCATGAACTGGGAGGTTTTATTGGTTTTGATAATATTGAATTGATTGGAGTTTTATTTATTTTGGTGGTAGTACTAGGAATATTTCTTTCGTTAGTGTCCACCTTTTTTGCAGTAAATAAATATTTAAGGTTAAAAACAGATCAGTTATACTTTTAACGTAACGCTATGTCGAGTAACAAACAAGAAAAGAAATTTGAATTCGCCCTTTCTAAAGAAAACTACATATTAATGGCTATTGGTTTTGCCATCGTAATTCTAGGTTTTATACTCATGATTGGAGGAAGAAGTGAAGATCCTAATGTGTTTAATGAAGAAATTTACGGATTTCAACGCATTACATTAGCGCCAATGTTGGTGTTAGTCGGTTTTGCTTTTGAGGTTTATGCCATTATGAAAAAGCCAAAAGAGAAGAAATAAAACTTAAAATATCTAAATCAATATTTCGTTTTAGTGAGTTAGAGCTTACATTGATTTTGCCTGTCAAACTAATGACTGAAGACTAACGAGCTATTAAACATTATCCTAATTTATTATGAGTGTAATTGAAGCTTTAATTCTTGGAATTATTCAGGGATTAACGGAATTTTTGCCTGTGAGTAGTAGTGGGCATCTTGAAATTGGAAAACATTTATTGGGAGTGGAGGCTACTGATAATTTAACTTTTACAGTAGTAGTGCATGGTGCTACAGTGTTAAGTACCATTGTTGTTTTCAGAAAGGATATTGCCCATCTTATTAAGGGTTTGTTCGCTTTTAAATGGAATGAGGAAACACAGTATCTTTTTAAAATTGCCGTTAGTATGATACCGATTGGTATTGTGGGAGTATTCTTTAAAGATTACGTTGAAGAGTTATTTAATACAGAAAAAATTATGCTGCTGGTTGGGTGTATGCTACTAATCACAGCTACGTTATTAGCCTTTACATTTTATGCTAAGTCTAAAGATAAAGAAGTTTCTTTTAAGGATGCATTTATCATCGGTATAGCCCAAACTATAGCAGTTCTGCCAGGTATTTCAAGATCTGGTTCAACCATTGCAACAGGTTTATTACTGGGTAATAAAAGAGAGGCTGTAGCTCGATTTTCGTTTTTAATGGTTTTGATACCTATACTAGGCGAAAATGTTCTTAGTTTTTTAAAGGATGACTTTACCGCTTCTGGTTCTATTGGAGCTATGCCCTTGTTGGTAGGTTTTATAGGGGCGTTTGTTGCAGGTTTGTTGGCTTGTAAGGCCATGATCAGTTTAGTTAAAAAAGGTAAGTTAATATACTTTGCTATCTACTGTGCCGCAGCAGGTGCAATTGCAATTATCTTTGCTTAAAGAGATATAAACTAATAAAATACGATTGCCAAGGGATATCTTTCTCTTGGCAATTGTTTGTATATAATAGATTTGAAAATGGAAGTTGAAAACATTAAACCCGGTGGGTATGACTTTAAAGAAGGAGAAGTTTTATTGTTTGATAAACCATATGAGTGGACCTCCTTTGATGTAGTGAATAAGGTGCGTTGGTTAGTACGTAGAGCCTTGGGGGTAAAAAAAATAAAAGTTGGTCATGCGGGTACTTTAGATCCTTTGGCTACTGGCTTGCTTATTATTTGCACAGGAAAAGCAACTAAAACCATAGATAATTACCAAGCGGAAGAAAAAGAGTATGTAGCCACACTAAAGTTAGGAGCTACAACGCCATCATTCGATTTAGAATCAGAAATTGATGAAACATTTCCGACCGACCATATTGATAGAAAATTAATAGATGAAACCTTAAAGGATTTTATCGGAGAACTAGAGCAGATACCTCCAGCATTTTCCGCTGTATGGGTAGATGGTAAAAGAGCCTATGAATTGGCACGACAAGGAAAAGACCCGAAGCTAAAGGCTAAGAAGCTAGTTATTACAGAAATTGAAGTAATAGATTTTAAAAATGATGAACTTGTTTTAAGAATTGTGTGCAGCAAAGGAACATATATTCGTGGATTAGCCAGAGATATTGGGAAAGCATTAAATAGTGGGGCTCATTTAATGGCCCTAAAAAGAACGCGTATCGGCCAGTATATCAATGAAAATAGCATGAATATCGAAACGTTTGAAAAAAAGTTAAAATAATTTGCAACCTTTGCAAAAACCTTACGTATAAGGTTGCTCTTGTACACACATACGCTAAGTTACACAATTACAATTACATAAATTAAATTTAAGCTGTTTGGGCTAATGTAAAATTATCATTGGTGTGAACTTAATGTGTACATACCGAGTTTATTAGTGAGAATATTTCAGTAGTTGATAAAATATAAAGTAAACGCAAAATGAAGTTATCAAAGTTTAAGTACAACCTTCCTGAAGAATTAATAGCCTTACATCCAACGCATAATCGCGATGAATCAAGATTACTTGTTTTGGATAAAAAAACAGGTGCTATTGAGCATAAAATCTTCAAGGATGTGGTTGATTATTTTACTGATCAAGATGTTATGGTCTTCAATAATACCAAGGTTTTTCCTGCCAGATTGTATGGTAATAAAGAAAAAACGGGTGCAGAAATTGAAGTATTTTTGTTACGCGAGCTTAATCACGAACAAAAATTGTGGGATGTTTTGGTAGATCCTGCTCGTAAAATTAGAATTGGTAATAAACTTTACTTTGGCGAGAACGATGAGATGGTGGCTGAGGTGATTGATAATACTACTTCAAGAGGAAGAACTTTACGATTCTTATATGATGGTCCTTACGATGAGTTTAAAAAAGCTTTATTTGCATTAGGAGAAACTCCGCTTCCAAAAATCATCGATCGTAAGGTTGAGCCAGAAGATAGAGAGAGATTTCAAACTATTTATGCTAAGCACGAAGGAGCAGTTGCTGCACCTACAGCAGGTATGCATTTTAGCCGTGAGTTAATGAAACGTTTAGAAATCAATGGAATTAACTTTGCAGAAGTTACGTTACATGTTGGTTTGGGTAACTTCCGCTCGGTGGATGTGGAGGACTTAACCAAGCATAAAATGGATTCTGAGCAGATTTACATTACAGATGAAGCTTGTAATATCATTAATAAAGGTAAAGAGGAGCGTAGACGTATTTGTGGAGTAGGAACAACAGTGATGAGAACCATCGAAACTTCGGTTTCTACATTTGGTCATGTAAAACCTTTTGAAGGATGGACTAATAAATTTATTTTCCCTCCATACGAATTTAAGGTGGCAGATTCAATGATCTCAAACTTTCACCTACCATTATCTACTTTAATGATGATGTCAGCGGCATTTGCAGGTTATGATAACTTAATGAATGCTTATGATGTAGCCGTTAAAGAAAAATACCGTTTTGGTACTTATGGTGATGCTATGTTAATTATCTAATTAAGGATATTCTAAAAATATATAATGCCGTATACTTTATAGTGTACGGCATTTTTTATTTGATAATAGCCGTTTTGTAAGTCGAAATAGCTCTTTCTCTGGCCGTTTTATGATCTACCATTGGTTTGGGGTATTGATTTGTTCCATATTCGGGTATCCACTTTTTAATATATTCAAAAGTAGGGTCAAATCTTTTTTGCTGTAATTCTGGATTAAATATTCTGAAATAAGGAACTGCATCGCAACCAGTACTGGCTGCCCATTGCCAATTGCCAATATTGGATGAAAGTTCATAATCCAATAACTTAGATGCAAAATAAGTTTCGCCCCAACGCCAGTCGATAAGTAAATGCTTGCATAAGAAGGACGCAGTTATCATACGAACTCTATTGTGCATATATCCCGTTGAGTTCAATTGGCGCATTCCAGCGTCAACCATTGGGAAACCCGTTTTTCCTTCGCACCAAAGCTTAAAATCATTCTCGTTATTATGCCAAGGAATAAATTTATATTGAGGTTTAAAGCTTTCGGTAATGCTATGTGGAAAATGAAACATGATTTGCATAAAGAATTCACGCCAGATAAGCTCGTTTAAAAATATTTTGCTGTGCTCAGAAGCAGCTTTGGCTATTTGCCTAATGCTAACGGTCCCAAATCGCAGATGAGGTCCAATATAGCTACCAATGTCTTTTATAGGGTAGTCTCGCTGTTCTTCATAGACCCCTAAACAATCTAAATTGTAATCTTTCACCAAATGTCTTCCAGCTTTAAAACCTAAAGAGGTCAAACTTGGAAAATGAAAATTTTCATTTATATATTCCGCCTTAATATCGTATTCTTCGTCTAGAATTTGTACTTCAAAATTATTTAACCATTGATTTTTGTATGGTGTATAAACCGTATAAGGAGATTGGTCTTTCTTTACTATTTCAGACTTAGCGAATATTACTTGATCCTTGAATAGATGCAGTTTCGAATTAAAAGAAATTGATAATTCACTTATCTCATTATCTCTTTTAATGGCATAGGGTTCGTAATCTTCGTTCGCAAAAATAGAAGGTACATTGTATTCCTGCAGTAAACAGCTGATGATATCTAAAGGATTCCCTTTTTTAATAAGTAGTGATCTATTCTGTGATCTTAGTTCTAAATGAATTCTTTCTAGTTGTTGGTAGATAAAACTAATCCTGCTGTCATTTTCGGGAAGTTGATTAACAATGTTTTCGTCAAATATAAACAGTAATAATACAGGTAGTTTTTCTCTGGCAGCTTGCTTTAAGGCAGTGTTGTGCACTAATCGCAAATCTCGGCGTAACCAGACTATATTTACTTTCTTTTTTGTCATACATCTTCAATTATTAGAATAAAACAGATTGTATACCAATGTGTTTATTTTTTAATAACTTTATACAAGCACATATTTTAAAAATTACCATTTCATTATGATTAAATTTTTGATTCCTGTAAACTTTGCTCCTTATACCATCAATTCCATTAAGTACTGTGCAGCATTAGCTCATCACCTTAAAGGAGAAATTACTATGGTGTATTGTTATACACACTTATTGAGTAATGAAGGTAAAGAAGATGAAGGAAATTTTATATCATCTTATGATGATGCCTTAAAAGGGTTGAAAAAATTGAAATCAGAAGTTTTAGAGGATTTCGAAAGCATAGATAAAGACCATGTTAAGCTAGAAGTGTTAGAGGGGTATCCCGAGGATATTATTCCTGAATTTTGTGAAAGTTATGCACCTGATTTAGTAGTGATGGGTACTAAAAGCAAAGGCGAAACCATTAAGGAATTATTAGGAAGTGTAACTTTAGATGTTATCACAAAAGTGCAAAATCCAGTAATGGCAGTGCCTAATAATTACGAATTTGTGTTAGATAAACTAACGAATATTTTATTTGTAACCGATTTCGAGAAATGTCAATATACTAGTTTGCATAAATTAGTGAACCTAGTTGGAGCCTTTGATACCAAAATTCATAATGTTCAGTATTGTCCTCATGGTAAAGATAAAGCGGTTGTTGAAAAGCTCACAGAATATAGTGATTACTGCAAATCTACTTACCGTAATCAACCAATGGTATGCGATTATATCGAAGGAGCTAATATTATAGATTCTACAGAAGAATACATTACTGCAAATAATATTGATATGTTGGCAATTACCCGACGAAAAAGAAATGCAATTTCACAGTTGTTACAACCAAGCAGGACTAAAAAAATTCTTTTTAATGCCGAAATTCCAACGCTCTTCTTTCATCAATAGGCTATTTACTTCCTAAAGAGGGATTTTTAAATTAAATTTACGCTTCAATAATTTTTGGCGATTAACTGTAAAGTGTAATAATCGTTTGGCTTTTTGATGTTTTACTGCATCATATCTAAAAAAACAGAAATAATGAAAATAGGAATATTATCAGCAGGAGGTGACTGTCCTGGTATAAATGCAGCGATTAGAGGAGTTGGAAAAACTGCTATCGTTCAATATGGAATGGAAGTAATTGGAATTTCTAATGGCTTTAGTGGGCTGATAGATATGAATACAGAAGAATTAACCGAAGATAAACTTTCTGGTATATTAACCCTAGGAGGAACCATATTGGGAACTTCAAGGATGAAGCCATTTAAGCCACAAGCTGGTGATACCGTAGAAGATAAGCCTCAGGTAATTAAAGAGAACTACCAAAAATTAGGTTTAGATGCTTTGGTTTGTATTGGAGGTAATGGTACGCAGCGCACCGCTAACTTACTGGCTAAAGAAGGTTTAAATATTGTTGGTCTTCCTAAAACCATTGATAATGATGTTTGGGGTACAGATGTTACTTTTGGATTTGATTCTGCCGTAAATATTGCTACTGATGCTATTGATAGACTGCATACCACAGCTAACTCCCACAAAAGGGTAATGGTGATTGAGGTTATGGGGCACAATGCAGGTTGGATAGCCTTACATTCTGGTGTTGCAGGTGGAGGTGATATTGTGTTGCTACCAGAAATAGAGTACGATATGGAGGTAGTCGCCAATACGTTAATTACAAGAGCTGAACGTGGAAAACCATATTCAATTGTTGTGGTAGGTGAGGGTATTAAAGTGCCGAACAAAAAAAATGCTGCCAGGTATATTGCTAAACAAATTCAAGAACGCACCGACCTTGAAACACGTGAAACTATTTTAGGTTATGTGCAAAGAGGAGGTACGCCTTCGCCAGCAGATAGAGTTTTAGCTACTCGTTATGGAGCTTATGCTGCCAAATTAATCAACAATAAAGAGTTTGGCACTATGGTTTGTGTCAGAAACAATGAAATTTCGTCAGTACCTTTAGAAGAGGTTGGTGGCAAAACAAAACTTATACAAGCTAACGATAGACTTGTGGATAAAGCCCGAAATATGGGTGTTTGCTTCGGCGACAAGATATAAGATTGGTTAATTTTTAGTTAAAATGCCAACTTCAAAACTAATTGCGGTTGTTTGGTGTTATTTTTGAAACATCATCAGCCGCATTTTTAAGCTTAAATAATAATGACAAAAGAACAGATAGTTGCCTTGAATGAGCAACTGGCAGGAGCTAGTCCAACAGAAGTAATTCGCTTTTTCGTAGAGAAGTATCAAGATAAAATAGCTTTGGCTTCGAGCCTTGGTGCAGAAGACCAGGTTTTAACACAAATGTTAACTTCGGTAACTGATAATGCGCTTATTTTCACTTTAGATACAGGCCGTTTGTTTTCTGAAACATACGAGTTAATTGATAGAACATCTAAAAAGTATAAATCAAATCTTAAGGTATACTCTCCTAAAGCAGAGGCTGTTCAGAATATGGTTCAAGCCAAAGGGATAAATTTGTTTTACGATAGCATCGAGAATAGGAAAGAGTGTTGTTATAACAGAAAGTTGGAACCATTGAAACGTGCCTTTGAAGGATTGGATGCCTGGATTTGTGGATTACGAGCAGAGCAATCGGTAACTAGAACAGATATTCAGGTAGTTGAATGGGACGAAAACAATAACATTTTAAAGATTAATCCTTTAGCCAATTGGAGCGAGAAAGAGGTGTGGGATTATATCAAAGAAAATGGTATTCCTTATAATCCATTGCATGACAAAGGTTATCCTAGTATTGGTTGTCAGCCTTGTACCAGAGCCATTATGGAAGGGGAGGATATTAGAGCTGGTCGTTGGTATTGGGAAAATCCAGATACCAAAGAATGTGGATTACACAAAAAGTAATAGAATTTAATGGGAGGGTGTGCCATCATTCAGAAAGGTTTATCATCTCCGAATAAAATATAATTATGAAGATATTCAATAAACAAAGCCGACTAAAGTGGATTAGTGGAACACTGGTTTTATTAGTTGTTTCAATTGGTTTAGTAGGTTTTAATAATGATGATAAGAGAAACTTTTCCATCGTTAAAAACCTAGACATTTTTTATACGCTTTTTCGTGAGTTAAACAGTTACTATGTGGATGAAACAAATCCAGAAGAGCTGATTAAAAAAGGTATTGATGAAATGTTAGAGTCGTTAGACCCTTATACCACCTACATCCCTGAGGATGATATGGAGGATTTTAAATTCATGACAACAGGAGAATATGGTGGCATGGGTTCCTTGATTTCGCGCAATGGAGAACATGTGGTTATTGCTGAGCCATACGAAGGTTTTCCTGCTCAAAAGGCAGGTCTTAAAGCAGGTGATAAACTCATCGAAATCAATGGCGAAAATGTAGTAGGTAAATCTACTTCCGACGTTAGTGATAAACTAAAAGGTCCTGCTAATACACCTTTAAAGTTAAAGCTTGATAGGCCAGGAGAAGATAAACCATTGACTATTGAATTAATTCGTAGAAAAATATCTATCAATCCAGTTCCTTATTATGGTATGGTGTCGGATAAAACGGGACTTATCATCTTAAATAACTTTACGCAAAACTGCTCTAAAGAAGTAGCTAAAGCGATGAAGGATTTAAAAGATAACCAAGGAGCAGAGAGTTTTGTACTTGACCTGAGAGGTAACCCTGGTGGGCTTTTAGATGATGCCGTTAAAATCGTAAACTTATTTATTAAAAAGGGGAGCGAAGTAGTTTCTACTAAAGGTAAAGTGAGTCAGTGGGATAAAGTATATAGAGCAACATCAGAGCCAATTGATACCATTAGTCCAGTATCTGTATTAATCAGTAGAGGTTCAGCTTCTGCATCAGAGATTGTTGCCGGTAGCCTTCAGGATATGGATAGAGCCGTTTTAATCGGTCAACGCTCATTTGGTAAGGGATTGGTTCAAACTACACGTCCGTTGTCTTACGATGCCAAATTAAAGGTAACTACAGCCAAGTATTATATACCTAGTGGTAGATGTATTCAAGCGGTGGATTATAGCAACCGTAACGAAGATGGTAGTGTTGGTTTAATTCCTGATTCATTAATTACAGAGTTTAAAACCTTTGGCGGCCGTTCGGTATTTGATGGAGGAGGTGTTTCGCCAGATATCACTTTAGACCGCAAAAAATATGGAAACATTGCCTATGCCTTAGTAGCTCAAAGTATGTTTTTTAATTATGCTACCGACTTTGCTATTCAGCATAAAGAGATTGCGTCTCCTGAAGAGTTTAAAATTTCGGATGAGACTTTTGAAGAATTTAAGGCTTTTGTAAAAGCTAAAGAGGACTTTACTTATAAATCGGCAACACAAGATGCTTTAAAGAAATTGCTTAAAACAGCGAAACAAGAGGATTATTATACCAAAGCTAAGGCTGAATTTGAAGAGCTTGAAAAACTACTTACCTTGGATGTGGAGAAGGATTTAAACATCTTTAAAGAGGAGGTTAGTGAGTTGTTAGCCAATGAAATTATAAAACGATACTACTACCAAAAAGGGGCCATTAGATTATCGTTACAGGATGATGATGAACTTAAAAAGGCTATTGAAGTGCTTAATGACCCTGCAGAATATAATGGTATTTTAAACGGTACAGTTTTAAGCCATGCAGGTGATAAAAGAGGGGTGAAGTAAGGTATCGCAAAAGCAATAAATAATATAAAACTCGGGGTGTAATTTTTAAATTTACGCCCCGAGTTTTTTTGTGTTTAAAAAAATCTAAACGGGAAATAATGATTTTCCATTAATATATGTAAGTAATTGGAAATGACACCTGCCGATCATTTGGAGCGTATTCCTGCCGTATTTAAAAAGGGCCCGTATACCTTTAAGCGAGTTACAAACTAAGGTGTATTAATAAGATTACTAATGGCTGCTTTTGTTATTTTAAAGAGTAGCCATTTTTTAGATTTATTTTCAATATCGATGAATTCTTTTATTGATATTCAATCCCGCTGGGATTGTATTGATGGGGTTGGTTTTCAAATTCTATAAACATTTAACTTCTCTGAAGTTATTTTAATATCCCCAGAGCGGATACATATTTATAGAAGTGGAATTTATATTTCAGTACAACTCCAGAGGAGTTGAATAAAATAAATAAAAATATTTTTGACGGTCACTAATGATTTATTTTATGGAATATTAATAAGGTGTGCATCTTAGGTGTATGATACACCGCATTCGCATTTAAAGATTATCATTTATTTATTGCCTCCTGTCACCCTTTTATTCCCTAAAGGAATCCGAGCGCAAGGACTCCTTTAGGAGATTAAGAGGTGTGCGATGGGATTCTTGGTTTAAATGCAATTGCCCCGGAGTATGATATAATAAAAGGCTTCTATGAAAAATATATGTATTAGTTTAATATTGGGGTTTCTAGCTATAGGGAATATGACAGCACAGGAACTAATTGAATACCCTGAAAGTAAAACCCAAACGGGAGAGTTGATTTATCTTGGTGCTGATAGTATCGAGTACAGTAAATATTTAGATTACATTCAGGATTGGTGTAGAGAGTTAGAAGGTTCCTGGAAAGCATTGGAAGATGCTGAATTTAAGTTTAATTTAACATTTCATGAAAAGCCGGTTTAATAGTATAATTGGTATTATAATCAGGAATAGCACAGATAGCGTTTAATCTTTCTTAGATTCCAAAGTGATTCTTGTTTTAGGTAAACTTTCCGGATAGTTATTTTGTATAAACTCAATCATCTTTTCTCGAATATAAACGCGCAGGTCCCATGCGGTAGGAGAGTTTTTTGCACTTACTAGAATTCTTATTTCTACCGAATGTTCCTTTGAATCGGTCACTTGAAGTACATTTACTTCTTTATCCCACAAATCGGTACTATTTAATAATCTGCTTAATTCATTTCTTAATGCTTCAAACGAAATGTTATAATCTGTATAAAGAAAGATAGTGCCTATAATATCAGCATTTGAACGTGTCCAATTTTGAAAAGGCTTTTCAAGAAAATAGGTTGAAGGCAATACTAAGCGTCTTTTGTCCCAAAGCCTAATAACCACATAAGTTAGGTTGATTTCTTCAATCCACCCCCACTCGTTCTCAACTACAACGGCATCATCAATTCTAAAGGGCTGTGCAATGGCAATTTGAATGCCTGCTAACAAAGCGCCTACCACTTTTTGTGCGGACAAACCAATGATTATACCTGCTAAACCAGCTGAAGCAAAAATTCCAATTCCTATTTTTCTAATGTTCTCAAACGATAGTAGAATCAGTCCAATAGCAATAAGGATTATTATTACGATGGTAACTTTTTCTAGAATATTAATTTGTGTATGTAATTTTCGCGATAATAAGTTATCCTCTTTTGTAATGTCATATCGCCTTAGTGTATAGTGTTTTAGTTTTTTTAGAAGAATGATGATCAGCCACGAAAAACTGGCAATAATTAAATTATCTTTTTGCGTCATTAATCCATAAAAATCAAACCCTGTGAGTTCAGAAATATAGTTTGATATGGGCTCAATAGCTGTAAAAACAAAAATAAGTAGAATGCTAAAAACGAGTTGATAGTTGCGCTTCATATAATATCGTTTAAATGATTTTTATACTAGAATTAAAAATCAATTACCTGAAGTGTAGCTTGATTTTAATTCAATATAATGAATAGAGGCATTTTTACCTAAGTTTGTTAAAATTATAGTATTCTGCAGTAGCATTGTATGCTAAAATACAGCTATTTTTAAATTAGAAGTAATATTTATAAGTAGCAGTCAATAAAAAAGCTCAACTGTTTCCAATTGAGCTTTTGTAATATTTTAATGTGAGTTATCTATATCAAATCGGAATAGATTGCCTGCGGTAATTCACGTAAGTTATACTGATTGGCCATCACCTCGCCATAAGCTCCTGCCGAACGGATTGCCATTAAATCGCCTCTTCCTGTTTTAGGAAGGGTAACAGCTTTACCAAAGCAATCGGATGATTCGCAAATAGGCCCTACTACATCATATTTATCTTCTTCAAGTGTAGAAGTCAGGTTTTCTATTTTATGATAGGCTTGGTATAAAGCTGGTCGAATTAAATCGCTCATACCTGCATCAATAATGGCAAAGTGCGTGCTAACACCTTCTTTTACGTATAACACTTTACTCATTAAAGTACCACACTGACATACTACCGAACGTCCTAATTCAAAGTGAACTTCCTGTCCTTCTTGTAATTCTAAAAATTCATCAAAAATGGCAAAGAATTTCTCAAAATCAGGCATGGGATTATCATCTGGATTATCGTAATCGATACCTAAACCACCGCCAACATTTACAATTTTGGGAATGGCTCTGCGCTTGATAAAAATATCTTGCTGCAGCTCGTTTACTCTTGTACATAGCTGCTTAAAAGAATCTAAATCGTTTATTTGAGATCCGATATGAAAATGAATGCCGACAAAATTAACGTTGTTCAGTTCTTCAATTTTATCCAGTACTTTTTCAATATCCCAAATATAAATTCCGAATTTATTTTCTTCTAAACCCGTTGTGATGTACTTATGCGTATTGGCTTTTACGTTAGGGTTAATTCTTAGGGCTATATTGGCTGTTTTTCCCATGCGCTCAGCTATCTCGTTGATAACTTCTAGTTCTGGGATGGATTCTACGTTAAAACACGCAATATCATTCTCTAAACCCGTAATTATCTCTTTGTCGGCTTTGCCTACTCCTGCAAATACTACCTTGTCATTTGTAAACCCAGCTGCCAAAGAAGCGGTCACTTCATTACCGCTTACGCAATCGGCTCCAAAACCAAAAGAGTTTACTCTTTCCAGAATCCGTTTGTTAGCATTGGCCTTTACAGCATAATGAATATGGTAATTGTATTTATTAGCCTCAGTTTGAATTACACTTAATGTGTCATCCAACAACTGCATATTATAATAGTAAAAAGGTGTTTCCACCTCGTTTAATTTCTGAATTGGAAATTGACTACTCATCTGCACTATCCATTAAAAAAGGTTATCATTTAAGACGTTGAGCGCCTCTTTTTTATATTTCTCGTCAATTAAAATTGATACGTTGTAATTGCTACCTCCGTACGAAATCATACGGATAGGAATATTGTTAAGCGCATTAAAAATTTTATCGGCATAACCTTTTGTTTCTGCAATTAAATCTCCTACCACACAAATAATTACCTGCTTGGTATCAACATCAACAGTACCAAACTTTTTTAGGTCGTCAACAATATCGTTTAGGTGTTTATCCTCGTCAATGGTTACCGAAACTCCCACCTCTGAGGTTGTAATCATATCAATAGGTGTTTTATAGGTTTCAAAAATTTCAAATACCTTACGCAAGAAACCGTAAGCCAATAGCATTCTGCCCGACTTAATTTTAATGGCCGTAATATTGTCTTTAGCTGCTATAGCTGTAATTCTATTTTTTTCTTGCTTGGCAGATATTAATGTGCCTGGAGATTTAGGCTCCATGGTATTTAATAACCTGACTGGGATGCCACCTATTTTGGCTGGTAGAACACAAGTAGGATGCAAAATTTTCGCTCCAAAATAAGCCAATTCCGCTGCTTCATCATACGAAAGATTCGCAATAGAATGGGTTTTTTCAACAAAACGAGGGTCGTTGTTATGCATGCCATCAATATCGGTCCAAATCTGAATTTCATCTGAACTTATAGCAGCACCAATCAAGCTAGCCGTATAATCACTTCCTCCACGTTGCAAATTATCAATCTCACCAAAAGCATTTCGGCAGATATAACCTTGCGTTACATAAATATCAAAGCCTTCTTTCTCTTTTAATGTTTTCACCGTATTTTCCTTGATATAAGGAAGGTCTGGCTCATTTTGCTTGTCAATACGCATAAAGTCAAGCGCTGATAAAAGTGTCGACTTAGTACCGCTTTCTTCTAAAAAGTAGTGGAACATAGCGGTTGAAATCAACTCACCCTGTGCCAAAATAGCTTTTTCTTCAAAAGCTGTAAACATATCAATGGTGAAAGATTTAATGTAATCGAAGTGATACTCTATCAACTCTTTACCCTTCTGTTTATACTCATCTGTAGAATATAAACTGTCTACTTCACCATAATACTTTTGCTCTAACTTTGAGATTAACTCATTGGCACCTTCATGGTTTTGTTTATACAGGTAATTAGCAATTTCTACCAAGCTATTGGTAGTTCCCGACATAGCAGAAAGCACAACTATATTCTGTTGTCCGTTACATACTAACTCGGCTACTTCTTTCATTCGGGTGGCTGAACCAACCGAGGTTCCTCCAAACTTTAATACTTTCATTTTATTGAGATATGAGACTTAGCAATAAATATTTGCAAGTCTAATTTACGTATGCAAACTTAAAATATTCTTTTTAATTAACGATAGAAGTAATTGAATACAACAACAAAATAACAAATTGTTAAAATATTAACAAATAGTGAAATTTATTACATAAAGGAATCAAAAAAACGCCCGATACAAAGTACCGAGCGTTTGAGTTATGGAATTATAAAATCTTTATACTTCTTTAATGTAAACCTCTAACAATTTAGCTTCACCCTTAGGTTCTACTTTCACATTATCAATAGCGGCTGGAATTAATATAGTTTCTCCTTTAACTATAGTTTCACTTTCTCCGTTAGCACAGATAATCTTTGCACTTCCTTCTACGCACATATATACTACAAACGAATTGAGTAAATAAACATCTCTATCAAAAGCTTCAGTTAAATCCAATATGTTGGTAACAAAGTAAGGGCAAGCTGCAAGGTTTACTGCCTCGTCTTTAGTTCTATTATAAGCTATCTTATCATTGGTGTCTTTAAAATCGATAGCATCTAAAGCTAAGTCGGTGTGCAACTCACGTGTATTACCTGCATCGTCTTTTCTGTCGTAATCGTAAATACGATAAGTTATATCAGAGGTCTGTTGAATTTCGGCTAATAAAACGCCAGCTCCAATAGCATGAATATCGCCCGCAGGAATAAAGAAAGTATCACCTTCTTTTACTTCGTGCGATTTTAATAGCGACATAAGTTTGCCATTATTAAAGGCTTCGAGATACTCTTTTTTGCTCGATGGTTTTACAAAACCAGAAACCAACTGACTTTTATCTTCTGCTTGAAGTACATACCACATTTCGGTTTTTCCGTAGGCATTGTGTCGTTCTTTCGATAGCACATCGTCAGGATGCACCTGAATTGAAAGGTCGTCGTTGGCATCTATAAATTTAAACAACAACGGAAATTCGGTTCCAAACTTTTGGTACACCTTTTCGCCTACCATATCGGCCATGTAAACCTCTATGATTTCTTCTAAATCGTTGCCTGCTAAAAATCCATTAGCCACCACAGAAATATTACCTTCAACACTTGATAGTTCCCAGGATTCGCCAAGGTTGTTAAGATTACTCTCCTTGTTTAAAATAGACTTTAACTTATTGCCTCCCCAAATCTTATCTTTTAAGATGGGGTTAAACTTAATAGGATATAATTGTGCACTCATGATCGTTTTTTGTTTTAGATCTGCAAATTAAGAAAAAACTAGTTGTTTAGTTATGCCATTATGATAGCAATTACTGATACTTTTATGTAATGAACAATAGTTTTTACAAAAAGATGTAATTAAGCTATAATTACTCGTTTAAACTTAATGATTTTGTATTGTCATCATAGACTCTATCAATTAATAACATCCGTGGATCGATGGCCGCTTTGGCGGGAATAGTATCTACTTCAAAAGTAAATGTCATTTGAGGTTGATTAATTTTAACCCGCTTTTGAAACATTAATTCTTCCTCATCCGAATCGGCAAAAACACCAATGTCTATCCAATCGTTCATATCAACTTTAGTTTCATTTCCTATGGTGTCGGCTTTAATTTTATAAGATTCTACATCCATTGATACCAGATATTTTCCATTGTCTTGAAGAGAATAATTGGCCCTTTTTACACGATTGTCATATAGTGTTATCTCTTTAAACCAATCGTTTATTAGATATGTTAGAGAATCTGGCACTTGTGGTTCTAGATATTTTAAGAAATCTAATGAAGTTGGATACGGAGGCTTCTCATATCTGTATTCTTCCAAGAAAGCTCGCATGGCTGTATTCACTTTATTCTCCCCTATATAATCTTGCAATGCATAAAGAATTACACTTCCTTTCCCGTAATGAATATACATTTGGTTTTCTACTTTGTATAGCGGTAGTTCTTTTTCTGTTTCAGAACCTCTTCCACGTAAATAACGATTATGATCATACTTAATGAAATCACGCATTTTCATGGGAGTTTTTGCAATTGACTTCATGGTCATTAACGATGAATACTCGGCGAAACTTTCACTCATCATGGTGGATCCTTGCATTTCAGCACCAATTACTTGATGAGCCCACCATTGGTGGGCAATTTCATGCGCAATAACCGCATCAATAATATTATTATCATTTTCATCTTCTAAGTTGATGATGAATCCCATAGATTCCGAATAAGGCATGGTTCCAGGAAAAGCCTGTGCGAAAGAAGCATATCGGGGAAATTCGATAATACGACATTGATTGTGATAGTAAGGTCCAAATTCTTTGGTATAGTATGCCAAAGAACGTTCAACAGCATCTAACATCATATCTACATTTACCTTATGCTTTTCGTCGTAGTAAACCTCTATGTCAACATCATTCCATTTACGTTTGGCTACTTCAAATGTAGCAGAAGTAAATGAGAAAAAGTTCTGGGAAGGATGATCTACCTTGTAATGAAAGTAGTTTCTTCCATTTTCTTTCCATTCTTTCATTAACGAACCTGGCGCTATGGCTATTTGGTCGGGCGATGTTGAAATAATGGTTTCTACGTTTAAAAAATCTGAACTTCCATCGGTTAGATAGTTGGCCATGCAGCTACAAGAGCATTCTTGCTGTAATTCAGGCATTCTATCTTTAGGCTTTAGCCCATGTTTCTTACGATCGTTTTTGTCGTTTAGCTCTTTCGATTTATTGTAACCTAGAGATGGTAATATTTCAAAATTGTTTAAAAAAGTGCCATTGTTTACAATATTAGTATTGCCAGTATTATTTTTAAACCCTTTGGTAATATATTTAGTTTTAATTTCAATATCAATGGTATCGCCAGGTCTCATTGGTACATCCAATTTGTAAATTAGATATTCTAATTTTTTATCTTCAAGTACCAATGTAGCATTAGGTATATCGAACTCAGGTTGCCACTTACTATCAATATTAAAATGGATAGAATCAATGGCCTGATTCGTTTGGTTATTGATTTTAAAATTAGCTTTCACGAATACATCCCTTTTGTATGGATATATATCGATAAAGTATTTAGCATCGATAATTTTTGGTAAAGGAACTTTTTCATACTTTTTGTACGTTTTTTCGTACTCCACTTGTATATCTTCACTCTGGTCACTTGTTTTGTATGTGTTTAGTATCTGTGTGTTGTAAAAAACAAAACCTGCCAATATTAACCAAACAGCTAGTGTGGCCCAAATTGCACTTGCATAACCTTTAGTTAGTTGTTGATTGATGTGTTTGATACGATTCAATATAGAGCTTCCCGCCCCTCTGTTATAAAGTGCTCCTGCTAATAATAAACAAATGAGGGCTATTAGTATCCAATATGCATTAAACCAGTGTGCTCCCATTTCTGCAGGGCCAAAGCCATTCATGTCGGAGTAAGTTACGTTAGGCCCACCGCCAATAGCTAGCATGTTTGATTGAATATCAAGTGCTAACATGATTAAGCTCCAAATAAAAATTATTAGGATAGAAGCAAAATAACCGAGGTATTTATTATTAACCAAGGTTTGAATAAGTACCATTATACCACTCCAAACAATGTAATTCGGTAAATTAAAATATATAAAGTCTAATATATAAAGACTTATTTCAATTCTGGTAAAACCATTTCCTAGTTGATAAAGGATACCCACAATAACAAACGAAAAATGTATTAACGTAGTAATGCTAATAAGAGAAAGTGCTTTGGCCGATAGAGAAATAAATGTTGCATGTGAAGTTGCATCAATCACCTCATTTATTTTGCTCTCCCGATCTCTCCATATTAGTTCACCGCTAAAAAACACCAAAATAATTAATATAAATATGGTACTTCCTGCAATTAGGTCTATCATTTTATAGGTAAGAGGGTAGGCTTGAAGACCAAAATATTCGAACCCACCTACCAAGTCTGTTATTAATAAAATAGCCGCAAACAGAAACAATATTTTAAAGGTAACACTCTTGGTAATACTAAAAAAGTTAATGCGGAAAAAGCTTTTAAATTGTACCCAGTTGGTTGCTGAGTTAAAAGATGCTTGAAACTCGGGTAGCTTAAACGTAATTGATTTTTCTACCTTATCCTTTTTATCCTTTTTTGCTCTTTTATTTTTCTCTTGAAATGAAAAACTCAGATAAGATATTGCTAAAATTACTACGGCAACTAATATCCATATAATGCGATTAATCAATAATAAGCCACTAAATGTTGGGCTTAAGGTATTTTTTTCAATAGGCGTAAAATATTTAGCGTATAAAGAATAGGTTCTTATACCAAATACGTCACTTATTGCGGCAATAGTCTCACTTTCAAGGTCAGACATTAACTCTCCTGAAACAATGTACCCGATAATGATTATTAATGCCCCTACAAAAGCCACTACAGTATTTTTCCATTTGGCCGATAATGAGAATATTATAGAACCTGCAATAAACATATTGGGCAGTATAAATAAGCAGTAGTTATTTATAAAAGTGGCTAAATAGAATGAACCAAATCTATCTGCATCAACCCAACCAAAAGCAGGGCCTAACACGGAGCCCATCAGAACGCCAAGAAAAACTCCTAACAAAGGGATTGTTGCAAGAAATAAGGCACCAAAAAATCTTCCAAAGAAAAATCCAGATTTATTTATGGGAGTTGAGAATAGTATTTCATTAAAACCATTATTAAAGTCTCTTAAGGCAGCGTTGTTGAAAAATGCTGTTGCCATTAACAAACCAAAAATGGTTAATACAGTTGTAAAAATGGTTATTACATGTGGTGCGTTGCGGTATACGTTTCCTACAGCACCTCCAATTTGGATATTATCGCTTACGGTAGCACCAAACACAAGTAAAGTAAACAAGATGAAGAATATATACACCATAGGTTGCCTAAGTGCATATCTTATTTCGGAAAATAAAAATATTTTAAACATAAAATGTTAGGCTTACGGGTTAAACAAGAACTGCTGAAGTATTTATCTTTGAGAAGAATACATCTTCTAAATTCGGTGTTACTTCTTCAAAACCATTGTTTAGAGTAGTTTCACTCAATACATGTATTAAGGGTTGTCCACCTACCATTTTGTTAGAGATAATAGTATAGTTTTCTGCATATTGAGGCAGTTCTTCTCTTGCAACAGCTTTCTGAAATACTCTTCCACGTAAGTCACTTATAGCATCTTGAGGAGCTCCATGGTAAATAATCTCACCTAGATTCATAATAGCCATTTTCGTACAAAGTTCACGAACATCATCAACAATATGTGTTGATAATATAACAATGACTTCATTACCAACATCTGCTAGTAAATTATAGAATCGGTTTCTTTCGCCTGGGTCTAGGCCTGCTGTAGGTTCATCTACAATTATTAGTTTAGGGTTTCCAATTAAAGCTTGGGCGATACCGATACGTTGTTTCATACCGCCGGAGAAACCTTTTACACTTTTATTTCTTTTATCGTACAAGTTAACCTTATTCAATAGGTAATCAACTAGTTCTTTTCGTTCTTTATTTTTTGAAACTCCCTTTAATATGCAAAGGTGGTCAAGTAGTTGTGCTGCAGTAATTTTTGGATAAACTCCAAACTCCTGAGGTAGGTAACCTAACACTTTACGTAGTTCGCTAGGTTGATTATAAATATCAATATCGTTTAACAAGGCTGAGCCAGAGTCTGCCTGTTGCAAAGTAGCAAGTGTTCGCATTAAGGATGATTTACCTGCTCCGTTTGGACCTAGTAAGCCAAACATTCCGTTTTCAATTTCAATACTAACATTGGCAAGCGCTTTTACTCCGTTGGCGTAGGTTTTAGATAAACCATTAATTTGTAATTTATTCATATTTTGGTTAGGGTTTATGATAAGTAAGCAAAGATTGCAAAAAAAATTAGAATCGCACTTATTTACCAGTTTATTTTAATATTAAAGTCTCGTTATTTGTACTTATCCTTAAATACTTGCTGATTTATTGTGTTTGAAACACTTGTAAACGTAACTTTGCAAAAAAAAATGAAAATAAATAAGGCTGAGTTTCTTACTTCTAGTTCAAAGCCCAATCAATGTCCAGAAGCCAAGTGGCCTGAATATGCATTTATTGGAAGATCTAATGTGGGTAAATCTTCGTTAATAAATATGTTGTGTGATAAAAATTCGCTGGCAAAAACATCTTCAACGCCAGGGAAAACACAATTGGTTAATCATTTTACCATTAATGATAGCTGGTACTTGGTTGATTTACCTGGTTATGGTTACGCCAAAGTATCTAAAACGCAACGTAAAGAGTTTAAGTTATTAATCGATAACTATCTTCGTCATCGTTCTAACTTAATGTGTCTTTTTATTTTGGTTGACTCAAGGCATAAACCGCAAAGTGTAGACCTAGAATTTATGCATCAAATGGGAGTTTGGGGCATTCCGTTTGTTATTGTATTTACCAAGTTCGATAAATTAAAGCCTTCGGAAAAAGAAAAAAATATTGAGGATTATAAAGCCGCTCTTTTAAAAGACTGGGAAGAACTACCCCAAATTTTTGTTACCTCTGCCGAAAAAGGAGATGGTAAGAACGAAATACTCTCATTTATTGAGCACGTGAACGAACAATGGTAGTTTAGTTTTGTATTTGAGTATAGCTAACGCAGATTTAATAATAAGGAAACATTTTAAATAAGCGTAATGCCACTATAAAACAGCGACGATTTTTTTATCTTTGCAGCATATTTTAATAAAAAACAGAAAAACAACTATTTACGATGCCACCAAAAGCGCCGATTAAAATTTTTTCAGGAACTACAACCCGTTACCTAGCCGAAAAGATTAGTCACTATTCTGGAAGAGATCTTGGGAACATTAAAAAGTTAAACTTTAGCGATGGCGAATTTGCTGTGGCCTTTCAAGAAACCATTCGTGGTTCGCACGTGTTCTTGATTCAATCGACTTATCCTCCTGCTGATAATTTGATGGAATTGTTAATGATGATTGATGCTGCCAAAAGAGCTTCGGCTTACAAGGTAGTAGCTGTGATTCCTTATTTTGGACTTGCTCGTCAGGACAGAAAAGATCAACCACGTGTTTCTATTGGAGCTAAATTAGCAGCTGATATGCTTACCGCAGCAGGTATCGATAGGTTAATTACCATGGACTTACATGCCGATCAGATTCAAGGTTTCTTTAACCTTCCAGTGGATCACTTGTATGCCTCGTCTATTTTCTTGCCGCATATAAAAAGCATGAATTTAGATAATTTGGTTATTGCTTCTCCTGATGTTGGAGGTAGTAAAAGAGCCAATACATATGCTAAGTTTTTAGGTGCGCCAATGGTTATTTGTCATAAATCAAGAGCAAAAGCAAATGTGGTGAGTGAGATGCGAATTATTGGAGATGTAAAAGGTAAAAATGTAATCATTGTGGATGATATGATTGATACTGCAGGTACATTAACCAAAGCTGCTGATATGATGAAAGCAGAAGGAGCAACTAGTGTAAGAGCTTTTGCTACACATCCAGTATTATCAGGATCAGCTTACGATAATATCAATAATTCATCTTTGGAAGAGTTATTTGTAACGGATTCAATTCCTTTGCGAGGTGAGTCTGACAAAATTAAAGTATTATCTATTGCTGAGCTATTAGCTGATACAATTGAAAAAGTATACTATTACAAATCAATTAGTAATCAGTTCTTAATATAAAAAATAAGGTTTAGGCCTATTTAAATATACTTGAAAGCCCGTTTTACCAGTTAAAGCGGGCTTTTTGTTTTATTACTGTCAGATAGTAAACTACTTAGTGCATATTATTTTTCTTTGTTTTTTTGAATATTAGATAAATAAATTTATTTATCTTTGCACCGCCTTTTGGCAAAAACGTGTGATGGGGAATAAACCTATTCATTATCAGGAATTTATTTTGAGTAGCACAAAAAATTAAAAAGATGAAAAAGATTGAATTAAAAGGTTCTAAAAGAACTGAGATCGGTAAAAAAGCAACCAAAGAGCTTCGTAAAGAAGACAAAGTACCTGGAGTACTTTATGGTGGTGAAGAGGTTAAGCACTTCGTAATTGAAGAAAAGCAATTAAAAGCTTTAGTATATACACCAAATGTATATATCATTAGCCTTGATATTGAAGGAGACAAAGTAGAAGCGATTCTACAAGACATTCAGTATCACCCAGTAAGTGACAGAATTTTGCATTTAGATTTATTGCAAATTGCTGATGATAAGCCTGTTATTATTGAAATTCCAGTTGCATTAAATGGTTTTGCAGAAGGTGTTAGAGCAGGGGGTCAATTGTCTCTTGAGCAACGCAAATTACGTGTAAAAGCATTACCTGTTAACTTACCAGATACTTTAGATATTAATATCGATCACCTTAAATTAGGTGACTCTGTACAAGTTGGTGGTTTAGCTTTTGATAATATTGAATTATTGAATGCTAAAAATTCAGTAGTAGCTGCTGTTAAATTAACTCGTGCTGCTCGTGCTGCACAAGGAGCAGGAGGAGATGCTGAAGCTGCAAGCGAATAATAAACCATTCGTAAATTATAAAATGGCCTCCATATTTTTGCAATATGGAGGCTTTTTGTATTATTGCTATGGCTTATTATAAAGCAATAGTATGATGTTAAAAAAGATATTTAATTGGAGCAGGTCTCCTAAAGTTGATCCGATGAAATACTTAATTGTAGGACTGGGAAATATTGGTTCTGAGTATGAAGATACGCGTCATAATATAGGTTTTAATGTATTAGATGAGCTGGCTAAGCAGGAGGGTTTAAAGTTTGAGAACCTTCGATATGGTGCGGTATGTGAATATAGGTTTAAGGGTAAGACTTTAGTTTTGTTGAAACCAAGTACATATATGAATCTTAGTGGGAAGGCTATTAGGTACTGGATGCAGCAGGAAAAAATAAAACCCGAAAACTTGTTGGTTGTTGTGGATGATTTGGCTTTGCCGTTTGAATCGATACGTATGCGCCAAAAAGGAAGTGATGCAGGTCACAATGGCTTAAAAAATATTCAAGAAATATTTGGGCATAGCAACTATTCCAGGATAAGATATGGAATTGGAGATAACTTCTCCCGAGGAAAGCAAATTGATTATGTGTTAGGTAAATGGAGTAGTGATGAAATGGCAGCTTTGCCAGAAGGCATTGATCATGCCATTACGATGATAAAGGGTTTTGCAACAATTGGTCCAGCTCGAACCATGAACCAATACAACAAAAAGTAATACGATGGACGATAGTGTAAGAGTAGATAAATACTTATGGGCCATTAGGATATTTAAAACCAGAGGTGTAGCTGCTGAGGCTATTAAAAAAGGTCGTGTATTAATTGGTGGTTTACCCGTGAAAAATTCTAGGTTGGTTAAGGTAGGCATTGTCATAGATGTTAAGTTTCCACCGATAACGCGTTCTTTTAAAGTTTTGGCTATCACAGGTAAAAGGATGGGCGCTAAATTAGTGCCTGACTTTATGAAAGAAGTAACTGCCGAAGATCAAATCGAACTACTTGAGTTAACTCGTATAGCCAACTCGATGGGACGAAGAAAGGGATTAGGTCGCCCAACAAAAAAAGACCGTAGAGACATTGAAAAAATGGACGAAGTTGACGATTGGGACTTTTAGTTGACGTGAGTATTCGCGTGTAGATGGCTTTATAGTAATGAAATGTGATATTATACACCAATTGATAACTGATAATAGACACTGAAAAGATGATTGTAGCAAAAGAAAAAAGACAAAGTAATATCATTGAGTATATTCTTTATATGTGGCAGGTTGAGGATTTAATTCGTGCTTATCAGTTCGATATTGAAGCCATTAAAAAGAATGTGATTCCTCAATACAATTTAAGTGGCGATATTTTAAAGGAAACCACGGATTGGTACGATAACCTTATTGAGATGATGACACTGGAGCAGATCAAAGAAAAAGGGCATATGCAGGTTATCTCAAACTTGGTAAACGATTTGGATAGGTTGCATCGTGAATTATTGAAAGAGCCTAAGGAAATTGCATATCGTCATATATACAATGCTACTTTGCCTTTTATAAATGAGTTTGATGAAAAAACGGGTAAAACATTGAGTAACGAAATAGAGCTTTGTTTTACGGGTATTTATAGCAGATTTCTACTAAAACTTCAAGGTAAAGATGTTTCGAAAGGAACCGAAGAGGCTATTAAGGCTTTTAGTGGTTTTTTAGCCTTTATAGGAGGTAAATTTCATGAAGAGCAAGAAGCGGAAAAAACACAAGCTCCAGAGTAAAGATATAAATTAAAGCCTTCAAATTAGTTTTACTATCCTAATTTGAAGGCTTTTGTATTTTATAAATCTGCAGGATCAATTTTGGGTTTAACCAATATAATATCTACTCTTCGGTCGATATGTATTAAACCTTCCTTTTGTTTTTTACCATCTGTGCTTAATTGCTCTTCGTCACCTTTGGCGCTTACTTCAATCAATTCCTCTGCAATATTATAATGATCAATTAAATAACGCTTCACAGTTTCGGCGCGCTTTTGGCTTATGAACTTTGGATTTTCTTCCGTAGCATCCGCATGGCCAGCTAATTCTAACTTCCAATTAGGATGTTTACGCAATAGCACGGCAATAGAGGCCATGGTTATTTGATTTTCATAATCCTTAAATGTGGCTCCTCCAGGCATAAAGTAGATCGGGAATATATTATCAGCAGAATATATTTTGGTGTTCTTTTCTTCTGTATGAACAGAGTCAATCTGCAGACGCAAGATACCAGCCTGTTGCTGAACCATTCTTTCAAACTTATTCACTTCGTCTTCTAAAGGATCTTTTCGTTTTCTACCAAATACGTTAAAACCGTATGTTCTGTATGTCCACTTGCTATGGCGTTTGTCTTTCTTACCAATTTTATAGCTTAAGTTAAAAGTGGTGTGCCAGTAGCTGTCGTTAGTGGCTCCTAGTAAAATACCATCTAAATTATCTTCCAACCCATTGTGAATAGTGGTTTCTACGCCAATGTCAAAACTACGATTGATGCGATATAAAGCTCCTACACCAATGGGCAAAACCAGTTCTTTTTGGCGACTAATCTTTTTGTTATGATCTTCGGTATCGTAACCTAAAACAAAATATCCTTCGTAGCTACTCCCTTCAATATCATCACCATGTACAACTTGGTCTGTTTCGTTGAAATATATCTTATTTCTAAAGGCTTGCATACCTAAACCAATATTTACATAAAAATTCCATTTATCCTTTACTGGTCCAGGGTTAGGAAGCATCTGATTTACGTAAAACCTAACGTTACCTGTAAACTGCATTAAATCTCCATCAAAATAATGATCGATGCCTTGCCCATATAAGTCGCTTTGTAAATATCTTAAATCAAAAGACATGGCAGGAGCTAGCTGATAACTGAGTGCTACCGAAGGGCTAAAATTCCACTTGTGGTCAGGGAAAAGCATGTATTGAGTAAAGTCGGTAAATAATATATTAGGACCATAGCCTACCATAATATCCCAACGATTAAAGGTCTTTTCTTGAGAATAGCGCATGTGCTCTTCTATCAAGCGACCATCTGTGCTAAACTGGCTATAAGATGTCCCAAACCAACTTAAAAGCAAAAGTGTAAACAGAATGCTCTTTTGTCTCTTTATCATGATGCCTAGTTTATTCTTCATTTACAATCATTAATAAATCAACCCGTCTGTTAGCCATATGTAGTCCTTTCGAACTCATGTTTTGTGTATCTGAAAGAAGCTCGGACTCGCCTTTAGGATCGGTTCTAAACCTAGATCGATCAATACCAAAGTCGTTCACCATAGCTTCCAATACAGAGTTACATCTGCGTTCGCTGAGTTTTAGATTGTATTCATAACTTCCTCTATCGTCACAATATCCTGAGATAACCATTTCAATAGTCTTGTCTCTTTTTAGTGCTCTGGCTACTCTAGCTAACTGGCGGTGTTCGCTCTTCTTAACATCGCTTCTGTCATAGTCGAAGAAAACGGAAGCAGAAATACCTTCTTCATATACCACTTTTTCAAATTTCTGATACGATTTAGTAGTAATGATAGAATCAAGTCCTGCGAGTCTATCCAGCTCGCTCTTTAAAGAATCTAAGCGAATAGCAAGCGGATCGGAAGCTCTTTGTGATTCGTAAGCTAGATTAAAATCTTTGTAAGTCCAACGAGCATGGCGTTTGTTCTTTTTGCCAATTTTATAACTAACAGAAAACCCAACGTGCATATAAGAGTCGTTGTCGGCTCCAGATAGGTTTACATCCAAATTGTCGGCTGTAAGGTTACGCATGGTTATTTCAGCACCAAGATCAAAATTTTTGTTGATACGATATCTAACACCAGCGCCAATAGGAACAACAAGCTCTGTCTGGCGTTTTATTTCTTCTTCGGGATCTTGTTTATTGTAACCCATTACCAGATAATCATCGTCTTCCCAACCGGGAGGATTTGGATATCCACCAAGGTTATCGTGTACATCTTTAACTTGCATAAAGCTATCGTCATCCAAGCGACGTAATCGGCTTCTAAAGGCTGTTACACCTAATCCAACTTTACCGTAAATATCCCACTTGTCTGCTAAGGGGCCAAAAGCAACCAATTGGTTGATACTAAAGCGAACATTCATGGTATAATCCATAAAGTCTCCCTCAAAGTATCTGTTGTTCTTTTGACCATACATATCGCCCATTAAAAACTGAGCATCCAGTCCCCAAGAACGGCCCAGTTGCTTAGAAACAATTATAGAAGGCGCTAACTTAATATTTTCTTTAGGAAAAAGCGTGTAGTCAATAACATCGGTGTAATATACCAATGGGCCGTATCCTATATTAACCGACCATGTGTTGTATTTATTATGTTTACGATAAATTTGTTCATCGGTTAAATTGCTAAAATCAATTTGAGCAAAGGAATAAGTGCATGAAAGCACCATGATGAACAAGGTTGAAACGGAATATTTATAAAGGCTCATATTTGTATATATACATATTATATCCAATGTATAAAACTAGGATAAATTGAACTAATAGACCTTCTAAGTTTTACAAAAGGTTGCTTTTTTTAGATAAGTATAGTAAAAAAGTGGATGTGTGATTATTTATTTAGGAGGAGAGAGCGAAATGTTGATAAATTGGAGAGGAAAGAAAATAGAATAGGGTTGCCTTGAAATCCCAATAAAAGGCAACCCTTTAAAAGACACGTTTGTCTTTCCAAAACAACAATCTTATATTTCTTCAGGCATAAGCCTTATCAATAATCGTGTTTTAACTTATGCAGTATTGCTACAAAATGATTTGTGGATTTGAACCGAAATGAAAGAACAATAACGTTCATTATTAGAATAAACGTAGGTATTGATAATATTCACTTAGCTGTTTTCCGTCTTTATATAAAGCAATTGCTGTGCCAATTGAATAGGCTTGAGTATTTGTTTTAATTAAATATTGGATAAGTCGCATATAATCAGCGCTTATTCTCGTTAGTATTATTGTAAAGAATATATTATTGAATTTTACAGCGCTGTGCAGAAGTGAACAAGTGTTCCAAATGGAACGGTCGGATTGAGTCGGTCGGACCAAAGGGGACGTTACTTTGAGAAAAATGAATTAAAGTTTTCGCAGCCTACTTCTAAGTGCACTTCGTGAAATACCCAGATAGTCTGCTACTTTTGTTTTGTTGCCGTCGAACATTTTTAGGGCTTTAGAAACAATCTCTGATTCAAGATCTTCAATGGAGATGTTTTCCTCAGGTAATATGATGCTTCCGCTTTTTAACAGATACCCACCTGAAGTTGGCTGAATATCTGGTCTGTCTTCTAATAGGTATAATAAATGTTGCCCTCTTAACATTTCGTCATTATACAATAAAACAGCTCTTTCAATAACATTTTGTAATTCTCTTACATTACCAGGCCATTCGTAATTACACAATATATGACGTGCTTCTTCTTCAATAAATTGAAAAGCCTTTTTGCGTTTGTGGGCAAATCGTTCTAAAAACATTTGTGCCAAAGGAATGATTTCATCCTTTCGTTCGCATAATGGAGGAATGGAAATCTGTCCTACGTTTAAGCGATAAAATAAATCGCTTCGGAATTCATTTTTATGTACTAACTGGCTGAGATTTCGGTTAGTCGCAAAAATAAATCTGACATCTAGTTGAATAAGCTTGTCACCACCAATACGATAAATTTCACGTTCTTGTAATGCTCGTAGTAATTTAGGTTGAAATTCGAGAGGCATTTCACCAATTTCATCCATAAAGATAGTACCTCCTTGAGCCAGTTCAAGTTTACCAATACCACCGTTTTTTCTTGCTCCTGTAAAAGCGCCCTCTTCGTAACCAAATAATTCGCTTTCAAAAAGATGCGTAGGTATAGCAGCACAGTTTACAGGAATAAATGGCCTGTCGCTTACTTCTCTAGAGTTATTGTGTACTATTTGAGCCAGCACTTCTTTTCCTGTTCCTGTGTCTCCTTGTATCAAAATTGGAACATCGCGCTCTTTATGGTAGTTATCGCAAAGGGAAACTATGTTTCTCATCACACTAGAAAACACGCCGATATTACTAGAGTGTCTAAACTGCTCCAACGTAGTATGTAAAGAATGAAGTTTGGCTTCGCTTGTTTTAATCTTTTCGTTGCTATCTTCTATGCTGTCTTTAAGTTGGTGATTTTCTTTTCTCAGTTTTTGATAATTTTCGATGCGTTCAAGGGTAAGAGCAAGTTGCTCTATGTTAACGGGTTTTAAAATGTAATCGCAGGCCCCTGATCGCAGCGCTTCTATGGAGGATTGCATATCTCCAAACCCAGTTAATATGATAACCTCTGTTTCAGGTGCCATTTCTTTGATGACTTGAAGCAGCTTTATGCCACTAATTCCAGGCATTTTCATGTCGGTAATTACCACCGGAACAGGGTTCTGTTTAAATACCTGTATAGCGGACTCGCCATCATTGGCTGTAATTACTTCGTAGCTTAAGTGCTCTGCTAAAAACTGCTCTATAGAAAACCGACTTAGTTCATCGTCGTCAACAACTAAAATTTTCACTATAATGTTGTGTTTTGTGTTTTGTTAATTGATATATAAAACGATACGCCCCCTTGCTTATTGTTCTCGTATCGAATACTTGCGCCTATTTTGTCAACAATTGTTTTTACAATGGCCAAGCCTAAACCTTTTTTACTATCCATTTTTCCCGAGTAAAAAGGGTCGTAAATGTTGTTTCCAATTTCGGGTAAAATTCCAGTTGCGTTATCGCTCACCACAATAACAGCATCGTTAATATTATTTACAAGCCTAACTGTAATTTGCTTTGTGGGATTGGTAACAGTTTTAAAAGCCTGAATGGAATTCAATACAAAGTTAATGATTATTTGTTCTATTTGAATACTGTTTACCTGAACCATGATAGTCTGTTCTGGAACAATAAGTTTGCTGGTAATAAAGTTATCTTGAATTTGCCATTGTATTAATGAAAATGCATTGGTAACCGCTTTATTTAACGAAATTTCATTATCACTATTTAATTGTGATTCAGAAATCCAAAATTTTCGCATATGGCTGATAATATTATCAATGCGATTAATTCCTTTCGAGAGTACGCCTAATTTATTGCTAACTACCTCAGGAATGGCTTCCTTATTTTTAGATTTTAGGAGTTTTAGACTATCCACACTTATTCTAAGTGCATTTAGAGGTTGGTTTATTTCGTGTGTTATACCCGATGCAATAACTCCAATAGATGCTAAGCGTGATGATTTTTCTAACATTAAGTTTGCCTTTAGGTTTTGCTTCTCTGCCCAAAGGTGTTTATTCATCTGAATATTTCGTTCCCAGGAATTGGCTATCAGGCTAACTACGGTTGATAGTTCTTGTGTCTGTCCAGCATTCCAGTTGTGTGCCTCACTATAGCTAAAAGCTGCAACACCCAAGGTATCCTTTCCCATACGAATTGGAAAAATAGCAAAGGCACCAACGCGGTATTTCTGTAAGATATTTTGTTCCTGCTCAGATATATTAGATAGATCATTTGATAATAAATAATCATGATCCTTAATAATACTTAGGATAGTCTTTAATCGAGGTATTTCTGTTCTATGAAATTGGTTTAGGTCAATGTCCGAAAAAATGGTCCTATTGTAAATTAGTTGATCCAGGCTTTTCTTTTCGTCAATACTAAAAATAGAAACCTGACTAAAGCTATAATGAGCCAATATTAAATCTAGGATATTTTCAATAACACTTGTAAAATCGTTGGTAGAGTTGAGTTGAGACACCAGCTTAGCATTCATCTTCTGAAACTTAATCCTATGATTTAAAACGTCTTGCTTTTCAAGCAGTAACACCTCTGCTTTTTTTCGTTTGCTTACATTGTAGGAAAGAAATACTATAATGATGAATGATAATAATAATAGTATTGAAACAGTAATAATTATTTTTTGGTTAGCTCTAAGATATCCCACTGGTTTATTTAAAATAGTTGAGTTTTCAGGAAGCTCACTTTCTTTGATGTTAAATTTACTTAGCACCTCGTGTGTAAAAACATAATTACTTAAACTGGTATTATTTATTGGGATATTTTGAATATCTGTACCTAAAAGAATTTTCATAGCTTTTGTTCCGGCTCTGTATCCTTGATCCTCTCCTGATATTACTTTGCCTCCTACTACAGGTCCTTGAATAAAGAACTGCCATGGGGCATAAACAGGTTGCTTTATGTTTTTAGGAATTAACGCGTGTAGTTGTTTGTATGATATAAAGTTATTGTATTTATCTTTATTAAAAGTTAAAAGAAGTATAGCGTCAGTATTATGCAGTTTTTTTAACTTTTGAGTGATTTCTGCTCCAGTATAATTTTCCCAATATTCAAAAGTCATTACTCCCTTGTAGTCAGACTCAAACGACTTAACTATTTTTTTGTTTTCAATGGCGGTTGTTGTTTTGTTATCATTAATAATACAAAGCCTATTTACTTGAGGGTGATATTTGTTTATTAAGTCTATTGTAGAGCGTAAATCAGGACTTTCAACAACACCTGTAATGTTGCTGTTGCCTAATAACATATCTTCGCTAAAATTATTTACTCCGCAGAAAACGATAGGTGGTTGTCCCATAAAATTAGCTCTGTTTTTTAAGGCAAATTCTAAGGCATAATTATCGCAAGTAATAATTACGTCCACAGCGATTTCTTTTAATTTAATTTCATAAAGTTTTTCTATTTGCTCCCGATATGATTTTCCGTGGTTTCGCTTAATATCCAAAAATTCGTAGAATACATCTATGTTTTCGCGATTATTAGCAAAGGCCTTCTCGATGCCTGCGCTTACATGGTCAGTCCATTCTAAACCCGTGTGGTAGGAGTGTAATACCATCACTTTATGGTTTTTCCCATTACACGGAAAAAAAACCAATAGAACAAGTAGGACTAATAGGTATTTTACTTTAAACATAGGTTTGTTTTATCTTTGGGGATGAGTAAAAGTACTGTTTTAAAGCTATAAATGAATCATATGGCTCAGAAAATATTGATACGTCCTCATAGAATAATATAGACTTTGACATTTTGTGCATTTCTATTTTGTTTATATTCGGCATGATGAAAATTATGGAACCAGCCAGTTTTTATAGCTATTTTAAAGACTGTTATAAATTAGATTATAAGGAGTTTACCGTTGACAATATTTTGTCGGTTAAATATAAATACAAGTGGTTTGTTAGTTACACCGAAGAATTGTTTAACGATAACGTCCCAATCATCCCATACAATAATCATAAAATTAATGAATTAGAAAAAGACATTGAGTTATATAAACTCGAGAAGAAGTTATTTTATGCTTGTTTCTTCGTATTAGGTACTTCCGATAATCCCTTGGTAAAGGATAAAAGAGTTTGTGCACCCTTAATTTTATTTCCAGCTAATATTAAAAAGAAAGATGAGTTTAGTTATCTTGAAATAGAACGCGAGTCATTCATTATAAATCGAACTATTTTATCTAAACTGAATTTAAAAGATGACAATCTTGGTAAGGAACTTTTTATAAAGGAACTTACGGATTTAATTGATCATCCATCTGTTAATTATATGGCCTTGAAAGCCTTGATGGATAAGTATTTTGCTAATGTGGATACCGATGAGTTATTGTTGAATCCACAGGTATGGTCGGCGCCAAAGGTTAGAGCGTATTATGGTAAAAATGAATTAGATTCGGATAGTTTTAAAATCGTTCCTTCAGCGTGTACCATTTTAGTAGATAAGTCGCAGTCTTCGTTAAGGGTTTTAAACGATTTAAATCAAATAGCAGAAAGAAACTCTTACAATTCTAGTTTGGAGGAACTGCTTTTTAGGGATGTTGAAAGTAACACATATGATTTTAGTTATTTTAAATCGAGGTTAAATGTTCAGCAATTTAAAGCCTTACAAAATGCTAATGCTTATGCTAACTCTGTTTTAGTGGGGCCGCCAGGTACAGGAAAGTCCTACACTATAACATCTATGGTAGCTGATGCGGTGGTAAATGGAAAGTCTGTTTTGGTGGTTTCTAAAACAAAACAAGCGGTAGAGGTTATACGAACGATGCTGCAAAGTGATTATCGTTTAAAGGATTATTTAATCCATACCACTGGTAATAAATACAAACTCAGCCTGAAATCTAAAATCAAAAACTACCTAAGTGGCATATCCGTTAGAACGGATAATCATTTTAATAGCAACAATATAGCTTCTTTGTATGATGAATTAAGCAGAGTTGAAGCAGATTTTAAAGAGTTTATAGGCAAAGAACTAAAGTGGTCGGATTTAGAGTTTGCACAAGATTCAAGGTTTTTTGATGGCATTCGTAAGATGTTCATTAAAATTGGAATGGGTGGAGGAGATAAACTATGGGATTTATTTGGCAAGCTAAACCACTTAAACGTTAGGTTAGACCAATCTTTGAAGTTATTTTGTAAAAAGAAAATACAGAAGAATATATTCGATAATTCAAAAACGTTTAGGAAGGATATTTCCTTGTACTTCGATTCTTTAGATGCAGCCAGTTTTACTGAAAGCAAAAGAATCTTAAAGCAAGTTAATCATGAAAATGTATTAAAAGTATTTCCTATCTGGTTGGCCAACCTTTCCGATTTGAATTCAGTTATTCCGTTACAAAAAGATTTATTTGATTTGGTGATTATTGATGAGGCAACGCAATGTGATATAGCATCGGCTTTACCAGCTATTTATAGGGCCAAACAAGTGGTGGTTTCAGGCGATCCGAATCAATTACGTCATTATTCTTTTGTTTCTAAAGCGCAACAAGCAAATCTGCTTAAAAAATATGATTTACCTGTAGATAAAATTTACGATTACAGAAATAGGAGTATTCTTGATTTCTATATTTCAAAGGTTCAGGAACAAGACCAGATAACTTTTTTACGTGAGCACTTTAGGTCAACTCCTTCGCTCATAGAGTTCAGTAATCAGCAGTTTTACGAGGGACAATTAGAGGTTTTAAAATCTACGCCTAAGCATACGCAGTCATCTCAATTAGAATTAATTGAAGTGGATGGAGAGCGGAATAAGAATGGTATTAATGAGTTGGAAGCAAATGCATTGGTGGCAAAGTTAGATGAGCTCATAAAGCAATATATAAACGAGAAAGAAGTTCCTGAAATTGGAGTGATATCATTATTTAGTGCACAGGTCAATCATTTAAATAAGTTGATAAAAGCTAAGTATGATTTAAAAACCATCAAGAAATTTAATTTGTTATGTGGTACGCCATATAATTTTCAGGGTTCAGAGCGAGAAATTGTACTTATCTCATTTGCCTTATGCGATAAAACTCATCATTCGGCTTTTATACACGCCAATAAACCTGAAGTGTTAAATGTGGCTATTACCCGAGCTAAGTCCTATCAATATGTATTTAAATCAGTATCTGACGAGAAACTGAAAAATGAAACCTTAATTGGGCAATACTTTGCTTTTGTTAAGGCTTTTACGCATTATCAGGAAGAGGATGTAAATCAGGATATTTTTCAGAAAGAAGTGGTGGATGAATTAGCAAAGAAAGGATTAACTAACGTTAAGTGTGCATACCCTATTGGAGGTTGCCTCTTAGATATTTTTGTAGAACACGATGGGCATAATTATTTCATTGATTTAATAGGATATCCTGGTCAGTTTAAAGAGGCATTTACTTTAGAACGTTATAAAACACTGGGTAGAATGGGCATAAAAACTATCCCTTTAAATTATAGCTATTGGAAAGAGAATAGAGCTGAGATGACAAAAAAGCTGATACGTGAATTAAAATAACAATAAAGGGTTACTCGTAATGAATAACCCTTTTAGTATGCTGTAAATTCTCTAATTAATCTTCCGCTTCTGGGGATAAATACTTATAAACTACACCAGCTAAAATAGCTCCAATGATAGGCGCTACCCAAAACAGCCATAACTGTTGCAATGCAGCTCCTCCAGCAAATAAAGCCTGACTTGTACTACGTGCAGGGTTTACTGAAGTGTTGGTAACTGGAATACTGATGAGGTGAATAAGTACTAAGCCTAAACCAATTGCTAAACCTGCGAATCCTGCAGGAGCTTTAGAATGGGTTGAACCAAGAATAATGATTAAAAATAAGAAAGTCATTACAATTTCGCAGACTAAGGCTGCCAGCATGCTATAGCCTCCTGGAGAATATTCCCCATAACCGTTGGAAGCAAAACCGCCAATTTCAAAACCTGATTTACCACTGGCAATCAAGTATAAAATTCCAGCTCCAGCTATACCGCCTAATACCTGAGCAATAATGTAAGGAACTAATTCTTTAGAGTTGAAACGGCCGCCAATCCATAAACCAATAGATACAGCCGGATTTAAGTGACAACCAGAAATATGCCCAATAGCATAAGCCATAGTTACAACGGTTAATCCAAAGGCCAGAGAAACGCCCATAAAGCCAATTCCTAACTCGGGAAATGCAGCAGCTAATACAGCGCTACCGCAACCACCAAGCACTAGCCAAAGGGTCCCGATAAATTCAGCAACAAGTTTTTTCATGATAATAGTGTTAATGATTAGATTAAATTATAAAGAGTTCTAGTATAGGCAAGTTAATAATTTCTTTTGTCAGCTCCCCACATTAATTTATTTCTTAGCGTAGAATTAAAGTTAATGCCTGGTAGATCTATTACTTTTATCTTAAAATCGGCCTTTTTAATATTCAACTCCAGGCCATCGTCAAAAATTTGACTTCTAGAATCCAAAGTGGCTAAATACTTGTCGGCTCTTCCTTCTACCTTTAAAGTGATATTCATATCGTTGGGAACAACAATAGGGCGAACCGTTAAATTATGTGGGGCTATAGGAGTAATCACCAAACTTTGCGATTTAGGATGAATGATAGGGCCACCTACACTTAAAGAGTATGCTGTTGAACCCACAGCTGTAGCCACAATAAGTCCATCAGCCCAATAGGAGTTTAAGAATTCGCCATTGAGGTAAGCATGAATGGTTATCATAGAAGCACTATCTCTACGATGAACGGCCAACTCATTAAGCGCAAAATTCATATCGCCAAATAAGTTATTTTCGGTATGTAATTGAAGTAAGTCTAAAGTGCTGGTTTTGTAGTTGCCTTTAAAAATGTGGTCAATGGCACTGTCAATTTCCTCTTTAGATATATCAGCAAGAAACCCCAATCGCCCACTGTTTATACCCACAATTGGAATGCTTGAGTCTCGCACAAAAGTAACTGCTTCAAGGATGGTTCCATCACCCCCAATACTTAAAAATAGGTCAATATCCTTTAGGTCTTCTTTACGTTCAAAAAAACCATCAGCCTTAGGTTTTACATCAATATTACCAACCAAGAATTCGTAAAATGGTTTGTATATGATAATTTCTGTATCGTGTTGATGTAGTTTTCTGAATAAGTTACTGCAGCTATTTCTGAATACATCAGAAAACTGTTTTCCAAAGATGGCTATCCTCATGGTATTGATTCTTGTTTATAACGCAAATGTACTTACTCAAACCAAGCTAAGCAAAAGATTGTTTAATGGGAGGGCATTGTAAATTGCACTTATTGGGTGAATATGTAAAAGCCACTCATATTCACCCAAGTTCCATGGTTTGTACTATAATTTAAATTCTATGCCTTGAGCCAATGGTAAATTTTTACTCCAGTTAATGGTATTGGTTTGTCTGCGCATATAGGCTTTCCATGCATCGGAACCTGATTCACGACCACCGCCTGTTTCCTTTTCTCCTCCAAAGGCACCACCAATCTCTGCACCGGATGTACCAATATTTACATTAGCTATTCCGCAATCGCTTCCAAAGCCGGAGATAAATTCTTCACATTCTTGCACGTTTAAACTAAAGATAGATGAAGATAAACCTTGTGGTACAGCGTTATGTATTTCAATGGCTTCGTTGAAGTTCTCATATTTCATTACATATAAAACAGGCACAAATGATTCGTGCTGAACGATTGGTAAATGGTTTTGCGCTTCTATAATTGTTGGTAATACGTAATGTCCCTGATCGGGAATACCTTTTGTAATGACTTGGTTACCAAATAATATATTACAACCCTGTTCTTGTGCTGATTGAATGGTGTTTTTATAAATCTCCACCGCGCCATCATCAATTAGTGGACCTACTAACGTATCGTCATCAATAGGATGACCAATTTTTATTTGTACCTGTTTGTAGGCCGATTTAAGTTTTTCGATGACTTTATCGTAAACAGATGTGTGAATAATTAAGCGTCGTGTTGAGGTGCAGCGTTGCCCAGTTGTTCCTACTGATCCGAAAACGATGGCAGGAATGGCCAGTTGTAAATCGGCCGTTTCTGAAACAATAATGGCATTATTGCCACCCAATTCTGCTATGGTTCTGCCCAAACGATTACCAACTTTTTCGCTTACGCGTTTACCAATCTGAGTTGATCCAGTTATAGATACCAATGGTATTCTTTTATCTTCTGCCATTAAATCGCCAATTTCTGAAGATGGAGCAATAATCAGGTTTAACACGCCTTCGGGTACTTCGTTTTCAGCCAATACCTTTTCAATAACTTTATGCACTGCAATGGCACATAACGGAACTTTGGAGCTCGGTTTCCATATGCAAACATCGCCACAGACCATTGCAATCATGGCATTCCAAGCCCAAACCGCCATCGGAAAGTTAAAGGCAGAGATAATACCAACAATTCCTAAGGGATGATATTGATCCATCAATCGATGTCCAGGTCGCTCACTTTGCATGGTAAACCCGTATAACTGACGTGAAAGACCCACTGCGAAATCACAGATATCAATCATCTCTTGCACCTCGCCCAAGCCTTCTTGATAAATTTTCCCCATCTCTAAAGAAATTAACTTACCCAAGTTTTCCTTTTCATCACGAAGGGCATTTCCAATTTGTCGCACGACTTCGCCACGCTGAGGAGCTGGTATTTGGCGCCATTGTTTAAAAGCCAATAACGCATCGTCAACCATATTAATGTAATCGCCTTTGGTAGCTTGATGCACTTTACCAATAGGATGACCATCAATAGGAGAGTGGGAGGTAAGCTGTTTCCCTTCTGTGTCTTTCCATTGTGTTCCTGAACATAGCCCAAGATTGTTTCCACTAAGGCCGAGCGCTTTAATCATTTCAGGAACTCCATGATCCATATCGTGATGGGTGCGGTACTTTAAATAAAACTGTGGCATGGTATTTTGTTTTTGTTGATAATAGTTCATTCAATTTACGGCTTTTTTGCAAACTCTGACCTAACACAAAAGGCGTTATTTTATGATTTTTGTCTTTTTGTTTGTCATATGGTATTGTTATTCTTGCACTTTAAAAATTAGTTCATCGGTTTTTAATCATTTGGTATTGCGATGAATCATCAACTGTTGGAATTAAAAGATTAATCTAATGAGTAATATTACAAGGAGATTTTCTCCTGCTTTCTGGACAGCTAACTTTGCGGAGTTATTAGAGCGTGCAGCCTATTATGGGGTGTTTATTGTTATCACCCTTTACCTATCAAGGATTTTGGCTTTTGATGATATTGAAGCAGCGGCCATTGCAGGAACATTCTCTGCTATGTTGTACTTGCTACCTACTTTTGCAGGAGCTTACGCCGATAAAATTGGATTTAAAAAGTCGCTTTTATTTGCCTTTACTTTACTCACTTTGGGTTATTTAGGCCTGGGTTTATTACCAACATTTATTCAAGGGGCTGGTTTAGCAGAATATGGTGTTGAAACCACTTTTCTGGGATTAGAAGAAAGTAACTTTAGATATGCGATTTTGCCAGTAATGGCTTTAATCATATTAGGAGGTAGTTTTATTAAGTCTGTAATAACCGGAACAGTATCCTTAGAAACCAGTGAAGAAAATAGGGCTACTGGTTTTTCTATCTTTTATACCATTGTAAATATTGGAGCCTTCTCAGGTAAAACCATCGTTAAACCATTGCGTGACGCCATGGGTAATGTGGGATTAATTAATATCAGTTTCTTTTCGGCTGGGATGACTTTATTGGCCTTGGTTGCTGTATTCTTTTTCTTTAAACCATCGGTTCAAAAGCGCGAAGGAAAATCATTTAATGAAATTTGGCATGCCTTTATTAAAGTGTTAGGTAATGCTCGATTAATAATTCTGATTTTAATTGTAACGGGTTTTTGGTTAGTACAGCACCAGCTATATGCTACTATGCCAAAGTATGTATTACGTATGGCTGGCGAAAGCGCCTCACCAAGTTGGTATGCCAATGTGAATCCATTAATTGTATTTAGTACTGTAGGAATAGTTACCTCTTTAATGAGAAGAAGAAGCGCATTATACTCCATGACTGTGGGTATGTTTATTATGCCTGTGTCGGCATTTTGTATGGCAGCAGGAAACCTATTTGATGGAGGCGCAGAAATGTTAGGCATGCACCCCATCGCATTTATGATGATTGTAGGTATTGCTTTTCAAGGTTTAGCAGAGTCGTTTATATCACCACGTTTCTTAGAGTATTTCTCCTTTCAAGCACCAAAAGGTGAAGAAGGCTTATATTTAGGATTTAGCCACTTACATTCATTTTTATCGAGTATACTCGGATTTTTAATGTCGGGGTTTTTATTAGATAAATATTGTCCCGATCCAGTTAAGTTTGGAGGAAGAACTGCAGAGTGGGTGGAAGCCAGCTCACATGCGCATTATATTTGGTACTATTTTGGAGCTATTGCCACGGTATCGGCCATTGCCTTAATAGTATATGGTAGAGTATATAAATCCGATCCACAAGATATTAAAGGAGCGTAAATCCACTTACACAACTCCTGAAAGCCGAAAAGCATCCCACCGTTTTTCGGCTTTTTTATGCCCTAAAGTTTAAACAGTTTCTGAAATGTTGTGCAAGGTTTAACGATGGTTGTTAATCCACCTTTTGGCAGCTTCTAATGTTGAAAAAGTAGAGTAAAAGTAATTGTCTAAACTAGCAGCGAGGCTACCAAACATAAAGCTGAGTGCAGTATTGGTTGGGTCGTCTACTATATCTGCCATACATACCATTTTATAAGCTCTAAGCTTGGTTCTCAGAAGTTCTAAAATAGTGGGATAATCCTCTTTATTAAATAAAGATTTAGAACCTCTAATATCTTCAATAATATATACTTTATCCATATGACCATACAAGGAATCCAACTCTACCGTTGACTCAAGTATTTGCTGTATGCTAACCGTTCCTTCGCGTTTAACGTAAACAATTTCTTCTTTTTCGTTGTATGAACTGCTAATCATTTCTTAAACTTTACAAGTTGATTAAGCTTGATCCTCCGCATACCATTCGGCATAGGAATTGGCTGTTTCGTTCAGCCTTAAGCTATGTAACAGAATTCCTTCTGGCAATCTGCCACCTATACTTTCAGCCATTTCATGAAGCATGTTTTCACAAGTAGGTTGGTAATCGGTTAATATTACCCTTTCGCCCATTTGTGGCAAGCTTAATAAAGCCTGGTGTTCCGAAGCTCTGTTTAGCACCACTGCATGATCTAAGCGGTCAACAACCTCTTGATTTACAATATTTTTTAACTGGCCAAAATCCATCACCATACCAAATTTCGGACTTTTTTCATCGGCAATAGGTTCGCCAATAACAGTGACTTTTAAAATATATGAATGTCCATGAAAATGCTTGCACAGTCCATCGTAATTCCATAAGGCATGCGCCATTTCAAACCTAAACTCTTTGGTTAGTCTAATCTTTCTCCCCATTACTATCTGTCAACAAAAAATCATAAAATTACCTTAAACCCTTTCTATGACTAAAAAGTTTAAGGCATATAGAATTATTTTCACTTTTATAAATTAACGGTGCACTTACTTACACAGTTAACAATGTTTTGAAGGCTTTCGTGTTTTAAAGAGTAAAAGGTGTTTTTACCTTCGCGTTGCGAAACAAGCACCCCTTTATCCTTTAATATACCTAGATGGTGAGAAGTAGTGGATTGTTCTATATCTAATAACTTATGAATCTCGGTAACAGTTAGCCTTTTCCCCTCTTCTAAATGGCTTAAAATAGCTATGCGCATAGGATGAGCAATAGCCTTAAGCATGCTTGCCGCTCTTTCTAACTGAGCCGAATCTAAATCTTGAATCTTCATTTCTTTTACAAATTCCTTCATGGCAGACCTATTAATTTGGTGGTCTCTATATAATTACAAATGCAAATATATGAATATGTAACAAACCAACCTTAACATATCGACGATATTTACATATTTAGATTTGTTTTAGTGACGAAGGACTACTTTATGCATTGTATATACATCCCCGAAGGGCCATAGCATAAGCATAGAGCAAGCCTCTATGAGCCTAGTCGTGTATAGTTTTGCTCTGAAAGAGCTAGGGCAATTCATTTGGCAAATATAATAAATGCCAGTGTTGCGCTGGAGCGATGACTTAGCTATACTCATTTTCCCGGAGTGATGCCCCGGGCAAGCACTAAAAGAAGAGCTGGTTGGATATGTCTTATATCTTTTATCTTATATCTTTTGTCATATATCTATCTATGATTGTATATTTGGCCATCAAGAAATAAAACCATGGCAAGCACCGATTTTAAAGAACAGAGTTACAGTGCTCACGAGCAACATTATAAAGGCAATGAAAAGGTTTTTCGTCGTTTAGAAAACAAAAATAGCATTGACTTTTGGCGACATGAGCGCATGTACAAAACACTTACTCCTTTTATTCAAACCAAGCAGGATAAATGGTTAACGGTAGGTGATGGTGTGGGTACTGATGCCTATTGGTTGCAAAGTCAGGGTTTAGATGTGGTGGCTTCAGATATTTCGGATGTGGTTTTAACTGAAGCGCAAAAACGGGGTTATATCAATACTTTTAGCAAGGAAAATGCAGAGCAACTTAGCTATGGTGACGACAGCTTTGATTATATTTTTTGTAAGGAGGCTTATCATCATTTTCCGCGCCCTTATATTGCGCTTTATGATATGCTAAGAGTAGCTTCAAAAGCAGTGATCCTCATTGAACCCGAAGATATTGGCATACAGATGCCCTTGATTATTTTCTTGAAGAATATATTGGATCGTTTCTCTCCTAACTTAATAAATAAGGTGTGGAAGAACCGTTTTTCCTTTGAGTCGGTAGGTAACTTTGTGTATAAAGTTTCGGAGCGTGAATTTGAAAAGGTGGCTATGGGTATCAACCTACCATGTGTGGCCTTTAAAGGCATCAACGACTATTATACTACTCAACTGGATTTATCGCAGCCTACCACTAATAAAAAGATCCTAAATAAAGTAAAAGCAAAAATCAGTAAGCGTAATCTATTGTGTAAATTGGGTATTATTCCTTACGAACTGAAAACCTGCGTTATCTTTAAAACTATGCCTACACAAGTGGTAAAAGAAAGCATGGAGGCTGAAGGATATAAGTTTGTGGAGATGGCCAAGAATCCTTATTTGTAGAGACAAAAGGGTACAAAGGTGCATGGTTAAAAGGGTGCTTTATAAAGAGCCTACACCAAACATTTTAAATACCACAAAACCAATTCTTCTTTTCCAAATTATTAGTTCAGTTGGGGTAGAAAAGCGCAGCATTTTAAATTGGTACCCTATTTTGTAATTTAGGCTTGTGATGTTAACTTTACTCAATGCAAATTTTAGCTGTGAGAAAAATGAATAATTGGAGGACGTATTTTGTCTCGATGAGACTTATATATGCCCTTATCTTTATGGCTCTTTTATTCTCAACGATTACTCTTCAAGCACAAGATGTAGTCCAGGATTCTATTTCCTTTCAAGATTTGTTAACCATGAATTTGGATGATTTGTTAAATGTACGTGCATCCATTGCTTCCAAAACAGAACAAAGTATCGAAGAGGCTCCATCTGTGGTTTCTGTAATAACACATGCTGAGATAAAAGCCATGGGAGCTCGTGAATTGGCCGATGTTCTTCAGTTAGTGCCAGGGTTTGAAACTCATAAAAATGTATCAGTTACTAATTTAACAGGCGTGCGTGGTTTAAAAGATCCGCGTTTTGCATGTAAAATATTATTATTGCTTGATGGTAGGCCAATTAACGATGTTTTCTATTCGTCTTACAGTGCATATTCTTATTTGTTTGACATGGAAAATATCGAGCGAATTGAGATTATTCGCGGACCAGGTTCTGCAATGTACGGACGTAATGCTTTTTCTGGGGTGATAAATATTATATCAAAAACGGGGAATGAGGAATCTGGTATATCTGTTGAATGTGGTAGTGGTAATTATAATACATCTATACAGCGCGTTGCCATTGGTAATAAAAACAAAAAGATTAATTTTCATGTGGCTGGGAGTTATATACGAACAGATGGAAGTGATGCTATAGATCCAAATACAAATCAACGATGGACCTCAGAAGCCAATAATGGAACCATTAATGCGAGTGTTGAGTATAAGGATTTTAGTTTTAATGCGAGGTATTTAAGTGCTAATGTAGGGAATTGGCAAAATGGCATGGAGCTGTATAAAAGTGCTGCAGATTATATGCTTGCCTATAAAAATGCATTATCGGATAAGGTTAAGGTAAGGGCACAAATTTATGGTTTAAATTCGCGTCATATAGAAGATATTCAGCTTCAAGAACCAGGAGAAGTTAGTCCACTTGGTTTATATGTAACACCTAGTTTTAATGAATACCTTTACGGGGCACAGTTTGAAATGGGCGTGCACTTCTCAGAAAAGCATAATTCTAGTATTGGTATGCAGGCAGAAGCATTTGGAGTTACCAATGCTATTATTAAATCCAATTTTTTACCCGTGGATGAAATGTCGGTTTACGAGGGAAGAGGGCATTATAACCAGATATTATTTGAAGATGGTTGGGTAGTGAATGATGGTAAGGATTACACCAATTGGGCACTTTATGGACAACATATATGGAAACCAATTAATCGATTAGCATTAACGCTTGGGGCACGTTTGGATCATGAAAGTGAAATAGGTTTGGTGTTTAATCCTAGGTTTGGTTTAGTGTGGGATGTATTTCCAAAGGCTACATTTAAAATGATGTATGGCTCGGCATATCGATCACCTAATGCAAGTCAGCAGTACCAAACGCAAGGTTTTGCCATGGGTAATCCTGACTTAAGGCCAGAGAAGATTAAAACTTTTGAATCAGCGTTTATTTATAGTTGGCCAAAAATGACCACTCAGGTAAATGTGTTTCATAATTTTGTTGAAGACATGATATATGCCTCTATGTACATTACTCCTGATGTTAGTCAAACTCCAGCGAACCGTAATATGGGTAAGAATGTAGCCACGGGAATTGAGTTTGAAAATAAGGTATTCTTTGGAGAGCGTATTTATTCGTTTTTGAATTACGCTTATACCGTATCTAAAAATACAGATACTTTTGGGGATGATTCAGAGATTACCTACGATCATGTTGATGTTGCTCCTCATAAATTTAATGCAGGTGTTAATGTGGCATTTATGAAAAACTTCAACCTGAACTCTACCTTGATGTACCGTAGTAAAATGAAGAAGTTTTTTAATCTAGATGAGCAAGGTAATCATGTGGATGTTTCTACAGACCCTATTGGTAATTATGCCATTGTAAATGCCACCTTTCGTTACATAGGAACAGGACTCCTCAAAGGCTTTGATACAGGTGTTTCTGTTTATAATTTATTTAATACAAAATACTATGCACAAGAAGCTTTTGTGGCTCAAGCACCAGAACAGGGACGTCGTCAAATTATTTTTAGGGCGAGTTATTTAATTCCTGCATTTAAGAAGTAGTAGTTTTATGTGTCAAGATAAGTATAAGAGGTTTGAAGGTAAAAGGGTGCTTTATAAATAAAAATGCAACAACCATATTTGGTCTTTTATAGAAGCAATTACAATGTTGTTGTATACTGACGAATTACAAAATTAACGCTGCTTTTATCTGGGTGTAATATCCTTTGCTCGAAATTACTTTTGATTGAACAACATCCTCCATTTTAAATACAAAGCGATTGCTAAAGTATTTTTGTATTTCTTTAATCTCGTTGGTATTAATAATGTACGACCTGTGGATTCTCATAAAATAGGATGGGAGTTTATCTTCTAAATTTTTTAAACTCTGATCCATTAAGTGAGTCTCTCCCTGGCGTGTATGTATTTCAATATATTTTTCAGAAGCTTGTAAATAAATAACTTCCGATAGTTTTTGAAAGATGATTTTATCCCCGGTTTTTATGGGTAGCGTTGTGGCTTCTTCTTTTTTATTGGAATGCATCAGCTGTTTAACCATGGCGAGTAATTCGTCTTTATCTGATGGATCCGACATTTCGTTTAGTTTGTCCATTGCTTTATGCAATCGCTCTGGCCTAACCGGTTTTACCAGGTAATCTATACTTTTAGTTTCAAATGCCTTTAAAGCATATTCATCGTATGCGGTGCAAAAGATAACATATGGCGAGTGAGTTATTTTTTCAAGTACTTCAAAACCATTTAATCCGGGCATTTTAATATCCAAGAATATTAGATTGGGTTGGTATTGATTAATTTTCTTTACCGCTTCAATTCCATTTTCAGCTTCGCATATAATTTCAATATTCTCATACCTAGATAAAAGCTCGCGTAATCGTATTAAAGCTGGTTGTTCATCATCAATAATAATTGTTTTATAGGTGTTCATAGTTTATTAGATAGTATGTGTAAGAAAAGTCTATGTTTTAAAGTCTTTGATAAGAAGGCTCAAAATACAAGGCTCGTGAAGCTAGAAAAAACTTAGTTTAACTTGTGTAAATGAGTATTTTTCTAGCAAGCATAACGCAGTAGTTTGAGTTTTCTTGCAAAGACTAAATAGGTAGTTTAATTGCTATGTTCTTATTGGGTTGATTAGTCCAGTTGATTGACGCTTTCCCTTTATAATGAATTTCAAGTTTATCGTAAATACTTTGCAAGCCAAAACCAAAAATAGGAGTTTCCGGGAAATCAGAGCCATTATCCGATATTCGAATAGATAATAGATTCTCTGATTTTGTGATATCAACACAGATACTTCCTGCTTCAACTAAGCTAGAGGTTCCGTGTTTAATGGCATTTTCAACTAAGGGTTGAAGCATAAAGCGTGGTATTTTACACTCCTTAATTTCAGCATCGCAGTTTAGCTCGTAGTTTAATTTATCGCCAAAGCGTATTTTTTCTATGGTAAGATAGTTTTGAATGACTTCCAATTCTTCTTCTACCATTGCAAAATCCTTATCCTTTTTATTAATAGCATATCTACAGAAATCGGATAAAGCTAATGCCATTTGCTCTGTTTTATATGGTTCTGCTTTTGCAAGGCTGGCAATAGAGTTTAAGGAGTTATACAAAAAATGAGGATTAATACGAGAATGAATGGCTTGCAACTCGCTTTGCTGTTGCAGGTTTTGAATGCGCATCAATTCCAAATCCTTTTCTTTAACCGCATTTTCTACTTTATAATTCATAAAATGAAGCATAGCTCTTACTGCTACTATAATAAAGATAAATAGAAACTTGCTTGTCACGAACTCTTCGAGATTGATTGCATGTATAAACAGAAACAGAAAAGGGATTGAAACGACCAAAGTAATAATAATCTCGAGTAAGATTTTATGGGAGATATTACTGATTCTCTTTACGGTAATATTTTCTATATCATAAATGATATTGCCAATAAAATAAACAGATAAAAAGCCCATTAAGAATGGAACAAATGGATGCCAGAACCCTTTCAAGTCAAAGATATCATTTTGCCAAAGGTTAAACAGCATTATCATTATTCCATAACTAATAGCTATGGGCAATAATTGCTTATTGAATTGACTCCTATTATTATAAGCTTTAAACTTCCCTTTTTTTAATGCTCGAGATAATATAAGAGCAATGATAATATAGGTAAACAGTAGGTAAGCATAGCGAATTCGAGGATTGTATTTATTTTTTAATACACGCACATAGTGATGTGGGTCATTTATAAAGAGTTGTTTCTCCCAGTTATTAGCAAATACTTTTTTAATGATGCCTTTATCAAAATCAGAAAGAGTGCTTTGTGAATATTTATTGTTGAATAAAATACTATTGCCGTATCGGTATTTATATCTATTGTAATCCTCAATACCACCAATAAGTCTTATCTGCAAGAACTCTTTTATAAAATTATGACGTATAAAGTTTTTACGTTCAACCTGTGTTAGCGTATCACTTAAATAAAAATTGGATTTAATTCTATTTATATCTCCAGGAGAACCAAACGGAGAGAAACGGCCGGGATTTAAAGACCATACTGTATGAGGATTTCTGCCAACTTCAACATTCAAAGGTAATTCGGTAGGGTTAATAAAATTAAGACGAATTGTAATATCCGCAGCATCAAAGTAGTCAACTATTTTTACCCGTTCCATCAGTTGATTTAGTTCAGCATATAGCTGAATAGTACAAGCACTGTCTGCTGCATTAAAATCGCCATCTAATACTACACGAAGAGTTGCGGTTTCTGGTAATTTAAGGTCTTTTTTTATAAAATAATATTTGCTAATAAAATCCCATTGATCCTTTTCAAACTCCTCTTTAGAGATGTCTTTAGCAAAAGAAGTTTGGGCAATGATAAATGTAAACAGTAGATAAGAAATTAGATTTCGCATAACAGGTTGTTTTAGTATTTGCTACAAATGAACAAACACAATGCGAATTACTAAATAATTTTCTGATAAATGGAATAGGATAGCAGATAAATGGCTTGATACATGGAGTTGATGAAAACGTATCAGCATAGTATGCTAATTTTTTAGTATTTAATAAGGCATAAACCAATTACAAATTCTCTCCAAGATTTCTCGTATTTAAGGCTCGTAAATTGTCTCTCTCCTGGTTATTGTAATACTTGTATACATTACAACATCAACTCTTTTTATCTGATGATAGAAGCAACATAATTGAACTCGATGAATAATAACTCCTTCCTAGTTAACATTCTATTATGCATAAGGAGTGTCTGGTCATCGTATGAAGCATATTAGTCAATTAATTAAACATGTTAGTCATATGTCGTTATGTTTAAATTAAAGTATTTTGCTAAATTAATTCTTCATAAAAAAGGTGGTTCGCCCCCGAAATTCCGCCGGCAAGCAAGAGTATCTGGGGCGAATCCACCCATTATTAACAGTGTAAATCTAATTAATAAATGAAAAACAATCATGAAATCTCAATTCCTAAGGAAATTTTGGATGAGGCATTAAACAAACTAAAGGAAGTAAATGACAGTTTAGCGCCCTATCTAAGCACTCTAACTAATGATGAAAGAAGATCATTACCTAAGATGGGAGACAAAACACTCTCCTTTGTAACAAAGTCGTACGAATTTAGCAATCAACATCCTGAGCTTCGTCCTTCATTTACCACGCAAGAGGACTTTACCATTGATGTGGCTGATGCAACTGGCTTGTTACCTGTTACGGATATACTTTCAAAATTAATTAGTCAGGTTGAAGATACGGCCATGTTATCGGGTAGCGAGGCATACAACCATTCTTTGTTGTTTTATAACAATGCTAAAATGGCCGCTAAAAATAGCGTACCGGGAGCAAAAGAAATTTATAACGAATTAAAAAACCGTTTCCCTAGCCGACGAAGAAAGGTTACTGAGCAAGAAATGTAGAGATATTACAATTAAAGGCTGATTGATGATAACCTAAGTGTCTTTATCCAATAAAGATGCTTAGGTTTTTTAATAGCTCCAAACGTTAAGCTATTTACTTCAAACGCCTAGCTATACTTATTGAATCACTAAGTAATTTGCACCAAATTTTAAGCTTTTTGCTCAACAAGCAAAGTGCATCTGCTCCTTAAGCAAAGTTATTTGCTCAGCATTTTAAGCTTTTTGCTTAAAAATTAAAGCAATTAACTAAGGTATCGGAGTCAGTTTGCCTGAGGGTTGGAGCTATTTGCTTAAAGCCCGAAGAAAAAAAGAGCGCTTTAAAGCTTACAATAAAAAAGCAACATGTAGGTTAATATAACTACCTGTGTAATGCGATACGTTTTATATAAAATCTACTCTGAATAAACTATGGCACAATCTAAACCTAAACGAAAAAAGAGACCCTCAAAAGCAAACAACTTTAGTTTTAAAAAGGCAATTGCTACTAATAAGCGGCGTTTAATCGAACTTTGTAAAGGGGTAGGCTGCGATATAACTGATAGGCTAAGTGAAAGCCATTTTTTTGATATATACATTTATACTTATCAATTTGGCGGTGTAAAGTGTCACCCTGATCATGACATATCAAACGATATTATTACTCATTATAAAAACACCATAAAATCAACCTTATTTACTAAACACCATACCCCATTAAAACAAACTGATTTTAAAATTTCTTTTGATGATATAGATGTAATAGAAGGCCTTATGGCATATGTAGAACGTCGCATTGAAGTAGATGAAATAAGCAAGAATATTTTATTGAACGATATAAGGCAGCTTGAACAATATTATGGCAATAGGGTAGAGCAGTTGATGATGAGAAGGGCGATATTATGGAATATGCAAAAAAATATCAGTGTTATATCACGAAGCTTTTATTCCTTGCATCGCGAGTTTATAGGGCACAAAAGTAATTTAAGGTGCTCCATTGTTTATTTTCTTAAAAAGCATCATCCAGTTAAAGAGTATCTTAAAATTAATCATCAAAGCCGTCCTGTTTATAAAGTACAAATACCTTCCATGTATATGGACTCGTCTGACGAAGGATTTTTGGATTGTATGGTGGAAACTAACATGCTTAAAGGGGCTTATCATGGAACACTAAAAAAAATGCCTGTTTATATACAGTCGCATGCACTGGAGCGAATATGCCAGAGGTTATACCCAATGAAAATTTCAATCCTTACCCAGATAATGAATAATAGTTTATTTGATCATATACAAGTACAATATTTTAATCAACGTATACTTATTACAGTAGATTTTATGTCGCTTAAGCTTGGGTATTTTGTAGGCGAAATCATAGGAGAGAAGTTGGTGATTAAAACCTTTTTGCTTTTATCCAATAATTCAACTCCCGAAGGAACCATATTTAAGCGTTTAACAGGCTTTAGTAAGCATGATGTAGGTTATTGGGATATCGATTCTTTTCCAACTTTTATTAATAACTCCATGGAACAGGACAATCATTTATACCCTTATTTTGAGCAATCGGGACTCTTACACTTATTTGTCTTTACTCCAGACTTATTTAAAGGAATTAGTCCTGAATATCAATTTAAAGGAGAGCTTAATTGGAATAAAATGGAAGACTATATGAACCAAACGGCGGATAAACAAGAGTTATCCCATGCCGAATTCGAAGGTATTGATTTTAGCCAGATGATGAAGTAGGTGAAAAAGAGGTCGTTAGGATAGTGATTTCTTAGTTGTACTAATAACCTATTAGTTTAGTAATCTACGTTGTAAGCAACAATTTCACTCCATCTAAAGCCTTTTTCATCAGCACACTAACCTCCTTTGCTTTTTACAACTTGCATGACAACAGCAGGGTTAACCACAATAATTTGGGTTTTAGTTTTAAAAATGGGGGATAAATTTGGGTACGGCTGCGCGTGCTTCATTTTATTTTACGAGCGCAACCCTTTGTTTTAGAGGGTTGTGCTCGTAAAATAAAAAACCCCTTCAATTAACCTGATTTTTTGCCACCTTAAATACATTCAAACAGATACTTTGTAATCGCTTAAAGAATAAACCTATTAGTTATTGATTTGAATCTTGGGGCGTGATTTAGCCGCATGATTTGTAAGTAATTCTAATAAGTATTCATCTAATAGCGTGTTGAATTAATCAGCCAGCATGCTATAAAATTACGAAGTCTACAATGAAAAAAATCTCTACACTTGGCATTGCCATGATTGTTATGATCGTAGCTACGCCTCTTTTTTCGCAAACAAATGTTACCATTAGTCCCAAGGTACAACGCTATGTTGGAGGCGTAAGCAGCCTTGACCGTTCAAAATTTTTTACTATTCACTCCACGGGCGACGATGCCCAGCACACTGCTTTGTATAACGATTACGATGTGTATAAAGGCCGTGGTTTTTGGGGGGCATTTTCATATGCCAAAAGTAAAACGGGTAGTGTTGGCTCTTATCCTGCATACAAAACTGGAGGTACAGCTGTAAGAGGCGTATCTGATGGTATCCAAACCGAACATCCCAGTAGTATATTTGCGGATGGAATAGATAAAACTAAAGCTGCCAACTGGGCGGTGGAGTATTACAAAGATTATGTGGCGGATGGTGACTGTCCAGAATTTTTTGAGCCTATGAACGAGCCTTTTGTTCATGCGAGTGATTTTTATTCAGGTGGTTGGAACGCATCCGAAGAGAACCGTATTAAGCTACAGATGGCGCAACTGTATGGTGCTATAGGGCAAAAAATACAAGCCGCACCAGAGTTGGCTAATATGAAGGTGGTTGGTTATTCCAGTGCCTGGCCCTCGCTAGAGTTAAATAACTTTGCCCATTGGAATGAAAACCAGAAGATGTTTATGGATGAGGCAGGTGCCCATATGGATGCCTTTGCTGTGCATTTGTACGATGGGGTAAATGTTTCGGGGCAAGATAACCGTCGTTCTGGAAGTAACTCAGAGGCAATTCTTGATTTAATCGAAACCTATAGTTATGCCAAGTGGGGTACTGTTAAGCCTCATGCCATTACCGAATATGGAGCGATTGAAAAAGGGTATGGTGATAACTACAGCGACATTGCGAGTGTGCAGACTATTAAGTCAATTAATCACATTCTTTTTAATCTTTTAGATAGAGAGAATAAAATGGCTATTTCTATTCCGTTTATTACAGGTAAGGCTGAGTGGCATATTACAGCTGCCAATAACTACCAACCTTATCAAGCAGTTTTATGGAAACCAACTAATATTGGTGAGCCTACACCTGCAGGATGGGAATATACGCCACGTATTCATTTTTACGATTTATGGAAAGGTGTAAAAGGAACGCGGGTTGGTGTAAACTCAGATAATGCCGATGTGCAAATACAAGCTTTTGCCGATGGTAATATTTTGTATGTAGCGCTAAATAATCTGGATGATGCCAGCCAGGTGGTTAATCTTAATATGGTAGATGGTTTGGATGACTTGCAGAGTGTTCGCAAGAAAAGCTTAAAGATTTATACTAGCACCATGCCATCATACAGCAATACCGTGTCGAGCACAGCTCCATCGAGCCTTAACTTAATTGCTGGAGAAACGGTTGTACTGGCTTATACCTTTTCATCAAACCTCGCTTTTAATAATGTGATTAGAAGTAAGAAATACTACACAAGCAAACATTTACAGCCTATTGTGGCTAATACTGCCAATACCTTTACATTTAATAACGTAACAACAGGTACAGGTAAAGCTTCTATTCGTATGACTATTGGTAGAAAACATACCGTAAGCAAGCAGCCTGTTATTAAAGTTAACGGTGCAACAGTGGCAGTACCTACTAACTGGAAAGGTTACGACCAAGCTAATCGCGATGATTTCTTTGGAACCATTGAGATACCAGTTTCAATGGACTTGATTAATGCTAGTAATACTATAACAATTACTTTCCCCGATGGCGGCGGACATATTGCGTCGGTGGTGCTTCATGTTGAGAAATATGATACGGATGTAGTAACAAGCCAATCGCCTTATCCGAGTGTAGCGCATGCCATACCAGGTACCATCGAATGTGAAAATTTCGATAATGGCGGTGAGGGAGTTGCTTATCATGATCTTACAGCTGCCAACCAAGGTGCTAAAGGAAGAACAGCTGAAGCAGTTGATGTAGAAACCTGTGCAGAGGGTGGTTTAAATGTAGGTTGGACAGCAGCTGGCGAATGGGTTGAGTATACCGTAAATGTGGCTTCGGCAGGTGAATACACTTTGGGCCTTCGATATGCTTCAAGCAGTGCTACAGGTAAGGTATATGTGGCTTTTGATGGCCTAAATAAAACCGGTAGCTTGAGTTTGCCCAGTACGGGAGGATGGCAAAGCTATCAAACGGTTGAAAAAATAGTGAGCCTTAGTGCAGGTGAACAAGTAATGCGTTTATACATCGAAAATGCAGGCATCAACCTAAATCATATTACACTGGCTAAGAATGCTGATACGGATCAGTTTACCTTTAGTAATCCTATAACAAGCGTGGTAAGTGCTCAAACACTTAATTTTGAAGTGAGTTATGTGGCCGATACCCAACGTGATTTAGTGGTGGAATTTTGGTCTGCTGCGGGTTGGTTAGCAAGCACAAGAACAACGGTGGCAGCGGGTAGTAACACTACTTCTGTAGCGGTTAATTTAAGTACAGCCCCTACACCAGGTACTGGCTATGTTGTTAAAGGTAGCATTCGCCCGGTAGGTGGCGACTGGACAAGCTCCATAAATGGTGGCGACCAAATGAGTAATATAACAGTTACTGAGTCTAATTTATTGGCTAACCCTGGTTTTGAACTTGGAAATCTAACTTCGTGGGCTTCGTGGGGTGGTGTTTCAGTAGTAAGTAATAATCAAAATACAGGAAACCATGCCGTATATGTTAATGGTGCAGGTGCTCCCTCTCAAACGGTGAGTGTTCAGCCCAATGCAACTTACACGCTTGTGGCTCAGGCAAAAGTAGGAGCATCTGGTCAAATGGTTAGCCTTGGCGTTAAAGGTCATGATGCTGCTGAATCATCAACACAGTTGAGTACAACAACTTATTCTCAGGTATCGCATACCTTTACTACAGGTGCTAATGCTACTACTGCGCAAGTGTATTTTTATGTTGCCAATGCCAGTCATCAAGCTTGGGGTGATGATTTCAGACTTTACCAAGGAGGACTTAAGTCGGGAAGTATTGCTTTGGGGCTGCCTGAAACCATGAAGGATGTAGTACTTTATCCTAATCCAGTAAGGCATCACTTATATGTTAAAGGTATTGGCGGAGATGAGCTTAGTGTAAAAGTGTTTTCGGCAACTGGGCAGTTAGTAAAAATGGATATGTTAGCCGATAACAATGCTTTGGATATGCAAGACTTACCAAAAGGAATATATGTAGTGGTTATTTCATCTAACGATGAGGTGATTAAGAAAACGATAATAAAGCAATAGGTTAGAACTAGCTAAAGTTTTGTTCTTGGTTTTAAGTATGGTTTTTATACTTGATATAGCTAATGGGCATGTCGTTTATTTCGACTTAAAAAGTGCTGTTGGGAATGATAAATGGTGCTTTATTAAAATCCAAGGGATAGAATTTATTTAGTTTCTAAGTTTATTTTTTAAGCGAATAGGAGCAGTAGTCTTAACGAAGACTATTGCTCCTTTGTTTTTTTAGCCTAATGTTGAGGTAGGGTTTAAAAAAGCTTCATTGGTGCACAGGATTAAAAAATTATAAAGATGAATGCTGCCCAAAACATTAAGCTTTAGATGATCATTCTCTTCACGCTTGAATTCCTCGACCCCTGCACGCTTTAACCGTAATACCTTTGCACCTTCTTAAAAATACTCAGAGCGTGATATTTGCTATGAGTAAACAGTAACATTTATGCATAGCAGGTTTATACTCCATCCAAAGCTTTTTTCATCAATACACTAACCTCTTTAAAAAGCTCTTGTGCTTTTTTGTTTTTAACAGCTTGCATGGCAACAGCAGGGTTAACCACTACAATTTCGGTTTTAGTTTCGGTGATGAATTTTATAATGACTTTGCAAGGCAAGAATATGGCAATATTTTCTTCTGCTAAGAGTGCTTTGTGCGCAATTTTTGGGTTGCAGGCTCCCAAAACACGGTAAGGCAATAAATCGGCACCTATCTTTTCTTTCAGCATCTTATCCATATTCGATTCGGCCACAATTCCAAAGCCTTGTTCCTTTAATGAAGCCTTTACTTTGGTAGTAGCTTCCTCAAACGACAAATCAAATGTTTTACTGAAATAATACTTTTCTTGTGCACCTGCTAGGGTGGTAAACATCATAAATACGAATAATAAAGCGGTAGTTTTCATTATATAATGATTTTAGTGGTTATTATTTAAAAGTCATTTGTTATTTTTCTTTTTATGCTCATCGCTCTAAGCACCTTGTCCTTCTTCCTTGCCCCTTCTACCTTATTTTACAACAATTCTTTTCAAGTTATGTTTTTAATCTGTTAAGGTCAAGTTCGAATTATTCTTACTTTTGTTCCAACTAAGCAATTATATAGTATGACCCGTTCTAAAAAAGAGTACCCTTTAAAATATTATCCTCCCTTTGAGGAAAAACTTAATGTAATAAGTCATGCGATAGGTATTGCAGGAGGGGTTATTGCACTTATCATGATGTTGCAAAAAGTATGGGGTAAAGATGCTACCCATATTTATGCAGTGCTGATTTATGGTATTAGTATTATCACGCTGTATACGGCTTCTACTTTATTTCATAGTTGCAAGGCACCGCGACTCAGGCATCGTTTAAATGTTTTCGACCATAGTGCCATCTATTTTTTAATTGCAGGAACATATACGCCATATACACTCATCACCTTACAAGGTAGCACTGGTTGGATTGTTTTTGCCGCCATATGGACAGCCGCATTGGGAGGTATAATTCTTAAACTGTTCTTCACAGGTAAGTATCGAATTCTCTCTACGATTATGTACGTATTAATGGGGTGGATGGTCGTGTTTGCCATAAAACCCTTGTATAATAGTATGGAGTTGGAAGGTTTTGTATGGCTCATGGCAGGTGGTTTAGCCTATACCTTTGGAGCAGTCCTATATGCGGTTAAAAAAATTCCATACAACCATGCTATTTTTCATGTGTTTGTGTTAGTAGCATCCATCTGTCATTTTATATCTATTTATAAGTTTGTGATATAGATAAGGCACAAGTTGTTTGTTTCAGCACTTAAATATTCAGGGATTTAACGAGAGAATAACGGGATGTTGATGATAAAATGTATCTCTTAACCAGTTCTTTAATTTGATTATTTCCTTTTCATTTAGCCACTTAAGGGATTTTTTTAATTCCTTTTGAAAAAGGATATAGTTATCGCTTACTGCTTTTAATACTTTCTTTTGATGTTCAAGCATATTCATATCATACATATATAAAAGAGGGCGGAAAAATTTTCGCCCTCAAAAGGTTTGTTTACGAAATAGGAATCATTTTTGCTGGTTTTGGTTTTACTTCTTCACGCTTTGGTAAGCTGATATGAAGAATACCATTTTTGTAATTGGCTGAAATTTTATCTGTATTTACAGTATTTTCAGCTACACTAAACGAACGACGGAATGATTGATAACTGAACTCTTTGCGGCTTACTTTGCCCCATTTCTTATCTTCTTTTTCATTTTTATGTTCCGAAGAAATAGTTAACATTCCGTTTTCGTAACTCACATTAAAATCCTTTTTCTCCATTCCTGGTGCTGCAACTTCAATATGAAACTCATCATCGTTTTCATTTACATTTACAGCAGGAACTGTAGTTTGTGTGCTAGAATAGTTTGAGCTATTCCAATCCATCAAATCATTATCTAAAAATCTATCAAAAACAGATGGAAATGATGGAAACCAATGGTTACCTAGTTTTGCAAGTGTCATAATTTTACCCTCCAAAAATTTTAGTTAGACATGTTCATTAATTCGTTTATAATTCTTCAAATTAAATGCCATTGTAAATATTGATATAAAACAAGTCAATATGGCTGATGTTTAAATATATACAGTGTCATAATTTCCGAAATGCTGACTTTTTGTTCGTTTGGCTACTGTATTTTAAACAGTATCTTATTTTACTAGATTTGTTCCATGAATAAAAAAGTAGGTTTAGTGCTCGAAGGAGGTGGGTTTCGAGGATTATATACCGCAGGAATATTGCACAGTTTTGCCACAAATAATATCATGTTTCCGTATACCATTGCAGTATCTATGGGAGCCAGCAATGCCACCAATTATTTGGCTGGCCAAACCCAACGAAATTTGGATGTGCCCTATACTTTTGTGAATGATAAACGATATATCAGTTATACGCGTATGTTTGCCAAGGGCGAGCTTTTTGGTATGGACTTTATCTTTGGAGAAGTTCCTTACAAGTTAATACCATTCGACTTTAAGGCATTTGCTGCATCAAAAAACAAACTTTTATACGTTACCACAGATTGTACAACAGGTAAGCCTTATTATATTCCTAACGATACCAACGAAGAATCATTCCTTGCATTGGAGGCGTCAACCAGCTTGCCTTTTGCCTCAAAAATGGTAAAAATGCACAATAGGTTATTGCTAGATGGCGGCATAGCAAACCCAATCCCGATTGAAAAAGCGCTTGCTGATGGGTGCGAAAAGGTGGTGGTGGTGCTCACGCAACCTAAAGCATACCGCAAAACACCATTTAAAGCCAAGTGGCTGGCTAAATTGATGTACCGTAAATTTCCTTTAATGGCAGGAGCCATCTTAAATCGTCATCAAGTATATAATCATCAATTAGATTTAATTGAAAAGCTGGAAGCAGAAGGTAAAGCATTTGTTGTAAGACCTACTGAGGCATTACCGATTGGTAGAACTGAGAAAAATAAGGAAAAACTCAAAGACGCTTTTGATATAGGTTTCAAAGAAGGGCAGCGCATGAATGAAGAGTTATTGGAGTTTATTAAATAAATATGGACACCCATCATTGAATGTCCATAAATATTCGTAGTTGTCGTTCATTTAATAGACATATTGTAGGTTTTATTTTTTTATAAACTTTATGCTATTGCCTTCAATATTTAGTATATACATTCCTTTTGGAAGCATAGACACATCAATACCCTTGGTGGCGTTGTATGTTTTAGTTATGACTAGTTTTCCTGTTGCGGTATATATTCTAATCGTTTGGTCACCCTTGATGTTTTCTATATACAACAAAGAACCCATTGGATTAGGATATAAATGATAAGGATTGATACTATTTCTATCATTTATAGCAGTGTCAAAAGTCCATTCTATTTCTACAAATAACAATGGGTATGCAAAGTAGGTAGTAATATCATTAGACGTTGAAGATCCGTTACTTATTCCTGCATATCCGTAAGCATTTACATGATCGCTTAAAATTGAATGTGCATGAATTTTTTGGAAAGTTTTACCAGTCCACAATGTTTCGCTTTCGCTGTTTTCGAAAGTTAGGGGATCTAGAGTAGTCAATGTACCGTTAGCGTAGTTAAAAATCTTTGGCAGTTTATCTTTTAGGTAAACCACAATTTGAGTGCTTCCATCATCTTGGGGGAATAAATTAGCTTTAATCGCTTCATCATCAGAATTAAATGGATTGAATACATTATCCAGACTAATGTTGTTTTTATCTAACCATAAACTTGGCCCTGCCTGATCGTTATTCTCGATGTACATAAAATAATAGTTACCGTCATTATCAGAATCCAGGTCGATATAATGATAGTTACCCTTGGTGGTAGTTCTTAACCTCACTGGTGTTTGCCATCCTATATCGTTTTTTACTGCATAGTCAATATAGTATGTTCCCTGAGTTGGTGAAAGTTTATAGTATAAAAGATATTTGCTGTCTGCATGAAGTATTTGCCTGCCAATCCAAGCAGTTGCTTTGTCTATGCTACCTTCGGCATAAGTATGAATTTCGGTTAGAGTTCCCCACTGTACTGCATCATTTGCGTATTCAATGATAATTTCGTGCAATTCGCCACCATAAGTATACCAACCTTGTCGGTGCAATGTTATATGTACTTTACCATCCGAACCTGAGGTAATGCAATACGGCAACAAACCATAATTTGAACTAAACCCAGTACCAGCCTGCGTGAAGTAAGTTTTAGACTCCCACCCACTAGGGGTTTCAACCATAGCCACTGTGGTGTCCCAAAATTCTTTGCCATAACCAGTCGATGCACCATAGTTAAAATAAGGGTTGTAAGAATATACTATTACCCTTTGGTTATCTCCAGTTAATCCCATAAAAGCTTGGTGAATATCCCCATCATGACCTGTTTCAATTTTTTCTTTGACCCAGGTGTCTGTGGATAAATCATGCGAAAAGCAGAATAATTCATAGTTATCAATCCAAAGTGTATATACAATTCCATCTGAATTAATAACGCTTTCGTATTGTAAGTAATTAGCTTGGTTAGTGTAGTACTGTCGTTGGTATTGGGTTGTTGTTGCAAAAGTGTAACTTTTTAAGAGACCTGATTCGGTTTGTGCCAGCGTAGGTATCGAAAATAATATTAAGATAACTACACAAAATGAAAGTATACGTTTCGATTTCATAATTATATAGTTTATGTGAATAAATAGACTTAATAAAAGTTACGAAATAAGGTATTCAGAATCAATATATAATGTAGATAGTATAAAGCTTTATTTGTTTTTAAAATAAAGTAGTAAGTCAGTGTGATTTTATGGAGTATAAAAGAATAAAAAGTACTTAATTTTATTCTTGTGAGAGATTGGAACTGCAAATAAGATACGCTTAAAGCATATGTTGTAAATATTTAGAGGCATGCTTTTTCGATAATAATAAACTCATGTTTTAAACATTTTTAAAAGATCATGATTATGCTTTGTTATGGGTTTGCTAGTCAATCATTAAATACCTTATTTTGCAAGCATGGAGTTAATAGACATAAAAGGAGTAGGGCCTGTGTTATTTCAGGCCAGCAAAAAGGCAAAAAGGCTGTCTATTAAATTAAAACCTTTTGAGCCTGTAAAGGTGGTAGTTCCTGCAGATATGCATCCACGCGAGGCATTGGCGTTTGTGGAGTCCAACAAGCAGTGGATTCTGAACAATATGGCCAAGGTAAAGGAAAAAGAAAACGACCTGACCATATTTGATGAGCAAACCCAATTTAAAACGCGCTCTTTCGCATTACGCATTCAAAAATCTTCGCTTTCGCAGATGCGGATGCAGCTTAAACAGGGCATACTGTTTATTGAATATCCTGCAAAACTGGACGTAAAATCGGCATCGGTACAGGATAATATTCGCTATGGAATTGAAGAAGCTATGCGCATATCAGCTAAAAACTATTTGCCTCAGCGTTTACACCAATTGGCTCTACAATTTGGGTTTTCTTATAATCGGGTTTTTATCAAAAATTTAAAAAGCAGATGGGGTAGTTGTTCCAATGTAAATAACATCAACTTGAATTTGCATTTAATGCGCTTGCCCGACCGTTTAATAGACAGTGTGTTATTACACGAACTCTGTCATACCAAAGAAAAAAATCACGGACCCAGATTTTGGGCTTTAATGGATAAGGTAACGCAAGGACGGGCTAAAATGCTCGACAAAGAAATGAAGGATTATCGAACCGTAATTTACTAATGATGAACTGGAATCAATTATTATCGACAAAACGAACAGGTCAGGAAGACCGCGTTCTTACCATAAAACACCAACGTACCCAATTTCAGCGCGATTACGACCGCTTGATATTCTCATCTCCATTCAGGCGTTTACAAGATAAAACGCAGGTGTTTCCTTTGCCAGGAAGTGTTTTTGTGCACAACCGTTTAACCCATAGTTTGGAGGTTGCTAGTGTGGGGCGTTCCTTGGGACATAATATTGCTGAGTTTTTACTGGAAGAAAAAGGACTGGAAAATGATTTAATTGCAGAGATAGGTAGTGTTGTGGCTACGGCTTGTTTGGCACACGATATGGGTAACCCACCTTTTGGTCATTCGGGCGAGTCGGCACTATCACATTATTTTAAAAAAGGTGAAGGAAAAAGCTTAAAGGAGCAACATAAAATCTCTGATGATGAATGGAATGACCTGATTGAATTTGAAGGGAATGCCAATGCTTTTCGAATTCTTACCCACCAATTTAAAGGACGTAGAAAAGGTGGTTTTGGCCTGACTTATTCGTCGGTTGCATCCATCTTAAAATATCCCTATGCCTCGGGTTTAAGCGATAAAAAGAAGTATGGTTTCTTTCAGTCGGAAAAAGAAATGTTTGAGCGAGTAGTAAAAGAACTTGGCTTGCTAGAAACTGAAGCTGGTGTATATTGTCGACATCCTTTGGTGTATTTGGTAGAAGCAGCCGATGATATCTGTTATCAGGTAATGGATGTAGAAGATGCTCATAAATTGAAGATATTAGATACGCAGCAAACCAAGGATATTTTGTTGGCTTATATAGCAGATGAGGAGGATAAAACTACCCGTGATAAAATTGCAGAAGTCAGTAAAGAAGTAACGGATATAAACGAGCAAATTTCTTTTATTAGGGCTTCGGTTATTGGTAAGCTAGTGGGTAAATGCACACAAATATTTAAAGATAATTACGATGCTATTATGGATGGTAGTTTTTCTGGTAGTTTAATTAAACATCTGGAAGGAAAAACCCTAGAGGCTGCTAAGAATTGTGGTAAAATATCGGTGCAAAGCATTTATAATCATCAGTCGGTAGTAGAGATTGAAATATCAGGATTTAAAATTCTAGGTTCTTTGTTACATGAGTTCTCCAAGGCGGTGTTGAATACCGACGATATTTATTCTAAGATGTTGATTGCTTTTATACCTGAGCAATACCAAGTATCCAATGAAGCTTCAGCTTACCAAAAACTGCAATCTGTGTTGGATTTTATCAGTGGCATGACTGATATTTACGCCCTCGATTTATATCGTAAGATAAACGGAATAGGGTTGGCAGATAAAAGATTTTAGGCCATAGATGATTAGTCATTGGTCAATAGTCATTGGTAACTGCTAATGAAATTACTATTGACTGCTGACTAATGACTATTGACCAATTTACCAGTTTCTAATTTAAAAAAATCAGTTCTAATTCTTCCTTGGCTTCATCTTTGGTTCTTATATCATATTTACCCGAATTCATAAAAGTGTAGCCTTTATCCATGGCAGCATTCATCAACGATTTTTCAATTTCGTACGCTACGTTGCCTTCTATATCTTTGTTAAAGTAAAGGAATAACTGCTTAGTATCTTCATCATTGAATTTAACCAAAAGCGTATTGTTTTCTACAAAAACCAGGTCGTCGTAGCTATATGATACAGGAATCCCTATTGATTCTAAAATTTCCATTACATGTCCTAAAGGTCTATAATTGATGCTCATGATATATGTGTTTTAAAAGTTAGAAATTAAATAATATACAAAAGCTACATCACCACTAGCTTAATTAAGTTTACGGTGTTTTCCAGTTCGTCGTGCTCCTCTGCAAATTGACACTTAAACATCATCATGCTATGCGCCTCTTCAAAGTCGGTCTCGTTAAAAGGCAATTGTTTTTTATCGATAAACTCGTTAAAACCATCAATGCCATTTACCTTGTACATTTCTTTTCTAAAAATGGTGTCTTCTTTCACCTTCTCAATAAATCTTTTCGCATTTTGAATTGACATAAGCCCTCCTTTTCTAATTGTCCTACATTATTGTAACTTTTTTGGTGTGTTTATACACAATTGTAATGTGTAATAAGTTCCCAAACCCCTATGTTCACTGTATTTTATAAATCTCCAGAGAGGTGTACTATAGTAATGCAAGTTCTGTTCCTGAATGAAACTATGATGCCAAATGAAGAGATTAATCTTAGCTTAATGTAAAAGGTTGGTTTTCTTAAAACTTAGTAAGTTTTTTTGAGAGAAATATGGCGTAGGTGCTTTTATCTAGTTGAATAATAATTATTTACGTACGTATTTTAACTTAACAGTAAATTATTCATCTTTTTTACCAATTAGGTTGATTTACAACATTTTAATGGTACATTTGTAATAGGCTGTATTGAATTAAGACTTGATATTTCAAGTTTTATATCGAATTCAGGTTATATTATTAGTTATTATTTACAATTTATTATGAAAGAAGGAAAAGTTAAATTTTTTAATGAATCTAAAGGATTTGGGTTCATAAAAGACAGTGAATCTAACAATGAATATTTCGTTCATGTTACAGGTCTAATTGATGATATCAAGGAAGACGATGACGTTACCTTTGAACTTAAAGAAGGTAAAAAAGGATTAAATGCGGTAAATGTTAAATTGGCATAACGAGATACAAGATATTTCAATAAAATTATTCGCAAATCCCAAGCCCTGCTACTTAAAGCGGGGTTTTTTATTTTATACAGCCCATATAATCATTTAGTCTAATGAAAGACCGTGTTAGTCAAGAAGCTATTGACAGGTTAACCTTTTGTGAGCTACATTTATCCAATTATATAAATCTAAACAACATTTTATGAGAAAGAACTTATTTGTAGCGTTCCTTTTATTGCTTTGTCCTTTTATAGGGCAGGCGCAAAGTTTAGAGGATTACTTATCTAAGTATACCGCTGATAATGGAGAAAAATACCTACAACCATTTGCCAATGCTTTTGCCTCAGATTTAAATAGTGGATTATTTCACAATGCTGAAATCAAGAAAAATGGCTTCCAGTTATATATTGGGGTCGTTAGTCAGGTAGCTATGATTTCGAGCGATGCCAAATTTTTTACCGCAACCATTGATGATCCGGCTTTTGGACCTACCCAAACCGTACCTAATGCACCAACCGTATTTGGACCAACAGAAGGACCAAAAATTGAGAACGAAAGCGGACAGGCCATGTATTTACCCGGTGGATTTGATATTGATTACATGCCATTAGCTATGCCTCAAATAACCATTGGTTCGTTATATGGAACCGATTTTACAGCTCGTTTTTTTAAGACGGGTGTTGAAGATATAGGTGATATAGATTTATTTGGATGGGGTATCAGACATAGTGTTGATCAGTACATCAGTAAATTACCATTTAAAATGGCAGTAGGTTATTATCATCAAAAATTTTCGGTAGGTGATTACATGGATACTAAAACTAATGTAGTTAACCTACAGGCTAGTTTTGCTGTGCCCGTAGTTACTTTTTATGGAGGTTTGGCATACGAGAGCGACAAAGTAAACATTACCTACACATACGAAGGTTTAAGTGCTAGTAAGGATGCACCAGAGCCTGGCGATCAAATTGCTTTTGAGATGGAAACCGAAGGAAGCATGAGAGCTACCATAGGATTATGCATTAATATGGGCCCTGTAAAATTGCACGGAGACTATAACATGGCCAAGCAAAATACCTTTGCCGTAGGATTAGGAATTGGAATTAATCAGAAATAAAAAACGAAAAATATATAGTCATGATGATGAAAAAGATAATAATAGCATTGTTAGCAGTTGTTGTTTTTACAGCTTGCGAAGAAAAAGATATTCGTCTATATCCTACCATTGAAGAAAGTTTAGAATATACCATTGATGGTCAAGGAGATTTTAGCGAATCAGAATATTTAAAGTCGTCAGAAATTTTAAGTGCAGTTAACGATTTAGATTTTGGAGAGGATGGGCAAATAGAAGATGTGACCATTGAAGGTATTTGGATTGTGGTTAAAAAGTTACCTAAAAATACCGCAGAATCTGTTACTATGGATCTTTCTATTGAGATAGCAGGAGTGGAGAAAGAATTGTTGAACAACTATATGTTTCAGGTTCCTGCAGAAGAAAAGACTTTTTATATTTCAGGCGATTTAATTAAGGCTGGTGTTGTTGCTTTAAGCAATGAAATGCGTTCTATTATTATAGATAAAATGGTTTCGGGAGATGTTGAGTTTAACATTGAAGGAACTACGATGCCGGCAGATAGTAAGATAAACATGGAGGTTGAGGTGTTTGTAAAACAAGGTTTGGTTATAAAAGAAACGGTTAAGATGATTTAAGATAATCGCTTACGATATTTTAAAGGCTGCTTTTGAGGTGAATACTTCGTAAGCAGCCTTTTTGTTAATATACTATAGTTAATAAGGCTGCTTTTTTTTGTTGAATGCTACCATTTGATGTTTGAGCTTTTTGGATTATTCGTTGAGCTAATATGGATGAAATTTCAGGGCAAAAGCATGAATCTTTGTAATGTAGAATTAATAAAGTATTTAACATTAAAATTTTTGAGTCATGAAAAAGTTAACAGGAGTATTGGTAGCAGGGTTATTTGTATTAGGATTAAGTTTTACATCGTGTAATAAAGATGATGATATGAAACCAATTGAGCCACCAACTCACTTGCCAACTGAAGGTATTGAAGATCACTTACCAGAATACCCAGGGCCAGACCATCTACCTGAGGAGACCCCAGTGCATTTACCAGAAGACCAGAGGCCAGAGCACTTACCTGAGTATCCAGGACCAGATCATTTGCCAGATGCACCTGTTCATTTGCCCGAAGATGGAAGTACAGTTGACCCAGCATAATGAACACACTTAAAATAAGGGAAACCTTATTAAGATTTACTCAATAAGAGTTAAAATATGACTCTTAATATTACCAAAGGCTTTTCTGCTTAGTTGCAGAGGAGCCTTTTTTTTATACATTTTCATGCATTAGAGATGCAGTGTTTTTTTGTTAAAAGTGGCATATAATTAATGAGTTATATTAATGGGAGAGTATTCTTATCCTAGCTAAATAGAATATTAACTAAACATTAACCCAGAGAATCATTTAAGTTTTATTACTTCGTATTGTAAGGATGTTAACTTTCCTACGTCCTATAAAAGCAAATGCATAAAGATTTTAGCTAAGCAATGAATAACAGTGAAGGTTGAATTAACCTTTTAAAAGTCATTAAATCATTTATAGCTAAGTGATATCTTAGTCGTTTTTAGTATTTTTAAGTAGTCATAAAAAATAGGCATATGTTGAAGTCGTTTAGTTCGCTTCTATAAAGCATATATCATTGAAAGGAAATAATCATCATGAAAAACAAATTCACTTTTTTTACAGCCCTTTTGCTAACAATAGTTAGCATAGTTGCAACAGCTCAAATTCAAGAACCTGCGAAATGGACCGTTGAACTATCTAAAAAGGAAGCTGCAGTAGGCGATAAAGTAGATATCATTTTTAAAGGTCAGATAGAAAAAACTTGGCACACATACTCCAATGATTTTGATGCCGAACTGGGCCCTCTTTTAATCACCTTCGATTTTGAGGAGCATGCATCATACGAAAGAGTAGGTGATGTGAAGCCTATTAATTCCATTAAAAAGTACGATGACCTTTGGGAAGGGGAGGTAAGTTATTTTCAGGATAAGGCAGAAATGCGCCAAACTATTGTTGTAAAGGAATTACCTCTTCAGGTAAAAGGTACCTTCGAATTTCAGAGTTGTTCTGATGAAACAGGCATGTGTGTGCAAGGTGATGATGAATTTGACTTAAGTATGAAGGGGATTATTGCTAAAACTGCCGAAAAGCTAAGCACTAAAGCAGATGCCAGTGAACAATCTATGGTAGCTAAGGCAGATGTTCCTAAAAGTATTACAACAATTAGTGTAAAAGAAGTGGATGAGACGGAAGTGACTACGGTTGAAACTTCTTCTGAGACAGCAGAGGGTGAAGAAGAGGAGAAAAGTTACTGGAGTATTTTTCTATTATCTTTTGTAGGAGGATTAGCAGCTTTGTTAACGCCTTGTGTGTTTCCGATGATACCGATGACAGTAAGCTTTTTTACCAAACAAAGTACTTCAAAAGCAGCAGGAATAAGAAATGCCATTCAATATGGAATTTTCATTATTTTAATATATGTAATCTTAGGTTGGTTAGTTGTATTATTATTTGGAGCAGATTCTTTAAATGCACTATCCACCAACCATTGGTTCAATTTGGCATTTTTTGTATTATTGGTTGTATTTGCCATATCCTTTTTAGGTGCTTTTGAAATAGTACTGCCGTCATCGTGGGTTAATAAAGCAGATTCGGGTGCAGATAAAGGTGGAATTATAGGTTCTTTCTTTATGGCCTTAACCTTAGCTTTAGTTTCGTTTTCGTGTACTGGGCCCATTGTTGGATCGCTACTGGTAACAGCAGCCTCTGAAGGAGGAATGGCTCCATTAATTGGGATGTTTGGTTTTTCGTTGGCATTGGCCTTACCGTTTACCTTGTTTGCCATGTTCCCTGGGTATTTAAATTCATTGCCAAAATCGGGAGGTTGGTTAAACTCGGTAAAAGTAGTACTGGGCTTTTTAGAGCTGGCTTTAGCCTTTAAATTTTTATCGAATGCCGATTTGGTATTAGACCTTCACTTATTGGAGCGAGAAGTGTTTATTGCTATCTGGATAGCCATATTTGGTGCATTGGGTTTCTACTTGTTAGGAAAAATCAGATTGCCACATGATTCACCTATGGAATACCTACCGGTAAGTCGATTGATTATGGGTTTGTTTGTATTATCATTTACCATTTATATGATACCAGGTTTATGGGGAGCACCGTTAAAGCTTATAAGTGCATTTCCACCACCAATGGAATATGCCGAATCACCAGAGGGTGTGGGTAATCGCGCTCGACAGGCCATTAATGTAAGCAGTGTTCCCATAAGCGAAAAGCAAAGAAAGCTAGAGGAGAAATTGCATGTAGGTCCGCAAGGTTTATCCGTATTCCATGATTATGATGAGGCGCTGGAGTATGCCAAATTAGTCAACAAACCCTTGTTCCTCGACTTTACAGGAAAAGCATGTGTTAATTGCCGTCAAATGGAAATTAATGTATGGTCGGATCCTAACGTGAACTCCTTATTGAAAAATGATTATGTAATTGTGGCCTTGTATGTTGATTCAAGAATTGATTTGCCTAAGGAAGAGCAGTTTGTATCTGAAACTACGGGTAAAAAAATAAGGACGGTAGGAAACAAGTGGAGTGATTTTCAGATATCAAGATATAAGATTAATAGTCAGCCATATTATGTGATTGTCGATCATAATGAGGAGAACCTAATAAAACCCAAAGCTTTTGAACGCGATGTTAAAAAATATGGCGATTGGCTACAACAGGGCAAAGACAATTTTAAGAAGTAAGAAATAATAATACAAGTGGGAAAGGCTGACTTCATATTTAATGATGTCAGCCTTTTTTATTATTGAGATAACTTTAGCTTAATAAGCTATTAGCTTTATTATTGCTATTAATAGTAAGAATATATTTAGTTTTTTATATATTTAAATAGCTGCCTTGTATTCATGATCTTGGCATGGAATAACTTGTTTAACTGAACTTTATAACATTGACTGCCAAAAAGCTTGAAATAGAACTGAAAAGAGACACTCATAAAGGGCAAAGTATTATTGCTATAATATTTGAGTATAATACTGCATGGGCAGATATGTTAAAAGCCATATCTGGAACGCGATGGAGCCAGACAAAAAAGTACTGGTATATATCTGAAGATAAGTTTAATTTAAACATATTTTTTGAGCGCTTTAAGGGTGTTACGTATCTTAATTATTCAGGCCTGCGCAAGAAACCTCCTGTAACAGAGCCTAAAAAACCAGAAAAACGCAAATATTTTCATCGCCAAACAACGCCATTGCCCAATGGCTACACCGAAAAATTAGAACAGAAACGTTATAGTGAAAGTACACACCGTACATATAAAGCTTATATAAAAGATTTTATTCATGCTTTTGCACCAAAAAGTATCGATCAATTATCGAATGATGATGTGAATCAATATATGTTAAATTTAATAAGGGAATTTGAAATAAGTGCTTCAGAACAGAACCAACGGATTAACGCCATAAAATTTTATTACGAAAAGGTGCTGGAAAGACCCAAGGAGTTGTATAGTGTAGATAGGCCAAGGAAGCAAAAGCAATTGCCGCAAGTATTAAGCAAATTGGAGATAAAAGCGATTATTGGCGAATGTAGAAACCTTAAGCATCGTTGTATTTTATCTCTGATATATTCAGCTGGTTTACGAAGGAGTGAACTTATAAATCTTCAAATAGCTGATATTTTAAGTGAACGACAACAGGTTTTGATACGAAATGCAAAAGGTAATAAAGATAGATATTCGTTATTGTCGCTTAACCTACTTGAGGAACTGCGCAAATACTTTAAAGAGTATAGGCCAAAGTATTGGCTATTCGAAGGACAATACCCGAATACACAGTATAGCCCCACCAGTATTGGTAAAATTTTACAACAAGCAAGTTATAGGGCTAAAATTCAACGCCGAATAACCCCACATATGCTTCGGCATTCTTTTGCCACACATTTATTAGAGCAAGGAGTAGACTTAAGATATATACAAGTACTACTTGGTCATAGCTCATCAAAAACTACCGAAATATATACTCATGTTTCATCACATGAGATTGCAAAAATTAATAACCCAATAGATGACATTTTATAGTACTTAACATATTTAGGTGTGTTATTCTTGCCTATATGGCATGTATTGTGCACCTTTAGGTTTGTTAAAACAAAAATAACAACACCTAAGGTTGTTTTCCTAGGTA
>NZ_LXYE02000021.1 GCF_001659685.2 Labilibacter marinus
TTTTCAGAAACTGATAATATATTCCTAGTAGATAATGTAGAGGATATTACAATAAATCTAAATGAAACACCAGAATATACTTTCGTATCTAAAGCTGGAGAAGAGTTAGATCGGTTTGAGTTAAAATTTGAAGGTTTAACAACGGATATCGAGGATGATAATAAGCAACTTGTTACGAATAAAAATGTATTAATTTATGCAATTAACCAGCAGGCTACAGTAAAGGTATCGGAGAAGTTATTACAAGGTAAGGATAGACTAATTGAAGTATACAACTTAGCGGGGCAACTAGTTGATCAACATGAGTTAAATGGTATCCAAACTGAATTTAGATTACCAGATCTAAACACAATGTATATAATTAAGGTAAGTATCGACAATTCTTCATATCAAGAAAAAGTGATAGGCTTGTAATAGTAGTACTAAAAGTATAAAGAAAACCGAGGTTAGGATATATTCCTTTCTTCGGTTTTTAGCTAAAAATTGTCTTATAAAGGTTTATAATATAATAGCTCAGTTAATTAATACACACGATTTAAATTCTACTATAACAGAGTTTGAATTACCACATGCCTATCCGATGTATATTATAAAAGTAAGCGTAGATAATTCATCATATCAGAGAAAGGTGATTACTAAAATGTAAAACTGAAGAATGTAATATAAAGTATAGAAAAATCCGATTCAGAGTTGAGTCGGATTTTTTTGTCCTAACTCAAATTATATGCTGAAGATTCGTTGTAAATATTGAATGTAATATTACAAGGTTGTATTTAAGTAGAGTATCACCTAGATCCTTGCATAGTAACAAAATTAACGCTTTGTTTTAAAGGAGTTTTATATGCTATAAAGGTTAAAATATACGTAGATAACAAAGAGGACATATGCATTTTATCCTTTGGTTATTATCAATGTTATCTAATGGAGAATGTGCTAAGTAAAGTTAAATATAGGATGTATATGCTAGAACGTATAACTAACTCCGGTATAGAATCCGATAGAATATGGTTGGTAACTGCCAGAGTTGCTCACGGAGTTCATAAAATAGCGTATTCTAGGTTCAAAATTAAAGTCTAATGATTTTAAAATGGGAGCAGATAAGCCAAAGCCAAAAATAGCGGTGTAGTTAACGTCATTAATATTTGCCATTTCTCCAATCTTTTCTTTACTACTATTGTTAAGCTGGTACGCACTATTACCTAGTAAAAAGTTAGTGCTCATTCCTCCCGACAGAGAAATACCAATTGTTTTATCTACTAAGTTATATTTTAATAAGAAAGGAACTTCTATATAGTCAAGTTCTTGCTGCACAGTAATGTCATTTGCTGCTGTGTTGTCTATTGTATTGTTTGGGGCATCTGAATTGAGCTCATATGTAATGCTTGACATAGCGGCATCTTCAATGAGGTTCTGATTAGAGGTGTTGTTTAACTTTATACTACCCATTGAATTAGACAAATTAGGTTTAGCGCTTTGGATGCCGCCACTTGCGGCAGGACTATAAAAGTTACGCTTATTCTGACTAACTATTGGATTGCTAAATTTTTGTCCAACCTGTGAGTAATAAACACCTGTTTCAATAGCCCATCTTTTTCTGGTTTTTATATTCAGATTAATTCCTCCTGTATACGACATAATACCATCTTCATTAACGGCACTGGCTCCTCCATTAGAATTAGATCCATTGCTGGAATAACTAGGAGAAAATTGTCCTCCCAAAGCATATTTAAGCTCTTTTTTCTTTTTCTCTTCAATACTTATAGAAGTGCTATGATTGGCGAAATTAAGATACTCCACAGCTTTTGAATTCAGCATACTTTGGTTGACCTTATTAAAGGTATGTGTAGCATTTACATCAGAATGACACATGATTTCTATATCCTTGTTAGTAATCATCCTTAAAACACCCATGTTTTTGTTATTGGCCAATTCGTGAGCATTATTATTACTCAAGTTTATACTTTCTTTTTTGACGTTAGTATTAGAACTATTATTATTCGACAGCTCTGAAGAAATAGTATTTATTACAATAGTGTTAGTTAGAGTATTGTCGATAGCATTATCTAGCAATGGAGCTGAGGAAGTATTGCCTATTGATTCTTCTGTGCTGATACTCTCATTGTTCATCTCTATGTTTGAAACGTTAGTTAATAAAGGTTGTTGAGTATTATTTTGCCATAATAAACCACCTAAAAATAAAATACCAATGATAGCTGCAGCAGCAATGCTTCGCCACAGTATAATGGTTCTTTTATTGTTTTTACGTCCTTGCAAATTGCTCTCAATAGCATTCCAAACAAAGGCAGGTGGAGTTTCCTTGAAGTCACTCAATCCATCTTTGAAAATATTATCTATATTTTTCTCACTCATCTTTTCGTATTCAAGCTGTTTGCGTTTCTTTTTCTTCCATCACTGTAAGTTTATCCTTTAAAAATTTTCGAGCCCTCGATAAGTTCGATTTCGATGTACCAACAGAAATTCCCAATACCTCAGAAATTTCGTTGTGCGATAATCCCTCCATGGCATACAGGTTAAAAACTAGTTTATACTTTGGAGGTAAGGTCTCAATTAGTTTTAAAAGTTCACTGGTTGAATGTTTAGGGGTGTGTTCTATCTTTTCTTCATCTTCAATCTGAAGATCTTCAATTGACTCAACCAGGTAAATTGGGTTTTTCTTTCTGAAAGATTCAATAATGGTATTCACCATGATGCGCCTCATCCATCCTTCAAAAGAACCTTCAGACCTAAATTTGTTGATGTTGTTAAATATCTTAATGAATCCATCTTGTAAATTATCTTCAGCTTCAGTTCGGTCTTTGCAGTATTGAATGCATACACCAAACAACCAAGGCGAGAATTTCTGGTATAGCAATTTCTGCGCCTTAGCGTTATTTTTCTGACACTGTTGTATAATCTCCGATAGATTCTCCACTCTTAATAAATTATCCACATAAGCCTTTAGGTTTAAAGCTATACAAAAATCAGCCCTAAATTTAATTAGGGCTATACTTTGTTAATGGGATGATGGTAGAAATAAAGGAAGGTTGCGTTGATATTCTAAATTAATGAATCTTTTTTACACGATCCATTTCTCTTTTGGCATCTTTACTCTTAAGCGTTTCTCTTTTGTCGTGGGTTTTCTTTCCTTTGGCCAAACCTATTTCTACTTTTGCCCAACCTTTATCGGTGATAAAAACCTGTAACGGAATAATGGTAAGTCCTGACTCTTTCGTTTTCCTATCTAATTTCTGAAGCTCTTTTTTGTGTAATAGCAGCTTTCTTTCTCTCAAGGGCATATGGTTGTTATATGTACCGAAAAAATATTCTGATATATTAAAGCCTCTAATCCAAAGTTCGTTTTTAATAAAATAGCAATAAGCTTCTACCAGACTCGCTTTTCCTAATCTAAGAGATTTTATTTCAGTTCCCGAAAGCTGCACCCCTGCTACGAATTTCTCCATTATTTCGTAATCGAAGTAAGCCTTTTTATTGCGGATATTTATATTGTTTTGTTTTGACATATTGATGTAATCAGTAAAGCAAAATTGTTTTTGAATGATTAAAATCCAACAAAGCGGATAAACAAGTTAGATATAAAATAAGGTATAAATAGTAATAGAGCACTTACAATTATTGTAAATACTACTCTTAAATCTTTTGACTCAAATTCACCAATCTCTTTGGTTCCTAACCATACAATGTAACCCGTGTAAATGGTTAGAGCTAATAAATAAGATGCTTGCGGAACAAGGGTAACTACCATTTTCACCAGGTATAGAACAATTGAACTATAAGCACATATTTTAAAACTAAGACTCTTTAAATCAGAAGCGTTTATTTTTACCGTAAACTTGGGTAAGATATTTAGTGTTATAAAATAGGTGATATATAATCCTCCGAATAAAGCTGTAAAATCAGCTAAAGCATATTTTAATGCGGGCGCAAAATCATAACCTTGATCATAACCTTGATGAGAGGTAATGTAGCCTACAAAAGTAAGAAGAGTTAAAACTCCGATGTAAGGCAAGATATAATTACCTAAAATTGAATTAAGATCAGATTTCTCGGCGTGTATGGATGACCATTCAGATTTTGGCGAAACAATTAAATTTCTAGTTCTAGAAAATAGAAGTTTATATTTTTCCGCCATACTCTCTTGCTTTTGCGATGTGCTCATGAATCTTAATTTACTGTATGGTGATGTTTATTTAAACGTACTAAATAATTAGCTTTGTAGTGGCAAAAATATAAAAAAACGAGTCAATTAGTTTATGCAACATTCCAATAAGTATAATTTGCTTGTAGTGCTTGGTCCTACAGCTAGCGGAAAGACCGCACTGGCAGCGCCTTTGGCAGATAAAATTAAAGGTGAAATTATTAGTGCAGATTCTCGCCAGATATACCGACATATGAATTTAGGTACAGGAAAAGACTATGCAGACTATACTGTGGGAGATCATAAAATACCCTATCATCTAATCGATATTACCGATCCAGGTTATAAATATAATGTGTACGAGTATCAACGAGACTTTTTTAAAGCTTTTGAAGATATTAATGCAAGAGGTAAGTTTCCTATTATGTGCGGAGGTACAGGCATGTATATTGAGGCTGTTTTAAGTGGTTTTAAAATGATTCAAGTACCATCTAACCCTCCTTTACGGGAAGAGTTAGAGCATAAATCATTGGAGGAGTTAGCAGCTATGCTTGCCTTGATGAAGACATTACACAATAAAACAGAGGTTGATACAAAAAAACGTGCTATCAGAGCTATAGAAATAGAGACCTATTATCAAGACAATCCTGAAATTGAAATTGAATTGCCTGAGTTAAACCCATTAATTATTGGAGTTGATATAGATAGAGACCTTAGGAGAGAAAAAATAACCGCTAGATTAAAAACGCGCCTTGAAGAAGGAATGGTTGATGAGGTAAAAGGTATTATAGATTCAGGAGTTAAACCTGAAGATTTAATATATTACGGATTAGAGTATAAGTTTTTAACGCAATATGTAATTGGCGAAATATCATACGATGAAATGTTTCAGCAACTTAATATTGCTATTCATCAATTTGCCAAGCGTCAAATGACTTGGTTCAGGAAAATGGAACGCAGTGGTTTTGATATTCATTGGGTAAATGCTACCGAGAATATTGAGACTAGAATAAATAAAATTGAAAAAATGCTAATAAGCTAAAGCGTTAGATGTTTTTATACAAAAAACTATATTTTTTGAGCTTTAAAGTATATGCTTGTTTATTCTTATTAAGTGTTAATTGATATTGTTTTGATTCCTATTATCTTGAGGTGCACAAATTGCAGAAAAAGTATAGTGACCTATTTTTAAAGTATGATTTATTTAAATATTATTTTTCAGTGTTTGTCAATAAAAAAAGGTGTTTCAAGCTGATTATTCGATCGCTGGAACAAAATTAGCCTGATTGAGAAAACTTATTTTATTTGAACCCGTAATATCAACTCAACACATTCTTCAATTGATATTTTGATTAGGGTAAATGGATAATATTGAGTTATATATTAGTCGGATTTCTAAGTTAGCTAACCGTAACAAGGAACTTAACCGAGAAATGAATGAGATTGTAGGGAGATACAATTTCATCCAAAAACAAAACGATAAATATTTAGATTTACTATCTAACTTTTCATTTGAAGCTGATGATGAGAAGAAGAGTCCACGAAAAAAGATACATCGCTTTAAAAGAGCATCTTTACTATATGCATCTATAGAGGGTTTTGAAAAACTCAATGGTCACCCCAAAGCAGAACGATTAATGGATAAGCTGGATGAACTTCAGTTTACGATGGATCAAATTGCAAAAAAATATAATATCTTAAAAATTAAAACGGTTGGAGATATTTATATCTATGGCGGTGGTATGCTGGAAGAAAATCGTACAAACCCAATTGACGTTATATTAGCTGCTTTTGAGATGCAGCAAGCTGCGATTGAGGTAAATGGAGGTGAAAATAATTCTGCATTTTGGGAACTGAGCATAGGTATACATACGGGACCAGTATTGGCAGAACCTACAGGCAGAAAATCAGCTCCATTCCGTTTGGCTGGTGATGCGGTAAATTTTACCAGCCGTTTAGGTAAAGCATGCAAAGCAGGTCATATAAATATATCGGCCATGACTTATGAGTTGGTAAAGGAGTTTTTTACTTGCGATAGCTCCGGAGAAATGCCAGTTAAATACAAAGGTATGATGGAATCGTACTTTGTAGAAGGAATTTTACCTGAACTGGCAAAACCAGAGCAAGTTAATGTTGGCAATAAAGAGTTTAATACTAAATACTCACTAATACAGTTTCTGGATATTCAGGAAGAGGTATTGGATATGATGGAGCAAAATTTACCAGAGAAATTATTCTATCATAATATTAAACATACCATTGATGTAGTAACAGAAGTTGAGTTAATTGGATGGGCCGAAGGATTAGGAGAAGAAGAGATTCTTATTTTAAAATTGGCAGGTTTATTTCACGATTCAGGCCATGTTATCAGTTATGATGATCATGAGTATCATGGTACCGTAATTGCCAAAAACATGTTGAGTAAATACCATTTCACAGAAGAGAGAATGGATGAGATCTGCAATCTTATTATGGCTACTAAATTTCCTCCTAGTCCTAAAACTTTGTTAGAAAAAGTAATGTGCGATTCAGATCTTGATTATTTAGGAAGAACGGATTTTATTCCAGTATCTAATATGTTATATGAAGAGCTAAAGGTTAGAGATTTGGTGGGTTCGTTTAATGAGTGGAATGAGAAGCAGTTAACCTTTATTAAAAAGCACCAATATTTTACGGATACAGCCCAGAACCTTAGAGAGGTAAATAAAAACAAACAAATAGAAAGACTTGAACGTCTGCTCTCGGTGGAGTCAAGAGCAGAATCATAGTTAAAGTTTATTGATTAAAAGTGAAAAAGCCAATTGAGTATATACTTAGTTGGCTTTTTGTTTTCATACAGTCTAAAAATATTCCTTACTTTTAAGGAGTTGATACTTTAGTTTATGAAATTATCTTTTTTAAAACCACTAATTTTTATGCTATTATTAATAGTGATGCCCTCGCTATTAATAACGGTATTTCAAATGAATTCAATTGATCAGCAAGAGCAGGCTTTTGAAGAAATTTATAAACGCCAGCTTACTTCTGTAATTTTTTCTATTAATATGTATGCTGATGATGTGGTTAACCGATGGGTGGCTGAAGTTTCAGACCAGGTAGATGACCTTGATGGAATAAATAATTTTGATTTAAAGGCCTTAACCAATCAACAAAACTTAATTGTTGGGGTGTTATTGCAGCATTTTAAAGGAGATTCAATACATGAGAAAAAGTATAAATTAGGAGATATCCCTGATGAACTTGCGAAACAAGTTGTTGATTCCTGTACCGCAAACTTGAAAAATATAGAAAGACTTTTTATTTATCTTGAAAGTAATTACCGAAAAGTGATGGTTTTTGAAGCTAAAGGAGTGAGGTCAAAACATGCGCTTGTTTTTGCACTTAAAAACCATAAGGGAGAAAATTTAATTGGTGCTATTTTGGTTGATTCCGAGAGTTTTGTTCAGGATGTTCTCGCACCTCGTATTCAATCTGTAGCTTTACAGGATGTAGCTATTGGGTTAAAGGAAAGAGGCTCTGAAAATATTATCTACTCCAATACAAAAGATATTACTTATACTTCTGATGATATTAATGAGACTTTTTGGCAATTACCTAGTTATGCATTATACCTGAAGCCTTTGGGCGATTCTACTGATGCTATTTTAGAAAAGAGGAGCAGGAATAATCTATTTATATTAGCCATAGTTGATTTTGTATTATTGTTGGGAGGAGTGTTGACTTACTTTAATATTAAAAAGCAACTACAGTTGGCAAAAATAAAATCAGACTTTGTATCTAATGTTTCGCATGAAATTAGAACTCCGCTTGCATTAATTAGTATGTATGCAGAAAGTCTTCAGTTAAACAGAGTCAAAGGAGAGGATAAATTGCAGCGTAGCTATGGTATTATATTCAGAGAAGCTAATCGTCTGACGGGTATCGTAAATAACATTTTAAACTTCTCTAAAATGGAAAGCGGAAAACGCAAGTACACATTTGATACATTTAATTTAAACAACAATGTGATAGCTGTGGCCGATAGGTATGGGGACAGTATAAAGAATACGAATGTTGAATTTATCATGACATTAAATGAAGAACTAGATAATGTGTGGGGAGATAAAGAAGCAATTGATGAAGCTATAGCTAACCTTATTGAAAATGCGATTAAATATGGTAAAGGAGATAAAAAAGTAGAGCTTGCCACAGGGTTAATAGATAATATGTGTTGGGTAGAGGTGAAGGATAATGGGATAGGAATACCTGCAAAGGAACAGAAACTAATTTTTAAACAATTTTATCGGGTGACCTTAGGTAATCTTGCTCATCAGGCAAAAGGTTCTGGTTTAGGCTTGAATATAGTAAAACAAATTGTTGATGCACATAAGGGTAAAATTGTAGTGGATAGTGAAGTCGGAAAAGGAAGTCGTTTTCGTATTTATCTGCCCTTGCCCAATAATAATTAGATCAAAGGAAATATTGCATATGATTCTTTAATATAGGATATAATCAGTTTAAAGATGGATAAAATATTAGTAGTGGAAGATGAGCCCGATATGCTTATGGGCTTAAAAGATAATTTAGAGTTTGAAGGCTACGAAGTAGATGTAGCCGTGGATGGAGAAGATGGTTTAAATAAAATATTGAGTGATCATTATAATTTGGTATTGCTTGATGTAATGCTGCCAAAACTTTCAGGTTTCGATGTATGTAAAAAAGCGCGAAAGAAGGATATTCAGACACCTATAATCTTTTTATCAGCCAAAGGAGAGGAGTTAGATAAGGTAATTGGTCTTGAATCTGGTGCTGATGATTATATTACCAAACCCTTCTCATTGCGTGAACTTTCTGCACGAATAAAAGCGGTTATTAGACGATCAACGGTCAATATCGATCACAAAGAGGATCATATTGAAATTGGAAATTTAACGGTTGATTTTGCTAACTATTTAGCTTCGGTTAATGAAGAACAGGTTAAGATGAGTATGAAGGAATATGAAATTCTGAATTATTTATTTACGCATAAAAACAGAACGGTAAGCAGAGATAGCTTATTAGATTCTGTTTGGGGGTACGATTTTCAGCCAACAACGCGCACCATTGATAATTTTATTCTTAAACTAAGACATAAAATAGAAGACAACCCCAATAGCCCTAGTATAATACTAACAGTTCATGGTATAGGCTACAAATTAGTTTATTGAATTGTGTTTGTAAGTGGCACTTATAGAGCGCTATAAGTTTTTGATGACATTTTGATGACATTTTATTACAACGTATGACATGCAAATGACACCCCTGTGTTATTGCCGTCATACTTTTACAATGTAAAATAAAACAAGTCATTAATCATAAACTTATAGTCATGAAAAATTTAAAGTTTTTAGTAGTATTTGCCGTTGTATTAGGAATTGGAATAGGCAATGTTCAAGCAAAAAAAGCAGTAAAGGAAGTTACAACAACCCAAATGGTTAAATCACTCAAAAAGGATTTGATCTTATCATTTAAAGAGGAAAATATTGGTTTATTTGTTGAGAACGATAAAAAAACTACTGTTACGGTTACATTGAGGGTTTGTAAAGATTGCTGCATACAGGTAATGGAAGTAGAAGGCGGATCTGAAAGAATCCAAAAGTTGGTGAAAGAAACCATCAATACAAAAAAGTATAAAGCGGACGAAATTTGTAAATACCGTAAGTTTCGAGTTCCTTTAACTTTTGTGTATCACGAACATTAAAAGTTAGATAATTGAATTTAAGCCTCGCACATATTTAATATTTTATTGACCGATGAGAGTGAAGTTATTTCTTATATTATTCTTAGTTATGCAACTGAGTGTTTCGGCACAAACACTAAAGCAGCTTAAGGCCTTAAATGGGTACTGGAGCTTTAGTGTAGGCGACGATTTGGAATGGAGATTGCCCAACCATAACTTTAGCGATTGGGATAAGATTTACGTTGGAAGAAGTTGGGAGAGTCAAGGATACGATGGTTATAATGGATATGGATGGTACAAAATAAAAGTTGACTTACCGGTGGGTATGTCCAAAAATAATCTCATCCTAAAATTAGATGGAATAGATGATGCTGATGAAGTATATTTTAATGGAGAGTTGATTGGGCAATCAGGTACATTTCCTCCTAATGTTGAAACGGCATTTAACCAAATCAGAAAGTATACCATTCCTGCGCATCTAATTAATTCCTCCGTACCTAATATTATTGCAGTGAGGGTGTATGATGTATATGCTGATGGGGGAATTATGGGAGATGTAGGCATCTATCAGGATGTTGCGGAGAGCTATTTTTTATTAAACCTTTCGGGCAGCTGGAAATTTAAAACAGGAAAGAATAATGAATACAAAGATTTTTCTTTTAATGATAATGATTGGGACGAGCTAAGAGTCCCTCAAAGATGGGATGATCAAGGGTATGAATATCTGGATGGTTATGCCTGGTATCGTAAATCATTTAATTGGAATAACTCAAGTATTAGTGGAGATGTGATTTTCGTTTTAGGACGAATTGACGATAAAGATATCGCCTATCTTAACGGACAGAGGATAGGAAGTGTAGACGAAATGAAAAGAGGTCCGTATGATGCGCTTAAACAAGACCATAGAGCTCTGAGGGCGTACAGAGTGCCTAAATCGATGCTAAAAAATGGCAAAAATGTATTGGCAGTGCAGGTGTGGGACGAAGGCTTAGATGGTGGAATATATGAAGGACCCGTGGGTATTATGTCAGTAACGGCCTTTGATAATTATTTTGCTGAATTTGAGCATAAGAAGGGGTTTTGGGAATTTTTTTATGAAAGCATTTTCGAATAAAAGATGAAGAGAAAATATCTACATATAATTATACTGGTATTGCTTTATAGCATGGAGATGAGCGGGCAAGAATACAAGTTCGTGAAGGACTTGTCGGGCAAGTGGAAGTTTTCATTGGGCAATAATCCTGAATGGAGTAAATCCAATTACGATGACTCGGGATGGGATAAAATATATGTTCCTTCAGCCTGGGAAATGCAAGGATTTAATGGCTACGACGGTTATGCCTGGTATCGTAAAACCATTACAATTCCTCAGCTATATAATAAAGAAGCCTTAGCTATCGAATTGGGATATATTGATGATGTGGATAAAGTGTATTTTAATGGTAAAAAAATAGGTAAAACGGGTGACTTTCCGCCTTGCTTTGCTACTGCCTACAATGCACGTCGTATTTACGACATACCCGAATATTTAATAAACTATGATGCGCCCAATACTATTGCGGTTCAGGTATTTGATGAAGGGCTAGAAGGTGGTATTGTTAGGGGTGATATTCGCTTGATAGCTGAGAAAAATCCTCTACGCCCGTTCATGGATTTACAAGGAGATTGGAACTTTAAAATAGGGGATGATTTATCATGGCGTTATGATACAGGAGAAGATGGCAGTTGGAGAAAGATTTATGTGCCAGGAAATTGGGAAAATCAAGGATTCAAAGATTTGAATGGATATGCATGGTACCAGACTAGTTTTATAGCCAATGATAGTTTTTCCAAGGATAGGATAGTATTATTGTTGGGGAAAATAGACGACTTGGATGAAGTTTTTATCAATGGTATTAAGGTTGGTCAAACGGGTTTTATGGAGCCAGAGCACCGACAGCGAGAACATACAGAGGCATACAACCAACTGCGAGGTTATTTAATTCCCGAAGGGATTATTCAGCAGGGTAAAACTAATACCATTCACGTTAGGGTTTCTGATTTCTATTTAGAAGGTGGCATATATGCCGGTCCTATTGGTTTTATTCATCAGCAGGACTATATTAGCTACTGGAAGAACAGAAAAAAATCCAACTACTGATTTTGTAATTAAGTTATTGTAATTCATGGAATCCTTCTATTTTTGCGTTTTTAAAAATCGAATTAAAAACACAACGAATAATGCACAAAGTAATATTGTGGGTAGAATTTGAAGACCTGGTGAGCGTAGGCGAAATTTCAGAAAAAGCAGATATTAAATTAACCATCGAGGGCGACTCAAAAAAGATAGAAATTGTATCTCAATTAGATCTTAAATCAGGTATTGAATTTGAGTATGATGAGTACGGTGAATACTGCGTGTCTTTAGAGAGTGAATTTGTTAATTACAAAGAAAATTTTGTGTTTGATAAGCAAACTGAGGAAGTGGAGATATTGGTTAAATAAACAATCGTTACAAAGTGTTGTGCTTTTTATGTCTGCGGAGTTAAAATACATGACAACTTTACCGCTTTTGTAGGCTACGGAAGCAAAATATATGACAACTCAGGTGAAATATATGACAACGTTACCGCTTTTATACATTTCGGAGCTAAAATATATGACAACGTTACCGGTTTTTATGTTGGTTTAAATAATTTTGCAAATGATTGGTTCTTACTTTGTTTTCTGCAAATAAAAATCCCCACCTAATAGTAAGGCAGGGATTGTATAAAAATTGTATTTATTGGCGCCGCCAAAAGGTTTAATACCTCAAGGCTTGCCTCGTTAATCCAGTTAGTATTCATATTTATGCCTCTGGGCTTGCCCCGAGGTGGTTCACTTCCTCAGTAGAGGATAAAAAGCTATTCTATTTTAAATCATACTCCACAAAATCAATTTTGTTGCTATACGCAAATGGAGAATGATATACAGGTGTAACTGGTGATCCTAAATCCATACCAATATCGGTGGTTTCGGTTACGGCAAATCTAATTGGTACAGTTTTACCAACTACGCCTGAGCCTACTTCTTTACCATTTACAAAAAGTTTGGCTGTTCCACCACCTCCCCAATCTTCCGATTCTTGGGTGTATTCCATTTTTAACTCTAATTCTCCTTGCGGTAAATTAATACTCGAACTTACATTATATCTATCGGTATTAAAAAAGTTGTAGGTATAATGTAATTTGTTGTTTTTAACGTATAACGAATAGCCTGCTACGTTACCTCCAACGGCTACTAAAACCCCTTCGTCACCTTTTTTATAATCTACTTTTGAAGTAATGGTATGACTTCTTGAATAAACCGGTGGCGTTCCTCCTTCAGGAATACGTGTTGTTCCCTGGTTGTATTTGAAATGAGTCTTTCCTCTGGTTATAGATGGGCGTAACGGATTTAAGGCTCTCTCTGCATATCTATCATCTAAAGGATATACATTATATTTTTCGGCTTCCTGATCGAAAATAGCTTTTAATTCGGCTAATTTTTCTGGGTTGGATTCGGCTAAATCATTTGATTGCGAAAAATCCTCGTCAATATGATAAAGTTCCCATGTCTCATTATCAAAACCTACAGATCCCGTAAATGCCCATGGTACTCCATGAAACGAAGCAGCTACCCAACCATCGTGATAGATAGCGCGATGACCAGCTACCTCAAAATATTGTGTATTTCTCTTTCCTTCAGCATCGGCATCATCAAATGAGTAGTTCATACTTATGCCTGCTATAGCAGCTTGTTTGGCTCCATTAACAACGCTCGGTATTTTAATACCTGCAGCTTTGTAAATAGTAGGCGCAATATCTACCACATGATGAAATTGGGTACGTTTTTCATTCTTCGCTTTAATCCCTTGGGGCCACGATATAACTAATCCATTTCGGGTACCTCCAAAGTGGGATGGAACTCTTTTCATCCATTGAAAAGGAGTGCTTCCTGCCCACGACCATGCTACTGCATAATGGTTTTCAAAGTCTTTACCACCTAGCTCGTCCATTACAGCCAACTGGTCTTCTAAGTTATCCGGAAAACCATTCTGAACCATCATATTGTTAATGGTTCCAATTAGGGTTCCTTCGCCACTGGCTCCATTGTCACCCACTACATAAACTACCATGGTGTTTTCGCCTCCTTCAACTTTTTTGGCTTCCTCTAGTAATTTACCCACACAATAATCGGTATGAGCCAAGTATCCCGCAGCCACTTCCATTTGGCGAGCAAATAGTTTTTTAGCCTCAGGTGTTTGATCTTCCCAGGCAGGTATGGCATCTGGTCGTTCGGTTAACTTTGTATCTTCAGGTATAATACCTAACATTTTTTGGCGCGCAATGGTGTGTTCGCGCATTACATCCCATCCTTCGTTAAATTTACCCTGGTACTTTTTAATCCATTCCTTTTGTACGTGTAATGGTGCATGTATTGCTCCCGTTGAAAAGTAGGCAAAGTAAGGTTTGTCTGGGTTTAGCGATTTTTGTTGCTGAATCCAGTTAATAGCATCCTGACTTAAATCCTCTGTTAAATGATACCCTTGTTCTGGTGTTAATTTAGGTTCAACAGGTAGTGTGTTTTTAAATAATTGCGGTTCGTATTGGCTGGTTTCTCCACCCATAAAGCCGTAAAAATACTCAAAGCCCAAACCTGTAGGCCAACGATCAAAAGGTCCTGTTTGATTGGTTTCCCAATCTGGCGTGTTATGCCATTTACCCCAAGCTGCGGTATTATATCCATTTAAACGAAGTACTTCGGCCATGCTAGCAGCATCCTTGCCCCAAATACTATTGTAACCTGGATAGCCTGTTGACATTTCAGAGATTGTTCCGAAACCTGTTTGGTGATGATTACGACCCGTTAACAGAGCAGCTCTGGTTGGACTACATACCCCAGTGGTATGAAACCTAGTATAGGTAATTCCTTCTTCAGCCACCTTGTCTAGTGCGGGCATATCAATAGGGCCACCTAAGGTGCCAGGCTGACCAAAACCTACGTCATCTAAAATAACCAATATCACGTTAGGCGCGCCTTCTGGAGCTTGTAATGGTTGCGGATAATCTTCTTTAGAATCCTCAAATGTTCGTCCCATTTCGCCATTAAACTCTTTGGGAGGATATGCATAAGGTAATGTTGTTGCTTCTTCATCCGACTGCTTAACGGGTGCTGAACACGAAGCAATAATAACTACTAAAAGCAGATTTAATGTCTGTTTCATTGTGTTGAAGTTTTATGTTGTTTATGGTTTTAGCTTTGTATTAAACCTTAATCAATACTTAAGAGCCATCGTTGTTAAGTCTCTTAAAACTTTTCGTTTAAGCCAAGATAAAATCCTTTGGCTCCATGATTACCCCATGCGTAGTCTAAGGTTAAATTAGTTCTTGATTTTTTATTAATCATTACACGTAATCCAGCACCGTATCCTACATCTAGGTAATCAAATAAGTTAATATCATTGGTTCTGCTGCTGGCTGTTGTGCCATTTACAAAAACAACACCACCTAAGGTTTCTTTATTTTTTTGCAAGGGGAAACGATATTCTGTTTCGCCATACCAAATGTCTTCGCCTCTAAACCTACCTTGTGTATAAGCTCTACCCGAGTTTCCGAATTGATCCCATCCCACAGCAGGTAAATCTAAATACGGAACTTTACCCGAGGTAACAAACCAACCGTAGGTCCAAAAACCCAATAAATGCCTTGGTCTTTCCTGATCAAAATGTATATAGTCGCGATATTCAGCCCATAAAATACTAGATGACTGATCGCTTCCTAAAAATTCAGGGTTTACACGAAGATTTACAAAAGCATACCTACCCGAATAAGGATTGATGGCATTGTCTCTACTATCAAATAACAGGTTAAACGAAACACCCGATGTTGTATATTCTGTTTGTGAAAAACCTTGGTGTTCCTGATATAAATAATGACTGGTTAATACAGGTGGATCACTCTCTATATCCAGTAAATTATCTTTAATGTCAAAGTGGTAATCGTAATGGTAACCCAATCCGTAAAATAATCTGGTGTCTTGATGTTTGCGTAATGCCGTTTGATGCAGACGAATAAAGTTAAACTCCATTTGCTGCGCTGTTTCTATTTTTTTGCTGAACTGATTATCATCATATTCAAAACCATCATGAATCACTTTGTTGGAGTTGGGACCCGTACCTAATCCAAAAGTAGGCTGCGAGGTCATAAAGTATCTCCAATCACTAAGGATGTTCCATTTATCACCACTTAAAAAAACATTGGTTTTAGCGGTTAAAATTAGCTGCTTGTTGGTGGTGTAAATGATAGTACCTAAACCCGATGAAATGCTGGTGTTAGATTTGTCTCCCATAAACCAACTGGCACCTGGAGCTACCCCATACATTAAGCCATTGGTTGGATTAACCGCAATAACCGGAAGTGGTATTAATGATACTTTTTTTTCCTTCTTCTCTTTTTCCTCTTTAGGGGTTTTCTTCTCTTCTTCATCTGCTTGAGCAGATAAGTTTATTGCACCCAAAAGAAATGATGCTACGATGAATAAAACACTTACTTTTTTCATAATTGATGTAGGCTAATTAGGTCAGTGCATGTAAAGCGTTTAGTTCGCTAAAATGCACTGACCATAAGTTATTCAGTTTTTACTCCTTTATATATTTAACTTGAACTCTGTTTATTTTACCATCAAACTTAAATGGAGCATCATTATAATAGGCTTCCGAAACAGGAGAACCTAAATCCTGCCCAATATCAAAACCATCGTTAAAAGAGAACATGGAAGGAGCTGTTTTAGGCACCTGACCTTCGGCAAATACTTCTCCATTTACTTTTATAGTGATGTTTAAAGGTGCAAACATCTTGTTGGTTTCAAGTTTTGAAATTACTTCTATTTTTACCTTACCTGCAGGTAATTGCTTTTGCGCCTTTAACTTGGTACGATCCATTAAAAACAGATTGTACTCATAGTTTAAATAACCATCCTTTACAAAAAGAGAAATTCCACCCGCATAAGGTCCTAATGCATATAATACTCCATTTGAACTTTCCGATACTTCTGCATCTATGGTTACCTTATTATTTGTATTACCAATTCTAGGTGCGCTAGCTTCTGGTATACGTGTAATAGGGCTAGGGTAATCCCACTCTGTTGTTGGTTTCATAGGTGCGTCCTCAGGGTGCATTGCAGCTGTTGACCAAAAGGCACCGCCAATAGGGAGTGCATTGTTTTTAGTGGCTTCCATCAAAAAGATATCTTTCATTTGCTGCAACTTTTCAGGATTTTCATCTGCTAAGTCATTGGCTTGAGACCAGTCTTCTTCCAGATTGTAAAGCTCCCATTTGTCATTATCCGGACTCCATGTGTTAAACCCTTCTGGTAATCCTGGTAACCAAGGTATGCGAGGACCAAAAGTGCTGGCAAACCATCCGTCATGATATATTCCTCTGCTAGCCATAATTTCAAAGTACTGAGTCTTTTTCTGTCCCTCTACTTCTGCATCATCAAAAGTATATAACATACTTGTTCCATCTATTTTATCTTGCTCAATACCGTTTACAACTCTTGGAGGTGTTATGTCCAATATATCATAAATAGTAGGGGTAATATCATTTACATGATGAAACTGCGAACGAGGTGTATCGTCGGCCTTAATATTTTTAGGCCATCTAACAGCCAATGGTTGTCTGGTTCCACCAAAGTGCGATGCCACTAATTTGGTAGATTTATACGGAGAACTTCCAGCCCAAGCCCAAGCAGCATGTGCCATGTTTTCAACTTTTGCACCACCTAGCTCATCTAAACCACCAATTTTCTCCAGTGCTTCAATCTGTTGTTTGGTAGTGGTTATAATAGTGTTTTGTGCCAATAGCTCAGAAATGGTTCCAAACTGACCTTCAGCTGATGCGCCATTATCTCCCCATACGTAAAATACCAAGGTGTTTTCTGCATAACCTAATTCATCTAGTTCATCTATCATTTTTCCTACCTGAACATCTACATGTTCTATAAAGCCGGCATATACTTCCATCAATCTCACTTGAAATGCTTTTTCATCTTCTGGAATATCATTCCATGCAGGTAAAGTTTCTGGTCGTGGAGTTAATTTAGCATTTTTAGGAATCCAGCCCATCTCTTTTGCACGCTTATAAACACGTTTACGATACTCGTCCCAGCCATCATCAAACTGACCTTTGTATTTGTCGGCCCATTCTTTAGTAACGTGATGAGGTCCATGCGCAGCCCCGCTCGACCAGTATAAAAAGAATGGTTTTTCTGGCTGCAAAGATTTATGCTTGTGTAACCAATTAATAGCTTGATCTGCCAAGTCCTCGCTTAAATGGTAACCTTCGCGATGTATTCTGCTTTGATCTACATAAGTTGTATTTTCAACTAAAGCAGGTTCATATTGCGAAGCCTCTCCACCTAAGAATCCATAAAAGTATTCAAAACCGTACCCTGTAGGCCATCTATCAAATGGTCCCATTTCGCTCGTTTCTGAAGGGTGGGTGTTGTGCCATTTTCCAAACGCAGAAGTGGCATAACCATATTGTTTTAAAACTTCGGCCACTGTGGCGCTACTTGTTGGTATAACTCCTGAGTATCCATCCCAATCATTGGCATATTCCGAAATAACACCGTTACCAACTCTATGATGGTTACGCCCGGTTAGCATAGCAGAGCGTGTAGGTGAACACATTGCGGTAGAATGAAAACGATTATAACTGATACCTTCATTGGCAATACGGTCTAAGGTAGGTGTATTGATTTCTCCACCATAAGTACCTGCTTGGCCTGGACCAACGTCGTCAAGCAATATGATCATTATATTGGGCGCATCATCAGGTAAGTGATTTGGCACTTCGCGTTTTTGATGCACTGATTCTTCTAATGTTCTTCCTGCCGTAGATGCCGATGGCACGGGCGGAAATGGTAACACTTCCTGCGCACTTGCAGAATATGTAAGGGTTACCATACATGCGATTAATATGCTTTTTATTGTTCTCATAATGGTATATTTTACTTGCTATTTTACTAATTGTACATCGGGCATTACAAATGATTTATTCCAAAAAGCTTCGTCTGGTCCATATAATCGTAACCATACGTATGGCTTTTTGTTTGAAGTAGGAATCCAGTTGGATTGTAAACCAGCTGGAGCTTCAGGTCCAAAATATACATCTACACTTCCATCATCATTCATTTTCATATCGGGAGTATTAAATAAACCCAAACCCGACCTGTCCAAATCGTTATCGATAAAAGCAAATGTTTCATCATCGTATACTGTAATAGACCAAAACTGCTTGGCAGGAATATCTTTAGGAATATTGATTTTATAAAGATTTCCTTTTTCTAAGCTATGTCCATTGGCATCTTTAATAGGAGCCAAATAAACCGTGGCTGGTCGTTCTCCAAGTTTTTTAGGATATAGCGTAAAGAAATTCCAGGCTGCTGCTCTTTTATCTATTTCAATCCTGTTGTTGGCAATAAAATCAAAACCATCAACATCATCTGGTCTCATCACAAAACTCCACCCTCTATTTTTCCAGTATAAACCTTCTTCGTGATGCTCATATACAAGTTTGTGCATATATTCAAAGGCATCTTTTGCGGCCATATTGAATATTTCTTTCATTCTATCCGATGGATTAAAAGCTTTGCCAGGCTCTATGCCAATGCTTGCTAACATACCCATCATTACTTTATCTCTTTCTAGCACAGGTTCTACACTAAAAATAGCATGAATATCTTTCAAAGCTCTGTAATCGTATCGAGGTAACGTTTGAAGCTGATGCGGAATACCATCTACAAATTTTGTTTCCTTATCTTCTTCGCCTAAAAAATACATTTTCATATTTTGTGTGTATTGATAGGCATCTTCATCCGTTGCATTCTCTCCTCTTATAGATCTAAAAACCAAAGCCGTTCTATAAGTTGTACATTGTATAGGATAATATCCTGATGTAGGCAAAACACCTTGGTAGCCAGGAGGAATGAGTAGGTATTTACCACCTTTCCCTTTATCCGCTCCTGAAGGCCCAACACCCGCAATGGTTGATTGCCATGCATCTACTACCTGACCATATAAACTGGCTTTTTCACTTACAGCTGGAATATCCAACACCACTGGCCCTCCTCGTAAATCGGTGAAAGCGGTAATATATGGTGTTGCAGTGTTAGCAGTAATGGCTTTGTGTTTAGATAAAGCCGGGGCAGAGTATGCCACAATTACATTGGCTTCCACTTCGGGCAATGCCAAAAAGCCTTCGCGCAAACGATAAATAGCCGTAGCTGGCATAGCCCAAACGATAGCCTCAAATGCACGTTGGTATGTTACTTGTTCTTCTAAAGTGTTAAACCTACTGGTTTCTGTTGAAGAATCAATATTTGATTGGCAACTACTAAAAGCGATTAAGGCTGTTAGTAATAATATTAAGTTTTTAGTTTTCATAGCTCATCTGTTTTTGTAGTTATTAATATTTTACACTACAAAATTGCATAAACATGCTCTACGTTTTTTGTGCATTCACCTCGCTTTTAAAAAATACGGGATTCCCTTAGTTAGTGCTTGATCGAAAGTTATTTGATAATAGAAGATCAAAAATTAAACTGAAGCATTTCGATGTAAGCACTAAAAAGGTTTTCCAAATATTAGAAACCTTTGCGAAACCCTTCTCGCTTCCACTCTTTTCGTTAAAAAACTCATCAAAATGCTCATTTACGACAGTAAACTGTGCTTTTTCTTCATTTTTCGCCTTAAGATTGTTTGCGATTGAGGGTTATTCAAAGCCTTCTATTATTTAAGCTTTACCATTTGTGGAAATTGATATTTAATATCTATCACCTCCTGATGTGGTTCGTACATTCTTAATATCAGATAAAAATTACCCTTAGGGGCTGGTAGCCAATTATCGGTGTTTTCAGGCTTTGTGTTTTGAATAAGAATGTCGAATGACCCATCTTCGTTTATTTTTAGTCCTTTTGATTCGCGACTAAATTTATAACGGTTAAGCTCGTTATCGTAAAATAACTTGTTGTTGGCATCGTATAAAGTAAGCGACCAAAAAGAATTTACAGGAGGCTCTTCTTTAAAATGAATTTTATAACTGTTGACACCCAACACAGGTTTGTTTTCGCTATCTGTAAATCGAATGGGGTACATGGCTTCTTTTTCTCCTTGACCGCCTAAATAAGGACCAGAGATTAAAGATCTGAATGAAAAGTCATAACCATAATTATCTAGTTTTACAGCCACATTCCAGCCATTATTTACAAAACTAGACGAATACATAGAGGCCAATATAGCTATAGGACCCTCAACCGCAGCTTCTTTTAAGCCTTTCAATCTACTTGCATTTAATGAAGAAGCATCAAATTTTCCATCCTTAATACCAATTCGTTCTAATTGTCCTACTAAGGATTTATCTTCCTCAAGTATTTCGTTTTGACTCATGGCAAAGGCCAAGTATTTGTAAAATCTTAAACTATCGCTCACTGCATACTGAGGCATGGCAGGTAAAGAGCTTCTTTTAGCCAATGCTTTTTCACCATTATATTCACTTAATGTGTTTAACGTAAATTGATCCTGTAAATCATGAACTTTAGAAATATCTTCTCCTTCTAACACATGAATGCGTCCCCATAACCAGGTTTTGCTGGTTTTTATATGTACAACTTTATCCACCGATTTAGGTAGATTTCCTTTCCATCCTGGTGGAATTAATGCGATGGTCTGAGCTTCTGTTCCTGTATTTCGTTTGCCAATATACTCTGTTAAGGTGTGGTACATGTCAAAAACATTCACCACATAATATCTTCCATCGGTATCTGGCGTTTTTAAAATATATGGTTCTGTTAAATCAACCACAGCGCTCATGTAATAGGTGTCGTTGTTAGCTGTTGGCATGTCTTTGTCTTGTGCTGTAGGTAAGCGCTTAGCCCAACCAATTTTATTTAAAGGAGCACGATAACTGGTTTTAGGCTTTGGCTCGGGTACATTAATATAGTCTCTCATGGCTTGTTCCATGCGTACCATGGCGTATCCCCACTCATAGGCAAGTGTGCCTATGGCTTTAGCATCATAATAGTCCCCTAATTGTCCTATTTCTAGGTTTGGAGCGACTGTGATAATTGGATCGTTTTGCGCGGCAACCTGAGACAAAATAACTTGCTCAGGGTTGCTGGTTTTACAACACTCCTCCGTTTTTTGCGTGCAAGACGATAGTATACTTACTATCATTATTGCTGTATATATTAAATTCTTCATGACAATTTTGTTTTAAATATTGATAGAGTTAAAATGGTAACTTTCTTAACAAAAGCTATTACCGATAAAAAAATCTATGTCGAATTTTTCTTATTACTTAGTTCTTTAATAGGGATTTCTACTTTTATATTTTGTAGAAGACATATTTTTCGACAGGATTAACAGGATTACTATATTGGTTTTACTGAAGAAATCTTGTGAATCCTGTTAATCTTGTCTTAAAGCATTTTCCTAAGTTTTGTACTTTCTATTGAGCTGGTCTTTTTACACCTTCAGTATCAATGTTTGAAGGTGCATCCATAACTTTCTGAATTTGATTCATGATGGCACCCACTCCAATTCCTGCACCTTTCTGACGAGGAGGAAACTCTTTTAAACTCTTCGTGAACTCCATAATTGGAGGCGCTATTTGTGGTAAAATCCACGTTTTTTCTTTCTGCCATAAAAAGTGTCCAGGTGTTTCAGGTGATCTCTCAAAAGGATCAAGTTTAATGTCTACAATCATACCCGCTGGTAATACTTCTCGTCCTTTTACCCATTCGTCTTTTAGTGCTAAATGAATTTTCCAGTTATCCACTCTAATGGCATTTAAGTCATTTTCGCCAAAATAAAAGAATTCACGTCTTTTTGACTTTCCTTTTCCTGTGATTAAATCCAATTGGTTATATCCATCAATATGTACTTTGTATTTAGTGCCATTAACTTTTTTGCCTTCTAACAATTCTTCTTTTATATCTTCCTCGCCTACAGCCGCCATAATGGTAGGCAACCAATCTTCTGCGGTAAATAATTCTCCACTATAGGTTCCTGCTTCAACTTTACCAGGCCATTTTACCAACATAGGTACTCTATGCCCACCATCCCAAGTGGTTCCTTTTTCTCCTCTAAAACTAGCCGCTCCAGCACTAGGCCAATGAGATAAATTAACACCATTATCAGATGTAAATAAAACAATGGTATTATCGGCTATGCCAAGTTCATCCAACTTATTTAATAATTCTCCAATTAAGTAATCCATATGCATTAAACCATCGGAGTATTTTCCGTGTCCGCTTTTTCCAGCCCATTCATCACTAACAAAAATTTCTTGATGCATACGGGTTGGGCAAAACCATAAAAAGAAAGGATCTTTTTCTTGGTGCACTTTGTCTAACCAATTTTCAGAAATTTCTAAAACTTCATCATCAAAAGTTTTTTGTCTCTCGGCAAATAAAGTACCTCTATCTTCAATGGTTTGCTTACCTACTTTTCCAAAACGAGGATCAATCGTTGGGTCATCTACATCTGTCGCTTTTGTGTAAAGCACATTTCTAGGACGTCCGGTATAATTTGGATCCTTAGGGAATTCTGGTTGTTCTGGCTGATTCATCATGTTTAAATGATAAAGAACACCGAAGAATTCGTCGAAGCCGTGAACGGTAGGTAAATGTTCGTTTCTATCGCCCACATGACTTTTTCCAAACTGAGCAGTTGCGTACCCTTTATCCTTTAATAACTCTGCCAGTGTAACATCTTCTGCCTGAAGCCCTAAATGCGATCCTGGTTGACCTACAGATGTAAGTCCGGTTCTGATAGGATATTGTCCTGTTATAAAAGCTGCTCTACCTGCGGTACAGCTAGGATGTGCGTAAAAATCACTCAACATCATACCTTCTTCTGCAATTCTATCAATATGGGGTGTTTCCACGGCACCTAAGCCTCTATGGTAAGCAGAGATATCCATAGGCGCAACATCATCCGTAGTAATAACTACTATATTAGGTTTTTGTGCGTGAGTTAGTAGTGATATACTTGTTATCACAAGCATTACTAATATTTGTTTTAGCGTTTTCATAACTATTAGTTTAATGATTAATATTTTAATGTAAAGATATCTGTATGTAGTGTATAGAGTAAGCGGGGTTTGTTTAGTTTTAAAAAATACGCGTTTCCCTTAGTTAAGTAATATAACGTAGCTAAGGTATGCGCATTGTTTTTTATGCGCAAGCATTTTCGACCAAAAGGGTGAAAAAGTCATTTTAGATTGATATCTGTTGATTAAAACACAAATCCCCTTATCAAAAAGATAAAGGGAAAGGATAACTCACATTTTACTGAAAGATTACTATTGAAATATCTTAATGAAGTTCAATAGTAGGTGGAGTTGGTTGTTGCGGTAGTTCCGGAGGTAGTGGTTGAATCTTTTCTGGAATTTCCGGTTGAGGATCATTCTCGTTACCACACGAAACTAAACTCATTGAGGCCACTAAAGCCATTGCTGCGAATAAATACTTAAACTTTTTCATCATTCTAATTTTTAAATAAATAATTGATAAATCTTACCTTACAAAGTTGAGTGTTTGCTTGTTGGTATTTATGAGGGCCAAACCTGAATGTGCATAAATACGTGTTTTACGTAGGTGGTTTGTAGGGGTGTAGAAGCAACAAATCCCCCCATCGTAATGATGAAGGGAAATGTAAAAAAGATACTACTCAACTATTTCAGAATGAAATATCTTAATGGGGGTTTACAACTGGTGGTATTGGTTGCTCTGGTAATTCTGGTGGTAGTGGTTGAATTACTTCTGGATCTTGAGGTTGAGGATCATCCTCGTTACCACACGAAACTAAACTCATTGAGGCTACTAAAGCCATAGCTGTAAATAAATACTTAAACTTTTTCATCATTCTAATTTTTTAAGTGAATAATTAATAAATCTTACTTTACAAAGTTGAGTATTTGCTTGTTGCCAATTATGAGGGCTAAACCTGAAAGTGCATAATTACGTGTTTTACGTAGGAGCTATAAATCATCAAATAACTTTCTCTCTAGACTATATAAAACAAGACCTGCAGCATTTTTGCATCCTGTTTTCTCCAATACGTTGCGTTTATGTGTTTCTACCGTTCGTGCCGAAATAAAGAGTTGTTCCGCAATTTCCTGATTAGAATACTCTTTACATATTAGGTGTAATATTTCCTTTTCGCGTTTGGTGAGTGGCACTTCGGTTACAAGTCGTTTTTTAGGCGTTGGTTGAGGCGTTAAACCCTCCATGATGATATTGGTAACTTCTGAGCTATAATAGTTCTGTCCTTCATTGACTTTTGTTATAGCCTGACGTAGCTCATCTTGAGTACAATCTTTGAGTATGTAGCCTTTAGCTCCTGCGTTTAGCATCTTTTTTATATGATGACTTTCATTCATCATGGTAAGTGCAAGAGTTTTTAATTGAGGGAAATCCGCTGTAACCTGAGCACACAATTCAATACCATCCATCTCGGGCATCATAATGTCAGTTACTAACACATCTATATTTTTTTCTTCTAGTATTTGTAGTGCCTCCTTGCCATTATTGGCTTCTGCTGTTATTTCGAATAATTCGGGCTCAAGAAACGACTTTAGTCCTTGTCTAATCATCATGTGATCATCTACTAAGAGTATTTTTATTTTGCTCATATCAAAGGGTTAATTCAATTATAATCTGTGTGCCTCTGCCTTTAGAGGATTCAACTTGTATGTGCGCACCAATCGATTCTGCGCGTGCTTTCATATTATGAATACCAAAGGAATGTTTTATTTCGTTTATATTAAACCCTACACCATCGTCCTCAATAGTTAGCGATACCATATTTTCATGTTTAATAAGTTGAATAGCGCATTCATCAGCCTTGGCATATTTAATAACGTTGTTAAGTGCTTCCTGTATAATGCGATAAAAACTCATCTCGGCAGAAAGTTTTAGGCGTTCTTTGTTTAGGTTGCTATAGTAGGTAATTTGTGTTGGGGTAGAATCTTTTAGTGCACCAATAAGTGCTTCTGTAGCTTTATTGAGACCTTCTTTATCTACAATTTTGGGCATTAGATTATGTGCTAAGGATCTGCTTTCTGAAATAGCTTCTTTTAAATATTGATAAGCGGTACTAAAGTTTTGTTGTAGATTATCATCATTAATAACCAGTGAAGCGCGCACCTTCTCAAAATTAAGCAATGAAACAGACATGGTTTGTTGCAGACTATCATGGATGTCGCGTGCAATACGGCTGCGTTCTTTATCTTCGGTTTCTAGTATGGCATTGGTGGTTTCTTCCTCTTTGTTAACGCGGTCGGTAATATCTACAAAAATACCCACTATTCGCTTGGCCTGTCCATTTTTATCTCGCGAAGATGTTCCAATGCATCTGTACCATTTTAATTGGCCTTGTTTGTTATAAAATCGTGCATCAATAGCTAATGGAGTATCTGTTTTAATATGCTTGGTTAATTGTTCCTCAAACAATTCTCTGTCGTCGTGATGCATATGCTCAAAAATATACTGCAACGTCGGCTTAATCTCGTTTAATTCGTAACCCAGTAATTTAAGATGTGGTGGAGCCCAGATGACTTGCTTTTTGGCTACGTCAAAATCCCATATTCTAACACCAGAACCTTCTACGGCTAGGTTAAATCGCTCTTCACTCTTTAGTAGTTTGTGTTGGGTGATTTTAAGTTTTTCAACCCCCTTTTTAAATAGGGTATCCTGTTCTTCTTCTTTTTTAAGTCGCTTGAATATCATTACAAAAGTAATGACAGCAAAAATAATAACGATGAATAAAGCAATGATAACCATACGGTACATTTGCATGCCTTCCGAAATGTTCTGTTGCCAGGTTTGCGTGGTTTGGGATTCAATGCCATCTTCAAAACGAACAATAAGTGTATTGAGCTCTTGTTTGGTTTGCAAATATGCCTCACTGCTTATTATGCTTAACGCTTGTTCTTTAGTTGATTTATTCTGTTGGTAAAGAGCGAACATTTTAAAGGCTTCAGCTTCTTTTTTATTTAAGAGCTGGGATAACTGAATAGCTTCTCGCAAAAGCGTAAATTCCTTCTCGCCAAAGCCAAGGGTACGAATACTGTCTTTTAAAATAGTAAAGCCACTGCCTTTTTTCGGAAGACGATAAGCTGAAGTTTCAATTAAAGTATGGTATTTTATTACCCAAGTAGAATCTCCAGTGAGTATATAATTTAAGCAACAATGCGTTAAATCTTCGTTTCGTTCGCGTATTTGGTCGCTAATTCTAACGCCTTCATGTCTGCCTATAATGCTTTTTCCAAATTCCTTTCGGTTTTGAAATAGGCCTAATAAGGCAAATAGTATAACGATTAAGCAAAGCGTAACAATGCTAAATACGATAGAGAAATACGTTCGAATTCTAGTCATAAAGATAATTGCTGAATCTGATGGTTTGGTAAAATTAAAAGTCTAGCTCGATATATGGTAATATTCGTGTTTAAAATTAAAACAAAATGTAGTGAGTTGTTATGAAGGAGTGTATAAGGCTTGCAAATAGAAATGCAAAAGTGTAGAAAGAAAAAAGGGAATCAACTTTCGTTAATTCCCTTAGTACCGAGAGGCGGGCTTGAACCGCCGACCTCAGGATTATGAATCCTGCGCTCTAACCAGCTGAGCTACCTCGGCATCTGCTCTAAAGAAGTGTTTAACACCATTGTGTATCTCCTTTTTTGCGGTTGCAAATGTATGCTATTATTTGCGAACTACCAATAGTTGAATTAAAATATTTTTAAATTTTATTGCTCGTGGTTTATAGTAAATTATTTATCAGCTTATTATGATTCTAAAAAAAATGCACTAGGCTTTAAGGATACTGTTATAATCAATTTACATTGAAAAAAACATCATTTGGTTGTAACTTGTCGCAGAGGGTGAGCGTCAAATCAATTAGAATGGATAACCAAAGTGATAAAATAGTTCTTAAACAAATTAAGCAAGGCGATGTTTCTGCGTATTCTGTATTGGTGAATAGATACAGAAATATGGCATTTACTTTGGCTGCTAGTATCACTAAAAATAATGAAGATGCCGAAGAGGTTGCGCAGGATGCTTTTGTAAAGGCTTATAAGAATTTAGGATCGTTTAAAGGCAAATCAAAATTTAGTACTTGGTTATATCAGATTGTATATAGAACCGCATTGAGTAAAATGCGTATTAAGAAGCAGCAAGTACAATCCATCGATGAAAAAACGATAGTTGATGTTAATTTAAATGACAAACAACCCGACAATTTAGAGCGTTCGGATAGAAAAAAGATTATTAAAATTGCCATCAATCAATTAAAGGAGGATGAATCGTTTCTTCTGATATTATATTATTATCAGGAATTGAGCATGGAGGAATTGGCAGAAGCGACGGGATATAGTGTGAGTAATGTTAAGGTGAAGCTTCATAGGGCCAGAAAGAATATGTATGAGCAGCTTCAGGTATTAATGAATGGACAGGCAAAGTCTTTAATACAGTTGTAAAAATGGATGACAAGAAAAATATATATGAAGAAGACGAGCAGTTGGTGCGCGAGTTGTTTGATTCATTTACACCATCTGAACCGTCAAAGGAGTTCACGAAAAACACCATGAATATGGTTTTGCAGGAGTGGTCTAGTCATCCAGAAGGTGTGAAGACAGGAGTAAGTCTTCAGTATAAAGTTTTAATGGGGGTGGCGGCTGCCTTGATTGTTTTTTTAGTATATATTTTTGATGTAAAGCAAGTAGCTAATAGTGCTGATTTGGCCTCTTTATTTAATTTCGATAGTTCTTCCATTAATCAATCCATAGGAAGTATTGCTGGTGCATTTAAGCAAATTCCTTCACTGGTATATATTGTGTCGTTTGGAGTAGGCGCATTGCTGTTTGCCGATAAGCTTATTCATCGCTTAGTCAACGGTTAAATCATCTTTTTGCAGCTACTTACTAATCTTTCACGATAACAATCTTCCGAATCCTTTATTTCCCAAATAATTGTATTATTTTTGTGCTCCGAATTTTGTAGATAGATTCAACAAGGAAATTGTTTTTTTTCAAGTCTTTGATAGGGTTACTTCAAAGACAAGGCTTGTGAAGTCTGAAAAAAAAGAGTTTAGCTTGTGTAAATGAGTATTTTTTAGGCAAGCATAACGCAGTATTTAGCGTAAGCTTGCAAAGACTAAATAAAAGTTTTCAGTGAGTTCAGATTCAAGGTACAACCAAAGAGGCGTTTCTGCATCTAAAGAAGATGTGCACAATGCCATTAAAAACATCGACAAGGGTTTATATCCTAAAGCATTTTGTAAAATCATTCCAGATATTCTTTGTGGAGACGAAGCGTACTGTAATATTATGCATGCCGATGGTGCAGGAACAAAATCGGCGTTAGCCTACCTGTATTGGAAAGAAACAGGAGATGTTTCAGTGTGGAAAGGTATTGCACAGGATGCTTTAATTATGAATTTGGACGACCTTTTATGCGTTGGAGCCACAGATAATATTTTGGTTTCTTCAACTATCGGACGTAACAAAAACTTGGTTCCAGGTGAGGTGATTTCTGCCATTATCAATGGTACGGAAGAGTTATTGGCTGAATTAAGAGAAATGGGCGTGTCTATTTACTCTACTGGTGGCGAAACCGCTGATGTCGGTGATTTAGTGCGTACCATTATTGTAGATTCTACTGTTACTTGTCGTATGCCACGTGCTAAGGTTATCGATAACCAAAACATTAAGGCAGGCGATGTTATTGTAGGATTATCTTCATCGGGAAAAGCATCGTACGAAAAAGAATATAATGGCGGAATGGGAAGTAATGGATTAACTTCTGCTCGTCATGATGTATTTGCTAATTACTTGGCAAAAAAGTATCCTGAGAGCTTTGATCCATCGGTACCTTCAGATTTAGTGTATTCGGGAGGATTAAAGTTAACAGATGCGGTTGATGGAGTAGATATTGATGCAGGTAAATTAGTATTATCGGCCACCAGAACCTATGCGCCAGTAATAAAAGCCATGTTAGATAAGTATAGAAATCAAATTCATGGAATGGTTCATTGTTCGGGAGGTGCGCAAACTAAAGTGCTTCACTTTGTAGATAACTTGCATGTTATTAAGGATAATTTATTCCCAGTATCACCTTTGTTTAAAACTATTCAGGAGCAGTCGGGTACTGCATGGGATGAGATGTACAAAGTTTTTAATATGGGACATAGAATGGAATTGTATGTTCCTGAAGAAATTGCAGCTGACTTAATTGAAATGAGTAAATCATTTGATATTGATGCTCAAATCGTGGGACGTTGTGAAGCTAGCGACAAAAAAGAACTGACTATTGAAAGTGAGTTTGGTACGTTTAAGTACTAATGTTTATATAGTTATAACGAAAAATAATAATAACAATAATCATTGATAGTATGCTATATTCTGGATTTATATAACCTAATGGAAGTGGAGAATGAGATAGTTCTCATTATGAGTGACATAGATTCAGTATTTAATTAGTATAAGAGAAAAAGAGATGAGCGAGAATAAATTGTTAGAAATGTTAGGCGGTGTAGTCATTCGTTTTCAAGAGGTTTCGGAACAAATTACTGACCCGGAAGTTATTGCGGATACCAAAAGATACATCAAGCTAAATAAGGAATATAAAGAGCTAGAGCGTGTTTCAAATGCGCACGATGAATATAAAAGTACACTCGAAAGCATTACGGAAGCAAAGATGATTCTGAAAGAGGAAGATGATGCGGAGATGAAGGAGATGGCTAAAATGGAGTTGGATGAGTTGGAAGGGAAACTTCCAGACATGGAGGAAGAAATTAAGCTTCTTTTAATTCCTGCCGATCCAGAAGATGGTAAAAATAGTGTGGTTGAATTACGTGCTGGAACAGGTGGTGATGAGGCAAGTATTTTTGCAGGAGACCTTTTTCGTATGTACTCTAAATTTTGTGAGAAGAAAGGCTGGAGAGTTGAAGTTACTCATCAGAGCGAAGGTACTTCAGGTGGTTTCAAGGAGATTGTATTTAATGTTACGGGTGAAGGTGTTTACGGAGTTCTTAAATATGAATCTGGAGTACACCGTGTACAACGTGTGCCTCAAACAGAAACGCAAGGAAGGGTTCATACTTCTGCAGCTTCAGTAGCGGTATTGCCAGAGGCCGAAGAGTTCGATATTGATTTGCGTACTGAAGATATTCGTAAGGATACATACTGTTCTTCAGGACCTGGAGGTCAGTCGGTAAATACTACCTATTCAGCTATTCGTTTAACGCATATTCCATCAGGTATTGTAGTTACATGTCAGGATCAGAAATCACAGTTGAAGAACTTGGATAAAGCGATGGTTGAATTAAGAACCCGTCTTTATAACTTAGAATACCAAAAGTATTTAGATGAAATTTCGTCTAAACGTAAAACATTAGTTTCTACAGGAGACCGTTCTGCCAAAATTAGAACCTATAATTACCCACAAGGTAGAGTAACCGATCACCGTGTAAACTTTACGATGTATAATTTACCAGCTGTACTGGATGGAGATATTCAAGGGGTAATAGACAAACTAATTGTAGAAGAAAACGCAGAACGATTGAAAGCAAGTGAGCTTTAATTAATAGTATTTAGTTCTTAGTTAAAAGTACTTCGTTTATGATATGGCAATAGAACGTTTTGAAGATATTATTGCTTGGCAAAAGACGAAAGTATTAACGGTAAAGATTTATAGCGTATTTTCTCAAAGTAAGGATTTCGGATTTAGAGATCAAATCCAAAGGGTATCCGTTTCGATAATGAATAATATTGCCGAAGGTTTTGAGAGAAAGGGAAATAAGGAGTTTAAATATTTCCTTAACGTTGCAAAGGGGAGTTGTGGAGAAGTGAGGTCTATGTTGATTTTAGCAGTGGAACTAGGTAAATTAGAACAGGAGCAATTTCAAGAATTAAAGGAGTTATCAGTAGATGTTTCTAAGTTGATAACTGGCTTAATGAAAGTATTATAACTATTAACTTTATACTAGGTACATTAAACTTAGTACTAATTTAAAAGGAATGACATCTCAAGAACTATTTGAAAACATAAAAAAGAAAGGAAGTTTTCTTTGTGTAGGATTAGATACCGATATCAATAAAATTCCTCGTTTCTTGAAGGAAACGACTGATCCTATTTTTGCATTTAATAAGGAGATTATTGATGCAACACAAGAGTTTACTGTGGCTTATAAACCTAATTTGGCTTTTTACGAAAGTTTAGGTGTAGCAGGTTGGAATAGCCTTGAGAAAACAGTGAACTATATTCGTTACAATTATCCTGATATATTCATAATTGCAGATGCAAAGCGAGGTGATATTGGAAATACATCTAATATGTATGCCAAAGCTTTCTTTGATACAATGGATTTTGATTCGGTAACTGTAGCGCCTTATATGGGAGAGGATTCGGTAAAGCCGTTTATGACTTATGTAGATAAATGGGTTATTTTATTAGCCCTAACATCTAATAAAGGTGCGGCTGATTTTCAGTATGTAACTGAAGGAGAAGATAGATTATTTGAAAAAGTAATCAAGAAATCTTCAGAATGGGGAACGGAAGAGAATCTGATGTATGTAGTGGGAGCTACCAAAGCCGAAAAACTACAAGAGATAAGAGCTATAATTCCAAATCACTTTTTATTGGTACCAGGTGTAGGCGCTCAAGGAGGAAGCTTAAAAGAAGTAGCTGAAAATGGCCTAAACGAAAAATGTGGTCTTTTAGTGAATTCTTCAAGAGGCATTATCTACGCAAGCACAGAAGAGGATTTTGCGGAGAAAGCTGGAGCAGCAGCTAAAGAAGTACAACAAGAAATGGCAGAGTTACTAAAAGCAAAAGGTTTGGTTTAAACAGTGCTATAACTCACCCAGATAATATGTTAAGCCTTCAGTAATGAGGGCTTTTTTTTTGTCCATAAAACTCAGAAGCGTAGGTTTATTATTGTTTTTTGTATATTTAAATAAGTCTTACATTAAACTTAATACCCATGCATGAAGAGTTCCTTCAATATATTTGGCAGCAAAAGTTATATCAGCAGCAATATTTAGTGACCGAATGTGGTATGGCTATAGAGGTGATTCATCCTGGAGAAATCAATACGAATGCAGGACCTGATTTTTTTAATGCAAAAATCAAAATAGATGATACTCTTTGGGCGGGTAATGTAGAAGTGCATGAGAAAGCTTCGGATTGGGAGGTGCATCATCATCAAAAGGATAAAGCCTATGATAATGTGATTTTACATGTGGTGGAAGAAGTGAAAGGTGAGACATATAATTCTGTAGGTGCTCAAATTCCAACCCTAAAGATTAAGTATTCTAGTGAATTGCATAGTAAATATTTGGAACTAAAAGAAAGCGCTGATTGGCTGCGTTGTAACAATCATTTAGGAGAAATTAGTTCTTTTGAAATGAGTCTGTGGTTACAGCGCATGCTCGTTGAACGTTTAGAGTTTAGAATGCAGGATGTACAACGTATTCTGAAGCTAACTACAGGCAATTGGGATGAGACTTTTTATCGTTTGTTGTTTCGTAGTTTTGGCTTTGGTGTAAACGGACAAACCTTTGAATATTTGGCACAATCTATCCCCTTGAAAGTTTTATTAAAATATTGTGATAATAAACAGCTTATTGAAGCATTATTGTATGGACAGGCTGGCCTTTTAAAAGAAGGTGAGGTTGATACTTATCAACAAAGCTTACAGAAGGATTATATTTTTTTAAAAAATAAGCATCAGTTAAAGTCGATTGATAGCCATCTATGGAAGTTTCTACGCTTACGACCAAGTAATTTTCCGACCATACGTTTGGCACAGTTATGCAGCCTAATGGTTCTGTTGAAAGGCGTTTTTGGTAACTTGATTAATGAAACCGATTTGAGGGCAATCAATAAAAAGTTGGATGTAGATGTATCGTCATATTGGGAAGAGCATTTTGTTTTTGGAAAAAAATCGGGTAAAGTATCAAAAAAGTTAGGGTCAAATTCAAAAAAACTTATTATTATTAATACTATTATCCCATATTTATTTTCATACGGGAAAATAACAGGCGATCAGAGGTTTGAGAGTAGAGCATTCAATTGGTTAAGTCAGTTGAAGGCAGAGAAAAATTCTATTGTAGATAAATGGAAATCGCATGAAATATCCCTAAACAATGCGGGAGATTCACAGGCTTTAATATATTTGTCTAATAATTACTGCAAACCTAAGAAGTGCCTCCGATGTAGGGTGGGACATAAAGTTTTAGCGATTAAAAAATAAGAGTGAAGCAACGAGTAGCATATCTAGATAATTTCAGAACCATTATTTATGGTGTATTAGCATTACTGTTTATTGTATTACTGGGTAGTGTAGGGTTTATGGCAATTGAAGATTATTCATTTGTAGATGCCCTATATATGACCATGATTACGGTATCAACGGTGGGGTTCAGAGAGGTATTTCCTTTGTCGGACGGAGGTAAGCTATTTACCGTTCTTCTTATTATATTTAGTCTCGGAATTTTTGGTTATGTACTCACTTCGGTTACGCGTTTGGTAGTTGAAGGAGCTTTACAACAATCGTATAAACAGTATCAGGTGAAAAAGAAAATAGTAAAACTTGAAGACCACATTATTGTTTGTGGCTATGGTAGGAATGGTTATCAGGCTTGTGTGGAGTTAAAAGAGCATGGCGAAAAGTTTGTGATTCTGGAGAAACGTGATAATGTGGTGGCTCGTATTTTAGAGGATCCATCATTACTTTATGTTCAAGGAGATGCCAGCTCGGAGGAAGTGATGGATGTGGCGCAGATTAGAAAAGCCAAGGCCTTAATTACAGCTTTGCCTAATGATGCCGATAATATTTTTGTGGTGTTAACAGCCCGTGAGATGAATCCAAAACTAAAGATTATTAGTAGAGCAAGTGATTTTAGATCGGATGCAAAAATGCGTCACGCTGGAGCAACCAATGTAATTATGCCTGATAGGATTGGCGGACAGCGTATGGCTAAGTTGGTTACCCAACCAGATGTAGTTGAGTTTATCGAGTATATTCTGTTGCAAAAAAGTAAAGAGGTACAACTTACGGAAATTGAGTGTGACTTGATGCATGTAGATAATACAGCAAAAACAATTCAGGAACTAAACTTAAGAAAGAAATCAGGAGCCAATTTAATGGGGCTTAAAACGCCCGAAGGAACCTATATTTATAATCCTTCCCCGCAAATAAAAATATCGCCAGAAGATAAATTATTTGTTTTAGGAACGGATGATCAAGTAGAGATTTTTAAAGAAATATTAAAACAGAAGTTTAATTAAATCAGAAATTTATTGATGTGTGTAAAGGTTTTTATACCTTGCTTACGTTGTAATATATTTTAACTAAAATTAAAAGATTTAAACTTTGGCTTTATTTTTGATTAAGTCAATATCAAAGAATACTAACCAAAATTGTTCGTTATGAAATTGAAACAAACTATTGGACTAGGTGCATTAGCAATTTGCCTAACTTTTGGAGCTTATAGCTGTAAGTCAAAAGAAAAAGTTGCTACAAATAGTGAAGTGGGTCAAATATTAGAAGATATGCCATGTGAAAAAAATGGTAAATCGGATAAGAAATTTTTTAGAGCTTTCTCTATGGCTACAAGTAGTGATTTAAGTTTATCTAAAGAAAAGGCTTTACTACTAGCTAAGCAGCGTTTAGTTACTTTAATTCAGTCAAACACAAAGTCGGTTACTGATCGTTATGTGAATGAGCGTGAAGTAGGATCTGCTTCTGAATTTGAGCAAAAATTTGAAAACCTAACTCGCGAAGTGGCTGATCAAACAATTAGTAATATTGTTGTAGCTTGTGAAAAGTCAAGTGTACTAGCTGATAAAAAGTATCGTTCTTTTGTGGCTATTGAAGTAGAAAAAGAAGAATTGCTGAACGCTATGAATAACAAAATTTCAAGAGATGCCAAGTTACAGGTAGACTACGACAAAAAGAAGTACGAAGAAATATTTAATCAGGAAATGGAAAAAATGGCCGAAGAACAAGGTTATTAGTATTTCAAGTTTAATGTATAACAAGGGTGTCTGATTTAATTAAGGCACCCTTTTTCTATTTAAACCTATCATCTCTTATCATGAATAACAATATTTTAAAATCAGGTGAGGTACAGCATATGGTCATATTTAACTTGCCTTATGCCCCGCATTCAGCCGATGTCAAGCAGTTTTTAAGTAAAAGTGAAAAAATACTAGCGGCAATTCCTGGGGTTAAGGATTTTCAAATTGTACTTCAAACCAGTAAAAAGAACAAATTTGAATATGGATTCAGTATGCTATTTAGTGGGCACGATAACTACGATGCATATAACAACCATCCTGCTCACCTTGCTTATGTTCGCGATATGTGGATTCCTATCGTTACAGAATTCTTAGAAATAGATTATGAAACCATGGGGTAATACATGTTCCATCAACTATATTAAAGCCAGCTTTTAGCTGGCTTTTTTGTTTGTATAGCTCTTTGTTAATAAGGGTTTGTCGTAATATCATCCATTTTAAATAGGGTAAAATAATGTCAAAGCTGGGTAATTTACATTAATTCATTTCAGTCGTAATCTCTTTAATTTGTATTAATGAATGATGTAGCTTATTAAATCAATATATTAATAAAAGAAATTACACTATGGAATTTGCACTTTTACCACTTGCTTTAGTCTTGTTTGCAAGTCTTTTTCAAGGATCGTTTGGCTTAGGAATGAAGTTTATGGCTCCCTTAAAATGGGAAGCTTGGTGGTTGGTACATTCCTTGTTTGCTATGATTATTTTACCTACTGCATGGGCTTTGGTTGTAGTGCCAGATTTATTTGAAGCCATCGCGCAAGCGCCAACAGAAATTATAGTTTTAGCTATGGTTTTTGGTGCTGTTTGGGGAATTGGAGGTATCATGTTTGGTAAGAGTGTTCCGTATATTGGTATGTCGCTAACCTATGGTATTGTTTTGGGGTTGTGTGCAGCAGCAGGAAGTATCATTCCTTATTTCATGAAAGATAATCCCAATGCAGCTGCTTTGCCTTATGTAGTTAGTGGGGTTGTTGTAATGGTTTTGGGTGTTGGTTTTACGGCCTATGCAGGTATTTTACGCGATAAACAATCAGAAGGAGAAGATAAAGCAAAGATAAATTTAAAAGCAGGTCTTGTAATAGCCATTTTAAGTGGATTCTTTTCAGCAGCCTTAGGTATTGGCTTTGATGCTGGTTTTGCTGAAGGTAATGGGATAGGTAAGTATGCGCAAGAGCTAGGAGCTACTGCACAAAATAGTAGTTTGGCTATTTGGGTAGTGGTACTTTGGGGTGCTTTTATTTTAAATGCGGTATATTCTATTGTTTTACTGACTAAAAATAAAACGTGGAATTCATTCTCAGAGCCTAAATCTGGTAAAGCTTATATGTGGTCTGTTATAGCTGCTGTGTGTTGGTTTGGAGCCTTAGGAGTGTATGGTCAAGGAGCTACCCTGATGGGAAATATGGGATCTATAGTTGGCTGGCCAATTTTAATGGGTGGCGGATTAATTATTAGCAATGTATGGGCTTATTTCAATAAAGAGTGGGATAATGCTAAAAAACCATTCTCCTGGTTGATGTTTGGCGTCGTGGTAATATGTATTGGAATGGTTATCATCGGTTACTCTAATGGCGTAAGCTAGGTGTAAGGCGATCAACCAAATTGTTATTCCAGAATTAGATACAGAAAGAATTATGAAGATAAAGTCTATAGAAGCGTTTGTTTTAAAAGATAAACTAGAAAAGCCATTTTATTTTTCGCAATGGTCGTATAGTGATCGTAAAATTTGCTTAGTAAAACTAACCACCGAAGATGGTGTTGTTGGATGGGGAGAAGGTTACGGGCCTGCGGATGTACTTTGTGCTGGAGTTAAATTGCTTTCTCAATTTGTAGTCGGGATGAATCCATTGGAGAATGAAACCATTTGGGATGTGATGTATCGTCGTTCTTTGGATTATGCGCGTCGAGGTATTTTAGTGGCTTCGATAAGTGCTATTGATATGGCAGTTTGGGATGCCAAAGGAAAAATTCTAAATGTACCAGTACATCAGTTATTGGGAGGTAAAAAAAGAGATATCATTACGCCTTATGCAACAGGTTTGTACTTCAGAGAAGAAAAAGATTTAACACAGGCTTTGGCCGATGAAGCTGTTGAATATAAAGAGTTAGGTTATAGAGCAGTTAAGATGAAAGTGGGTATGACCATCGAGAAAGATATTGAGATGGTACGTGCAGTTCGTAAAGCTATTGGCGACGATATGGAGCTGATGGTAGATTCAAATCATGCCTATAATCTTCGCGAAGCTATCATCTTATCTAAAGCCATTGAAGAGTATAATATTGGTTGGTTTGAAGAGCCAGTTTCACCTGAGTTTTACGACCATTATGCCGAGTTACGTAAAGCAACTACAATTCCTATTGCAGGTGGTGAGTGTGAGTATTTACGATATGGTTTCCATCAGTTATTTAAAAGTAATGCGGTGGATATTGCTCAACCTGATATTGCAGCTTGCGGAGGATTAACGGAAGTAAAAAAGATTTCGGTTTTGGCATCTACCTATGGAAAAGAGATTGTCCCTCATAGTTGGGGAACTTACATAGCAATTTCGGCTGCTATGCATTTTATCAGCAACCTAGAAAATATTCCAGGAAGAATGTTTAATGATAATTTCTTTATGGAACATGATAGAACAGACAATGATTTAAGAGACAGAGTAACTATTCCAGATTTTGAAGTGAAAGAAGGCAAATTAATTGTATCAGATAAACCTGGTTTAGGAGTAGAAGTAGACGAACAAGCATTATTAAAATATACACAAGCATAAAGTCATACCCGACAGATAAGCACTAGCCAAACGCTTACTAAATAATTAAATTATGAATTTTGGATATAAAAAAATGTACATTGGTGGCAAGCTAGTAGATGCTATCTCTGGTGCAAAAAAAGAAATTATTAACCCAGCATTAGAAGAGGGTGTAGGTACTATTGCTTATGCACAAAAAGAAGATGCTGAACTGGCCTTAGTTGAGGCTCAAAAGGGATTTAAGCTATGGTCTAAAATGTCTTTAAAGGAGCGTACTGAGTGGATGATGAAGCTACGTGCTGCTATTCTGGATAGAGAGGATGAGCTGCGTAAGGCTGTGATGTATGAAATGGGTAAAACCTACGAAGGAAGTGCCGAGGATATTGAGCTATTAGTGGATGGTTTGGAATTTTATCCGCAGGCCATGAAAAATATGCATGATGAAATTATTCCTGATTCGGAAAATACACATCATCACCAAGTGGTTAATATGCCAGTTGGAGTAGCAGTAGCTTATTTAGCGTGGAATTTTCCTTTGCTCAATGTGGGTTATAAGGTTGGTCCTGCTTTAGCGGCGGGTTGTTCAATCGTTATCAAACCATCAGAGCTTTCTCCTATCTCTGGATATTTAATTGGAGAAATTGCGGAGAGTATTGGTTTTCCTGCAGGTGTTATTAATGTAATTAGTGGGCCTGTTAGCCAAGTAGCCACAACCATGACTAAGAGTCCGATACCAAAAGTATTAACCATGATTGGTTCATCGGCATCAGGAAAAAGGGTAATTGCAGATTCTGCTACAACAGTAAAGCATGTGAGCCTAGAACTTGGAGGAAATGCTCCATTTATTGTAAATAAAGATGCAGATCTTGAAGAAGCAGTAAATATTGGTTTTGCCTTAAAGTATGGAAATTCAGGTCAGGTGTGTGTAGCACCCAATCGTTTTATTATTCACGAAGATGTGTACGACGAGTACCTGACTAAATTCACAGAAAAGGCTAAGATCATTAAAGTTGGCTTTGGAATAGAGAACAAACCAGACATGGGGCCGTTAGTAACCAAAAAAGATCAGGAGCGAATTTTGAAAATGGTAGCCGATGATGTGGAGAGTGGAGTTGAGTTAGTATTAGGTGGCAAAGTGCCTGCAGAACACGATAAAGGATATTACATGGAACCAACAATTCTTTCTGGAATTACTCCTGAAAGCCGTTGTTTTAGGGAAGAAATTTTCGGGCCTGTGGCTGCTATGATGAAGTTCTCTACCATTGAAGAAGCTATTGAGTTAGGTAATGATACGGAATACGGATTGGCATCTTACCTTTTTACCAAAGATGAAAGTGTTGTTCGTAAAGTATCGGAAGAATTAATGTTTGGAGAAGTGCAAGTAAACGGTGTTAAATACGCTATTTATCTACCTCACGGAGGAATAAAAGAAAGTGGTATTGGGCACGATTGTTCTTATCTTGCATTAAACGATTACTTGGTAAAAAAGAGAATATCAACAGCATTGTAAACTAGATTCAAGTATAAAGTATGAGGTATAAAGAGAGGGCAAACAGGTCTTTATACTTTTACTTTATATCATACTAAAATAAACAAATATGCAACCTATTGCACAGCAGGCTATGACGCCTGAAATTATTGAAAAAATTGATAACACGGGTGTTATTGCCGTTTTGGTTATTGATGATGTAAAACACGCTGTACCTACAGCAAAGGCATTGTTAAAAGGAGGCGTTGATGCTATTGAATTAACGCTTCGTACGCCTGTTGCGCTAGATGCTGCAGCTGCTATTAAAAAGGAAGTTCCGGAAATGACGCTTGGTTTTGGTACATTACTAACGGTAGATCAGGTTAAAGCCATTGCCGATGTTGGTGCAGACTTTGCGGTAGCGCCAGGATGTAATCCTAAAATTATAGATGAAGCGCATAAACAAGGCTTATCTTTTGCTCCAGGTATCATGACTCCATCAGAAATTGAAATTGCTGTTGAGCATGGGTGTAGGGTTTTAAAATATTTTCCAGCAGAAACATCGGGAGGTATGCCTCATTTAGAAAGTATGGTGGCTCCTTATAGTTATTTAGGCTTAACTTTTATTCCTTTAGGAGGATGTAATATTAAAAACGCAGCTACTTACTTAGAGTCGCCGTTAATTACAGCTATTGGAGGTTCTTGGATTGCTAAACGTCCGCTTATTCAGGGAGAGCAATGGGATACTATTACTAAAAATGCACAAGAAATTAGTGATTTAATTAAAAAAGTAAGAACAAAGAAGTAAACAGCATATTTTATAATTAATACCTTTTAAATAAGAAAATGTAAATAGAAAGGGCAGTTCTAGTTTCGATTATTTAAGAGGAAATATTAACTAAAAAAATTGCAAGTAATCTTGATGCTTGCATCTTTATACTTATTAAAAATGAAAACAATTGTAACTTTCGGTGAGATAATGGGACGTATTTGTCCTGAGAATTTCCAACGCTTTCGTCAGAGCATGCCAGGGAAATTAGATATGACATTTGCAGGAGCAGAGGCTAATGTTGCTGCTTCGGTAGCCATGTTAGGAGGTAAAGTGAAGTTTATTACTGCATTGCCAGATAACGAGATGACAGAGTGTTGTTTAGCTACTTTAAAAGGAATTGATGTAGACACGAGTGGCATCAAGAAAGTAAACCACGGTCGTTTTGGTTTATACTTTGTAGAGCGTGGAGCTAACCAGCGTCCAAGCCGCGTGATGTACGATAGAGACTATTCTGCAGTATCGATGACTAAAGGTGATGATTACGATTGGGATAGTTTATTGATGGGAGCAGGTTGGATGCACACAACAGGTATTACACCTTCTCTTTCCGAGATTTCTGCTAATGCTACAGAGGTTGCTGTTCGTACTGCTAAAGAAAAAGGATTAACGGTTTCTTGCGATTTAAACTTCCGAAAAAAATTATGGCAGTGGCAAAATGGTACCTCAGCTACTGATTTAGCGCAAAAAACAATGCGTGCGGTACTTCCTTATGTAGATGTGGTTATTGCAAACGAAGAGGATGCGCATGATGTATTGGGTATTTCTGCTGGAGATACAGATATTGAAGGAGGTAAGCTTGATGTTGATAAATATGTAGATGTTGCTAAAGAAATCGTTCGTCAGTTCCCGAATGTGAAAAAGGTAGCTATTACTTTACGTGAGAGTTTATCTGCAACGCATAATAACTGGGGTGCCATGTTATACGATGCAGCTAGCGATACTGCTCATTTTGCACCACTAAACGAAGAAGGAGAATATAAACCATACGAGATTAAAGCTATTGTTGATAGAGTTGGAGGTGGTGATTCTTTTGGGGCAGGATTAGTATATGCTTTAAACACACCTGAATTTTCAAAACCAGAAACGGCTATTCGTTTTGCTGTTGCAGCCTCTTGTTTATGTCATTCAATCAATGGCGATTTTAACTTCTCTTCTCGTTCAGAAGTTGAAGCCTTAATGGGTGGTTCTGGATCAGGACGTGTAGTGCGATAACAATACTCCATCTACCAAGTGTAGATTATACGTATAAGAAAAATTAAAAGTCATCGGGTTACCCAGTTTATTCGATGACTTTTTTTTCTGGGTGGTATTTGAAATAATTAGTTTTTAAACACCCCTATAAAAATAATATAGTACAGATATCAACTCCTTTTACAAGATAAAATCGAGTTGCTGAATACTGATGTTGAGGTAAAATTCAGTCTTGTTAAAAGGTAATTTACGGCAATATCCGTTATCTTTCAGTTAAATGTTAATACTGATAAAATGAAGAAAAAGCTATTGTTATTAAGTCTGGTAGTGACGATAAGTACACTATTTGTGAATGCCCAAAATGATTGGGAAAACGAACTTGTGTTCGAAAAAAATAAAATGCATGCTCGCGTTCCAACTTATTCCTATAAAAATGTAAACGATGCATTGCAAGGGGATAGGAGCAAAGCCAGAATGAAATCATTGAATGGAACCTGGAAGTTTAAATATGTACCTAAAGAGGAAGTGCGCCCAACAGATTTTATGGGTAAGGACTTTATAGGTCAGGACTGGAATGATATTGATGTGCCTTCAAATTGGGAGCTTAAAGGATTTGGACAGCCTATTTATACCAATATCGTTTATCCATTTACACCTAATATTCTAGACCCGAATTTAAAATTCGATTGGACAGGACCAACACCTCCAATACCACCTAAAATTTATAGAGATAACCCAGTGGGGAGCTATTATCGCGATTTTGAGGTGCCTGTAGAATGGGATAACCAATCTATTATATTACACTTTGGTGGAGTTTCTTCCGCATTCTATGTTTGGGTAAATGGCAAAGAAGTGGGTTATAGCCAAGGCAGTCGTTTAGCTGCGGAGTTTGATGTTACCGAGTTTGTAAAAGCAGGTAAAAACCGTGTAGCGGTTCAGGTTTTCCGTTGGAGTGATGGAAGTTACTTGGAAGATCAGGATATGTGGCGCTTGAGCGGAATCCATAGAGATGTGATGATTATGGCTCAACCCAAAATTGCTTTAAACGACTTTTTTGTAAGAACAAAGTTTGATGCCAATATTCAGGATGCCAAATTAGAAATACGTCCAAAAGTTTGGGTAAAGAAAAATGAAAACGACTTAAAAGGCTGGAATATAGAAGCCGAGTTGTACGATGCAAACGATAAAAAAGTATTGGAAAGTCCGTTAAAAGTGGCTGTCGAAAAAGTTTATCGTGAAAGATGGCCAGCTCGTGATATCACTAAGTTTGCCATGATGGAGGCTAACATTAAGAGCCCAACAAAATGGTCAGCTGAAAAGCCGTACCTATATAAAATTGTTTTTAGTGTAAAGAATCCTCAAGGGGAATTAGTAGAAGCTAGAAGTCAAAAAATTGGCTTCCGTAAAATCGAATTTAGCAAAGACAATGCGCTATTGATTAACGGAAAGCCAGTTAAAATCATGGGTGTTAACCGTCACGATCATGACCATATTCGTGGAAAAGCATTAACCAGAGACGATTTACGTAAAGATGTGGAGGTGTTAAAGCAGTTTAACTTTAATGCGGTTCGTACTTCTCATTACCCTAACGATCCTTATTTTTTAGAGTTGTGTGATGAGTATGGATTATATGTAATGGATGAGGTGAATATCGAAACGCACCATTTAGGAAGTTATATACCGCAGCAACCAACATGGCCAGCAGCTATTTTAAGTCGTACTATTAGAATGGTAGAGCGCGATAAAAACAATGCATCTATTATTTCATGGTCTTTAGGAAATGAATCAGGTACTGGTCCTGCTTTTGCTGCTTCGGCTGCATGGATTAGAGATTTTGATCCATCACGATTTATTCATTACGAAGGGGCGCAGGGCGATCCAACGAATCCGCATTATATCGAAGGCGATATGGTGGGTTACCAAGTAACGCAATGGGATGGCATGGCCAACCCAGATGACAAACCATATGTGGACGTTGTTAGTAGAATGTACCCTAACCTGTCGCAGTTAATCAATATGTCGGAGAGCCCGCATATTAATCGCCCTATTATTATGTGCGAATATTTACATGCCATGGGTAACTCTATTGGTGGCCTAGGCGACTGGTGGGATGTAATTAGAGCTCGTCCAAATTTAATGGGTGGTTTTATTTGGGATATGGTTGATCAGGGTTTAGAAACCGAAAACGATAAAGGCGAGAAGTTTTATGCTTATGGTGGTGATTTTGGAGATATTCCAAACGATCAAAACTTTTGTATGAATGGAGTTTTTGCTTCTGATCGTACACCAAATCCACACGCTTTCGAATGTAAATATGTTTTTCAACCAGCAAAAATTGAAGCAGTAGATATCGAAAATGGTAAAGTAAGAATTCATAACCGTTTATCATTTACCAGCCTTCTTCAATACGAAATACGTTGGACATTATCTGAAAATGGAAAAGTTATTCAGCAAGGAAAACTACCAAGAAAGAATATCGTGGCCAATGAGTCAGCTCTTGTAAAAATTCCGTTTAAAGCAGTTAAGTTTAAGGATAATGCAGACTACTGGTTACGTGTAAGTATCCACGAAAGTGAGGATAGATTATGGTGTAAAAAAGGATATGAAATTGCCAAAGAGCAATTATTACTTAAAGCAACTAAAGAAGGTAGTCAATACGTTTCTTCTGCCAAAGATGAAGTGTCAAAATCAGAAACTACAGATGAAATGGTAGTTTCAGGAAAAGGATTTTTGGTTACTTTTAATAAAGCAAGCGGTTTATTGACTTCGTACAAAACCAACGGAGTAGAGCAAATTAAAGCTCCATTACAAACTAATTTCTGGAGAGCACCAATCGATAATGATGTTAGAGGAGCAAGTTCTGGCAGCTTTGGTAAATCTAGTAAGGTCTGGAAAAGTGTACCAGCAAGCTTAAAAACAGTAGGTGTTTCTGCTGAGAAGCTTAACAATTCAGTGGTAGTTAAAATATCGCAGGAATCAGGTAAGAAAATTAATTTAGCCACTACATATACTGTTTATAGCGATGGAGCTATTCAGGTAAAAGCCGACTTAGATGCGGATAAATCTTTACCAGCGCTTATTCGTTTTGGTATGACTATGGGAGTTTCTGATAATTATAGTACAACTACTTTTTACGGAAACGGACCTTGGGAGAGTTATGTGGATAGAAAGCGTAGCGCTGAAGTAGACGAGTATACTTTTAAAACGGAAGAGTTGTATTACAACTATGCTAAGCCTCAGGAAACGGGTAACAGAACTGATGTGCGTTGGGTTAAATTAACTACAGCCAACAAAAAGTCTGGTATTTCTATCACAGGAGCACCAACACTTAGTTTCTCAGCTCATCCATTTACAATGGAAACATTAGCTGCGGCAAAACATCCGTTCGATTTAAAACCTGCAGGATATTATACGGTAAATGTTGATGCTTTTCAAACAGGATTAGGAGGAACCTTGTCTAACACTTTACCTCAGTATATATTCCCATCGGGTAAGTATAGTCTAGAGTTTAATATTAAAGCAATAAAATAAATGGTAGGATAAAAGCAGAAAGACAAAAGGTGAGGTGAAGGTTAACGAGAAAATTCTTCATACTTATGTCTTTCCACTTTTTACTTACATTAATAAAATCTACAAATGGAATACAAATTTAGCCATGTTGGTATCCCAACAACAGAAGAAAAAGAATGGGATGGTTTTTACGAGCCTGGAAAAATTCATTACACTGAGTTTGATAAAGATGAATTTAATGTGGAATACATCAAGTGTGATGAAGATAGCCCCATGCCCGATATGTTTAAAACAATGCCGCATGTTGCTTATTTGGTAGATGATATTGATGAAGCTTTAAAAGGAAAAGAAATATTAGTGGAAACATTTTCTCCAGGAGAAGGAGTGCGTGTAGCCTTTATAGTGCACAATGGTTCTCCGGTTGAGTTTATGGAAGTATCCAAGTAGATTCGATTTAGTTTTGATTTAATAATGATCATTGAGCCCATCAGTACTTTTTGTATTGATGGGTTTTTTGTGTGTAATCATTTAAAAAAATATACTCTTTAGTACATTCTTATTGATGCATCCGTACATTAAAAAGAGGTAAAGGTGTTTTATTTACAATATCTTATTAAAGAAGTAAGATTTGTTGTAAATTTAGTTATCATCATTTAGTAGTTGGGGAAGATATGAAGTTAATACTAAAGAATACAGAGAGTTCGGCAAATGAACGAGTAAATATTACTAAAAAGGAGATTCCATGTTTAGATTCTTCTTGGCATTACCATCCGCAGTATGAATTACTCTATATTTCACAAAGTAATGGAATTCGTTTTGTGGGAGATAGTGTTTCTCAGTTTTCCAGGGGCGATTTAGTTCTAGTAGGTCCTTACTTGCCCCACTTATGGCGTAACGACCAATCGTATTATACCGATGATACCAATAAAGTAAAAACCATTATTTTAAAGTTTACCAAAGATTTTATTGGCGACGGTACCTTTAATAATCCTGAGTTTTCGGAGATTAATCAGATGTTAGAAAAATCGAAATTTGGATTAAGCTTTGGAGAAGAAGTGAGTGAAGCCTTACACGATGAGTTAATTGAAATTATCGATTTAACCCCAGCCCAGCAGTCTATTAAATTATTAGATATTTTATGTCGATTGTCAGAAACAGACAAACAGCAACAACTATCATCTACTGATATGCGTCAGTATACCACCGATAACTCAGATCGTTTAGATAGCGTGCTAAAATATATTTCTGATAATTATGCCAGTTATATTAGTCTGCAAGATGTGGCTGATTTAGCCTGTATGACTACCAACTCATTCTGTCGTTTCTTTAAAAAGATGACCAATAAATCTTACACGCAATTTTTGAATGAGGTAAGAATCAGAAATGCATCCCGCCTATTAGCGCAAGAAGATGTACCTGTCTCTGATGTATGTTACATGGTAGGTTATAAGTCTATCACCAATTTTAACAGACAGTTTAAGCAAATTATGGGAAGTACACCTAAAAATTACCGTTCAACTCTCTAGCGCCGAATACCCTTTTTAGTTAATGAGGGTAAAATAATGTAAACACAAGGTAAATTTCACCAATCTAGTCAAGGCGTAATTTTACAATTTTGTAATCATCAAATACCTTCCCAGGCTAGATGATGATAAACTATAAAAACCTTGTTGGTTTTAATTAAGAATTTAAAGCGAATAAAAATAATCATGATTAAGTATTAAATACTCGGTATGATGGTAATACGCTCAATGCATATGTACGCATCAGTCTTAATATTTGTATCTTATACTTAATACTAATTTTTAACAGATGAAACGACCATGTAAATTTTAATCTTAAAAATTACACACAGGGTAATGATTAAAATTTCTTGAGAGTTCCATGTGACAAATAAAAGAAAATATAAACACATGAAATATTCAACCTTAATATTAGCACTTACACTTATTTTAAACGTGGCTTGTGCACAAGATAAACCCAATATTGTATTACTTTTTTCTGATGATGCAGGATATGCAGACTTTGGATTTCAAGGAAGTAAAGATATGATAACCCCTAATTTGGATAAATTGGCTAAGTCGGGTATTCGTTTTACTGAAGGATATGTTTCAGAATCTACTTGTGGTCCTTCACGAGCAGGTATGCTGACGGGTAAATATCAGCATCGTTTTGGTTTTGAGGAAAACAATGTTCCTGGATATATGAGCCCTAATTCGGCCTTGGATAAAGATGATATGGGTATTCCATTGGATGAGAAAACCATTGCAGACTATCTAAAGCCATTGGGTTATACTTCGGCTATTTTTGGAAAATGGCATATGGGTGGAGCTGATCGTTTTCACCCTATGAAAAGAGGGTTTGATGAGTTTTATGGTTTTAGAGGTGGAGCCAGAAGTTACTATGCATACTTGAAGGAACCAGCTGAACATCTAAATAAATTAGAAAAGAACTTTGGTAACTTTCAGGAGCATGAAGGTTACTTAACGGATAAGTTAGCAGAAGAAGCGGTTGACTTTATCGAAAGAAATCAGGATAAACCATTTTTTGCTTTTGTTTCCTTTAATGCGGTGCATACACCAATGGATGCAGAGGAAGAAGATATGAAGAAGTTTCCTCAGTTTGAAGGGAAGCGAAAAGAAGTAGCTGCAATGACTTTAGCGATGGATAGAGCTTGTGGTAAAATTATGGATAAACTAAAGGAGTTAGGTTTAGATAAGAATACCATTGTTGTTTTTGCCAACGATAACGGAGGTCCAACAGATAAAAATGCATCAGTCAACTATCCGTTGGCAGGTACCAAATCTAACCACCTTGAAGGAGGTATTAGAGTGCCATACTTAATGAGCTGGCCTGGTCAATTAAAGAAAAATACTACATACAACTATCCAGTATCTACACTCGACTTTTTACCCACTTTTGTGAGCTTAGCAGGTGGTGATGTTAATGATATTGAAGAAACAGATGGGGTTGATTTGATGCCATACATTCAAGGTAAAAACAGCGAGCGTCCACATCAAACATTATATTGGAAAAAGGATTGTAGAGCAGCGGTTAGAGATGGCGATTGGAAACTACTTCGTTTCCCGGACAGACCAGCTGAGTTATACAATATTGCTAAAGATATATCGGAAGAAAATAACCTGGCAGCCCAGCATCCTGAAAAGGTGAAAGAATTATATAAAAAGATATTTGATTGGGAATCAACGTTAGAGCGTCCTCGATGGTTATTGCAACGCAAGTTCGAAAATATCGATATTGACAGAATGGACAAATATCGTGAAGTAAAATAAGAAAGAGGAAGAACGGAGCTCGAAGAAGGGAATTGGAATTTGAAGCTCCAAAGGGGTGAAAGCAATAACCTGGGGCATCGCTCTAGGAGTTTTAAAGAAAACACCAATGGCGCTGGTGAATTTTGCGCCATCATTAGTAGATAAAGAAAGAATAGAATTAAATATTTAAGATTAAAATCAAAGTTAGAGATATGAAAAATTGGGTATTGGTATTCTGTGGTATTTTAATGGTACAGTTTACAAACGCACAGGAAAAAGGGATTATAAATAATTCTAAAAGTCCACATGTAAAGCTAAAGAGTATTGATCTTGGTGATTGTAAATGGACAGAAGGTTTTTGGGCAGAACGTTTTAAAGTAGCCGAAGAAAACATGTTACCATACATGGAAGAAGTGCTAACAGGTGATGTAGGCCACGGTTTAAATAACTTTAAACGTGCAGCAGGTCATGAAAAAGGAACTTTTAATGGTTGGTATTGGCACGATGGTGACTTTTATAAGTTTATGGAAGCCAAAACCTACATGTATGCTCAAAACGGAGATGCTAAAATTGTTGAAGAGTTAGATGGCTACATCAAAGTTATTGCGGAAGCTCAGGAAGAGGATGGTTATTTACAGACGCATACCACCATCAATAATAAGTATGATTTTAACGCAAAAGAGAAAAAAACAACAGCTCCTCGTAATGTAGGTGAAACAGACCGTTACGCTAATCGTAAGTATCACGAAATGTATAATCAAGGTCACTTATTTACAAGTGCTTGTATTCATCACAGAGTAACAGGAAAACGTAACTTTTTAGATATCGCTATAAAGCAAGCAGACCTGTTGTGTTCTTATTTTTTACCTGATAACGACCATTACGGACGATTTGGATTTAACCAAACGCAAATTATGGGATTGGTTGAAATGTATCGTACAGTAGGGGATGAGCGTTACCTAAAGTTAGCAGAAAAATTCATCAATAACCGTGGAAAATATAAAGTAGAAGACCATGTAACAACTATTGGATATCCAATTGGAGATATGGTTCAGGAGCGTACTGCTTTGAGAGATGCTGATGAGGCTGTAGGGCATGCTGTATTGGCCTTGTATTACTATGCTGGTGCGGCTGATGTATATGCCGAAACTGGAGAGGATGATTTGATTGAAGCTTTAGACCGTTTATGGTTTAATGTTGCTGAGCAGAAAATGTATGTAACAGGAGCTTGCGGTCAAACACATTATGGTTGTTCAACTAACCGCGATAAAATTGAAGAGGGTTTCTTAGATAAATACATGATGCCTAACTTAACATCGTACAACGAAACATGTGCTAATCTTTGTAACGCCATGTTTAGTAAGCGTATGTTAGATATCCATGCAGATGCAAAATATGCAGACGTGATGGAATTGGTAATGCACAACAGCGGTCTATCAGGTATTAGCCTTGAAGGAAAGCATTATTACTATGCCAACAACCTACGTAAAATTGATGGAGCGCGTGATTATGCGAAATTAACAAATGACTTTGAAGAGCGTCAGCCTTATCTACAGTGTTTCTGTTGTCCTCCAAACTTAGTACGTAACGTATGTAAACTTTCTGGTTGGGCTTATAGTAAATCAGCCAATGGTATTTCGGTTAACCTTTACGGAGGAAACGAACTAAATACAACTTTATTAGATGGTTCTGCCCTTGAGTTAACTCAAGTAACTAATTATCCTTGGGAAGGTCAGGTAGATATCACTATCAACAAGTGTAAGAAAAGTGCCTTTGATATGGTATTGCGTATTCCTGGATGGGCGGAAGGAACTACCGTAAAAGTAAACGGACAAGATGCTGGTGTTACAGCTAAGGCAGGTGAGTTTGTTACTGTAAACCGTAAATGGAAAAAAGGGGATAAGATTACTGTTGACATGCCGATGGATGTAACTTTTGTTGAAGGTCATACTCATATTGAGGAAGTACGCAACCAGGTAGCCGTTAAGCGTGGTCCTATCGTGTACTGTATGGAATCAGCTGATTTACCTGAAGGAGCTAAAATTATGGATGTATACCTTAACGGTGATGCTGAAATGAAGGCTGTATTTAAAAAGGATTTATTAGCAGGTGTTACAGCTATTGAAGCAGAAGTGAAAATACGTAAAGACAATAACACAGAAAAAATGTACAAAGCAGTGAAGAAACCAGAGTTTGAAACTATCAAAACTCAGTTTGTTCCTTATTTCTCATGGAGTAACCGTGGTAAAGGAGAAATGTCTGTATTTGTACCAGTTATTTGGTAGTATCAGATTAAAGCAACTATAGTTTTAGAAAGTTAGCCTAACAAGCCTTTGTGTTTGTTAGGCTTTTTTTGTACCTGATCGTTAGTGAGGGCTTCGCTCAGTGTATTATTATGCTTATAGCGAAACCCTCACTATTGCATAGGTACTAGTTAAAACAAGCATTGATAATTATATAGCGCATTTTTGGAAAATAATTAGCTCTGGGTTTTAACCCAGAGAATTGCGTTATAAGGCAGATGGGTTTTAACCCAAATATAAGTTATAGTTAAAACCGATTCGCATTATGCTCTATACGTTACAGGGGATATATCCTAAGCATAGTTATAAAAATCATCTATTGAATGGATAGTCTTTGTAACAAAAAATATACTTATATCTTCCTGTATGGATAAAATATCCTTGATTTATAAATAAATAGGACTATTTCTTTTTGCTTCAAATTTAAGCTATCTTAAATGTTAATATTATGAAACACCGCACCGTACGATTAAGTACAATTCATAAACCGTAGAGCACATTTAAAGCGGCTATAAATCATAGTTTTACGACAGGAAACGACTATGTAATTAAAAAATAAATCATGAAAAAAATACTACTAAGTGTGAGTTTGATGCTTGCAGGTGCAGGCTTGTTTGCACAGACTGCGGGTATAATAAATAATGCCAATAGTCCTCACGTTAAATTAAAAAGTGTGAATATTGGAGATTGTACTTGGACCGAAGGTTTTTGGGCTGATAAGTTTAAAGTGTGTGAAGAATCGATGGTACCTTATATGGGCGATGTTTTATGTGGCGATATAGGTCATGCATTAAATAATTTTAAAATAGCCGCAGGCCTTAAGGAAGGCAAACATCAAGGTATGAAGTGGCATGATGGCGATTTCTATAAATGGATGGAAGCATCTGTTTATGTTTATGCGCAGAACAAGGATGAGAAGATTATTGAAGCCTTGGATAATTATATTGAAATAATAGGGAAGGCACAACAGCCAGATGGTTATTTACAAACACAAGTAACCGTAAATGGTTGGGAGCGTTATGGTAATCGTCAGTATCACGAAATGTATAACAGTGGTCACTTATACACAAGTGCATGTATACATCACCGTGTAACTGGTAAAACTAATTTTTTAGATATTGCTATTAAGCATGCCGATAATTTGTATGGTACATTTATGGTAGATGATCTTTCTGCTGACCTGAAACGTTTTGGTTTTAACCAAACACAAATCATGGGATTGGTGGAGCTATATCGTACAGTTGGTGATGAAAAGTATTTAAAATTAGCCGAAAAGTTTATTAACCTAAGAGGTCAATCTCCATCGGAGCCATCAGCGGTAGCAAGCTTTAAATTTATTGGAGATATGGTTCAGGAGCGTACGCCTATCCGTAAAGAGAAAGAAGCTGTAGGACATGCTGTACTTGCATTATATTTTTATGCAGGAGCTGCTGATGTAGCTGCTGAAACAGGTGAAAAAGCGTTGATTGATGCTTTGGATAGGTTATGGCATAGTGTAGTGGATAAAAAGATGTATGTAACAGGGGCTTGTGGACAAACACACCATGGAGCATCTTCTCATGTAGATATGATTCACGAAGGTTTTATCAATGATTATATGATGCCTAACCAAACGGCCTATAACGAAACTTGTGCAAATATCTGTAACTCTATGTTTAACTACCGTATGTTAGGTTTGCAAGGTAAATCGAAGTATGCAGATATCATGGAGCTTGTATTGTTTAATAGTGCCTTATCCGGAATTAGTTTAGAGGGGAAAGATTACTTCTATGCCAATCCACTACGAGTTAATCACAACGTAAATGATCACGCAAGTCACGAAACAGAATTTGATGTTCGTCGTCCATATATCAAGTGTTTTTGTTGTCCTCCTAACTTGGTGCGCACCATTGCAAAAGTTTCTGGTTGGGCGTATAGCCTAACAGATAATGGAGTAGCGGTTAACCTTTATGGAGGTAACAAATTAACGACTAAACTTGTGGATGGTTCCAAACTAGAATTATCGCAGGTAACGCAATATCCTTGGGAAGGTAATGTATCTATTACCATGAATAAATGTAAGAAATATGCTTTTGAAGTATTATTACGTATTCCGGATTGGGCCAATGGTTCTAAGATATTGGTTAATGGTAAAGATGCTGGAGTTACAATTAAAGCTGGAGAGTTTGCAAAGGTAGAGCGTAAATGGAGAAAAGGTGATGTAATTACTTTAGATATGCCAATGGATGCTAAGCTTGTTGAAGGAAATCCGTTAATCGAGGAAGTACGTAACCAGGTGGCTATTAAGCGTGGTCCGGTTGTTTACTGTGCTGAGTCGGCTGATTTTCCTAAGGACACTAAGATTTTAGATATTTATTTGCCGGTAAAGTCAAAGTTAGAGGCTGAGTATAAACCTGATTTCTTAGGCGGTGTTTCTACTGTTTCGGCAGAAGTTAAACTTCGTAAGGACAAAAAAGAGGGTATGTACAATGAGCTTTCTAAACCTGAGTGGCAAACATTTAAAGCACAGTTTGTACCTTACTTTGCTTGGGCAAATCGTGGTGAAACAGAAATGAGTGTCTGGATTCCTATCATGTGGGAATAGTCGTGCGACAACAGCGAATAATGATTTACAGATTCCACACGATGTAGTACAGTTGTGCGACAACAGCAAATAATAATTTGCAAATTCCACACGAAAGAGAGCTGTACGAAAACAACGAATTGAAAAGAGAAAAATAATTGATATAGGCCTCAGTCATTACGACTGGGGCCTTTTGCGTTTGGTACAGGCCTTCTTTTCAATATGTCCTCAGTATTTTTGCGGATCCTGTATATCTTAAATATCTATTTCTCTAAATAAGTATAGCCGTATAAGCCCGATCGATAGTTCGATAAAAACTCTTTTCCCTCCTTGGGCGAAATTTTACCTTGCTTAACCGATGCAGTTACCCATGCCTCAACCGTGCGCACCAATTTTTTAGGGTTGTACTGTACGTATTCCAACACATCAGCAACGGTTTCTCCATCTATTATTTTGTCAATGGAGTAGCCCTCTTTGGTGGCTGATAAATGCACTGCATTAGTATCGCCAAATAGGTTGTGCAAATCGCCAAGTATCTCTTGATACGCACCCACTAAAAATACGCCAATGTAGTACGAGTCGTTGGCTTTAAGCCGATGAACCGGCAAATTGTAGCTAATATTTTTAGTAGCAATAAAATTCTCAATCTTACCATCCGAATCGCATGTAATATCCTGTATGGTAGCTTCCACATCAGGCCTTTCGTTATGGCGATGAATCGGAATTATCGGGAATATCTGATCAATGGCCCATGAGTCGGGTAAAGACTGAAACAAGGAGAAATTGCAAAAGTATTTTTCCGATAATAGTTTCGATAAAGCATTCAATTCATCCGGCACATGCTTTAGGTTTGATGCCATTTTGTAAATATCGCGCGCAATGCTCCAAAACAAACGCTCAATTTGTGCACGTGTTTTAATATCTAACAAACCCAAGCTAAAACGATCTAGGGCTTCTTCGCGGATGAGTTGCGCATCGTGCCAAACCTCTAACATTTTAGATTGATTCAGGCATTCCCGCGAGTTGTACAGCTCTTTAACTAAATCGTGGTCGTTTTCGTTTAGCTCCACTTCGTTTTTCCAAAGCGGGGCACACGACGATTCTAACACTTCAAATACCAATACCGAATGGTGCGCCGTTAATGAGCGGCCCGATTCTGTAATGATATTAGGGTGTGGTAGTTCGTTTTTATCCGACACATCTACCATGCACGAAATAGCATCGTTCACATACTCCTGAATACTATAGTTTACACTGCTTTCGCTATTGGCCGATTTGGTGCCATCGTAATCAATGCCCAAGCCACCGCCTATATCAACAAACTCAACTTTAAAGCCCGATTTATGAAATTGAGCGTAAAACTGCGATGCCTCGCGAAGGGCAATTTTAATACGGCGAATATTGGTTACCTGACTACCAATATGAAAATGGATGAGCTTTAAGCTGTCCTTCATATCAATAGATTCAAGATAATCCATGGCCTCAATTAAGTCGCTCGATGTTAAACCAAACTTACTCACATCACCACCCGAACTTTCCCACTTGCCGCTACCTGAGCTGGCCAGTTTAACACGAATACCAAGGTTTGGGGTCATACTTAAGCGCTCAGCAATGGTCGTAATCATTCTAAGTTCGTTGAGCTTTTCAACTACCAAAAATATACGACGTCCCATTTTTTGAGCCAACAAGGCCAACTCAATGTAATCTTCATCCTTGTAGCCATTGCAAATAATCAACGAATCGTTATTGGTGCTTGATGCAATAACAGCATGTAGTTCAGGCTTTGAGCCTGCCTCTAAACCAATGTTGAACTTTTTACCATGGCCCACAATTTCATCAACCACAGGCTGTGTCTGATTTACCTTAATGGGATACACCACAAAGCTTTCGCCCTTAAAATCATATTCAACACTTGCTTTCCTGAAGCAGTCGTTCATTTTTAGGATTCGATTATCCAATATATCCGGAAAACGCAGTAATACAGGCGTGTTTATATCACGCACCTGAAGTTCATCAATCACTTCCTTTAAATCGATGCTGTTACCATCTTTTTTAGGTGCAACGGTTACGTTCCCTTTATCGTTAATTGAGAAATAATTAATTCCCCAGCCTTTAATGTTGTAAAGTTCAACTGAATCGTCAATGGTCCACTTTCTCATTTTATTCTTATACTAAAACCTACCGTAGTAGCTGTTATTGCTTGCTTTTATAAATAATACTTAGGATGCGATAAATCAACTTTGCAGCCAAATAGTCGGGTGCTTTATTGGCTTTGTTAGGGCATAATTCTACCACATCAAATCCTACAATGTTTACCTTGGATGCCACTGTTTCTATAAGATCAATCACATCATTAAACAATAATCCATCCGGTTCAGGAGTACCTGTTGAGGGCATAATAGAGGTATCAAACACATCTAAATCAATGGTGAGATAAACGTTTTTATTGAGCTTCTTCAGTACCTCCTTTTTCCATGTTTTCTGCTTCCTAATCTGATGTCTGAAAAACATGGTGTCCGCATTAACAAAAGCCTTTTCTTCCTCGCACATGCTGCGGATGCCCACCTGTACAATGGGTGCCACTTCGCGTGCCTGATACATAGCACAGGCATGGTTGTTCTCCGAACCCTCGTACTTTGGTCGTAAATCAGCATGCGCATCTAACTGCAGTATACTAAGGTCTTTATACCTTTGTGCATAAGCCTTAAAAGCGCCAATGCTTACCGAGTGCTCGCCACCAATTAATACCGTAAACTTGTTGTTTTTAAACTGCTCGTTAACGGCCTTTTCAACGGCCAAAACCATGGCTTCTGGACTGGCTTTTTCATCCACAGCGGCTAGGGTATAAATACCTTTTTTGCTCACGTCCAATTCTGTTTCGATATCATACATCTCCAAGGTTCCTGAGGCCTCAATAATGGCTTCAGGGCCTTTGTCTGATCCCTTTATCCAGGTACTTGTACCATCGTAGGGAACAGGAAGAATAACAATTCCAGCCTTGTTGTAATCCAGGCAATAGCCATCTTCGCCACAAAAGTGTTTCGAAAAATCTATGTTCATCATCTTAACTTAAGCGTGATTTGTAATCGTGATAACCAAACTCTTTAACGAGTGTAAGTTGCCCCATATCCGAATTAAACTTGTAAATATTAGGCAAGCGAACGCCATTAAACGTGGTGTTTTTAACCATGGTATAATGGGCCATATCGCCAAACAAAAGTTTATCTCCAATGCCTAATGGCGCATCAAAACTATAATCGCCAATTACATCGCCCGCCAAACAAGTTACACCGCCCAAACGGTAGGTATGTGCTTTTACAGTGGGCTCACCGCCATTTTCGATATACGGACGGTAAGGCATCTCTAAAACATCTGGCATATGGGCTGTGGCCGATGTGTCCAGAATCGCTAAATTCATTCCATTATTGAACACATCTAAAACCGAACTTACCAATACGCCGGAATTTAAAGCAATAGCTTCGCCGGGTTCTAAATAAACCTTCAGCTTATACTTATGCTTAAAATCGTTTATAATTCGGATGAGTCTTTCAACACCGTAATCGGGGCGGGTAATATGATGCCCACCACCAAAGTTAATCCACTCTAGCTTATCAAAATAAAAACCGAACTTCTCTTCAACTACCGCAAGGGTACGCTCAAGTGCATCAGCATTCAGTTCGCATAGGTTATGAAAATGCAAACCTGTGATGCCCTCAAGATCATCTAAGCCAGCCTTAAAGTTATCAAGCGTAGTGCCTAAACGACTGTTGGGACCACTAGGATCGTAAATAGCCGTATCGGTTTCTGAATGTTCAGGGTTCACTCTAATGGCCGTTTGAATATGCGGATGCTGCTTTAACTGCTCCTTGAACCTGTTCCACTGCCCAAGCGAATTGAATACAATATGATTGGCCAATTTTACATGCGCATCCATATCAGCCTGAGAATAGGCTGGGGCATAACAATGCAACTCGCCGCCAAACTCATTACGACCAAGCATAGCCTCGCTAACCGAACTAGCTGAAGTACCGGGTAAATATTTACGAACAAGCTTTGCCATGCTCCACATAGCAAAGCCTTTAAAGGCCAAAAGGATTTTAGCACCCGTGTTATCTTGCACATATTTAAGCAGCTTGAGGTTTTCCTCCAACTTACTTTCGTTAACAATATAACACGGTGTTTTTAACTCATTTAGCTGCTGCTCCGAAAGCTTTATTCCACCGAACTGTTCCATTCTTCAACCTGCCAAGGTAAACCATAAGCATTTAAATCGTCCATAAAAGGATCCGGATCTAATTGCTCCATATTGTACACACCAGCTTGCTTCCATTTGCCAGTCAATATCATTTTGGCGCCAATCATGGCAGGAACACCTGTGGTGTACGAAACAGCCTGTGAACCTACTTCCTTATAGGTTTCGGCATGGTCGCAAATGTTATAGATGAATTTGCGCGACTTTTTGCCGTCTTTAATACCCTCAATAACACAACCAATGGATGTTTTACCCGTGTAATTCTCGGCCAAAGAGCCAGGGTCAGGCAACAGACGTTTCAGAAACTCAAGCGGCACTACCTTTTGACCCTTGTAATCTACCTCGTCGATACGATCTAAACCTAAATTTTGAATCACTCGCAAGTGCGTTAAATACTCTTCGCCAAAGGTCATCCAAAAGCGAATGCGCTTCAGGCCTTTAATATTTAGGCATAGCGATTCCATTTCCTCGTGATACATCAAATACATTTTACGTGTACCTACACCCGGAAATTCAAAATCTTGTTTTACAGATAATGGGGCAGTGGTAAGCCATTCGCCTTGTTCCCAATAGCGGCCATCGGCAGTAATTTCGCGAATGTTAATTTCAGGATTGAAATTAGTAGCAAATGCTTGTCCATGGTCACCGCCATTGCAGTCTACAATGTCTATTTGATGAATCTCATCGAACAAATGCTTTTGCGCATAAGCACAAAACATATTGGTAACACCTGGGTCGAAACCAGAACCAAGCAGAGCCATTAAACCAGCATCTTTGTATTTATACTGATAAGCCCACTGCCATTTGTACTCAAATTTAGCCTCATCTTTAGGCTCGTAGTTGGCCGTGTCAAGATAATCGACACCTGTTTCCAGACATGCATCCATAATGGCCAAATCCTGATAGGGCAGGGCCACATTAATCACCAACTTAGGCTGGTGCTTTTTGATTAGAGCAACCGTTTCTTCTACCTTATCAGCATCTAATGCTTCGGTAATAATTTCACGGTTCAAACGCTGTTTAACGTCTGCTGCGATTTTATCGCATTTACTTTTGGTACGAGATGCCAATACAATCTCACCAAAAACTTCCGGAACTGCTGCGCATTTATGTACTACTACATTGCTTACGCCTCCGGCACCAATAATCAGGACTTTGTTCATTTTTTTATGACAAAAACTAATTGTTTAAAAAATGTAATGACTCTCATTAGAGCCAAAACTAAAAAATACACACTGTTTTAAGAACGCTTTGCAATCTTCTACTTAACAGTACTTTACTTTGTTAGTTTCTGTTTCAAGAAAAAAGCTCGCAAATATATATTTTTATTCGATTCGATGGTATCAAATATTGATTATGGGGCAGTTTTTTTGAAATTATTTTCATTTTTTTACTACACGAGGAATGAAAGACATGAATAGAAGCAGGTGAAGATTCAATGGCCATATATTTTATGGCCGGATGACAATCCTAACAACTATTTAGTAGAGTTATACTGTTTTAAATTAAGATAATTTGAGATATTTACGATTGTTAAAGTTTCACGGATTGCGCTGCGCTATATTCGTGGGAGCTGGGAACCAATCCTATTAAATGTATCAATAATTACCACCACATGGAAGACTGTTTAGTAAATAGGTCAGAGGCCTGATAAGAACAACGAAGCGAGACGCTTCGCTGAGCGAGGGAATATATTAAAATGTAAATAAGAAAAATATGAAGTATATAATAATTTCTTTTCTAATTAGCTTTAACTTTTTAGTTTCCGCTCAAATAAAAAAGTGTAATAAGTCGGTCGCATTTAAAAAGGAAACAAAGCTGTTACCTCAAGACTTTTGTATGCCTGTTGGATTTTGGGTAGTAGATGTGCAAGATGTAGACTTAAATTGTGACGGACTGAATGATAGGGTTATTCAATATAACAAAAAAGGATTCGTGTGCGGGGATACCGTATTTTATGATTTGTTTTTTCTAAAAGCAGATTCATCCTATAAGTATGTAAAAACCATATCAAACATTAATACGCCAAGAGTTTCAAGTTTCGATTATGATTGGCTTAAGGAAAACTGTAGTAATGCGGATGATTTATATTGGTACATTTATGTTAATGATGATTTGATCGAATTTAAAGAAGGAGTGATTGAAGTAGGGTTTGCAATAAATGAAGAAGCAGGGTATAAATTTTTCTTTACTTATTGTAAAAGTAAAAACAATTGGTATTTAAGTCAAAAGCAAAAATGGGACTTTCCAGAACCTCCAGAACCCATGCGTCCTAAATTACCTAGCCCTCATATTTTTCAAAATGTTACAAATGGTATTAGTATTGATGGGTTTAATATAAGAGATTATTTAGAACCTTTGTAAATATCCTCGCTCCGCTATTGCACGAGTCCTCTCGTGTGATAAATAAGAAGTTGTACATAGGTACGCGTGAGGACACGCGCACCAGCGAGAGCAATAAGCATTAAGTAATGCGTTAAGAGCTTACAGTTAAAAGCAGATTAGCTATTGAGGTAAAAGTAAGGGTTTGTAACCCGTTTTGATAAAGGCATTTTACATTAAACGGATTACAATCCTTCATCATGTTTTCAGCAGAAACTTCTTTAGTAACAGATAGGCTTTTAATATAAAAGTTTCCCCTCCGCTATCGCACGAGTCCTCTCGTGTGATAAATAAGGTACGCGTGAGGACACGCGCACCAGCGAGAGTTTGCTGGTATCTCTTAATCTAATAACCCTTCACCATTTCCCCTTTCCCCCTCTCTTTCCCCATTTTTTAAACCAAAAAAGAGCGCAGCAAGGATATCACCTTACTACGCTCTTTTATATTCAGCCCAACAATCAATTATTCTACTTCTTGTTTTTTATGGGTATTACGGGCACGGGCTTTAGTATTTATGCCCTGTACCACAGAATCCAATACCTCCACAATACTTGTATAGGTATCGGGCGCAATGCGCACCATAAGGTTTAAAAAGTCCTCTACATCGGCGTAAGCCATTAGTACTCTTTTGAGCACTTCGCTTGCCGACTCTGTATTTTGCTTAAGGGCCTTATCGGCATTGCGTGCCTGCTCCGATTCTTTAAACTGCTTTTGCGCCTGTACCATACCTTCGTAAAGCGGCATTTGCTTTAAGGTTTTAATGGCTGCTAAACCTGTAGCATCAATGTTAGCAAAAATAGACTCCATGGCAGAACTTTGTTTTTCGTAGGAAAAACGCGATGGATTACCACCATGATTTTTAAAAATACGATAAATCAACTCACCCGCTTCGGCCTGTTCGGCTATGGGCGAACCTGCGCAAGCACTGGCTATGCCAAACAAAGTTGTGCTATAGGCATCGCGATTGGAATCGCCCTTTTTTACCTTAACCGTATCGTTTAATCTACGTTCCAGATTTAAGGATTTTGTTAATAAAGCATTCTGGGTATTTAAAACATCTATAAATGCCACAAAATGAGCATCGGCATTTGCATTGTCTGCTATAAACTGCTCTGTTTGACTCTGCACCGTAGCGCATAAGTCGTTTACTTCGTCCATCTCTACATAACTGACTAGTAGAGGTGTAATTTGTTTTCGTTCCATGGTTTTTAAAATTTAGTTAAAACTGATATGATGGATTGTTTATAGGGCTTTTATATGAAGGGTAATAATGCTTGTATGCATCCTTATCGTTATGTTTCAGCATGCATATATGTTGGTGTAAATAGTTGAAGTGCCTGAGAGGTATCGTTATAGTTGCAGGTGTTTTGGTATGGTAAACCAAAGGCTTAACAGAGCTGCGCGATGCTTGGTCAACGTAGCTTTTGCAGTAAACAGATGCTGCAGCCTCAAAACTCATGTTCATTTTGCATGCCGCAGTGTTGTAAAGTGCAAAAGCTAGGTGCCTTTTACTTCTCGCAATGCTGTTTGGTTTAAACCATACGTTCGTTTTGCATGTCGCAGTATTGTTTGGTGCAAAAGCAAAGCAATTTTTGAACCACGTAGTGTTGCGAGCTGCCTCCCGATGATCAGAATGGCTGCTGCAGTGTTGTAATGTATTTAAGTATGGCTCAAAACGTTTAACAAGGCTTGTAATTGTGCTTGTATGCCTACAGAAATAAGGCGTTTTGCTATGGCGAGGGGGATATGTATTAGTAGATCTCAAAGTTGGTATAGTCTGGTGGTTAAATGATTATACCTACTAATTTAATTTATATTGATTAAAAAAACTAATTTATTATACAGGTTTATTGTTGGAATATGCTTGTATTAATATTTGGGCTACATTTCCCTTTTTCTACTCGACTAGTGGAGTTATTTTTTTATTTCATTTTTAAAGTCCAACAATTTCAATTCTTTGTGGTAGTTCTCAATTCTTGATTGTGCATTTCCGTCAATTAATAAAATGACAATTAAAATTGAAATGCTTGTAACACTAATTGCTCTCCAGGTGGGTGTATTGATAAATAGAATTAATAATGCTGCTACGATAATTAATATTGGAACCAATTTAAATACAAATGTAAATTGCTTTATAGTGCTTTCAGAACGTTCAATTTCGGACTGATAAAAGGCTGTTTTATCGGTGTTAAAATCCTTTTCAAATTGTTTAACTCTTTGCATATTGGCGTAGTTAGTACCGCTGCCAATTATTAATAGTAATATACCTGCTACTAAGGTTGGAATGATATAAGCCTTTGCTAAATCTGTTTTTCCTAATTGCCAAAATCCAACACTTGCAATTAAAAATCCAATTGCGAAGAAAATAAAGAAACGTGTTGAGAATACTTCGGCTTTTGCCCATTCTATTGCTAGTTTTAAAACTTCCATAGTTTCATTTTTAATTACATACAACAACCGTAAAAAACACCAGTAATATTTATTCGCATTGCATCATAATCCCAAAGATGCGCAATACATCGCATACGGCCAAGAACAACAGTTTTCACGGATTTCGCTTTGCTAAATCCGCGCGAGCTGATTAGAGTTTAAATCTCATAGGATCCATTTTGGCTTGCTTCCAAATGGTTAAGGTTATTATCATGAATGCTGCTCTTCTTTTTACCATACATTTCATCATAAATATCAAGTAATACATATATTAAAAAGATGGCAACAAAATTGATGTACATGTAATATTCAGTACCAGAGTTGTACGACATATTAAAGGAAGACATTAAAGCAAAGTCGAACTTAAGCGTAAAGCCATCGGTGAAGTTAAAACCTGCTGAAAACCTGCCCCCAGAAAAGAAATCGTATTTATATCCACCAACAGCAAAGGCAACCACCTGAAATATTTGACATATAATAGAATAAATTAATCCTTTTTTGTATTGCTTGTTTATTAAAGCTGAGCCTGCTTTTATGGATAAGCAAAAGAGCCCTATAGAAATTAGAAATATGAATAACAATACTCCATTTAACTCTTGGGTTCTGACAAGGAGCCAAGAAACTAAACCCAAGCCAACGAGTCCTCCAAGTATTTGATATATGGCAATGGATATTATGGTAGTTGGTGTTGATTTAATTCTCAATTTCATCATGTTAGATTTCTAATGGTTAATTATTTGCTGATTCTACAATCATATTTTCGAGCTTAAATATAACAAACAAATAAAATTATAGGAGTTTAATAAGTAAAACGTGGCTAGCCATCATAGTAAATTCATTTATGTGCGATGTTAAAATAATTTCACATTTCTACCTGAGTATAGGTCGTATATTATCCCTGTTAACACGATGTTAATATAGTGCAATGCTCAGTAGTTGAGGTTTTATGAGTAATTCGCAAGATCTTTGTCTATTTGTTTTTAGGGTAAAATAGTGTAATCAATGGTTAAAAAATGTTATTTGAGTGAGTGGTGAATATCTAACTTTGTAAAGTGAAATTATTACTTCAAAAAGAAGACTAAAAAAGAAAAAGGAGGATGATAGAGGAAACTAATTTAAACGAAACTTAATCCCAGAAAAACAAAACAACAGATATGTAATAAATGTGCCCGAGCTTAAAATAGCTTAATTCTCAACTCAGTTCTTGTTTTTAATGTATGAAAAGTTCAAAGGAATTTATCAGATATTAAAACAGATAAATAGGATATGAAAAAAAACAGGAAAGTGTGCGACCACTTCCCTGTATTAAATTTAAAAGAGCGATAACCTAAGATTATTATTTCACTCTAATTACACAAACTTATGAAAAAAAAGCAAGATTTGCATGTGTTACGTGCATTTCCTTTACTGGAAAAAATGGTGCAAAATCGGATCTCCCGAATGGCTCAATTAACCATGTTTTGTTTATGCGCATTGATTATTGAAACCACAGCAGCAGAACCTAATGCGGCAGAATTAATTTCATCAGAAGTAACTAATCAAGAAAAAACAATTACAGGAGTAGTTAAAGATAAAACAGGCGAAGCGTTGCCTGGTGTAGCTGTTGTTATTAAAGGAACTACCCAAGGAACCATCACAGATATTGATGGTAACTTTACTTTACCAGGAGTAGCAGTAGGTGCTATTATAGAGGTTTCGTTTGTAGGAATGAAAACCCAAGAATTTGTTGTATCGGAACAAAGCAATATTAACGTAGTATTAGAGGATGATGCCATTGGACTGGAAGAGGTTGTGGCTATCGGTTATACCACACGTAAAAAAGGTGAGGTAACAGGTTCAATCAGTACTATTAAGTCCGAAGAAATTGCCAATACATCTAGTAATGATATAGCCAAATCATTAACGGGTAAAGTGCCTGGTTTAATTGTGTCGGACCGTGGAGGATATCCTGGAGAATCTGGAAATACCAGTATTTTAATTCGTGGTAAATCTACCTTGGGTAACAATAGTCCATTAATATTAATTGATGGAATTACAGCTGCTTCGTTTTCGCATTTAGCTCCTCAAGATATTGAGTCGTTAACCGTACTTAAAGATGGTGCAGCAGCTATTTACGGAGCACGTGCGGCCAATGGTGTAATATTAATTACTACTAAACGCGGTAAGCAAGGAAAGCCAACCATCAATTTCTCTTCTACGTATAATATGTCGTCGTTTTCGGCTATGCCCGATCAAATGACTTCGGAGCAATATGCTATTTACGAAAACGAAATTGCAGAAAGAAATGGCACCTCAATGCCTTACAGTCAAGAGGATATTGCCAAGTATGCTTCGGGCGAAGATCCTATTAACTATCCCAATACCAATTGGTCTGATTTAACTTTTGCTGATTATTCACCAGAATTAAGATCGTCGTTATCTATTTCTGGAGGTTCAGAAAAAGTAAACTACTTTGTAAGTGGTGACTACATTGACCAAACAGGTATGTATGAGTCGGGCGATTTAAATTTTAAGCAATACCAAGTACGTTCTAACTTAGATATTAAGGTTTGGGAAAACTTTAAGATAGGTGTTGATTTAACAGGGCGTTTTGGCGAAAGAAACCAACCCGGTGTTAATGCGTCATATATTTATAAACACATCTATACTAACTCGCCAACAGACGTAGGAGTTTATCCAAACGGATTACCAGGATGGGGTGGAGAAAATGGTGCCAACCCTGCTGTAATGTCAAGTGCTGCATCGGGTAATGTAAATCAGCATGATAACGACCTACGTAGTAAATTCTCGTTTAATTGGGATATGAATAAATGGGTAAAAGGATTAAGTGCCAAAGGTTTTGTGGGTATCAGAAAGCAGAGTAATGATATTAAATCGTGGTATACGCCATGGACGGTTTATCAGTATCAGCAAGGGTCAGAAGAGTATGTTCCAGTAAATGGTTTTTCGCAAAGAGGTAACGAAAGAATTCTTCGCGAAAGCTTTTGGAAATATGATGAAACGATGTTAAATGCAACGGTTCATTATAACAATACATTTAACGATACACATACCGTTAGAGCTTTTGGAGGTTTTGAGCAAATGACTTCAACAAGCCGTACATTTTGGGCCGAAAGAAGAGGCTTTCCAAGTCCTGACCATTCCGATTTATTTGCAGGTAGCGATGAAGGACAACAATCATCCGGTGTTTCTAATGAGTGGGCACGTTTAAATTTCTTTGGATCTGTAGCTTACGATTATAAAAAGAAGTACTTCATCGATCTTACTCTACGCCATGATGGTTCAAGTAACTTTGCCGATGGAAAACGATTTGGTACATTCCCCGGAGTAGCCGTTTCTTGGTCTTTAGCGGATGAAGGATTTATGGACTTTACGGATAGCTGGTTAAATACCTTTAAAATCAGATCTTCTTGGGCTGTTATGGGTAATGACCGTATTGCTGCTTTTCAGCACTTAACACGTTACGATTACGGTGGGCCTTACAATAACCAAGGTGTGAAGCAGTGGACTCAACCCAATTCTTACATTTTTGGAACTACAGGAACCATGTTAAATGGTTATAGAAGTAACAATGTTCCAAACCCAGATGTAACGTGGGAAACAGCAGACACTAAAAATATTGGAATCAATTTTACTGTACTGGACAGAAGATTAACGGCAGATGCGAACTACTTCTATCAAAAACGTAAGGATATTTTAATTCAACGTTCAGCGTCTATTCCTGATGCAGCGGGTTTACAACTACCAGATGAAAACCTGGGAGAAGTGGATAACTTTGGATGGGAATTTCAATTAGACTGGAGCGATAAAGTAGGAGAAGTGGGCTATAATTTAGGCGCTACTTTTACCAATGCTAAAAACAAAGTAGTTTATATGGATGAAGCTGCTGACGTGCCAGAAGCCATGAAACGCGAAGGACATCCATTAGATTCATATGTGGTATATCCAACGTTCGGCATCTTCCGCGATCAAGAGCAAGTTGAAAATACAACAGCAAAGTTAGAAGGTACAGTTGAAGGGGAGCCACATTATATGGATGTAAACGGAGATGGTATGATTGATGCCAATGATAGAATCCGTAAGTATACATCTAACGTTCCTGAAATTCAGTATGGTTTTTATGGAGGTGTTCAGTACAAAGGATGGGATTTAAATTTCTTATTTCAGGGACAAGCAAAAGCCGAAATGTTAGTATTTTTTGATCAGGCTGGAGCTAAACCAGAGCATGTATTTACAGAGCGTTGGACAACAGAAAACCGAGGAGCCAGATATCCACGAGCTTTTGCTCAGGGTGATAAATATAGCAGTAACCAAAGTGGAAACTCAGACAACTTTCAAGGAGCAGATTTTTGGTTACATGATGCATCTTATTTACGACTTAAGCAATTAGACCTAGGTTATACCTTTAATAAAGAGCAAATTAAAATTGGAGATCTTAAAGTATTTGTAAGAGGGTTCAACTTATTAACCTTATTCTCTGATGTTCATAAATTAGGTTTAGATCCTGAAGCTGCAGGTTATGATAACTTCCGTGGTAGTACTTACCCATCTTTAAAAACTTATACGCTAGGTGTAAACTTTACATTCTAAAGTAGATAGATAACAGAATTAGAATATTTAAAATTAAAATAAATGAAACGCGCATGAAAAATATAATTTTCATGGGGGTATCATGGAACAATTAAAATTTTAAACGCATGAAAAATATACATATCATATATCTCTTTATTTCCGTAATGTGTCTTAGCCTGGTTGGGTGTTCAGATATATTGGAAACAGAGGATAAAAGTGCTTTTGCAGAGGACTTGATTTACAGTGATCCAGACCAGGTAGAAAGATTATTGTTTACGGTTTATAACAGCACAGAAAGCTGGGGGATGAATCGTTTTCAGTGGTGGTCGCGCCGATTTAATATTGAGGGAGCTTCCTTTGAGGCTAAATTTAACTTTAAAGATTTAGACTTATTCAGAGTGAGAGCTGGTTGGACACCAAGTAACGTTGGGGTATTTGCTCAAAAATGGAATAACTACTGGGACTATATTCGCTTATGTAACGAGTTCTTAGATAAAATTGATGAAAGTCCTGCCATGGTATCAAACCCAGAAAAGGTAGCCGTTTATAAAGCAGAAATGAAGTTTTTAAGAGCGAATTTATATGCTAAACTAATTAAGTATTACGGAGGTGTGCCTATTTTGGAGCGTGCTCTTGGTTTAGATGACGATTTTAATTTAACACGTAATAGCTACGAGGAATGCGTTAACTTTATTGTAAAAGAACTTGATGAAGTAATAGCTGTTTTACCAGCAACTCGTCCGGATGCTGAGTTTGGTAGAGCTACCAGTTTAGCAGCTATGGCGGTTAAGTCTCGCACTTTATTATATGCCGCAAGTAAATTGCACGATCCGGCTAATGTACCTTCAGAAAATAGTGAGTTATATGCTTACTCAAAAGCCACTAAATGGCAAGATGCTTCAGATGCTGCCAAGGAAGTAATAACTGTTGTAAGTGAGCGCGATTTAATAGCTGTAGCAGATGCTGAAGCTTATCAGAATATGTTTTTGTCACCAAATGAAGATATTTTATTTGCACGTCCTTTTAGCTCCGAGTATTACGATTATGGAACAGATGTAAACTCATTGTGGGACATGACCATGTCTCCTAACGGTTATGGTGGTTGGGCTTTATCCTCACCTACACATAATTTTGCTTTACAATACAACATGGCGGATGGAACATCTACATCAGAGGCAAGCTTTGACCCTTCAAACCCGAATGACGGGCGAGAAATGCGTTATTATGCTACTTTAAACTATAATGGCTCACAATTTAGAGGTAGAGATGTACAATATTATTTGTCAGAAAACCCTGCTGCAAACCCGCATGGTTTAGATTCTCCTCAAGGGCAAGGTAATCCACTGCATTCTTCAAAAACAGGTTATAATATTCGTAAGTTTCAAGATGAAAGCTTGGGTGATTTAACAGAGATTTCATCAGAAAGACCATATATTTTGTATCGTTTAGCAGAGATTTATTTGAACTATGCCGAAGCTCAATATCAATTAGATAATGAAGACGAAGCAAGGAAGTTTTTAAATAAAGTATCTATGCGTGCCTTACAGCCAGAAATTACGGCCAGTGGTGATGCCTTGTTAGAAGCGATTAAACGTGAGCGTAGAGTGGAGCTTTGTTTCGAGGGACATAATTTCTTTGATGAAAGACGTTGGATGGAAACGGATCACTTAGGGTTTGATGTTCAGGGATTAAAGTGGACTAAAGCGGTCAATGGAGATGTAAGCTTTGAAGAGTATACAGTAGTTACACGTCCTTGGTGGGATAAGCATTATTACTTGCCTATACCACAAACCGAAGTGGAGAAAGCACCTAATATGCTTCAGAATTTTGGATATTAATGGAGACATCTGTAAACTAAAAAATCACAAAGAAAATGAAGAAAATAAATATATTATTCCTACATATATTCATCCTTGGTTTATTTGCTACAACATTTAATAGTTGTAAAGATGATGAAGTATTGTTGATACAGGAAGTAGTGTTAACCTGGGAAGACCCAGCGGAATTGGTAACTGGATTGCCATTAACCAAGGAGCAGCTTAATGCAACAGCTAACGTTCCGGGAACGATGGTGTTTACTCCAAGTTTAGAAACGGTTTTACCGCTTGGCGATAACCAGGAATTAAAGGTGGAGTTTACACCTAGGGATACTAAGAATTATTCAAAAATGAGTAAAACAGTAGCCATTAATATTGTAGAGAAATATGTGCCTGTTATTACTTGGGAAAATCCGGCAGTTCTTCCAGAAGGGGAGCCTTTAACAGAAGAGCAATTAAATGCTACCGCAGATGTAGAGGGTACTTTTGTTTATACACCTGCTTTAGGTACGATATTGTCATTGGGCGAAAATCAAGAATTAAAAGTTGATTTTACACCATCTGTTCCAACGCACCAACCAACATCAAAAACCGTTTTAATTAATGTTAGAGATGTTGTGCCATTAAGTATTATTGATAATAGTGCCATGTGGACAGGTGCTCAAACTATAGCTTTTGATATTAAAGGCGCAGTGGGTAGTTTGGGTGGTAATCCAGCAACTGGTTTTACGGTTCATGTTAAGCATGCTGGAAAATTTGTAGATCAGGATTTTGATATTACGGATGTAACGTTCGATCCTGCTAATGCAAGTACAATTGTATTAACATTAGCAAAAGAGATTTATGCTGATGATATGATTACCATTGTTTATAATCAAGAAGGTAATACTATACTTTCAACAGATGAGCAGCCTTTAAAATCATTTGATATGCAAAAAGTATCAATCCCTGTTGCTGGCGATGATCTTTTGGTTGGTAACTCATGGGGTGGTTTCGAAGGTGAAGCTGGAGCTGATTCTGGTGGAGCTGCTGGCTATTGGGTTGGCAATGGTGGACTACCATGGGCACGTACTACAGATATGTTCGCTTCGGGCGTGGCTAGTATGCAATTTTCGGGTGCGTTTGATGTGAATACTTTATATGGTATGGCCTTTGGAAATAACGTAGATATTAAAGCTGGTGCCTTTGAGATAACGCACGAAATTTATATTGAAGCAGGTTCAGATCTAAAAACTATTCGTACTGAAATTGCCAGAAAATCGAATGGTTGGGCAACTGATGTAGCTGCTGTATGGGATGTTGAAAATATTGCTCGTGGCGAGTGGGTTACCCTTAAGCAAGTAATTAATATTCCAGTGGATATTAATAGTATTGATCCTACTGAAAAAATGAGATATTCTTATTTTGTAGAAGCAAGTCATAACACAGGCGTTACTGGAGATCAAACTTTCTACCTTGATGATATGGGATTAAGGAAAGTCGATGTAGCTCCACGTCCATAGTAAAAACTAAAATGGGTTTTAAAATTTAATATATATGAAGATTAATACAGTCTTCATATATATTAAGCTTATATTTAAATATGCGGTTAAGAGGCGGGATTTATTCTCGCCTCTTTTTACGTTTTAAAGGACAATTGTATAACGGTTATTTTTAGCTTTTGAGGTGAATAGGCAAGCGTTTTTTATTATGGTATAAAAAAGTAATAGTGCATTAAAGATGTTGCAGAGTGTTGATTTTTAATACCTATTTGCTAAAGCAAAAACAAGTGCCAATACTAAACCAATAGCTACTTTAACCTCCCAATACGGAATAGCTATTCCTACTATTCCAATAATAATAACTGCTTTTATCAATTTTCTAGACCGTTTCTCTGCTTTCGATTTAAACTGGATCAGCTTTAAATCACGGTTCTCCATATTCAACAAAAAAACGCCATCATTCTCTACTACATAATCATACTCTAATAGTTGTCGGCGTGTATTTCTATTTCGAGCACTAATTGCAGAAGTCCCACTTTTAACTTCAACTATATATTTTTTGCCTTTCTTTTTTACAATGTAATCGGGTTGAATTTCTGCATATTCAGGGGTGCCATCCACCATGTATTTATGTTCGTAAGTGCTTTGATAATCCACGATAGAGTACCCTTTACTCTTTAAAAACTTTTTAGCATCTAACTCCAGTTGATTGCCTCGCTCAAAACGCTTCTTTACCTTTTGGGCTTTAAAGTATTCGGTCAGTTTATATTTGATAATAAAGAATGCCAAAGCCAGAATAATAATAGCGAGGAGTAAAAATATAATGTGATTTTGGTTGGTATAGTCGAATGTTTGCATACTGTGAAATTGCTGCGTTGTTAACTTTTAAAGTGAGGGGTTAAACGAACTATATGGAGCCCGTCAATAAATAAAGTAGTTGACTTATAGACAAACTACTATATAGAATTAATAAACTGCGTGAGATTAGTATCCCTCTCAATATTCATTTTTTTACGTAAACGATGACGAGCTACATTTACACTACCGGCAGAAATACCGAGTAGATAAGCCATTTCTTTTCCAGAGAAATTGAGTTTTATCAGGGCACAAATTTTTAAATCAGCAGAGCTTAAGTCTGGTACGCGCTTTTTCAAACGTTCGTAAAAGTCAGCGTTTAATGCAACAAAACGGCTGTTAAAGGCATCCCATAAACTTACCGATCGTTTTTCAATGGAGGACAATAGGCTTTTGTTGCTCGGGTCTTTGGATAATCGCTCACTCAACGATTTTATAATTTCCTCTTTTTCTATTAGCTGTAGCATGGTAGTGGTCAATTCTTTGTTTTTATGGTCAATTACCTCTTGCGTTTCTTGTTGCTTTTTTTCGTTTAACTCATTTTCTTTTTGATGTTTCAAATGTTGTGTACGCGACCTAAAAACTAATAGAACAATTACAAAAGTTAGTATGCTTACAAATAGAATAATTCTAAAACGTAATATCTCCTGTTTATTCTGCGCAAGTTCAAGATTTTTTAACTGTAATTCTTTATTTTTCTTACTTAACTCTTCCGAATACTTATCTTTTATAGAGATAAAATTTTGGTTGTTCTTATTTCTAGGATTTAAATAATTATCGTTTATTCTATTGGCGGTAAAAAGCAAGGCATAAGCTTTTTTGTAATTACCCTCAGTGTTCAATACCCATGCATATTTGGTGTATATATACGGACGATAAAATGTATGCTCGCCATACAGGTCTTTTAAATCAATGGCCTTTTGGTAATACGCTTTGGCAGTTTCATTTTTATTCATTTCTATATAACAGTTGGCAAGCATGGTATATAATATAATAAGATAGCTTTTGTATTTGGCTATATTTGCTTGGCTTCCCCTGAGTTTTTCAATAAAGTCGATACTCTCAATTAAGAATTTAGATGCGTCTTCATATTTATCCGCCCTATATAATAAGTGTGCTTTTTTCTCATTCAAAAAAATATCAATGTTCTCATTTAGCCCACTAGTATCAGCTAAAGATTCACAGGTATCAATATAAGCTAAAGTCATTTCATCCGTTTGTATACGCTGATGGTATAAAATCATATTATAATAAGGACGATAAAGCTCCTTGGATAAGATGTGTTGTTTTTGGTAGGCTTTTTTATAATACTTTAAAGATTTACTAAAATGCTGAAACGCCTGTCCATCTTGTCTAAATAGGTAGTTAAGTACGCCGAATTCCTCATGTGCTTTGGCCATTAAAAGTGTATCCTTATAATCTTCGGCTAAAAAAAGAGCTTCACCTACATGATTAAATGCCGATCCATAATCAAGATAAACCCTCGACATGGTACTTTGTAGAAGTCGAGATTGAATAATTTGGGAAGTATCCTTACTTTTTATCGCCAATTGATAAGAAGTATGAAGCTCCTTTTGAATGTTTTCTTTGCTTTTTTCATAAGGATGAATCCCTTCGGGAATGTAATGATTAAATTGTTGTGCTTGTAATATATTTATAAGGCAAAAGTTAATACAGAGCAAAAGGCTAAACCTTGTAGTAAGATGTAATAAACGTGTCAACATGTTGTAATACATATTTATATGATATAATACAAATGTAAGTATTCAAAGCTGAGTTAACATGTTGTAATTGCAATAAAATGAAATGTTAATATTTTGTATATAGTATTTCGAGTGTTTATTAGGCGTTTGAGTGTAATTTTATTCAAGTAATTAATGGGTGGAATACACCTTGGGTAAAATTCACTAAATTCTAAAAAATACGATGAACAAACTTCTTATCCTTTGTTTAATTTTTGCAACAGTAGCTTGCCAATCTTCAAAAAAACAAAATCGAAAACCTAATATTTTATTTATAGCCGTAGATGATTTACGGCCAGAACTGGGGTGTTATGGTTCGGAAATTGCCATTAGTCCCAGTTTAGATAAGTTAGCTTCAGAAGGACTCTTATTTAATAGGGCATACTGTCAGCAAGCTATTTGCGGCCCTTCTCGAGCTAGTATTATGACTGGTATTAGACCTGAGAATAGTGGTATAACGCATAATTATTTGCGGTTTAGAGATCAAAACCCGAATGCCTTAACCTTGGCACAGCACTTTTCAAATAATGGTTACCAAACCACCTATTATGGTAAAATATTTCATCATGGAGATGAAGACGAAATTTCGTGGAATAGGGAGCAGTTGCATGTTCACCCCAATGCGCCAAAGCCTAAAGGTTTTCATTTAAAGGAGAATATCAAAATTAAGGAAGACACCAAAAAAGAGATGTTTGCTAAATACGGTCAGGTAGCAAAATATGGCTTGGCCAGTGGGCCTGCATACGAATGTGCAGATGTGCCAGATAATGCTTATAGAGATGGATATAATACAGATTTGGCTATTGAAGCTTTAAAACAAATGGTGAGTGAGAAAGATGGTAAACCATTTTTCTTGGGCTTAGGAATGCATAAACCACATTTAAATTGGACGGCACCCAAAAAATACTGGGATTTATATGACAGGGAAGCTATTCCAATGGCACAAGATACGCTTGCTCCAATAGATGGTGCAGAAATGGGATTACATCCTTCCTTTGAATTGAGAGTGCGCTCTGGCATTCCTAAAAAAGGAAATATTGACCCTGAATTATCCAGAACTTTAAAACATGCCTACCTGGCTTGTGTAAGTTATATTGATACGCAGATTGGTCGTATGATAAATGCTTTGGAAGAAGCTGGAGTGCGCGATAACACGATCATTATTGTTTGGAGCGATCATGGTTGGCACCTAGGCGATATGGGAATTTGGGGTAAAGCGACCAATTACGAAATAGCAACACGTGTACCATTAATGATTTGGACATCTGATATGCCTAAAGGCAGCAGAGGAAAAACGAGTGAAGCCTTGGTGGAGTTGGTGGATATGTATCCTACCTTATGCGATATGGCTGGTTTATCCTTACCCGAACATTTAGAAGGAACAAGCTTTAAACCATTATTAAAAGATCCTGATATGGAGTGGAAATCTGCTGTGTTTAGTACTTTTCCAACACCTGCATTACGAGAATGGGGTGCTTATCCACTTCGTCCGGCTATGCGCGAAACATATTTTGGACCGTTGATTGAAGAGGTGGAAGGACGTATTAAAGTGCAGCAAAAAGAAAAGTGGAATAGGGATCTTTTCGAAAATGATTTACTGGGATATGCTATGAGAACAGATAGATATCGTTTTATATTATGGAAAGACGGTAAACACGCGGACGCAGCTCCTTTGTATTACGAATTATATGATCATAAAACCGATCCTTCGGAAACCAAAAATATAGCTAAAGATAAGCCTGAATTAGTGAAAGAATTATTGGTGCAATTTAAACAAGGTTGGAAAGGTAATAGACCATAGGGTTGAGTGTTAAATACTGAAATCTACAAAAGATGAAAAGAAGAGATTTTTTTAAAAAGGGAGCAAAAGGAGCAGTTGCAGCAAGCATAATTCCTCTTACGTCTGGAGTTGGGCTGGATAATAATAATCCTAGCAGAGATACCGATAAATGGAAACAGATGGGAAAAGGGGAAACTCGGATACCCGAAAGAAATAAAGATGTATCCTACGATGTGGCTGTTTTAGGAGGCGGTGTGGCAGGTATCTGTGCAGCTGTTTCGGCCGCACGTAATGGTGCAAAAGTAGTATTGGTGCAAGATAGACCAGTGTTGGGTGGAAATGCTTCCAGTGAAATGCGTGTGCATTTAAATGGAGTAAATCATCTTAAACCAGATGGCTTTGCCGAACGTGAAACGGGTGTAATTGAGGAAATGTTATTGCTCAATCGTTTTAGAAATAAGCAAGAATCGTTTCCTGTTTTTGACCATGTGATGTACGAGTTTGTAACACGCGAGCCTAATATTGAATTAATGCTTAATACCCAAGCTACGGAAGCCATTATGGGCGGTTCAAGAATAAAGGCGGCAAAATGTTGGCAACTAACTACCGAAACAGAGTATACCATTTCTGCCCAGCAATTTATTGATTGTTCGGGAGACGGCTTGTTGGCTGCTACGGCGGGTGCAGAATATCGTACCGGTAGAGAAGGGAAAGCGGAGTTTAACGAGCAATATGCGCCGGATGAAGCTGATGGCTGGCAAATGGGAAGTACCTTACTAATGTCTGCTAAAGATATGGGTAAACCAATGCCATTTGAAGCGCCTCCATTTGCGATTAAGTTTGAGGCCGATAAATATAAAAAAGAACGGAAATTAAAGAATTATGCAAATGGTGTTTGGTGGATTGAGGTAGGTGATGATGATGATATAATTGCCAATCAGGAAATAATCAGGCATAAATTAATGGGCTGGTTATATGGTGTATGGGATTACATTAAAAATTCTGGAGAATTTCCGGAAGCCGAAAATATGGCCTTGGATTGGGTGCAGTCCTTGCCAGGTCGTAGAGAGTCGCGCAGGTTTATGGGGGACTTTATCCTATCTGAAAAAGATTTGATGGAGACTCGTTATTTTAAGGATGCGGTTGGATATGGAGGATGGTCGTTAGATGAACATTGCCCAGGAGGTATTGAAAATTATGAAGACCCAGCAAGTTTTTTCCATTACCATTTCAGAAAGGTGTACCAAATACCATATCGTAGTTTGTATTCACGCAATATTATCAACTTATCTTTTGCAGGCAGAAATATTAGTCAAAGCCATATTGCATTGTCTTCTACCCGTTTAATGGCAACCTGTGCCACCATGGGAATGGCAGTAGGTACGGCTGCTTCAATGTGTGTTAAAAAAGGCGTTACCCCAAGAGTTATTGCTAAAAAGCATATACACGAATTGCAAGAACAACTGTTAAGAGATGATGCCTTTATTCCACGAGTTCCTGCTGCGGATAAAGAAAACCTCGCTAAAACAGCAGACCAAATTATGGCCTCTTCTACGGCTAGTGGCGATGTTAATTTATTAACGGATGGTGTATCTCGAGATTTTGAGGGGGAAATACATCACTGGCAATCGGAAAATTTGCCTGCAGAATTACAGCTTGAATGGAAAAAGCCTATTTCACTATCTAAGGTTGAAATTAAATGTGATACTAATGTTAAAAGGAATATCATGATGACTAAGGAGTCTAAGGTAACTTTTAACTTTTGGAATGATGTGCCACATGAGTTATTAAAGTCATTGCAACTTGAAGCACGAGTTAAAGGTAAGTGGATTAACCTGGGGTCTTTAGATAAAAACCAAACACGTTTAATCAAGTTTAAATTTGAAAGCATAAAAACTTCTGCCATCCGAATTAAAATGACAGAAACTTATGGAAAGGACTATGTGAAATTATTTGAGCTAAGATGTTATGAATCGTAATTTAAATGAATAAATACGGACTGTATTAATGCTAAAAGCTGGTTTCAATGATTGGAGCCAGCTTTTTTGTTATGTCTGCTTTACGTTTAAAATGTGGGCTTTAACGCTATCGAACATTGAAATTACTCCCAAACACAATCCCGGTTTTTTATTATCTAATATTTGTGTAAAGAATTTTTAAAACTAGATATTATGAAAAAAGCTTTACTTAGAGTGTTATTTGTTGCAATCATGCTTGTTGGAATTGGTTCTTTATCCAATGCTCAAACTTTGTCTAACGTTAGTGTTACAGAAGCACCAGGACCTATCATTTTAGGAGATGCGGTAAATTTTAGTTATACGTATAGTGTTCCTGCTGGTCAATACCGTATACAAGTTAGTCAATATAGTGTAAAGGAAACAGGAGGTAATGTGAGTTGGATTTATACTGACCCAACCAGAGTCTTTCCGAATGGGGCAGGAGAAACTGATGTAACTATTAATGGAACTTTCACATCGGTAACATCAGTAAAAAATGAAGGTGCTGTTATGGTAGTAGGAGGAGGAGGAACAATTAATTTTGTTATTCAAGATAAAAGCTCTGGCAAATGGGTGAGTATCGAATCAACAGAAGTAGCAGTAGATGTTACTTGGGAAACAGGATCAACAGATGTTACTGCAAGTATATTAAGCGGTTTTAAAACATACCCTAATCCAGCAATTTCAAGTTTAAATGTAGAAGCTCCATCCGGTGCTCAGGTTGAAATTTGCAATGTGGCAGGGGCTGTGGTAAAATCATTTATAGCAACAGAAACAGTAACTAATGTACCAGTTTCTGATTTTGTAAAAGGAATGTACTTGGTTAAAGTTACTGCAGATGGAGAAACAGCTGTAAAAAAGGTATTGGTTAAATAATTACTCAATAACATATATTTTTAAAAAGGGGATTCTATTGAGTTCCCTTTTTTAAGTTAGCTATAGAAGCCAAACAAGGTAATATAATCTTATTTCAAGGTAATTTTAAGTACTTACTTTTTAATATGATTCACTTAATTTGTCAATGATTTAAGAAAGGGTACATGTGTAATTACAACTCTAAATACACATATACTTTTATTGGTAACTTCGGGTTTTTTGTTCCAGTTTTTCACTTTAGCAAAACTGAGTGGAATAAAAGGAAATCATTGACTATTATTTATTGGAGATGGGGGAGACATTTTAGTCTCCCTATTTCTGTTTATCTATTTCTACATATAAACCACATGCTTAAATCACCTCAGGTATAGCTTTATTTAAGAAAATTAAACCTTATCGGATTATTATCAGATATAATAAAATGCTATTTTTAACAAAGTAATGCTACATCCCATAAAAAAAGAAAGCTATATGTTGGAACGATATCTATTTCTCTTTTATATAACCATATTTTCCTTCCTAAATATTCATGCATCTGATAAGGAACTAGAGTTTGCTAAAAACTTTAATATCTCGGATGGACTTGCCCATAATGGGGTAACTGGTATTTTGGAAGACTCAAAAGGTTATATTTGGGTGAGCACTTATGATGGTGTTAATAGGTACGATGGATATAGTTTTAAAACCTACCGTAATACGCTAAGTCAAAAATACTTTAGCTCCAACCGTATTCGATGTATGATGGAGGATAAAAATGGTAATATTTGGTTTGGTGCCGATGAGGGAGTTTCTGTATATAACTACGAGCAAGAGAGCTTTAAAATTATCTCTTTAAAAGGAATTGAACGTGAATATGCAACTAATCGTCCTGAAATAAGACAAATAATCGAAGATAAAGATAATGGTATTGTTATTTGTCCTACCGAAAATGGTGGAATATTAGTTTTTAATGATGACTATACCTTTGATTCTCCGCATATACCTCCAAGTAATATTTCAAAAGACCCCAGAACGCTATCCTTTTATAATGGCGTAATTTTAGATAAAGAGCATGTGCTATTTTCAACTACCATAGGTTTAATCACCTTCAATTTAGAGACGAAAAAGTTTAAGCGTTTTCTAAGAAAAAAAATAACGAATAGTCTATCTATTCAAAAGCTAGGTAATAATCGATTGTTAGTATGCGGACAAAATGGGATAAGTATTTTATCCTATCAAAAAACAGCTCAATCGTACACTTTTAATGTTTTAGGAAGCCGATTTCAGGAATATATCTTTTCATGCTCTCAGCTTAATAAAAACGGTGAACTATGGTTGGGTTCTTCAAAAACGGGAGAAGGTATTAAAGTAAATCATGTCGATTCAATATTAAATCCGAATTACAATCAAATTTTTGAATTGGATAAAAGTATTGGTATAGCTCGCATCAGTTACTTTTTCAGTGTGGGTACAAAAGGTACTTGGATGGGTACTTTTAATAAGGGTATTTATTGGTATAACAGTAAACCCAACCCTTTTAATTTCTACGATATTGATAAAGCTCAAAAGTATGGAATGAACTCGGAAGAGGTTTTAGATATGAGTGTGTATGATAATGATAGGGTGTTTGTAGTTTCTCGTACCACAGGGCTTTACTTTTTTAATACCGTTACACATCAATTTGAAGAGATTCCCTTTAGAGTATCAGAACAGGAGCGAGAAAAGGTAAAGGCTATTTATGTAGATAAACGAAAGAATATTTGGTTAGGCTTTAGAGCTAAAACAGGTATTTATAGAGTAGCTGTGGGTACAAAAGAAATTAAACGAGCCAATATCACTTTCGATAAAACCTTTAATGCGAATACGATAAGGAGTTTTTCGGAAGATGAGCAAGGTAATATATGGATGGCTACTGCACGTTCTATTTATAGAGTTGTGGTACAATCGAGTAACAAAATAAGCCGTTTAGAGCAACTCAGTAATAATCCGTTTTTTAAAAATAAGAGACTTTATATGTACCGCAGCGTGTATGCGGATGCTAAAGAGAAATTGGTTTGGTTGGGTAGTGCCGATGAGGGACTTTTTAGATTGGATATGTCGCAAGTAAATAATATGGAGGATGCTCCTGTTACGCAGTTTGTGAATAGGGCTAACGATGATAAATCCATTTCGAGTAATTCAATTACATCAGCGCTTCGTTTGCCCAATGATGAATTATGGATTGGTACCGAGGGCGGAGGTGTTTGTAAGGTCATCAACAGTGCAGGCGATGCTCACTTTATTCCTTACACCGAGAAGGATGGTTTATCTAATAATGTGGTGAAAAATATAGTTTTAGGTGCAGATAATAGTTTTTGGATAACCACCAATATTGGACTAAACAAGTTTAACCCTACAGAAAATAGATTCATGAAATATGGTAAGTCCGATGGCTTGCCATTTGAAGATTTTTGGTATTCCAAAGGCCTGTTGAAGAATGGTGTTATCATTTTAGGAGGAATCAAAAGCTTTACCTATTTTAATCCTGATGATTTACCCGATGGCGAAAGCTTACCTCAGGTAGAGTTTGGTGAATTGAAGCTGTTTAATAAAACGGTTATGCCAGGAGATACCTTAAATAGTAGGGTATTGCTACCTAAACGATTGGAGGAATTAAATAAGATTGAATTAAAGGCTCAAGAAAATGTATTTTCGATTGAGTTAAAATCCTTGCATTTTTCGGCGCACGAAAACCACTTTTTAAAGTATCAGTTATTACCGATAAATGAAGAGTGGATTGAAGTGCCCGCAGAGCAGCGCTTTGTGTATTACAACGGATTGCCAGCTGGAGAATACACACTTCGGATGACAGCTTCCAATTCGTTTAATCAATGGACAGAACCCAAAGAGCTTAAGATTATTATTCATCCACCCATTTGGAAAACTTGGTATGCTATTTTGTTATATGTCATCTTGTTGGCTTTGGTTACCTATGCTATGTTTTTATTCTTTCAGAAGGTGAATACCTTAAAACATGATTTAGAAATAGAGCATCTTGAAAAAAATAATGAGAAGAATGTAAATGATGCTAAATTGAGGTTCTTTTCAAATATTTCTCACGAAATTAAAACCCCACTTACCTTAATATCTGGACCAATTAACTTACTTATTGAACGATATAAGGGAAACCAAGAAATTGCTGATAAACTGAGTTTAGTACAAAGGCAGTCCAAAAAAATATCTCGATTAATTGATCAGGTGCACGATTTCCAGCGTTCAGAAGCTAAGTTATTGGACATGAATTATTCTCAGTTTAGTTTTGATGATTTTATAAATGAACTGGTAGTTGACTTTAAGTTTTTAGCCAATACGGATGATAAGGAAATGAAAATTAAAGCCTGCGATAAACAAGTTTCAGTATATGCCGATAAAGATAAGTTGGAAAAGGTTTTTAATAATTTGTTAAACAATGCCTTTAAGTTTACCGCAGGCAAGGACTTAATTACTATAGAATACAAGGAGGAAGGGGATAAACTAGAGGTTGTTGTAAAAGATACTGGTAAGGGAATTGATTTATCAGATTTACCACATATTTTCGAACGTTTCTATCAATCTCAACATAAGCATAGCGCCTACACGGGAGGTTCGGGTATTGGTTTGGCTTTTTCTAAACGCTTGGTTGAAATGCATTACGGAAGCATTAGTGCAAATAGTGAAAAAGGAGTAGGAACTGAGTTTATCATCAGCTTACCTATCATTAAAGAGGTTTCTGAAAAACAGGTAGAGATAGAGCAACAGGTTATTGCTGAGGATAAAAGGTATGATAGTAAGGAAGTAGTACGAGAGGAAGAAATAGATATTTCGCAAATTAATCTGGATGAGGATATTATGAATTCGCGTATTTTCTTTGCTGAAGACAATACAGATATGCGCATGTTTGTGAGTAATATCTTATCCAAATTCTTTGAAGTGAAATCTTTTGAAAATGGTTTAGAATTGCAAAAAGCCATGAAAGAGGAATGGCCCGATTTGGTATTGAGTGACGTACTAATGCCTGAAGTAAATGGATTTGAAGTGTGTAAAAGTATAAAAACGGATATTAAAACAAGTCATATTCCAGTTGTACTTCTAACAGCTTGTACTGCTATAGATGAGCAAATACAAGGCTTAGCGACAGGGGCTGATGCATATATTAAAAAGCCATTTAATGCACTTCATTTAATATCCAATATAGAAGCTGTTCTTAAAAACAGGAAACAACTGAGAGAACGTTTTCAAATTGAAATTCCTTTAAATTTAAATAAAACGAAAGACGATAATGAGGATTCTGTTTTTGTTGAAAAGCTATATCAGTTAATGGATGAGAATTTGGATAATCAGCAAGTTGATTTTAATGAAATGGCGCGCCAATTATATTTAAACAGAACACATTTTTATCAGAAAGTAAAAGCCATTACTAATCAAACGCCATTTGAGCTGATTAGGATGTATCGTATTACCAAGGCTGCTGAGTTTTTGTCAAAAGATAATTTATCGGTGAACGAAGTATTTATAATGACAGGATTTAAGAGTCGCTCGCATTTTACCAAATTATTTAAAGAAAAATACCATGTTACTCCGGGAAAATTTGCGGCGGAGGCACTAAAAGATTTTAATGAAACTGAGGAATAGCTTTGGTTCATCCAATAAAACTAGTATTGTGAACACACAAGCACAACAGAAATACGTCCACGAATCATTCATTTTATAGTTTTCAGTTCATTTGTTTCTAACCTTTTCAAGTTGAAGAGGAGGATTAAAGTAGTAACAAATGGCCTATTCTTATTTAAAAAAATGGAAACTCCTTTTGGGAGGAATTTTGTTGTTAACGGTTGCATGCAATAATTTAGATAAGCAGCAGAAAAAGACGAATATTCTATTTTGTATAGCAGACGATGCTTCGTGGGAGCATTTTAGTGCATACGGTTGCGCTTGGGTAAAAACTCCGGCATTTGATAGAGTAGCTAACGAAGGGGTTTTATTTAGCAATGCGTATACACCTAACGCTAAATGTTCTCCCTCGCGTTCTGTTGTTTTAACGGGCAGAAACAGTTGGCAACTAGAGGAAGCCGCCAACCACAATCCATATTTCCCAAAGCAATTTAAAACTTTTCCTGAGGCGCTCAAACAGCACGGTTATTGGACGGGGTATATAGGTAAGGGGTGGTCACCCGGAAATGCAGGTAGTGTAAATGGAGTTCCTCGTCAATTAACAGGACCCGCTTTTAACTCTGTTAAAACTACACCACCAACTAAGGGCATCAGTAAAATAGACTATGCCGAGAATTTTAAAAACTTTTTAAAAGCGAAACCCAAAGATGCTCCATTCTACTGCTGGTTTGGCTCCAAGGAACCACATCGTAAATATGAGTTTAAGTCTGCTATAAATAGAGGTGGTAAAAACCTAGAAGAAATCACTCAGGTACCATCTTTTTGGCCTGATAATGATACGGTAAGAACAGACATGTTAGATTATGCATTTGAAATAGAATACTTTGATAGTCACCTGCAGAAGATGTTAAATTACTTGGAGGAAATAGGAGAGTTAGCCAATACACTGGTTGTGGTTACATCTGATAATGGCATGCCATTTCCAAGAGTAAAAGGGCAGGTATACGAATATTCCAATCATTTACCTTTGGCAATTATGTGGCCTGATGGAATTAAAGCAAAGGGAAGAGTTGTAACGGATATGGTGAGTTTTACAGATTTCGCACCTACTTTTTTAGAGTTAGCTCAATTAAATGATTCTCTAGTTGGCATGAAATCCATTACAGGGAAAAGTTTAATGACTATTCTTAAGTCGGATAAGGAGGGGCAGGTAGAATCACATCGAGATTTTGTGTTAGTCGGTAAGGAGCGTCATGATGTAGGCCGACCCAATGATCAGGGATACCCCGTTAGAGGTATAGTTAAACATGAGTTTCTTTACTTATGTAATTATAAAAATGACCGATGGCCTGCAGGAAATCCAGAGACAGGTTATTCCAATACAGATGGGAGTCCAACCAAATCATATATCTTAAATCATAAAGAACAGGAACATGCCTTATGGAGTTTGAACTTTGGAAAAAGAGAAGCGGAGGAATTATATAACATTAAAAAAGACCCTTATTGTATGGAAAACTTGGCTATGAATAAAGAGTATGAAGAAGTAAAGCAGTTACTGCACGATGAGTTGCAGAAGCGACTTATTGAGCAGCAAGATCCAAGAGTTTTGGGTAAGGGTGATATATTCGATGTTTATAAATATGCCGGAAATGCCTATAATTATTACAACCGTCAGTTCAATGGCGAAATTGTTAAAACAGGATGGATTAATTTTAAGGATAAACAATTAAGTATGGAATAAACGAGCGTCATTCAATTATTAGTTTGTTATAGTTAGTTAGAGCCTTTGCATAAATGTTAAAATTTAATGCAGAGGCTTTTTTTTCGTACTTAAGGGTTTAGTTACTCATTATTTAATGGGGTTTGCAACATAGAGGAAAATATTCCTGTATTCCTCTTCATATAAGGGATAAGGCCATGTTCTTATTCTTTCAACCTTGTTCTTACGAGTTCAATAACTCCGAAGAACATGACTATTACTTCCAAGAACTCATCACTCTGTTAAAAAATGAAAATTTACACTAAGATTTCTTTACAAGAAAAACTCAATTTGTATTTAATAAATCCTATGAAGATGATGAGATTAATGAGTAGCAGATCACGGATGAGGCATTATGTGCTAACCATCCTTTGTGCTATTATGTTCTTCGCTGTTGAAATGCATGCGCAAGAAATTTTAGTAACTGGTGTAATTAGCAGTAGCGAAGATGGAATGCCAATTCCTGGCGTTAGTGTAGTAATTAAAGGTACTACTGTTGGAACCATTTCTGATTTTGATGGAAATTACTCCATAAAAGCGGAAAATGGACAGACCTTACTATTTAGTTTCGTTGGTATGAAAAACCAAGAAGTTGTAATTAGTGGAAAAAAGATTGATGTAAAAATGGAAAACGACTTTATCGGTTTAGATGAAGTGGTGGCGATTGGTTATGGTGTACAAAAGAAAAAAGAAGTTACTGGTGCCGTTACGCAGGTAAAATCGGAGCAAATAAGTAAACATGTTACGCCCGATTTAGCTACGGCACTGCAAGGTCAAGTAGCGGGTGTAAACGTTGTGGCTGCTTCTGGTGAACCAGGTGCTGCAGCAAGTATTCAAATTCGTGGGGTAACTTCTATTGGAGGTTCAAACACACCATTATTTGTGGTGGATGGAATTCCGCAGGATGGTGATCCAAGATTAAGTTCAAACGAAATTGAAACTATTGATATCCTAAAAGATGCAGCTTCTTGTGCGGTATACGGAACTCGTGGTGCAGCTGGTGTAATTTTAATTACTACCAAAAGAGGAGAAGCGGGTGAGTTGAGAGTGAGCGTGGATGGTATGTATGGTATACAGCATATTACTTCGGGAACGCCTAAAATGACAACCGAAGAACAAATGTACTACGAAGCTATTGAGGCCAGATATGCAGAGCCACAGTACCCTACCGATATTGCCAGTAGAAATCCTTCATGGCTAACCAACGAAACAAGTATTATTGATTTAGTGCAGAATGATAATGCTGTAACACAAAATTATAATGTTACTTTTTCTGGAGGTAGCAAAAATCTCACAACAAGTGCTGTTTTTGGATACTACAATCAAGAAGGGGTTATTATTAACTCTCATTTCGAAAGATTCAATGGTAGGATTAATTCCAGATTTCATAAGAATAGATTAACTGTAAATACCAGCATTAACTTTTCTATAGAAGATAGACAGAAGCCGGTTGGTAACTTACTTACTCAAGCATATCGTTTTTTACCTTATTATCCAGATGTAGATTCGGATACAGAAGCGGTTGAAGCTACTGGTGGAGATAGAACCAAAATGGATTATGTACTTCAAGCCATTAAAAAGGAAGACTATAATAAACGCGATCGCTTAAATGCCAATGTTAATTTGGATTATGAGCTAGCTAAAGGTTTAAAGTTTTTTACAAAAATAGGTGCAGGAATTACTAATAATAATGGTAAAACATTTGTTCCAGCTTATGCGGTTATTGATGATGGTGTAGCGGAAATAGATCCTACCAAAAGTTATAGTGGCATGTCAACAGATCGTGCTACTTTATTTAGCGCAGAGGCAGCATTAAACTATGTAAAGAAAATCAACAACCATAAGATTACTGCCTTAGTTAACTTCTCTGCAGAAGAAAGAACATACGATAATGTATATGGAAGAAAAGAAGGTATTACTAACAATAACATTAAAGTAATTAATGGTGGTACAATAAACCCAACTATTTATTCGGGTAACAATTATAAATCAACTCTATTAGGAACATTAGGTAGATTACAATACGATTACAAAGGACGTTATTTATTTAGTGCCAGTGCACGTAGAGATGGTTCTTCTAAATTCTCTGAAAAGAATCGTTGGGGACTGTTTCCTTCTGTTTCGGCAGGATGGAATGTAGCAGATGAAAATTTTTGGCAACCTGTTGCTGATGTTGTAAACGGTTTCAAAGTTAGAGCAAGTTACGGTACTACAGGTAACGAGCGCATTGGCAACTACTTATATTCTTCGGTATTATCGCAAAATGTAGATTATGCTTATTCTAACGGTTCAATGGATATGTTGGCCTTAGGAACAGCTCAAAAAACATATGCCAATACTGATGTGCAATGGGAAACATCCAAACAGTTTAACGTAGGTATCGATTTAGGATTCTTTCAGAATAAATTGACTTTCAATGCTGATTATTACCAAACAAAAAAGGAAGATATGTTATTCCCAGTTAAGCTTCCAGCATCTGCAGGAGCTTTAAGAAAATCGGCTGCCAATGTAATATTAAATGTGGGTGATATGAGTAATCAAGGTATGGAATTATCGATGTTATATCGTAACCAAATTGGTAAATGGAAATGGAGCTTAGGTGGTACTTTCAGTAAAAACGAAAACGAAATTACCCAAATGTCGGGTAACTCAACGGTGATTGTTAATTCAAACAGTGCCTTAATTAGTGGAGATGGCGCTTCTACTGTTACTGCCATTATGCTAGGTCGCGAAGCGGGTGCATTTTTCCTAAACCCAACTAACGGAGTTATTAAAACCGAAGAGCAGCTGGTAGAATATCAAAAGCTAAACCCAACGGCTAAAATGGGAGACTTAATGTATGTAGATACTAACAAGGATGGTTCCATTTCGTCGGAGGATAGAGAATATAGTGGTAGCGGTTTACCTGATTACGAATTAGGCTTAAATATGACAGTCGATTACCAAGGATTCGATTTCTCTATGCAATGGTATGCTGCCATAGGTGGAGATATCATGAATGGTTCTAAAGCGGCCGCGTATAGTTACGAAACTCACCCTGACTTAATGTATATGTGGACGACAGCTAATGATCATTCAGATATTCCTATTTACAGAGGAGACAGTAAAAGTCATGATAACTATAGAGGTTATACCGATTTTTGGTTAGAGGATGGAAGTTATGTGAGATTACGAAATATAACCTTGGGTTATACCGTGCCAAAAACCATGATTTCTAATATTGGCATTAGCAACTGTAGAGTTTATGTAACGGCACAAAATCCATTAACCTTTACTAATTACGAAGGATACGATCCAGAGGTAGGAGGAAACATTTCTAATAGAGGTGTTGATAAAGGAAATTATCCAGTAAGTTCTTCGTACTCGGTGGGTGTAAAACTTGATTTTTAATTAGCTAAAACAACAAAAGAATGAAACGAATAACATTATATATGGCTTCAGTGATGGCATTGTTTTTAGCGCTGACATCTTGCGAAGACTATTTAGAACAAACGAATCCGAATGGACCAAATACCGATATTTACTGGTCTAATTTAGATGAAACACAAGCTACCTTAAATGGAGTGTACGCTTCATTAATGGATCAGAATTTATTACTAATACAACGAGAATCATATCGTACGGATATGGCTTTTCCAGGTCAACGAGACAGACCATTAAGTAAAATGTTAACCTGGTATACACACTTGTATAACGAATCGGAGCAATATGTAAATGATAAATGGGCGTATTGTTATAGAGGTATTTTTAGAGCCAATCAGGTTATTGAAGGTTTATCTAGGTTAGAAGGAAAAGTGGATGAAGAAAGATGGACAGAGCAAATGGCTCAAGCTCGTTTTTTCAGAGGATTATTTCATTTTTATGTACATTCTACTTATAACCAGGGTAAAGTACTAATTCATGATAAATACGCTGCATCAATAGATGATTTATATAAGCCAGTTTCTAGCTCCGAAGAGGTTATTGAATTCTTCCGCAAGGATTTGGTTTATGCATACGATCATCTTGATTTTGCCTACGAAACAAAAGGAAAAGTAACCAAAGGAGCAGCTGCAACAATATTAGGAACGAGTCATCTATATCAAGAAGAGTATAACGAGGCCATGGTTTATTTTGATGATGTCATCAGCAATCCTTTATATGGATACGAGTTGGTTCGCGATATGAATTTGTTATTTACAAACGCAGGAGAGTTCAATCGTGAATCTATTTTAGAAATCTCTTATACATTAGATTTTAACCTAGAATATACACAATGGCAAGAGGAATCCATGGTTCAAAAATTATCTCGTTATTCCAGTCCTACTGGAGCATCAGAATTCGTTCCATCGGCTTGGTTAGCTTGGGAGTACGAAAGAGAAGTAATGGATGCAACTGACCCAAGAAACGAGATTACAGATAAAAACGGAAATACACGTTTAAGAACAGTACCGTTACGAGCTTCTGCCATGATGTGTTTAGCCAAGGATTTAGATACTGAATATTATATGAGACCTTATGCGGTATATACCGATGAAGAAGGAAATAATGGTATCAATAAGATTTTTGGAAAGTTTAGTGTGGGATATTTTAAGCAATATACCAACCACAGTAGCATTGATGACGAAGAAAATTTAGCTGGTGGTACAAGTTGGAAATCAGGTAAAAATGTTGTGGTAAACCGATTAGGTGAGGTTTACATGATGATGGCAGAATGTTTAATGAAAACAGGTAATACGCAAGGAGCTTTAGATTATATTAACGATGTTCGTGAGCGTTGGGCTTTACAGTTATTAGGTACTGATGATGGTAGTGGTAGATATGACGATTACAATTATGTGGCGGATGCAGATTCATTATGGCAACGATATATGTATATCGAAAAACCATTAGAATGTTCTATCGAAGGTCATGCCATGCGTTTTATTGATATGAGACGATGGGGTATCACAAAATCTCGTTTTGAAGACTTGGCTAAGCAAACCTGGTACATTGGTGACTTTACTTATATCGACCCAATTACCGAAGTTGAAAAAACAAAACCTAAGTGTTACCTATATAAAGAGGAACCTGCAAAAGTTGGATTGGAGTATATTGAATATACACTAGCGGCTGAAAATTACAAGCCAAGTGTACATGAGTATTTTCCACTACCAACGGATGAGACACTGAATAATCCGTTTGTATCTAACTAAACTTATTAGAATTCAGGTTAATTATAATAAGGGCTTTAAGCAATAAATTCAGCAAAACTTAAAGTGCTTATCTAACAATCGAAGACAATGAAAAATATAAAAATATTATCAATCATAGCGCTAATCCTCATGACGCTTGCTTGCGACGAGGATTATGAAGCGCCCTATTTTTTTACTGATGTAGAATGGAAGATGAGTGAAACTCCATTGGATACCATGTTTGCATTAGCACAAGATGATTATATTTCTTTTGTGGATTTATCGCAAGGAGCCTCTAGTCATCAATGGACTATTGATGAAGGATGTTACTTTCTACGTCCAGAGTTTAGTAAAAGCGATACGGTTTATACTGATTTTATCGACCAGTCAGTAGGAAATATGAGTAGTGAAGCAAGAGCGCATATATTATTTGCCAAGTCAGGAATAAAAGAGGTGCATTTGTATAACACCTATCCCGATTCAGCGGCGTTTATTTCTGCCGAAGATGATACTATTCCCACTGTTCGAATGGGTGATGAGTGGGTGATTGACACCACTTTTTTAGTTGATGTGTATGCTCATATTGAACCTGCATTTAAAGTATACTTTGGTGAAACATTGGTAAAGGAAGTATTAGCTACAGATATTCCAAGCGAAGAGGACAGACCTACATGGGATACCGTAACCGTTGAGGTAGGACAAGAGTTAACTTATGTAGATTTAACCACCATTGGCCGACCTAATAGAAGGACTTGGATGATGGATGGTGGAGTACCAGCTACATCCAACGATTCTTCAGCTAATATTGCTTATTACAAAATGGGAGTAGCCACAGGTAGCGTTAATGTTTCTAGGGCAGGAGATTTACCACAGGGCTCTACATCAAAGTTAATTCCACTTATTGTAAAAGTAGTGCAGTCATCTCAGCCGTTTGAATATACAGGTAAGGCTCAGGAAATTGGCGATAAGCTAATTGGTTTTAATGTAACAGGAGAAGTAGCCGATTTCTTTGGAGAGGAAGCTAACTTTACAGTTCGTGCAAAAAATATTGGTTTTGATGAAACGATAGAAGTAAGTGGAGCCAAAGTAAGTAGCACCGATGCTACCATGATAGAGCTTACTTTGGCAGATGAAGTATACAATACTGATAGTGTATGGATCACCTACGCAGGAGGTAATATTCAATCTTTAGACGAAAGAGAACTTCAAGCATTCGAAGATAAACTTGTAAGCATGGAGATTGGTGGAGCAGTCACAAATTCAACTAAGATGGGTTTTGAAACACCAAGCGCCAACTTTAAAAAAGGTTTTGCCGATGGTTGGTGGGTAGGAAACCAAAATCCTGTGGTATTTGCACGTACTGAAGATCTTGCAGCCAAAGGAGTGGCCAGTATGAGTTGTACATTTGACGGTAGTGGAACAACATTTAAAGCTGCCGCTGCCGCTTTCCTTGCTAACGGAGCAGTGGCACCAGCAGGGCCATATATTGAAAAGATAAAAGTTTATGTAGATGAAAATACAACGCTAAAAGTTTTTAGAACATATATGACTACACCTGCATATACCAATGCATGGGATATCTCAGAAATTGAAAAAGGCACTTGGGTAACACTAACTAAAAAAGTTGAAATTACCGGTCAGCCTACTAAAAATTATGGTGTTAGAATCAATGACGCAGATAATCCTGGAGTAACAGGTACGCAATTAATTTATTTCGATGATATGGAGTTAATACCACTTGAAGCTCGACCATAATTATTGAAAAGTATATATTGTAATAGTACAAGGCCTCAATCGATAATGATTGGGGCTTTCTTGTTCTAAATAGTAACCTTGTTCTCTTAAGGTATGTATGATGTATGAGAACTTGGTTTGATACAGATTTTAAAGAGATCCCCAATTATCAGACTTTGTGTTAAATGTTAAAATTGGTATATTTAAAAAGGGGGAGTATTCTATATGTCATTTTTAAAACAAAGTAATTTAGTGTAGGTTATTACCATCATCTATGCATCAAAGATTTATTATTAATTTAATACTCCGGTGTAAATTTCAGTAAGTAATCAGGATAAGAAAAGATAAAGTAGCTCATGAAAATATTTGATGTATTTAAGTTGAAAGGCGAGGAGATTAATTTTAATCATAAAATAACAAATGCAGTTATTGTTTCTTTAATTGTTCTGATTGTTCCATTAATCATTTATGTACATTTTTTTAGTGGTAAGTCTTCGGAATTCCATCCTATTACTGCCGCTTCCAACATGGGCTTAATGGTCTTATTAGTTTTAGTTAGCTTCTATTTCAATCGGATTCCTTACATGGTTAAAAGAGTACTTATTTTTATAGTACTCATTTTTTTTGGTGTAAAGGCTTTCTTAATGGGTAATATTGAATTTATCACAAGTATCCTAACAATCTTGATTAGTTACACTTTGTTAACTTCCCCCAAAAAAGTTAGCCTATTTGTCGTTATTGCAACTGTAGCCATTTATATCAGTTACCCATTTTTACAAAACTATAAGATCATCTCATTTTATTATGACCCTATTGTATTTCATGAAGATGTTAATATGGTGGTTATCCGAATTGGGCAATCTCTATTAGGTGTTTTATTTATGGCTGCTTTAATTGCAGTAGTATTTATAAATAATAGGACTAATATAACACTGCTTGAAAAGAAGGTTGACGAGGCAAGGCTTCTTAATGAAAGCTTAAAGCAAGAAATGGACGATAAAGAAACGGCACAAAACTTAGCCATTGAACATGCGCATAACTACCTCACGTTATTTAATAATAGCTACGATGGGTACATGTTGCTTTCAAGTGATTATATCATTCAGGATGTTAATCAGGCGGGTTTAAATGTATCAGGTTTTAGTAGAGAAGAAATAGTTGGGGTGAGTTGCCTATTCTTTTTGGGAGATCATTACGTAGAAATTTTAAACAAAAGAAGAGAAAAGATACTTGGAGGAGAGGAGGTTCCTGATTTAACAGTTGAAGTTAAATCAAAAGGAGGCGAACGTTTAGTGTTGCAAACACAAATGGTAGTAGTGCAGGGCTCGTTTGATTATAAATTTTTAGTTGTTCTAAAAGATGTTACAAAACAAACTAGGGCAGCTGAGGAATTATCGAAGAATGAGGAATTGTACCGAACTCTTTTTGAGCAAACCCATGATGCTATTATAATTATGAATGGTAATCAGTTGGTAGAGTATAATAGTGTTGCCCAAAAACTTTATGCTGATACAAATGAAGGTGAAATATTACTGCCACCGTATTGTAACCCAAATCAGGAATTTGAAGAGCCTAATGCTTCTATTCACTTGGCAAAAGTGATACAAAAGGCATTAAACGGACAAGCGCAAATATTTGAATGGTTGCATACTTATGGTAATGAGAAACCAACTTATACTTTGGTAAATATTCAGGATATAAAATTACTGGGAGAGCATTATTACATGGTAGTTGAAAAGGATATCACTGCGCGTAAGATGAATAATAATATGGTATTGAACTCTATTATTTCAACAGAGGAAAATGAGCGCAAAAGGATTTCTTCAGATCTACATGATGGTATAGGTCCTTTGTTGACAACCATAAAACTTTATACAGAAGGCTTACTTGATACTCAGGATAAGGAAAGGCAGAACCTGATTAAATCTAAATTGGTTGATTTAATAGAGGAAGCAGTGAACAGTATTAGCGAAATATCCTTTAATATTAGCCCACATATTCTGCTTAATTATGGTATTGTTGCCGCAGTTAATTCATTTATAGAAAAGTTTAATATTGACGAGAGAATAAATATAGAATTTAAACATACCGATATTAATCGCTTTAGCGAGAATAAAGAAATTACCATTTATAGGCTTTTTACAGAATTAATAAATAATACTTTAAAGCATGCAGAGGCCAGCGAAGTGATATTTAAAATATTTGAAAACGATAAAGATATTATTTTACACTACGCCGATAATGGTAAAGGCTTTGATTTGGAGAAAGCTATGCTAAGCAAGAAAGGCATGGGCTTAGGTAATTTAAAAAGTAGAATAGAATCCTTTAATGGTTTATTTGTTATGAAAAGTAACCTTGGGAAAGGTGTTATCGTAAATATTAAAATCCCAAAACAAGATATATGATAAATATTGTAATTGTTGATGACCACGAATTGTTTAGAGAAGGCTTAGTGCTAGTTTTAGGTCAGGTAGATAATTTTAATATTGTAGCCGATTATAACTCCGGTGATGAGTTTTTAAAACAGATTGATCCTCTCGAAGTGGATGTTGTTTTAATGGACATTAAAATGGAGGGTTTAAATGGCATCGAAACCACCATAAAGCTAAAAGAAATAAAACCAGATATAAAAGTTATTGCCGTTACCATGTTTGTAGAAGATTCGTATTACCTGCAAATGATAAATGCCGGAGCACATGGCTTTGTGCTTAAAAAGGCTGGCAAGTATGAATTAATGCAAGCAGTTACCGAAGTTAATAGTGGTGGTAATTTCTTTTCGCAAGAGATATTAAAAAAGATGGCTTTTAAAGCTATTAATAAAGAGGTGGAAAAAGAAAAAGCACTTTCTCCACGCGAAGTGGAGGTATTAAAGTTGATATGTAAAGGTTTATCTTCAAAAGAAATATCAGAAGAGTTATTTCTTAGTCCTAAAACAATAGAAGTGCACCGATCTAACTTGCTTCGTAAAACCGATCAAAAAAACATTGCTCAATTAGTTATTTGGGCACTCAAGAATAATCATATTTCGTTGGGATAAATTCTAAGTACAGTAAGCGTTATTTAAATGCTGGTGTAGTTGCCTATGCACAGCATCCGTTACCCTATCACAGATTATCTAAATAATTCAATGTTTTTCATTTCAATAATACAATACACTTTTGTAATATGTGTTGTAAATTAGGTATATAGCCTATTCTTTAGATTGTCACTAAGGGTTTTCCCTTAGCGTAATATAGTATTTCTCCTAGCTCATATACATATTCCCCCTCTTTTAAGGTTTTCTGCAAGTTCGCAACTTTGTCATGTTAAAATTAGTCAAGCATGAGTGAGCGATTAAAAGTTTGTATAGTAGATGATAATCAGTATTTCAGGGATGGGCTTCGGTTTTATATTGAAACCCAAACTAACTGGGATATACTATGCGAACATAGCTCTGGTATGGAATTTTTAAAAGAGAAAAAAGAAGAGTTACCCAACATTGTTTTTATGGATATAAATATGCCTGGTATGAACGGGGTAGAAACTACTTCCAGGTTTTTTGAAAATATAAAAGATCCTAATGTAAAGGTAATAGCGCTAACCATGTATTCTAGCGAATATCATAAACCTACCTTAATTGAAGCTAATTTTAGTGCATGTGTTTTAAAACGTGATGTTTATAAAGAACTTAAAAGTGCCGTGGATAATGTTATTAACGGCGAATTATATTTCAATATCAAATAATAAAATTTTATAACTCAATAATCAAAAGGATGAAAAGAATTGTACTTGTAACAGCTATTTTAATGCTATTAGCAAAAGTAGATACTGTAAAAGCTCAAAGTGATTGGGAGCCGCAAAAAAGAATTACAGGTTATATTGCAACCGAATTTAATTACTTCAATAAATTAGAAGGTTACCAAAATGAGTATGGAGTTGCGCTGTCCGAAGCAGGAATTCTAACAAGCTATCAACCAACCGAAAATCTTACATTTAAAGCTGTATTTGTATACAGACCAGATTTCTCGTTTAATCAAATGTTAAATGAAGCCAACTTGGAATATAAGGCTTCTGATAATGTAAATTTTAAAGTAGGGCGCTTTTTAACACCTCTAAGTCCTATGAATACTTACTACTACGCACCTGTAAATACCAGTGCAACTTTGCCTGTATTAGTCTCAAATCATGAGTTCTTTCCATTAACGATGGATGCACTTTCTATAAATGGTTCTGCAGGGGAGGATTTTAAAGTAAGCTATGATGTATTTGCTGGGGGATACAGAAATACAACTTGGATGAAAACTGGAGCTGTTGGCTTTTTTGGTGACGAGGTTGCTTATTATAAACAATTAATTAATAGTCCTTATACTATTGATCAATCTTATAATAACACTTATAATGTTGCGGCTGGAGGTAGTGTAGGGCTATCATATACAGATATTGCTCATGTTGGGTTTAGTGCTTTTAAACCGAAAGATGAAACAATGCAATTATATGTACCAGCTTATGATATTGTTCAAAATGAAGAGGCTAAAAAATTTACTTATGGTGTTAACTTTAAACTAAAGCTTAACAATACTCAACTAATAGGGGAAGTCTGGAATTCAGATTTTAATGTGGGAGGCACTGATATTGATCTTAAAGGATCGTTTATTCAGCTTAGTCAGGCATTAGGTAAAGTAACTCCATTTGTGAGATATGAAGATCAAACAACAAATGACATCGAGTTTCAACGTTACACAGGAGGATTACTTTATCAACCAATGTTCGAAACAGGGTTCAAATTAGAATATATCCATTACGCTCATGAGGTTCAGGATATTGATGGAGTAGTGTTATCCTTTATTTATTCATTCTAGTTAATAAACATAGGATACACTTAAACTACTAATCATTAAAATTTAGAATCATGAAAAATAAAATATTAATAGCCATCATATTTTCTCTTTTTACGATGTCAGGAGCCGTAGCTCAATCGTTTAAAGTAGTTGTAAACAATGCAAACAACACCACTACTATATCTAGCAAAGATTTATCATCTTATTTACTTAAGAAAAAGAAAAAGTGGTCGAATGGTACTACAGTAAAACCTGTTGATCAGAAAACTAGTTCTCCGGTTAGAGAGGCATTTACTGTAAAAGTACACAAAAAGAAAGTGTCATCGATACGTAGTTACTGGCAGCAAGCCATCTTCTCTGGAGTTGCAACAGCACCAGCAGAAAAAGGGAGTGATAAGGAAGTTATTGATTACGTTAAAGCTAATCCAGGAGCAGTGGGGTATGTTTCAGCAGGAGCTAATATACAAGGCGTAAAAGAAATTAAAATTAGCGACTAAAAGAATATGAACTAGCCGATTGTAATACTTCTCAAGCAGAAGGATCATTAAACAGGCAAGTTTCTTTTAAATGAAAGTAAATTTAAACCGATGAAAGTATTACATAATCTAAAGATAAGAACTAAGATCTTAATGTTTCCTGCATTATTTATTATTGTTGTAGCTGCAATTTTTTTGCTCACTCAACGAAGTAATAGTAATAGTAAGGAACAATTAGATTCAATTAAAGAAGGATATATTCCTTACAGCGAGCTTAGTCAAAGCCTGAAAATAATTCAAACTGGATTGCAGAAGGGATTTCAGGATGGAGTAGCTGCGCAGGATATTGATTTAATTGATGCAACTCAAGCTATGGCAGAGGAGTTTAAGCATATTGCTGATAGCGCAAAAACGTTATTGGGGAATGCAGATGTAACAAAAATAGATAGTACCATTATTGTTTTTAATAAATACTATCCATTGGCAGTTTCTACCTCTACTAGCATGATTAATGAGGAGTTTTCAGACGAAGTGAGTAATAATATGCAAGCCATGATTACGGAATTAACCACTTTAAAAAGGCTGTTAAATGAAGTGTCGGAAAATGCTAAATTTAAAATGGATGAGGCCTTTGAAAATGCAACCGATCAATCTAAAAGGTTAGCACTTTTAATTCAAGTGGTTTTGTTTATTTGTTTGGGTGTATTTATTACCATCTCATTTTTCTTATCTAAGATTATTGTAAATGCTTTAAAAAGTACGACTAAAAATATTGATTTATTATCGCAGGGGAATCTAAATATTATCATTGAGGAACGTTATTTGGAAGGAAAGGATGAAATTGGTAATATTTCCCGTGCGTTAAATACTTTGGTTACCAAATTAACAGAAGTAATTAGTGGTGTTAAAAAAGAAGCTAACCAAATAGGAAGTATCAGTTCTCACTTAAGTCAAACGTCGGAGCAAATAGCTGGAGGATCTAACGAACAAGCAGCTTCTGTTGAAGAAATTTCATCAACCATGGAAGAGATATCAGCGAATATTGATTCAACAGCGGATTATTCTATAAAAACCGAAAAAGTAGCTTCGTCTTCTGTAGAGCATATGCAGTCCATTAGTGATGCTGCAGTTGAAAGCTTAGATTCTGTAACTTCTATTGCAGATAAAATTCATATCATTACCGATATTGCATTTCAAACTAATATTTTGGCGTTAAATGCAGCTGTAGAGGCAGCCCGAGCAGGTGAGCACGGACGTGGTTTTTCTGTTGTGGCGGCAGAAGTAAGGAAGCTGGCTGAAAGAAGTAAAAATGCTGCTGATGAGATTGTTGGTTTTGCACAGTTAAGTGTGGATAATACCAAGAACTCGAATGAAATGACCTTAAATGTGATTCCAGAAATTGAAAAGACTTCGGAGTGGATTCATGAGATTTCAACGGCAAGTGTAGAACAAAAGAATGGGGTAGGGCAAGTGAACGAGAGTGTTCAGCAATTAAACCAAATTGCGCAGCAAAATGCAGTTGTCTCCGAAGAAATGGCATCAGCAGCAGCGGGCTTAACGCAGCAAGCAGATAAGCTAACCGGTTTAATTGGTTACTTTAAACTAAAAGGGTAGATCTCAATTTTGTTTACACAACAATAGAAATAGTAATTTATAATTTTTGGCTCCATGCAGAGGGCAGCAACAAAAAAATATACAATCACATCGCCCTGCACTCTGCATGGAGCTCTAGAAAATCCAACAAACCGTCCTGCACCGTGCAGGGAGGTTTCAGCTGTTTAAAAAAACGTCCTGCATGGTGCAGGGAGGTTTCAGCTGTTCGAAAAATCGTCCTGCACGGTGCAGGAAGCTTTCAGGAATTCAATAAATTGTCCTGCACGGTGCAGGAGGCTTAGTGAAATTTTATTTGTAATGTTGATAGACAAGGATATAAACAAACAAAGCCGCACCTAATAATTTTGGTGCGGCTTTGTTGTATTTAAAAAAGAACTAACTTATTTCTTTTTCTTTTTAGCCACAACAACGCCAATTCCTGCTACAACAACCACCCCAATAACAATGGCAATAACTACTCCGTTTGAGCTTTGCTCTTCTTCTTCGTAAGCATCTTCGTCATATAATACAGGAGCCATATCATCAATAGATAATGAATCAGTAACTGCATCATGATCTTGTGCAAACGCACTTATGCTTGTTGCTAAAAAACTCACTAATAATAATCTTAAAACTAACTTTTTCATAATCGTAATCTTTAATTGTAAATATTTATTTTTTATGGATTTCTTCCTTTAATAAAATGGCAGGTTTGTAGGTCGGATTTATTTTTAAACACATATCTAATAACTCAACGGCATGCTCATCTTTGTTTAAATCCTTTTCGAGTTTGGCGTAAGCTAAATACGTTTTAAAACTCTTATTGTTATTATTAATTATTTTCTGATAATACACCCTGCTTTTATCAGTATTGCCTAATTGGTTCTCAACTTCGGCAAGATAATAGATGCTAGGCTCATAATCAGGAATTATTTTAAGGCATTGCTTAAAAGCCTTTTTTGCGCTTTGTAATTGGTTGAGTCTTAAGTGGGATTTTCCTAAATTAATCCAAGCTATTTCATTAACAGGGTCTAATTGAGTAGCTTCATTTAGCAGGTCAATAGCCTTATTGTATTCTCCTTTTTCGTAAGCCAGTTTTCCGAAATAATCGGTTTTGGTTTGTCGCTTTACAATAACACAAACCGGTGTTTCTCCTGCATATATACATTTTAAAGTACCTACAGGCGGCCATAGTTTTTCACTCGTTTGACTAGGTGCTATGGTTGTTCTATAAAAAATACCGTAATCCCAATCTCTATTGCCTCGCTCGTAATAGGGTGTATATTTATAGTTTATGTTTTTATCTGAAAGCTTAAAATAATCACCAATTCCGTAATTTGATGCTATTTTTATTTGATCACTTTTATCCTCTTTTAAATGATCGGTCAACCATAATGAAGCTTCTCGTACACTGTGATAATAATAATCAAGCTCGTAGTTTTGTCCTACTTTTTCTGCATTACCTGCCAAACGATTAAAATAGGTGTAGGATAAGCTTGGGTTTTTAATGATATAGTTAAACGAAGGTAGCAGAGTTAAAATGAAAACACCAAGCATGGCTACTTTAAGCTTAGGATATTTAATAATGGCAATAATTCTGCTTAGTCCGCTAGATGCTATAACCACCAATGGCAGATAAGTAAAAAGTAAATGACGCCATGCTCCATATACATTTGAGCCAAAAACAATGGTGTAGACAAACGGAAAAACCACCGAAAATAGTAGGAGGCTTTGTGCTACTATATGATGACCTTTTTTTACGTTCTTGATAAAATAAGAAACATAGATAAGGCTTAATGGAATAACCACCAGAGGTATTGAAATAAGCACATATTTTATCAGATAATACCAAGGCAATTGGTCCGACCAGTATACTTTACCTTCGAACAATTGGCGAAGTATAACTGGGTAATCCGACATGATTATTAGCGATTTAATCGGATTTACAATTGGATTTTCTAATGCGTATGGCCAAAATAGTAATCCAATAAAATAAGCACCAAATAATATAAGAAGTAACTTAAGTGTAATCTTCCAAAACTGATTCGTAGTGATTTGCTTGTAATTATATATAAACGCAATGAGTGAGAATAAACCAAAATAACAGAAAACTAAAAGTCCACCTGGTCTGATACTTAGTATAAATGCCATAGATAAGGTTAAATCAATGGCATCTCTATTTTTTATCTTTTTAATATCATCCAATACATTAAGCATGTAATAAATGGATGCAATGTAGCCTAACGCAAAAGGAATGTCCTTTAAATTATTGAGCGAGTGTCCGATAAAACGTGGTGATGCGGCCAAAATAACAACGACAAAAATAGCCGTTTTATATCCGCTTAAGCGAATGGCAATTAATGCTGAAAAAAGAATACACAACCAACCTATAATAGAATTACATATATGGCGAAAGGTATAAATATCTTTAATGTTAAGGATTTTAGCTAGTAGGGTTGTTATATTATCGAAGGATTGTCCGTAATATTTTAGATTAGTAACAGGGGTGTTGATGGCAGAACGGTCCTTTCCAAAGCTGCTAAAATAATCAATCACCATTTCAGCTTGTTTGTAATGAACTTCTTCATCTCCCGAAATTCCCGCGTCAAGACTTAAAATAGGCATGATGATTAACAAACATGCCATCAGAAAAAATAATATATACTTATCTATCAATCCCTTCATTTCAACTTATTTTTTAGAATAAAATTCCCGCACAAAATAGATGGGACGGTTTTGAGATTCACGATAAATACGAAAAACATATTCACCCAGGATACCTAAAAAAACAAGCTGTATGGAGCCTAAAAAGAATATGCTGGTTAGTGTAGATGACCAACCTATGGGTGATAAATTTAATGTTTTAGATAGGATAATGTATACGCCAGCCAAAAATGAAGTGCATATGCCTATTATCCCCATGAATAAACAAAATTTGATAGGTAGTTTTGAGAAAGAAAAAATCGCATCGAAAGCCAGACTAATCAACTTTCGCGTACTCATCGAATTGCCTGATTCGCGTTCTTCACGTTCGTAATGAAGCGTGGTTTTTCTGAAGCCTATGAAATGACGTAATCCTGGTAAATACCTTGTTTTTTCCTTTAATGACCTTAATGCTTTTATGGCACTGCTGTTCATCATCGAAAAATTTCCGATGTGCTCTACATCATCCAAATCGGATATGCGATTAAATACTTTATGAAATATTTTAGAGAAAAGGTTCTTTGATTTTGTAGAAGTATTCGCCTTACGGTATCCGTTAACTACATCAAATTCATCTTTAGATAAAATATCCAACATTTCAGGAATCAACTCTGGCGGGTCTTGCAGGTCACCATCCATTAATACTAAATAGTCTCCTTGAGCATAATCAATGCCAGCTGTGTATGCCGCTTGGTGTCCAAAGTTTCGGGATAAGGCAATGATTTTTATTCTCTCGTCAGCTCTTTGAGCTTGGCGCAGTAATTCCATGCTATTATCTGTTGAACCATCGTCAATAAATAATATTTCAAAATCTTGATGCGTTTTTTCAAGTGAAGCAATGCTACGCTCCACCAGTTCAGCTATCAAAGATTCTTCGTTAAATATTGGAATTACCAATGAAATCATTCTATACTTTTTATAAAGTCGCTAGGTGCAGCAAAAGCCAACAACCTAGCGACTTCCCCATAAACAACTAAAACTTAATTATAATTCTTTCCAAACATTGCCATCTTTATTAGAAGCAACAACCTGAGTAATAAACTTCATTCCTCTTACACCATCATCTACATTGGTAAATTCGCCATCTTGTAGCTCTTCACCGCGAATAGATTTAGCAGCACCAGCATACAAGTTGGCAAATGCTTCGTAAATACCTTCGGGGTGACCAAATGGCATGGTGTGACTGTTTTCAGCAAATGCTGTGTTATAAGGGTTACCAGGTTTGTAAACAACACGAGGTTGATCTGCAGGAATAAAGTGCAGATAATTTGGATCTTCCTGATTCCACTTTAAACATCCCTTAGAACCATATACCGCAATGTTGATGTTATTTTCTTCGCCAGTAGCCATTTGACTAGAGCGTACCAAACCTAAAAATGGCTCATCAAAACGTAGCATTACTGTTCCGTCTAAGTCAAGTTTAGCTTTCTCAACTACGTTATTAAGATCGGCCAATACTTTTGTTACCTTTTTGCCTGTTGTGTATTCAATGAGATTAAATGCATGTACGCCAATATCTCCCATACAGCTCGACATTCCGGCTACTTTAGGATCAAAGCGCCAAACACCTAAGCTATCATCTTCGCTGTGCATTATGCCATTTACCCATCCCTGATAGTATTGTGCATCTACACGTTGAATTTGTCCCAGCTTACCTTCTTTAATAAACTCGCGCATTTGGCGAACCATTGGGTAACCAGTATAGGTGTGTGTTAAAACAAAAGTTAGTCCTGATTTTTCAACCACTTTTTTTAAGTCTTCTGCTTCTTCAACGCTCATGGTCATTGGTTTTTCACAAACCACGTGAAAACCATTTTCAAGTAATTGTTTCGCAAAAGGATAGTGTAAAAAGTTTGGTGTTACGATGGAGACAACTTGAATTCGCTCTGCTTCAGGAAGAGCCTTTTCTTTTTCAATCATCGTATCAATATCAGGATACGTACGATCTAAAGAAATGGCTTGTTGGTCTGCAAATTCTTTTGCCTTTTCAAAATCTACATCAAAAACACCACCCACCAACTCAAACTGATTGCTGATGCGGGCAGCTCTTCTATGGGTATCGCCAATAAAGGCCCCGATACCACCACCTATCATTCCTAATTTTATTTTTTGCATTTTATTTAGTTTTTCGATTAAAGTAAAAAGATCATTTTTATGTAATGATCAAAAGTCAATGACAAATGATCTTTGACGATTTTTAATTAATTACTCTTTACTATTTTTCCATACTCAATTTCTAATCGTTTAGCCATTTCTGTTACCTTTTCAGGATATTGCTTAGCTAGATTATTTTTTTCGTTTGGGTCTTCTTTTAAGTTGAATAACTGTACTTCAATAGTTTTTTCTTCTTTCCATTTAGGAATTGCAGCAACATCACTTTTTCTGTATTTCCAGTCGCCTATTCTAATGGCATCACCAAATCCGTAAATATAAAAGTCACGTTTGGGCGATTTTTGTGTTTTTCCTTTAATAATGTTTCCTACATCAATTCCATCCAATTGATGTTCAGGAAGTGCAGCATCACTTAATTCTGCAATGGTAGGTAATAAGTCGAAAGCAGATATATGCTGTTGGCAAACTTTTCCAGCAGGAATAGTTTGTGGCCACCACATTACACAAGGTACACGCTGACCTCCTTCATACGTGGTGAATTTTCCACCTCTTAATTCTCCAGCGGAGCCACCATTTTGTTTTTTGCTTAACCAAGGGCCGTTATCCGATGTGAAAATCACCAAAGTATTTTCATCCAAACCACTTTCTTTAAGTGTTTTGATAACTTCACCAACGGACCAATCAATTTCTTCAATCACATCACCATATAGGCCTCTCTTGGTTTTGTTCTTAAATTTTTCAGAAACATATAAAGGAATATGCGGCATTGAATGCGCCAGATACAGAAAAAATGGCTTATCAGTATTCGATTTTATGAATTGTTGAGCTTCCTCTGTATAACGTTTAGTGATGGTTCTTTGGTCAACAGGCCATTCAATAATATCATTTCCACGCATTAAAGGCACCTTGTTTCTGTACTTATTAATAATCTCTTTATCGTTAACGCCTTGGTAGCTTTTATAGTCCGTTATAGTCATCCCTTCGTTAAATATGATGTTGTTAGAAACAGCTTCTCTGCCATCCTGCCACATATCATTACTGTATGGGATTCCGAAGTAGAAATCAAAACCCTGATTAAGTGGCAAGAATTCTTTTTTATGACCCAGATGCCATTTGCCAATTATACCAGTGTTATATCCTTGTTCTTTTAAAACTTCGGCAATGGTTATTTCACTGCTTGGCATGCCATCATTATCCTTAGGAAAATATACACCTCCTTTATAACCCCACCTTTCGGGATGACGACCTGTTAATATTGAAGCTCTTGAAGGTGTACAAATACAGTGACCTACTGTAAAATCAGTGAATTTCATACCCTGATCAGCCATTTTATCAATAGCAGGTGTTTGAAAACCTTGGGCGCCATAGCACCCAACATCTCCGTACCCCAGGTCATCTGTAAAAATGATAATTACATTGGGTTTTTGATTGACTTTTGATTTAGCAAGCCCGATTTCGGTAGTTGCCAAGCAAAAAAATAGAATAGCAATAAAATATCTGAAATTAAATAATGTCATTCGATAATTTTTAGCTTTTTACAATTTCCGACGCAAATAAATTAGCATACAAAGTAATTGTGTGATGCGTCGGTTTGATTGTTAATTATGCCTAGGGCGTTGCCCTAGGTTATTATATTTCAGGCTTTCAGCCTATTTTCTGCTGATTACAGTAAACTGCTTTCTGCTAACTATTAATTACAAACTTTCAGGTTTCCTTTTTCTGTAAACAGAATAAAGAATGGCAAAGCCAATAATTAATATCACAGGTAAGGCACCAATACTTTGCAGTGCAACTTGTTCGTTGTTTTCTTCCATAATACGACCCATAACAGGTAAGAACATAGCTACCGAAACCATTCCTGCACCGCCTAAAAGAGATAAACCTAGGGCTCCACTTTTAGGGATGTATTCAGCTACAAAACCTAACATAGTAGGCCAAAAATAAGTTACCCCAACAGCAAATATTACCGATGAAACAATTACCATTGCTGGCGCATTCACCATACTTAAGGCATATATTCCTAGTGCTGAAAAAACGGAGGATAGTAAAAGTACTCCAACAGGGTTTAAACGATGAACCAAACCTCCTGCAAAGAAACGACCTACGGCCATAATTCCTGTAATTAGAGCCAGCATTAACATTGGACTAACTCCAGCTTGCGATAACAATGCATTTACCCATTGCGTTGTAACTAACTCGGTAGAGGCTGTTAATAACATAAAGGTAAACATGATAGGAAATATCATACTTGTTTTACGAATGAGTAGTGCTTCTACTGCAGAAACTACAACGACTGCTCCAATTACAGCTAAATACATCCAGCCTTCTGGAAATTTAACTACATTAATAGCCAACAATAACATCAGTGTCATAGAAGCAATTAAGGTAACGGGAGCACCAGTAGCATCTAGCATTCCTTTATAAGTAATTCCGCTCGAAACACGTTCCGTTTCTGGAATTTTTTGACCCATAAATAAGAAACCATAAATAGCCAATGGAATAAATAAGATACCAATGTAAATTTGCCAATTGATTCCCATGGTATCCATCATTAAATAGGCTAATAAACTACCCAACACAATTCCTCCAGGAAACCAAACATGAAAACGGTTAAGCATGGTGGTTTTATTGTCTTTATAGATAGTCGCAATTAGTGGGTTAAAGGCAGCCTCAACACATCCATTTCCTAATCCAATAAAAATATTAGCTAAAAATAAAGTCTCTTTGTCCTTAGCCATGATAAAGGCCACTGCACCAATAAGGTGTAAGAAAAAAGCAGCCCAAACAACCGACTTTGTTTTTACAATGTCTATTAAGAATCCACCAGCTACCATAGCAACTGTAAATCCCCAAAAAGCAGGACCAAAAGCCCAGCCAATAGCTTCTTTGCTTAAACCAAAAATACCACCATCGCTAACAGGTCCAAAAACTTCTTCAATTTTTGCACGCATGGCAAAGGTGAGTGAGGTAACTAGCAAAGCCAAGCAACTACCTACAAATAATCTGAATTTGTTATAGTTTTTTTCCATTTTGTGTAGATTAAAATTTATTTTTTCAAAGATGAAAGTGGATACTTTTATATACCCACTTGTATTTAAGGATTTGTATTATTGATTTTCTTTATCAAAGGCAGCATCAAATGCCAAGTTAGAAGGAGTGAAATCTACTTGCTTTACAAAAGCACATGATTCTATAGCTCCTTGCTCTCTGTCCATGGCTCCATCTTCCCACTCAACAGAAAGTGGTCCGTTATATCCCATGCGGTTTAAAGAGCGAATGATTTTCTCGAAGTTGATATTTCCTCTTCCCATGCTTCTAAAATCCCAGAAACGGCGAGCATCACCAAAATCAGTATGACCACCAAATACACCTGCTTCAACAGGTACATCGCTCCAACCAGCATCTTTCATATGTACATGTACAATCTGCTTGGCGAACTTATCGATGAATTTCACATAGTCAACACCTTGATAACCCAGGTGACTTGGGTCGTAATTGAATCCAAAACAAGGATGGTAGTTAATTGCTTCAAGTGCGCGTTCTGCAGAAGCTATATCAAAAGCTATTTCTGTAGGATGAACCTCTAAACCAAATTTAATATCTAACTTTTGGAATGCATCCATAATAGGTGTCCATCTATCGGCAAAGTCTTTAAAGCCAGCCTCAATCATTTCTTGCGAAGCGGGAGGGAAGGAGTATAACATATGCCAGATAGAACTCCCGGTGAAACCATTCACAATTTTAACACCTAATCGTTTTGCGGCTTCGGCTGTTTTAATCACTTCTTCGGCTGCTCTTTGACGCACACCTTCAGGTTCGCCATCGCCCCAAATGTACGCAGGCAATATAGCTTTATGTCGTTCATCAATTCTATCGCAAACAGCTTGACCTACCAAGTGTGTTGAGATAGCATATACTTCTAAATCGTATTTTTTTAGCGTGGCCAATTTAGCATCGCAATAAGCTTGGTCTGCTTTGTCTACTTCAAAATGATCTCCCCAGCATGCAAGCTCTAGACCATCGTAACCAAAACTTTTGGCTTTTTTACAGATGGTTTCAAAATCAAGATCGGCCCATTGACCAGTAAATAAGGTGACTTTTCTGCTCATAGATTTTTTATTAGACACAAGTATCAAGTCGCAAGACTCTTTACATTCGTGTTGTTATTAATTTAATATGTTTATGGGTTTGGCGCAAAACAACTTTACACATTATCCGTGTAAAGTTGTTGCGCCTTTTATTTTTGTTTTTTACCTAAGGCGATGTCTGAGGCTATTGTTAAAAGGCTTTTGGCCTTATATCGTTTTTTTACTCCAACATTAAGCAACATGTACATTACTGCATGCTGCTAACTTAGTACTATATCTACCAAAGGTTTTCACCATATGACCACCCTTTTCTAACGGGCTCCTTAATATAGGTATTTAATTCAGGATGATTGGTAACTTTCATGTTGGCAGCATCAAACTCAATACGTGTGTCAAAACGTTGTGCCATAACACCTACTAGGGCCATTTCTGTTAATCCAGCACCATACTCAAAGGTTGAGCCTGGCATTGGTCCAGTACCTCTAATGGCATTAATAAATTCTTTGTATTGGTTTTGTTCCGGTACACGAGGAATGGTTTGCTCCCAGCCTTTTGCCTTGAATGCTTTCCATTCTTCTTTAGGCATAATCAATCGGGCATCGTTAGGTCTACCACCTGTCATTACCGACATTTTTTCTCCTACCATTACCATACCGTTACCTCCAAGTTTTGGTGTTAACCATTCAGGTCTGTTTTCAGGTTTTTTTCCACCTTCGTACCAGAATAAATTAACCGGTGCTTTGTTGCCTCTTTTTCCGAATTCAAACTTCAATACCGATGAATCCGTTACTATTTTATCAGGCATACCTGTGTTTCTAACAGAATGTAATGGGCTTACTACTTGTGGTGAGCCTAGATCAAGAGACCAGTATGGTGCATCCAAGGTATGGCAGCACCAATCACCTAATTCTGCATTACCCAATTCGTACCAACTTCTCCATCTACGTGGTACATAGCATTCATTAAACGGTCTGTTTTGCGCCGGTCCTAACCATAAATCCCAATCTAAACCTTCAGGTACAGCTTGTGCTTGGGGTGGATATTGGTCTGGTTTTGAAAAGTATCTTCCCTTAAAATCAGGTCCATTAAACCAGGCGTGCACTTCTTTTACCTCACCTAAAATTCCTGAATCGTACCATTCTTTTACATTTCTAATTCCATCAGATGCATGTCCTTGGTTACCCAGAATATTTACAACACCATAGTGCTTAGCTGCTTTAGCTAAAGTTCTAAGTTGCCATATGTTATGCGCCATTGGTTTCTCAACATATATGTGCTTACCTAATTCCATAGAAGCCATACATGCTGCAAAGTGAGTGTGATCAGGTGTAGAAACTACCACAGCATCAATGTCTTTATGCATGGCATTCAACATAACTCTAAAATCGGTATAAGTAGGAGCATCAGGGAAACTTTTGCTCGCCTTAGCTAATATGTTTTCATCAACATCGCATAAAGCAACTATTCTTACCTTAGGGTTGAGCACTCTTTCTTTTGTCTCTTTATTGTAAGATTCGGTGATTAGCCCTTGCCAGTTTGCAAAGCCTCTTCCTCCTACACCAATAACGGCGAGGTTAACAATGTCTATGTTTGTTTTACAACTGACTAAGTTGGGCAAAACAACAGCTCCAGCCGCAATAGCTCCAGAGGTGCGTAAAAAATTTCTTCGTGATATATTTTTCATTCTTGTTATGTGTAGATAAATGTAATTTTAATACTAAAGAGATCGTGTTTTTATAGTTCTCTAATCCAGATGTTTCTGTAGCTTACTTCATTACTATGATCCTGTAATTTAATAGGTGCCTTAGCTTCATGGAACGAATAAGACGGTTTCCCTCTATATACCGTTGGGCCTTGTATCTCAACATGGTTTTGAACAATAACTCCGTTGAAAATAACGGTGGCATATGCAGGAGACTTTAATGATTTGTCGGCGTTGAATCTAGGTGCTGTAAAGATGATGTCATAGCTTTGCCATTTTCCAGCAGCAACAGCTGGGTTTACCAATGGAATATGTTGCTTGTAAATACTGGAAGCCATGCCATTGTAATACGTTTCATTATTATATGAATTCAATACTTGAACCTCGTATCTACCCATTAAAAAGATGCCACTGTTACCGTTGCCTTGTCCCTTTTTACCAGCTTTTACATCTTGTTTTGGAGATCTCCATTCAATGTGTAATTGGCAATCGCCAAAATGCTGCTTCGTTTCAATAGCTCCCGCTTTAGGCACTACTGTTACAGTTTTTCCTTTTACCTTCCAGCCGGCAGGTTCTGTGGTTCCTGCTTTTACCCAATTATCCAGATTTTTACCATTGAATAATACCAAGGCATCAGAAGGAGCAGCATTATTTTTACCAGGAATTACTTCGGCTGGTTTTCGTCCCCAATCCTCGGTTTTTTTAGGGTCAATCTTATTATCTTGTGCCTGTATACTTTGCGCGATAAAACACAATATAATGGCAGTTGTTTTAATTATATTTTTCATTATTATTTGATAGCTTTAGTTGCTGTTGAGAAAAATTCAAGATTCTTTTTTAAATCAGGAACAGGTTTTGTCCAGTTGTACTCATGTTCAATTACAAACTTTCCTTTGAAGTTTTGGCGTTTTAATTCACCAAATACTTTAGTCCAATCAATCACTCCTTCGCCCCAAACAACTGCATGACCTTCTGTGGTGGTTTTATTCACATCTTTCATATGAATTTCGAAGATTTTACCCTCTAGTTTTTTTAAGCATTCAGTGGCATCCAAACCAGAACGAGTCCAATGACCAACATCAGTACATGCTCCCATATATTCGCTTCTCCCTTCCAGTGCTTTTAAAACAATTTCAGGATCCCAGTATCTGGTTGGGTCTGGATGATTATGAAGAGCTACTCTAATTTTGTACTTAACACATAATTTATCAATCATTGGAAGTAACTCCTGCTTTGGTTCCGAAACAATAGTTTTTATCCCCATGGCTTTGGCAAACTCAAAAAGCTGTTTCCATTCTTCTTCCTTTTGAGGAGAAATAACACCGTAACTTGTTACTTTAATTTTGTGCTTTTTAAGCAGCGTTTTTAAGTACTCACGTTGCTCTTCCGACATGCTAAAGTGAGTTGTTCTATCATCGGTAGGAGAGAATTTTTGCTTGGGAAATAACTCAATATATCTAATGTCAAGTTGTTCCATTTTCTCCAATGTTTCGGTCAATGTAAACTTATGAAAGGTCCATGCTTGAGCAGCTATTTCCCAATTGCCAGCTTGTGCAGTATTTGCTAATATGCCCGATGAAATAATCATCATAACTAATAGTATTCGTTTCATGCGTTTATATTTTTATTTGGTTGCACCTAACTCCCAAGATATAATCAATCTCCGAAGGGAGAGATTTTTTCATGGATGTATTATCAATATTTATTTTTGCGTTAATCGATCAATGGCATATTTAGCCATTTCACTTGTTTCTTCTTGAGAAGAAAGCGTTTTTAAAACAGCCAAGGCTTTATCAGAACCCATCCAGCTAATTTCGCGACAGATATAATTTTTTGCATCAGCAGTGCAATCATCAGCGCTAAGTAGTTGAATCATTTTACCCTCAATGTTTGCCATGTATTCGGCATTTGAGCTATGGTTTTTAATGCGCTGAGAAATTAAGTTTAAATACTTTTTTGATTGACCTACTTTGTATTTACGAGCATTCTTAAATAGTCCTTCAAGGGTAAATTGTTTATAAGCAGGTAAAACAAGCGGGGTAGATAAGTTAGGTAAATCCTCAGGAACTACTTGCGTTACCTTACCTGTTGCAGCCCATTCGGTACCTCTTTGCATGGTGTAAATGAAATATGCACTTTTATAAGCAATCATATCTTCGCTTTTATCCACGTGTCCTAACACATTATGAAAGATTCTTCCCTTACCGTAATCAATGGTAAATAAAACTGGTTCATGTTTTCCTGTTCCATTGGTTTTAGGATTAGAATAGGCGGTTGCTAAAACGGTCATATTTTCAGCAGGGCCCCTTAATTTACCATATAATTCATCGGTAGTATGCATGCTTTTTAATGGCAATCCTTGCATAATAGGATGCTCAGCTTGGCGTGTATCTATCACAAACGCATTTTTCTTTCCGTGCGATCCGCCTTTGCCTGGCTTGGTGTCTTTAATAATTTTGTCATTACTCCAGTACACATAAGGACCATCCTTTTCCGTTCTTCCTTTCCAACCACCAAGGGCAGTCATTTTATTAAATTCTTTCCATTCAGGAAAACTGTTATTGGCACCATGGAAAACAACTACGCCACCACCGTTTTTAACGTAAGACTCGAAGTTAGCCTTTGTTTCATCCGACCACGAATCTCCATCATAATCGACAATAACTACATCGTATGATTTAAAATTTGGAGAAAAGGTAGACATGTCTCCACCTTGCTCTGGGCTGATAGCTACATCCACCGTAAACAGATCTGTGTTTTCAATGATTTGCTTGACTGTCGTATGGGAAGCTTTCCAATTATGCGAATTATTACTTTGACCCGTAACAATTAAGGCATCGTACTTTTTTGTTCCACAAGATGCTAATATAAGAGTAAGAACTAGCAGGAGTGGGTATATATGTATTTTTTTCATTTTGCGAATTTTTCAATAATTGATTATAGACTTTGATTTACTGTGGCAACTGCCAAGGAGCACGGAATGGACGACTTAAAAGTCGGTTTGCTCTTTCGCTGTTGGTAAATACCTCATTAGAACCATCCCATTTCAGTTTTTCATTGGTAAGCATGGCTATCTCACCTAGTAAACCAACCGAAATAGAATTGTGAGCTACATGTGCCGGAGTAATGGTTTCTTTGCCTGATTTAATACAATCTACAAAGTTGGCCCAATGACTATCACTTTTGTAAATTGGATTTTTGATTTCAGCATCAGGAGTATCTAAAATGCTCTGTTCGCTCGCCCAAAAACCATTTCTATTAACATGAATCCATCCTTTTTCGCCATACCATACGGTTCCCATTCCCCATCTTTTTCGATTTACGTCAGTACCTTGTCCTTTTCTATCCGGATAAGCACTAGCATTAGCCACGCGAACGGTTACACCAGTGTCGTACTTACAGGTAAAATCGTAAGCTACAGGAACATCATAAATACCTTCAACGGGATAAACACCTTTACCTTCAACCTCAATAGGTTGTTTGTCATCATAACCTAAACCCCAATGGGCAATATCTACATGGTGGCCAGCCCAATCAGTTAACTGTCCCCCCGAATAGTCCATGATCCATCTCCAATGAAAGTGCATTACACCTCTAAACGGTACTTTTGGTGCTGGCCCAAGCCACATATCCCAATTAACACCCTCTGGTGGTGTTTGAACAGCAGGTGTACCAATCGGTTTTCTACCATCAGGCAAGCCAACCTCCACGTGCGTTACTTTACCGATTACACCATTGCGCACTAACTCTGCAGCTCTATGGAAATTTGAGACTGATCGTTGCCAACTACCTGTTTGCCATGTTACTTTGTTCGCATTAACGGCATCTACAATAGCTCTACCTTCTTTAATACTTCGTGCTAAAGGTTTTTCGCCATAAATATGTATGCCTTTATTAGCCACATTTGTTGCCATAATAGAATGCCAATGATCGGGTAAAGCTAAAATGGCTGCATCCAATTTTTCAGTTTCAAGTAAATCTCTAAAATCACCGTATTCTCGTGCGTCAGATTTGCCTCTTATATCAGTAATTAATTTTTGAGCTGTTGCTAACTGTTTGATATCAACATCACACAATCCAACCAATTCAACTTGTTTGTTTTTTAGCTTTAAAAGGTTTTTCATGTTAGCTCTACCCATGCCGCCACAGCCAATTAAGGCCATCTCAAGGCGATCACTAGGCGCTACAAAACCACCTCTGCCCAATGCAGACGCAGGAACAATACTAGGGAAGATAGTTGCTCCAATTACGGTAGCAGCACTCTTTTTAAGAAAACTTCTTCGACTTTGTGATTTTTTTACCATTGTAGATTTCTGATTATAAGGGTGATTTTTTATTGTAAGATTTTGTTTTCGTGTTAATGGGGAATGGACTCAATATCCACACTGATTTATCCATTCCCACATGACAACTAATACACAAACTATTTATGATTTTATGGCGGATCCTGGAACAGGTATTGGGAATTCCATATCCACATTACCCATGTGATATTCTTTAGGACCTAACCTCATGTCTGACTTCATGATTTCCTCCCAGGTAATTTTTTTACCCGTGTATGCAGACTCGCGCCCCATGATAGCCGTTAAGTTAGATAAAGCAGTTCGCTCAGCTTCATTTACATACTGATTTGTTCTGATGGCTGTTACCAAGTGAATGTGTTCTTGAATATAAGGAGGAATTTTGACCACATTGGTTGATTTTCCATCTTTATCTTTAGGGTAATCATACTTCCATTTTACTGTACCGTCTAAATTATAAATGGTGTTTTTACAGTTGGTATATCCTTTTGTCCCTACTATAACCTCACCCGTTCCGTTGGCACAGTTATCAATTTGGCGACTCATACTGTGTGAGAATAAACCATTTCCGTAATCAAAATCGATACTAAAGAAATCGTATTGGTCTCCTGTTACTCTTCGGTGTCTGCCGCCATAACCTACTGCACTTTTAGGATATTTTCCGGTAAACCAGTTAATGATATCAATATTGTGGATGTGTGTATCCAGAATATGGTCACCACATAACCAACAGAAATTGTTCCAGTTACGTAACATATATTCCATATCTGTCCAACCCTCTTGTCTTCTTCTAAACCAAACGTGTTCTTGGTTCCAGAATGCTTTGGCACCTACTATTTCTCCAATAGCGCCATTGGTTACTTGTTTGTACGTTTCAATATAATCTCTTTGATGACGACGTTGCGTACCGGTTACCACATTTAAACCTTTTACTTTGGCCTTTTTACTGGTAGCAATCACCGATCTAATTCCAACCGGATCAACAGCTACTGGTTTTTCCATAAACACATGTTTGTTGTGTTCTACAGCTGTTTTAAAATGTTGCGGACGGAAGTGAGGTGGAGTTACCAATAAAACCACATCAACATCTGATTTAATCAGCTTTTCGTAAGCATCTAAACCAACAAAACAGTTTTCTTCAGGAACTTCTAATTTGTATTTTTTGAGTCTGTCTCTACAAGCTTCAACCTTATCTGGGAAAACATCTGCTAAAGCACCTACTTCTACGCCGGGGCCTGTACTTAAAAAGTTAAGTAAAGCACCTGTTCCTCTATGTCCACAACCTACTAAACCTGCTTTTAGTTTTTTACCATTAGGCGCACGATCCAACAAAGGAGGTAAGCCTAATTCTGCATTTGTTTTACCGCTGCTACACGATGATAGAATAGATGATAATCCGATGGCACTAACAGCAGTTGCTGCGGTTGATTTTTTAAGAAAACTTCTTCTTGACTCTTTATTTTTCATGGTACTGACTTTTCTGTATTGTTATCACACGATATAACTGTGCAATGAGGTTAATTTTCTGTTTACTGTTCACTTTATTGCTCTATTTCCACTTCACAAACTACGCGAAAACCAACATCTATACAGTCAGAATACCACCAAATACTTTTAGGCATTTGCGGGTCTGTTTGCAGCCATTTTTTAGTTTCTGTAGTTCTACGAGCGGCACTTCTAACATCACTGGCATCTGATTTAAAAGAACCACCACGTACCACGTGTTCTCTACCTTTAGCAGGGCCTTTGGGATCCACCACTACTTCGTTTTTATATTGTGCATAAGCTTGTGGATGGTAATAATCAGAACAGAATTCATATACATTACCTAACATATTTTTAAGACCGAATGGATTGGCCATAACCAAGCTAGGCTCATGCGTTTTCCCTTGGCTGTTAGCATCATATATAACGTACGATGCAATGGTCGCGGTATCAACGCCAAATATCTTATTCCAGGTTCCTTTTTTAGAGTAATCGGAAGGCTCACCTTCAAAGAAGTACGCACTTTGGCTTCCTGCACGTGCAGCATATTCCCACTCAGCTTCGGTGGGTAAACGATATTTTTTACCTGTTACTTGCGATAGCCATCTACAATAAGTTACTGCCGCATGGTGGCTCATAGTAATGGCAGGACGTTGTCCTTTCCCCCATCCTTGGTCAGGTGCTCCCCATGGTGGAGTTGCTCCTGAAATAGCATCTACTTCAGAATCATCTTTCACTTCTTCCTTAGTCGTTTCTTTACGCCCTTCGGAAGCTGTGTTATGGAAGAAGGCTAAGTACTCTTCCCAAGTAACCTCAATTTCTGACATAAAGAATTTGCTGACTTTAACTTTACGTTGAGGTCCCTCGTTTTTATCTCTAAAATCTTCTTTTTTACTACTACCAATGGTAAACTCTCCCGCAGGAATAGCAACCATGTCAAACGATACACTTGTACCAGGTATTTTCTCGGTGAAGTTTTTAAACTCGGTTACTTGGTATGCTTCAGTAAATACTTCTTTAGCACTATCGCTAATACCAAAGTTTTCATTATGGGCATGAATGGCGTTAGGATTGTAATGCCCTGTGTGCATATGGCAGTTTAAGCAGGTCATCTCATCTTTTCTTGATTCATAATATAAATGCGAATCTTCACCCTTTACAGAAAGGCCTGCAGGAAACATATTAGAGTGACATTTTATACAGGATTCTTCATAAGTAAATTGGTTGGCTTTTTCAACTGTTCTTTTCGATTCCCATTTAAAATCTGCTGAATCCTTGAACAACATCCCATAGGCATCTTTTGCCCCATGTTTGGCTTTAGCCCATAATCTACCATGTCCTTCTGGTGGTAGATGGCAATCAACACAGTGAACAATAACTCCAGACTCGTTGTTTACGTGAGCAGATAACCGCCAAGATTCCTCGGCATGATCATGCACGTGACATGAAAAGCAATATTCATCTGTAGAAGTGTAATTGACTACTTCGTTGGTGGAGTAGTTTAGAATGTATGCGGCAATGGCCCCCAATAGAAATATGAAGTAATATTTTTGGAATAGATTCTTAATCCAATTTTTCTTTTTCATTTTTTGATTGATTTTTTCTCTGATTATTTCAATTTGATGCAATATTAAGAGAGTCTACTTATTAGTGTATTAAAAATGCATTTAGGAGGGCTTAATGAGATGTTAATTCGGTATTAATATATTCTGTATTGTATTGAAGTACAGGTTGTAGTGTTGATGTGAATAAATGTGAATAAATGATAAGGAATAATATATGGATCCGTGATTTTAATCCATAATTAAGGCGGATGAATGGGAAGTATTTATATTTAATACTGTAGGATACGAAGTTTTTATAAAGAACTTAGTTATAGTCCAGGACCGAAGTAGATGTTGAATTAAGGGGGTGTGATAAATCCAAACAAAATACTTTACGTCTGCATTTTCAGAAATATTATAATAGATATTTTAGTGAATCAATTCTTCAAAGGTAATGTTGAGGGCTTCGTTATAAATCTCTTCATGTTTTTCTTTAAAGGACTTAAAAAGAAATTTGGCTTGATTGACTTGTCGAAGAACTATAAGCGCTTTGATTTTGTATTTTAGGGCTTCTTCGTTTACATCATCGGCTGCCAGTATTCTATCTGAAATCTGTATAACTAATTCTGGATTTTGGTTTAGATCAAAATCCGAGAGTAAACGAGTTAATATATCAATAACTTTATTTGAGAAGTTTCCTTTAATTTCGTCAAAGGAACTGTCTTTACAATCGTGTAAAAAGGCACCGCGTTGTACAATGCTTAAAAATGCATTCAGTTTTTCTCGATCATTAAATAGGTTGCTTTTAAGCTTGTTTAAACAATCGTAATAGTCGCAATATACACTTTCAGAAAGGTCAATTCGCCATCTTTCCTGATGATTTGAAATGGTAATATTATCCATCAATTCGAGCAAAGAACGTAACTTGCTAATGGATACGCCTCGGTTATTAATAGCTTTTTTACGATCGAAGCCAGGCCATATTTCATGTATAAATTCATCGGACGAAACGCCTTGGTCTGAACTTTTACTTTTAATGATGAGGTAAACAAAGATTTGCTTTAGTCGAGGTGTAAATTTATTGGTGATATCTTCGCCTGATTGATCAATAATCTGTAAGTCTCCAAATAAACGAATTGTATTTTTAGTTGGTATTTGTTCTTGAATAGAAATAGATGAAATTTCAGGTTTAGAATTCGGTTTGCTGGCGTTTTTCTTTCTTCTGAATACTAATAGAATAACGGTGGTGATAAATAAGCAGGCAGCTAACCAGTATTTGTTTCTTTTTAAATAATTGATAAATACATTGCCTTTATCTAATGAAATATCTTGGTATAGATTCCAGATTTCATCTTCACCTAATGCTCTTTCCCAAATGATTACGTCGTCAATTCTTCCTTCGTAAAGGTTATCCTGACTAATAGATCGACCAATATAAATGTTGGAATTACTCACAAAGGCTGGATGATTTAAAGAGGATACATCAGGTTTTCCGTTTACGAAAATAGCTTGCTCCTGATTATATTTAGTATACCTCCAAACTACATGGTACCATCTTTTAGGAGAGATATGAGAATTACCCCATAAGTCGTTAGAGAAAAAACCAAAGTATGGCCTGTTGTCTCGTGTTTGTAAATGAAGCCCTCCTCTATAGTAGTTCTCCTTAGTTCCCATAATGGAAAAATCTCGCTTATTTCGAGTGTTTTCTCGATCTAACTTAATCCAGGCACTAACCGTAAAATCCGAATTTGACATGCCTAAAGTATTGGCTTCAGGAATGGTGATGTAAGACTTTCCATCAAACTCGGCTACATGGTTTCTTTTACCATCCATCACTATTTTTGCACCGTGGTTTAGTACTTTAAACTTTTGAGGTCCTTCATCCTTTATTTCCTCGTTAAAAGGAAAATAAGCACTCATGTTATGATGTATTTCAAGGGGAACGGCAATGAAATTTTGTGTGATAGACTTTGTAATGTCTTCTATTTTAATTTCTTCGGGAATAAATCTAAACCCTGGACTTACTGGTTTTAAAACTACATTGTCGTTTAAAGTAACAGGAAAACTATATTCGCCATGGGTAACTGCATTGAAATCACCCTCCCAAAATACCTTTTGCAAAGGTTCGCGATTGTATGAGATGGTACCCGAGATATTTAATTGTGTATTAAAATGGCTTCGTAACCCTTTGTAGTTTCTGTTATATAAATCAAACACTAAAAAATTAATCACCTTACCTGTGTTTTTCCAAACGTTTAATGCATGTGAAATAAAAAATGGATCCTGGTTAGTATCAACTTTTACATTTACTTTTGGCAATGTTTGTTCGGAAGTTTGGTAGCTGCTTAGGTATAGTAATTTATTAGTTATGTTTCCGTTACAGAATTCGCCATTGAATTTGGGTTCAATTTCATCGGTGTTGCACGGATTAACTGCATAGTCCCATGCGTACTTAATTAGCTGTTTTGATGAGTTATACTTATGGTAGCTAAAGCAAATAAGCTGCTTGTTTATTTTGGTTAGGTGACCAATCGTAGGCATTTCTGCATTAAAATTGCCTTGCCATATGTTATTATATATGTTCCCTTTCTGAAACGATTGAATTAAGAAGGATGAATCAAATTGGTAATTGAGAAAAAGCGTTAAAACATGACTGGTGTCCTTTTGGCAAAATGAGCGAAGTGAGTCGCATACTAACGAAAAATCGAGAGTGTCTTTACGGGATGTGATAAGTTTAACTTTATTACTATCAGAGCTTAATGCTAAGTCGAATATAAAACCATTAATACCACTTTGGGTTAATTCAGTAGTGGATTTTTTTCTAAAGTTATGAATATTGTTGTATCCGTAATGACTGATTAAATGTATTACTTCGTTATACTTAGCTTGTTTTTTATTGTCTTGCGCGCGCAATTCACTCCTTTGCCCGCCTAGGCACAGAAGCAATACAATAAATAAAAGATGAAAGCGATAAGAAAGCATAAATGTGTTCCCGAAAAATTTGACTAAAAATAGATATTACTTACAACTTAACCAACAAATAATGGATAGAGTATAAAATCTGTTGTGATAGCCCTTTTTAATAGGGGTTTGAGTAGTGTATTTATGGAGTTGACATGTAGCTAGATAAGCTGCTTTAATATTATTTGTATTCTTTTTAAAACGATGTGTTGCTACTTGTAATAAATTAACTATCTTTGCACCGCAAATTTTTAATATATATAGTATGTACTTGACTACAGAAAAGAAGCAAGAAATCTTCGAGAAGTACGGGAAGTCGAAAACTGATACTGGTTCAACTGAAGGCCAGATAGCATTATTTACCCACCGTATCTCTCACTTAACCGAACATTTAAAGGTTAATAGAAAAGATTATAGCACAGAGCATGCTTTGGTTAAACTAGTAGGTAAACGTCGTAGTCTTCTTGATTATTTGAAGGCAAAAGACATTGAAAAATACCGTGGTTTAATTAAAGAATTAGGATTACGTAAGTAATTCAGACTCGGCTAAAGAATTTAAAGGCAATCCAATTTGGGTTGCCTTTTTTTGTGCATTAAATTTATGGTTGACAGATATTGAATTTTTAAAGTATTTGGTCTGTTTGATTAAAAATCACTACTACATAAGGTTTTAAACATTGCAATGTACAGTGTCTCAGACAGTATCGTTTTAGATGGATGTTTTACCTTGTTTTTAATAAAACCTATTCTTGAATTGCTGCGTATTGGCTTTTTAATCTTACGTTAATAAAGTAACCTTCCTTGAGCGTATAATTTATTTACCAATCTAGTATTTGTATGAAACTGAAGAGTATTAAGTCTCAAATGATAATATCATTTGGGTTAGTGGTGTTTGTGGTAGTGGTGGCTTTAAGTTTAACTTTTTTCTATACAATAAGTAATACCCTAACTAAAGATATTAGGAATAAACAATTGTTTGCTTTTTTGGAAGCGGCACAAAGTGATTTGCGTAATGAATTTGAAAAAGCGATTGAATCATCTGTAGGAATAGCAACCGATCCAACTCTATTAAAATGGTTTGAAGGGGAGGAGCAAGATGATGATTTAAAAGAATTAGCTCTTGATAAATTGGATGCGGTGGTCAATGAGTTTGGTTACTTTACCATTTTTGCAGTTAATAATAGAACTAATAATTTCTGGACAGGAGGACACAAATTATTGGAAGTGGTTTCTCAGGATGATCCTGATGACTCGTGGTTTTTTAACACAATGGCAAGCGGAGTAAGGGTTTCTACCAATTTTGATTCTAATCTTGAACTCAAGGAAACAGCACTTTTTATTAATGTATTAATGGGAGATGAAAATGCTCCGACGGGTGTTGCAGGAGTGGGGTTGAACCCTAGTGTGATGGTAGAGAACTTAAATAAACGAACGTTTAGCGATCATAGTTATATGTGTGTAATTGATCAAGCTGGAATAATAAAACTATCGCAAAATCCTGATCATATTAATCAAAAATTATCAGATGTGTTTAGTTCCTCTACTGCTAATAAAGTGATTGAATCAAAAGGGACGGGTTTGCTTTCTAATGAATTAATTTATGATGAAAGTAGTGAGTTAGCCTATATGGATATGGGCAACACTAAGCACAAAATAATACTTACCCTTCCATCAAAAGAATTGGTTAGTCTTTTAAACCCTATTAGAAAGTATTCGTTAATAATAGGACTGATATTTATAGCATTATCGCTTGCAATGGCTTATGTTATTTCTCGATCTTTAGCTAATCCGATATTGCAATTGAAGCAAGTAACTAGTTCTATTGCACAAGGACAGTTGAAAATTAATATGGATAAAGCATTGTTGAATCGTCAAGATGAGCTAGGGGAGTTAGCTATTGTTTTTAACCAGATGAAAGCTAAGATTACCGAGGTTGTAAAGCAAGTGAAAAATACGGGAAAACTAATTTCTGCAGGAGGAGAGCGATTAACAGAATCTGCCAATGAGCTTTCAAGTAGATCGATGCAGCAGGCAAGTTCTACTCAAGAGGTGTCGGCATCTATGGAAGAGATGGGTGCAAATATTGAGCAGAATGCTGATAACTCTAAAAAGTCTGAAAAGATAATGTCACAGGCTTATAAAGATACTTACGAAGGAGGAGATATTGTTGCTCAGGCAGTGGAGGCTATAAAAACAATTTCTGAAAAAGTAAAGATTATAGAAGAGATTGCAATGCAAACGAATATTTTGGCATTGAATGCAGCTGTTGAGGCGGCGCGAGCAGGCACTGAAGGAAAAGGTTTTGCAGTAGTTGCTGCTGAAGTAAGGAAATTAGCAGAAAGAAGTAGGGAGTCAGCAAATGAGATAAGCGAACAGGCTATTGCGAGTTATGCTGTAGCTGAAGAGGCTGGGGGGATATTTACCAAGTTGGTTCCTGATATTCAAAAAGCCGCAAATTTGGTTACTGAAATATCTGCTGCTTCCATAGAGCAAAATGAAGGAGCAAATCAAGTTAATAAGGCTATTGTGGAGTTAGATGGTGTATCTCAAGGAAATGCTAATGCGGCGGATCGTATATCTGAGTTAACGAAATCATTCTCAGAAGAAATTGAGAAATTAAATCAGGTCATTTCCTTTTTTAAAGTGGATTAATAAATCGGATGTACTGAATGATACTAAAGCTCTGTTTTTAAGCAGGGCTTTTTTTGTGATTCGATTTGTTTAACAACCACAAGCAATTCCAGTCGCACCTTTCCTGTCTTCACCTTGGGTTTCGTAGCCATCGCGTTTCCACCAATCCAGGCCACCGAGTAGTTCTTTGGTTTTAAAACCAAGCTGGGTCATATTTAGTGCGCCTTTAGTGGAGGCGTTACATCCAATACCGTCGCAATATGTTACTATAAGATGGTCTTGATCCAGGTTTTGGACGCTTTCTTTTGTCATTTTTCTGTGCGGAATATTTATAGCACCAGGTAGGTGTTCTCTTTTGTAAGCTTCTTCTGATCTGGCATCAATAACTGTTATGGCTTTTTTTTGTCTGATTGATTCAAATAAATCCCATGAATCAATTTCGTATTGTAGTTTTTGTTGATAATATCTTATTTGCTCTTCCATGATAGTTTTTTTAAGTAAACAATTATTGGGGGTAGTTGGTTTTAATGGCTAGGGTATAAAAAATGCTGTATTAGTTTTTAAAACACATAAAATTGTATGGGGTGCATGACTTTTGCGAGCTATATATTTTAATACCATCAAAATTTTATCGAAATTCGCATTTAACTTAAACAATAACTTAACAGCAGGCTTACTTAAGTCTGATCATTTATTAAAATACTGATTCTATGAAAACTTTAAGGTTTATCTTGTTATCTGCATTTGTGTTAACAGGTTTTCTTTCTCATGCGCAATATTCTCAGGATAGTACATACAAAAAATCTGGGTATAAATTTATTAAACATTTAGATGTTAGATTTGAGAATGGTGCCATGGTGGGTAATGGAACCGATATTGGAGATGAATTAATAAATAGTTCTTACTATAATGGATTTGATATTCGCTTGGGTTTTACCAAAAGTGATCCTGATGATGTTTATGGTAACGTTTATCGTCGCCCTAAATATGGTGTAGGTTGGTATACTTCAACTTTTCATAATGAGGATGTAGGTAACCCAACAGCTTTGTATTTCTTCTTAACCATGCCGTTTAAGTTTCAGGAAGATAGACGTTGGGATTTAGGATATACGGCAGCTTTTGGTGTATCGTATAATATTAATCCATACGATCCTGAAGATAATCCAGCTAACATATTTCTAGGTTCAAAAAGAAACTGTTACGTACATTTAGGCTTTTATGCTAATTATCAACTTGCTGATAGATGGGCTTTAAATGCAACTTTAGGCTTCAAACATTTTAGTAATGGCTCGTTTAAACAGCCCAACTATGGACTGAATTTATTGCCTACAACAGTTGGCGTTAGCTATAGGTTAAATGAAGATAAGGTTTACGATTATGAACGTCCTCTTCCAAAATATCAGAAACATGATATTATTAATGTAGCTGTATATAATGGGAGTAAAAATTATAAAACAGGAGGTGACAATTATTATAGAGGGGGTATTGGTGTAAATTATTTACGTCAGATAAATTACAAGTACCGTGTTGGTTTAGGAGTTGATATGTATTATGCGGCAGGTATGGACGATAGAGACGCCACTGGTAGTGCTGTGTCTTGGGCCGTGGTTGGTTCGTGGGAATGGGCATTAACGAGTCGTTTATATGCACCTTTGGCTATTGGAGTTTATATGAATAGAAATGAGCAAAATGATGAAAAAACACCCTACTATGAAAGAGCAGGTTTACGTTATAGATTTACCGATCACATCAGTGCAGGTTTAACTATTAAAGCGCATGGTGGTGCTGCAGATATTTTTGAGTGGACTGTTGCTTACGCAATATTCAACGATCCTAATAAATACTAGAAAAGAATATAAAGTATAACAATAGCGTCCTAAACAATTTATTTTAATGTTCTGAAAGTCTTGTATAGTGTC
>NZ_LXYE02000022.1 GCF_001659685.2 Labilibacter marinus
CAATATTGAAAGTATAATGTAAAGACAAAAGTAGTATTGGGATAATACTGCTTTTGTCTTTTTTTATTTAAGGTATGGAGCAAGTCTTATTCAAATGTCAATTCAAAATCATGTTTCTCCATTTCTATACCATTAATAACTAAGGCTACTTGGTGCAATCCCTCATGAAACTTTCGGGTGCTGATAACTTTAAAAGATTGTCTGCGCTTTATATTTGAGGTTGAGTTAGCAGCATACATTTTTTCGCTTATTTTATATACCTTCTTGGCTAAAGAACCATTAGCCTTTTGGTAATATACCGCATACTCCAAGCGAATATTGCTATCCGAGTTAGATGTATTGTTAATATCAAAGCTAAATTCTAAATAGTCACCAAGTTTAACCAATGGGGTAATTACTTTAAAATTCTCCGCTTTAATATCCTTCGACGAACCAAACCCAAACATCTCTAACGCGGTTTGATTGCCTGCCTTTAATAAAGTACGCAGACCATGTTTAATAATCCAATCGGTGTTTTTGCTTTTTCCTTGCCACCTTTTAGCTATGCTTAATACTAATTCAGGATGATCTTTTGAGATATCATTGAGATTGTTGGCCACACTCTTTCGTACAAATTCCGAAGCATCATCTTTTAAGTTTTCAAGTATAGGCATAATAGGAGCAGGATCTTTTTTTAGTTCTGGTAAGCCCATAGCCCATGGTAAACGAGGTCTGCAACCTTCCGAAGAAAACCTGCGCACATTTTCGTGCTCATGCATACTCCAGTTTAACATTTGCTCCATCATTATATCTTGGTTATTGATGATAAATGGCCTTACGGCAAATTCGCAGCTGCTAAACTGGGTGATTCTTTCCATGGCTTTTACCGAAGTAGCTGTATCTTGAATGCCAAACTGCTCTACATAACTAGGTAAAAACATATATACAAACGACATTTCTTTACTATCGTTCTGAGCCAGATTAGTTAAGGCTAATACAATCTCAATAGACTCTGCATAATCTGCAGGTAGGTGTTGTCCCATAATGTAAGCCACATGATTCATCCGATCCTTTAATTCCAGGTTTTCCCAGTTATTATCGAACACCTCTTTGATAAAAGCATCCTTGTTAAAATCACTTTTTATCTGTATTAACTGGTTTCCAACTTGCTCTACAAGCTTTGGATTTATCATGTTTTTTAATGGTTCTGCCATGGTATTGTGTTTTATTAGATGTTATGGATGCACAAGCTTACAATGCATAACTGACAACAGTATGTCAGTAGATGTTTTTGTTCTTAAATATAAGAGGATGTTGTTAAAATATACTTGTAGCAGATATATTTTTACAGCGCTATGGGAAATAATTCATTAGAGAATATTTTACAGAAAGCTTTCTGCTATTTTCATCTAAAAACTATAGTAATTTTATACCTTAGCCTTAGAATAGAGCCAATAGGCGTATTTTAGTTTGTTTTGAATGTTTTTGGATTAAAAATATAGGGTTAAAATGACAAATGTATCAGATTCATATACTATTTGGCTAGAAACAGCTTATCGCTTGTTTGCAGAAAAAGGGCCTATAGATTTTTCGGTAAAAGAGGTGGCTAAAGAATGTGGCTTACCTCGTACTAATTTTTATTACTACTTTGATAACAAAGAAGACTTATTGGATAAAACCCTTGAATTACATATTAAGTCAACTATTGATGTTTTCAATGTGGAGATAAGTAATCGCTTGCATACATATATCCCAAACTTATATGAAGTAGTATATGACCTTAAATTAGGAATACAATTTACCAAAACCTTATTTAAGCATCGTGATATACTTAAATACAACAATGCTTATATAAAAGGAAACGCTCTTTCTGCCGATATAATTATACCAAAGTTTAAGGACTATTTTCATATTAACCTACCCGATGACCAGGTTAAGCCCTTGTGGTTTATACTAGTTGACGCCTGGTATTCAAGGCTTAGCTTTGATAACTATACAGTGGAGTACCTGTGTGAGACATGTTATGATATAATGAACGCACTTGGGCCGCTCATTGAGCTAGCTAATAAACAAGGTGCATCTAAGAGTATTGTCGACACTACTGTCTAAATAATAACCATTCGTTTTTATCACCTTTGCCAATGCATTAGAGTAAGTGCATTGTTATTGATTGGTAGATTACACTTCATATGGCAACGACGCTTATTCTGTAAGAAAAGCAACCGTAATCCCATATGAACAAAATAAGATGAGAAACACTAATCTTGTAATTGTTATTTTACTCAAGCTCATATTCTTTTTAGGGCTCACTTACAAAAAAAACATTGCTACAGTCAAAGGCAATACCGTCATTAATCTTCTTAGAAATACCAACTTCTATTCGACGCATATATTCCTTGATTTTCATACCCATAATTTAGTAAATGTGATTCGTTGAAGTTTCAACTAGGAACGGTATTGATACTGGCAATACCTTGAATTTATGCAATGCTAATGCCTGTTCGTATTGATGCTAGCATAACCATTTCATCAGGAATCTATCCATTTAAATATTATATAACTTTTTTAAGAAACATGAAAAAACTATTAACCACAGCACTGCTTGTTGTTTTCATATTAGGTATGTTAAATGCTCAACAATCTAAAGAAGAATTATCTGCAGCTGCTGCTAACCCGTTAGCTGATTTAATGAGTTTTCCATTTCAGAATAACCTGAACATGAATTATGGAGAGCACAACCGTAATGTAAATGTCTTAAACATTCAACCCGTTATTCCTTTATTCAACGGTAAATTTATTACTCGAACCATCATGCCTATAGTGCGTATTCCTGATTTTGGTAACGAAAGTGGAAAGCTCACTTCTGGTTTAAGCGATATGGTATTGACAGGATTTTATGTGCCCGAAAGCAAAGGTTTAATGTGGGGGTTTGGACCTGTTATTGAATTGCCAACTGGCGGAAGTGTACGAGGTAATGAAAAATGGAGCGCAGGACCATCTTTGGTTGTGTTAGCTCAACCTGGAGATTGGACGCTTGGAGGACTCGTAAATAATGCTTGGTCGTTTGCCGGTAACTCAGATAGACAGGATGTTAATCACATGCTTGTTAATCTATTTGCAGTGTGTCAATTAGGTGGTGGTTGGTATGTAAATAGTTCGCCTATAATAACAGCCGATTGGACAGCTGAAGGTGATGATAGATGGATTGTGCCAATTGGAGCCGGTGGTGGTAAAATGATGATGCTTGGGGGTAAACTGCCATTGAATTTACAAAGTCAATTGTATTATAATGTGGTGCGACCAGATTTTGGCCCTAAATGGCAATGGAGAGTTCAAGCGCAATTTTTGCTTCCTACCAGTATGTTTAAAAAAGATAAAAGCATTGAATAACAAATAACTTAAACCATGAACAAATTAATTAACAACTTAAAGTTTATGGCCATCCCATTTATTGGGTGGATGGCATACGCTTGTCAACAAATCCCAGAAGCTAAACAGGAAAATAAAAAACAAGCAGTTGAACAACCAAAGTATGCGGCTGATGTACCCGAATTTTTGCTTACGCCAGATAAAGTGCAAACTGAATTGCTTGGCGATCTTGAGTTTTTCGATGGCATGCCTAGTGAAGCTACAGTTCAGAAGGCCTTTGACTTCCTTGACCTATCGCGCGGTGTAGAGACATTTTTGAGTGGAATGCCTGCCGCTTCGGTATATGCCATGTTAGAAGGCTTAAAAAATGCGGGATTAGAACCGGGAGACCTTGGGCTTTTTGCTGGCTTGATGGATGCCCGTACTTTATTTTTGACTGCGCAATCAACAACCCCTTATGCCTTTGTTGAGGTTGACCTAAAAGACGGACCTGTAGTAGTAGAGATACCCGGACCCGTATTGGGCTCGCTTGACGACGCTTTTTTTCGTTTTGTTAGCGATGTAGGACTCACAGGACCAGATCGTGGCAGAGGTGGTAAATATTTATTTATAGGTCCTGACTACGAGGGCGATATACCTGAAGGCTACTTTGTGGCAAAATCAACAAGCTATCGTCACTGGCTTTTTATGCGTGTTTTTGTAAAAGACGGCGATGTGAAGGGGTCTACAAAACAGTTAAGAGAAGGTTTTCGTTGCTATCCTCTTGCACAGGCTAACAAGCCGCCAAAGCAAAAAATATTAGATCTGTCAGGCCAACAATTTAATACGATACATGCTAACGATGCGCATTTTTACGATGAACTTAATGCAGTAATTCAATATGAGCCTGCGGACGCATTTAACCCTGAGCTGGTTGGATTATTTGCTTCTATTGGTATTAAAAAAGGACAACCTTTTGCGCCAGATGAGCGCATGCAAAAAATACTAAAGGATGCAGCTGCAATAGCTAACGCTTCGGCACGTTCACTTGTTTTCCGCCCTCGCGATGCAAGTGTTTATTTTTACCCCGATCGCACGTGGTATACATCATTTGCTGGAGGTCATGATTTTATGAATGAAGGAGAAATGAACATTGATGGTCGTAGTATTTTTCATTATGTGGCTACTGGCATTACTCCAGCCATGTCTGTACCAAGAGTTGGAACAGGATCGGCCTATGCTTTTACACCTCACGATGCGGAAGGCAATTATCTCGATGGAGGTAAAACCTACAAAGTAACCCTTCCTGCGCCTATTCCAGTGAATAATTTTTGGTCGTTTATGGTATACTCAGGGCAACATCGTTCTATGTTAGAAACTGATCAAAAAGAAGCTGGTCTTGATAGTAATAGCCCGACTATTAAATCAAACCAAGACGGTTCGTATACGGTATGGTTTGGTCCTAAAGCACCAGTAGGGCATGCGGGCAATTGGATTCAGACTGTCCCTGGTAAAAGTTACAATGTACTATTGCGTCTTTATGGCCCTTTAAAGCCTTGGTTTGACAAAACATGGAAACCAGGCGATTTAGAATTAGTGGAATAGAAAACAACTTAACGCTATAGAAAAACCAAAATATGAAACAACTTATTTTAATTTCAGGAATTGCCTTGGTGCTGGCATCTTGTCAGCCTGAGACTGCAGTTAAAGAAAAAGAACAAAAGAAAATTCAGGCCTATGCAATGACAACTAATATCCCTGCAGGTATTAAAACGCCCAATAAAGTAGAAACAAGCATTGGTGCATTGGAATTTTTTGATGGGGTGCCATCAAAAGCAACTGCCGAAAATGTATATGATTATTTGGATAGGATGCGCGGTGTAGATGCATTTATGAAAGGTATACCAGGAGCTTCGGTAAGAGGTTTAATTGTGGGGTTAGAAGAAGCTGGCGTAGATGATTACAATAAAATAGGGATAACAAAATCCTTATTAGATTCTAAATCTTTGTTATTAACAGCAAATACTTCTACCATTTATGTTACTCCGTACATTAATGTGGGAAAAGATGGCCCCATAGTGATGGAAATACCTGCTGGTATGTTGGGTGCTTTTAACGATGCATGGTTTCGTTATATTGCCGATATTGGACCGTTTGGCGAAGATAAAGGTAAAGGCGGAAAGTATTTGATATTACCTCCAGGGTACGAGGGCGAAATTCCAGAAGGTTATTTTGTGGTTAAGTCGCCAACCAACAAAGTATTTGTTTTTACCCGTACTTCCATTGCAAATGGAATTGAAAAAGCCGTAAAGATGATTGGCGAAAATATGAAACTATACCCTTTGGCTGAAAAGGACAATCCGAAGAAAATGGAATTGGTAGATATTTCAGGTGTTGACTTTAATACGGTACATACCAATGACTTTTCTTTTTATGAGCATTTGGCAGAATGGATTAATGAAGAGCATGTGGATATGTTAGACGATGTAACCAAAGGATTGTTTGCATCCATAGGTATTGAAAAAGGTAAAGCTTTTGCGCCAGATGAAAGAATGAAAAAAATACTGACCGAAGCCGTTGCCATAGGAAATGCTGCTGCACGTTCAATTACATGGTATCCACGCACCAATAAAAATTTAGCGGGTGTAGAGATTTATCCTGGAACAGAAAGTGCATGGATAATGGCTTTTGCAGGTAAAGATGTATTCTTCAGAACAGAAACTGGTGGTTATAATACCGATGCTCTGAATATGTTCCATTATAACTATACGGCGGTTACTCCAGCTATGGCAGTTACCATTGAGGGAGCCGGTTCTGATTATGCCATTGCTTTTTTAGATGCTGATAAAAACCACTTTGATGGAGGTAAAGCATACAAATTGCATATACCAGCCAATGTGCCAGTAAATGATTTTTGGGCAGTAACCATATACGACACGCAAACGCGCTCATTGTTACAGACCGATCAAAAATTTCCGACAGTGGGAAGCCAAACCGAAGGATTCAAACAAAACAAAGACGGTTCGTTTGATGTGTACCTAGCACCAGCAGCGCCAGAAGGTATGGAGAACAATTGGCTACAAACTATCCCAGACAAGAGTTTTTCTGTTATTCTTAGAGTATACGGGCCATTAAAACCGTGGATTGAAAAAACATGGATGCCAGGTGAAGTGGAATTAATTAAGTAGTTGGTTGAAACATGAAAAATAAATAAACAGATGAAACGACCATGTAAATTTTAATCTTAAAAATTACACACAGGGTAACGATTAAAATTTCTTGAGAGCTCCATATGACAAATGAAAGAAAATATAAACACATGAAACACCCATAATTATTGGGTAATAAATACACAAGAGCATGATTGAAAGTATTATGCAGTATTGATCTTACATCTTGTAAATTAGTCTTTCTACTTGATACTTGTGTCTTGATACTAAATTTTAAACAGATGAAAAAAGTACTTATCATTACAATTATTGCATTGGCTTTTGTGCTAAACGCCAATGCGCAATCAAACTGGGAGCTTGGTGGCCGCTTTGGAAACGACTTTGCTCTTGATATGACTATCCCCTTGGCTAAGACACCCAGATTACATGGAGCTTTAAATTTTGATAACAATATATCAATGGGGGCTTATTTCGATTGGATGTTTGCCTTAGAGGACGGTCCGAGTGGCTTTAAACTTTATCCAGGAGTTGGGCCCGAACTATATTTTAATAATGGTTTGGATGTTGCAGCAGCTGGTGATTTTGGTATGGAGTATTCTTTTGATTTTCCTTTAACCATTGGGTTCGATTGGCGACCGCATTTTATGCTTACAAATAAAATGAAATTTAACTCAAATAATTGGGGGCTGATTGCACGCTTTAGATTTGGAAAAGGCGTTAAGCTTGTAAAAGCGAATTAAAGAATGCTGCATTAAAAGCATTTAAAAATACTAAACAAAAAGGATGGTTTGCCAATTGACAAACCATCCTTTTCTATTTATTAAAACCTAAGATACTTCATTTTCGATTTTATCTTTTTTACTGCGTTTTTTTACTTGCTCATTATTTTTATCAATAATTTCGGCAATGGTGCGTGCAAAGGCACCATAAATTTCGGGCTGAAAGCGTTCGCCAGTGCGTAAAAACTGTACTAAATCGTTGTTAATAATATTCAGTACTTCTTTTTTTAGTACTGTTGCGCTAGTGAGTGTTCCGTGTTTGGCCTCCTCTTCGGCATATTTAGCGCGGGTCGTTTCAAAGTCGTCTTGTGCTGCTTTTAGGGCTGCAATGTTTTCGCTAACGCCTTTAAGTAGTGTTATGGCTTCGACTACTTTTGGGGCAGCAAAATCGTTTAACATCGATATAATGTGCGACGATTCGCTTACGTAAGTCTCTTCTATTATGGCAAATCCATATTTATCAAACACTTGTTTTGCTATAGCAGCCGCGTCGCGAACTGCTTGTTCGGGAGAGTACAAGTAACCTTGTAACTGATATCCCACAGCGCGAATTTTATCATCGCGCACTTCATCTTTTTCGGCCGCAACACTTTCGGCGTGCGAACGACTTATGGCCATACCAAGTGCAGTAGTTTTGCTTATGAGTTGCTCATAAATACCCGTTAAAAATTGGTCGGTAGTTAAGCCTGATGATTCGTAGGCTGTATTCATTGTTCTCGATGTACCGTGTACTTCTGTAATACGGCTTTTGGCAATTAATTTTTCAATCATAATAAAAAAATAAGGTTATTATTGGTTACCGAAGCTTACTAAAATAAATGAGATATAGTTTATAGGTGCTTTGGTAATGAATGGTATACAAGTTATATAAAATATTTTTCATGTCAATGGAATGTGTAAATATTATAACATAATGATGTGCATCTTTTTAAAATGAGATAAACATTACTGAGCGATTAAACTTTTTATTAATCTCTAGATCCCTTTATTTATATTCAATCCCGCTGGGATTGTTAGGGAAAGGGAAGAATTTCAAATTCTATAAATATTTAACTTCTCTGAAGTTATCTTAATATCCCCAGAAGGGATACATATTTATAGTCATGGCACAACAGCGTCCTAAACAATTTATTTTAATGTTCTGATAGCCTTGTTTAGCGTT
>NZ_LXYE02000023.1 GCF_001659685.2 Labilibacter marinus
CAACATTGGTCATGACATTTGCATCATAGGACAACTCCAGCGGAGTTGAATAAAATTACTAAAAGCTTTTTTGTGGGTCAGTAGTCAAAAATAATATCAAAGAGATACTAAAAGTTAGGCGCTATAACTCCACTCCCTAACTAACCTTTACGTCTTTTAGCCTTTGGGAGTGCTCCTAAAGCAATATTATGGGTCGGTGGAGCCTTGGGCGTTGTCCCAAACCATTTTTGTTACATCAGTTAGGCCTTAGTAGTACCCCCAAACTATAAGCGATGTAACTCTTAGCCTTTGGGAGTTCTCCTCAACTAAAAACGATGCAACTTTTAGCCTTTGGGATTACTCCCAAACGATCCGCCTTTGCACTAATCCTACTTTATTTTACACTTTTATCCTTATTAATTCCATATGTTGCCTGTTTTCACTTAAATTATATTTACTTTTAGACTATACGAATGGATTTATAGAATAGTCATTCTATAAGGGAGAGTAGGGTTTTATACAAAACATATTTAATGGGTCTCTCAACACCCAATAGCTACAAATACAAACTACACCATGATGAGAAAACAATTTTACCAACTACAGTTAGGTACTGCCATAGTACTGTTGGCCGTAATGTTTAGTTGTGCACAGCAAGCGCCAAAAGAGCAACCCGTTATCACCTCTTTATCCAAAGAAATAAAGGAGATTCATGCGGGTATTTTAGAAGGCTATTTATCCGAAAATGAAATACCCAATAGCTTAAATTTAGTGCCACCCCCACCCGAAGAAGGTTCGGTAGCTTTTGAGTTAGATCAGGAAATAGCAGCCATGTATGTTGCCTCAAATGATGAAGCCCGAAGAGAACAAGCCGCCAAGGATGCCGATCTTCATTTTCCAGAAGCTGTTGATGCGTTTAATATGGTGTTGAATACAAAAATATCGGAAGCAAACACGCCACATTTATATATGATTATGCGCCGAACGTTAGCTGATGCTGGTTTATCAACCTATGGGGCAAAAAATCATTATCAGCGTAAGCGCCCATTTATGGTAAACAATACGCCTACGTGCACGCCCAATGATGAAGCTGCCTTACGCAAAGATGGTTCTTACCCTTCGGGGCATACGGCCATTGGTTGGACTTGGGCATTAATTTTATCCGAAGTATTTCCGGCACAAGCCGATGTCATTTTAGAAAGAGGAAAAGAATTTGGCATCAGCCGTAATGTATGCAATGTACATTGGCATAGCGATGTGGTAGCCGGCAGAATGATGGGAGCAGCTGCAGTAGCCAAGTTACACGCCAATGCCGATTTTATGATTGATTTAAAAGTGGCTAAGGAAGAAATTAAAGCCTTGATGAAATAACTTCAGGAGGGCCGAGCATTTGATTCCATTGCTAAATGGAAAATAAGCACCTATATTTTCATAGGATATACACCAAAAAACAATTAACCGATATAATGGTTTAGTAAACAGATTAATCATCAACACTAATAATTATTTACAATGAGAAAACTCGTAATTTTAATTGCAATTATTGCAATGCCATTTGTTATGATGGCACAGAAAAACAAAAAACCCAATATTCTGGTTATTTGGGGAGATGACATAGGCCAGTCTAATATTAGTGCCTATACACATGGTTTAATGGGGTATCAAACGCCAAATATCGACCGTGTAGCTAACGAAGGTATGATGTTTACCGATTACTACTCTGAGCAGAGTTGTACCGCAGGACGCTCAACCTTTATTTTAGGACAAAGTGTATTTCGTACAGGTTTAAGTAAAGTAGGTATGCCTGGCGCAAAAGAGGGTATTAACGAAAAAGACCCAACCATTGCAGAATTGTTAAAACCTATGGGTTACAGAACAGGTCAGTTTGGTAAAAACCATCTTGGCGATCAAGATAAGCATTTGCCAACCAATCATGGCTTTGATGAATTTATGGGGAATCTTTATCATTTAAACGCAGAAGAAGAACCTGAATTGCTAGATTATCCTGATCCAGCAAAATATCCAGATTTTGCAAAGAAATTCGGGCCGCGTGGTGTAATTCATTCTTATGCTGATGGAAAAGTAGAAGATACAGGCCCACTCACAAAAAAGAGAATGGAAACGATCGATGATGAAACTATTGCTGCTGCTAAAAAGTTTATAACAGCTGCTGTTAAGTCAGGCGAGCCATTTTTTGTTTGGTGGAACGGAACAAGAATGCACTTTCGTACACACGTTAAAGATGAACATAGAGGTATTTCGGGGCAAGACGAATATGGCGATGGCATGGTAGAGCATGACATGCACGTAGGCGAATTATTAGACCTTTTAGATGAATTAGGTGTTACAGACAATACCATTGTACAATATGGTACCGATAATGGCCCTCATAAGAATACTTGGCCTGATGCAGGTGCGAATCCTTTTAGAAGCGAAAAAAATACCAATTGGGAAGGTGGTTGGAGAACGCCATCTATGATCCGTTGGCCTAACCATATTAAAGCAGGTTCTTACTCAAACGAAATTGTCTCTGGATTGGATTGGCTACCTACATTTTTAGCCGCAGCGGGTAACGACAAGGTTAAAGAAGAATTATTAGTGGGTAAAAAAGTAGGTGATAAAACATTTAGAGTTCATTTAGATGGTTATAATATGTTACCTTATTTACTCGGAGAAGAAAAAGAAGGCAGAAGAAAAGAAATTTTTTATTTTTCTGATGATGGCGATTTAACTGCTCTTCGTTACAACGATTGGAAAGTTATTTTTATGGAACAACGCTCTACCGGAACACTTGCTGTTTGGGCTGAACCTTTCGTTACGCTTCGTATTCCGCTATTATATAATTTAAGAAGAGATCCGTACGAATTTGCAACAGTTACTTCAAATACCTATTGGGATTGGTATTTAGACCATGCATTTTTACTACTGCCAGCATCTGAATATGTTGGTGAATTTTTAGGTACGTTTAAAGACTACCCGCCAAGAATGAAAGCAGCAGCTTTTAACCTAGATAATGTAATGGAGAAACTAACAGCTCCTGCAGGAAATTAAAGTAAAATAAAAAGGCAACTTTTAAAGATGCTATTCAGTTGATGAGGAGCCACATTTTTTTGTGGCTCCTTTTTTAATGGTAGTCACAGAGCCCCAGCTTAACGAGTCGTTTTGGGGCTAATGCGAATAGTAAAATATTGTTTGCTAAATGAATTGGCTTATTTTTACCGGTTAATTATTATAAAATC